>NZ_CP015225.1:3364583-4037500 GCF_001623525.1 Pseudomonas fluorescens | reverse complement strand
AGTGATCCGGTGGTTCTGTATGGAAGGGCCATCGCTCAACGGATAAAAGGTACTCCGGGGATAACAGGCTGATACCGCCCAAGAGTTCATATCGACGGCGGTGTTTGGCACCTCGATGTCGGCTCATCACATCCTGGGGCTGAAGCCGGTCCCAAGGGTATGGCTGTTCGCCATTTAAAGTGGTACGCGAGCTGGGTTTAGAACGTCGTGAGACAGTTCGGTCCCTATCTGCCGTGGACGTTTGAGATTTGAGAGGGGCTGCTCCTAGTACGAGAGGACCGGAGTGGACGAACCTCTGGTGTTCCGGTTGTCACGCCAGTGGCATTGCCGGGTAGCTATGTTCGGAAAAGATAACCGCTGAAAGCATCTAAGCGGGAAACTTGCCTCAAGATGAGATCTCACTGGAGCCTTGAGCTCCCTGAAGGGCCGTCGAAGACTACGACGTTGATAGGCAGGGTGTGTAAGCGCTGTGAGGCGTTGAGCTAACCTGTACTAATTGCCCGTGAGGCTTGACCATATAACACCCAAGCAATTTGTCACCTCCAAGCCAAAAGGCGAAAGAGACCAGATTGCGGTGTGTGAAGACGAAACGAACCGAAAGTTCGAGACGCTCGATTGCAGCACACAAACTATCGCATACCCATTCGCTGGAACGTGACCGCAAGGCACGCGCTGGCTACCGAATTTCTTGACGACCATAGAGCATTGGAACCACCTGATCCCATCCCGAACTCAGAAGTGAAACGATGCATCGCCGATGGTAGTGTGGGGTTTCCCCATGTGAGAGTAGGTCATCGTCAAGATTAAATTCCGAAACCCCTATCTGCTGATGCAGGTAGGGGTTTTGTTTTGCCCGCAAGAAAGTTCTTACGACAAGCGCGGACTGCTCCCGGCTGTCACAACCCCCCGACAGTGCTAAGGTTCTGCCCCTAGCTTTTGCATTTTCAAGGATGCCTTTCATGCCGGACGCAACGTCCCTCAGCCCAGCTTTCATGGTGGTTCACGGGAATCGCCTTGATGAATTGCGCAGCCTGGTGATCAGCTTGATGCGGCGCTATCCGCTGGCCCCCCTTGAAAATGAAATCGCCCTGGTACAGAGCAACGGCATTGCCCAATGGCTCAAGCTCGCACTGGCTGAAGACCCGGAGGATGATGACTCCGGCGGCTGCGGTATTGCGGCGGCCATTGATGTGCAACTGCCGGGCAGTTTCATGTGGCAGCTTTATCGAACAGTCCTGGGGCGTGATGAGATTCCGGCCAAGTCCCTATTGGACAAGGCTCCGCTGACCTGGCGCCTGATGCGCCTGCTGCCGCAGTTGATCGAGCAGCCTCATTTCGAACCTCTGCGACGATTCCTTACCCACGACACCGACTTGCGCAAGCGCTATCAACTGTCCGAGCGTCTTGCCGATCTGTTCGACCAGTACCAGGTCTACCGGGCCGACTGGCTTGAGGATTGGGCGGAAGGTCGACACCAGACCAGAAATGTCCGAGGCGAAATCAAGTCGCTCGCGCCAGCAAATTGCTGGCAAGCGGAACTGTGGCGAGCCTTGTTGCTGGATGTGGGGGAACAAGGCATGGCGCAAAGCCGTGCTGGCGTTCATCAGCGCTACATCGAACGTATCAACAGCCTGGAAGCCGCTCCGAAAGGCCTGCCCGCACGGGTCATCGTGTTTGGTATTTCTTCGTTGCCTGCCCAGGTACTGGAGGCGCTCGCCGGCCTTTCCCGGTTCAGCCAGGTTCTGCTCTGCGTGCATAACCCATGTCGCCATCATTGGGCGGACATCGTCGCCGACAAGGACTTGCTGCGTCATCAATACAAGCGCCAGGCACGCAAGGCTGGCATGCCCGTCGTCCTCGATCCGCAAACCCTGCATCAACATGCCCATCCGTTGTTGGCCGCCTGGGGCAAGCAAGGGCGCGACTATATCAACCTGCTCGACAGCTACGATGACCCCAACAGCTATCGCTCGGTGTTTCGTGATGGGCGAATTGACCTGTTCACTGATGGAACTCCTACAACCCTTCTCAGCCAGTTGCAGGATGACATCCTGGAGCTGCGCCCCCTGAATGAAACCCGGGAACACTGGCCTATCGTCGATACGGAGCGAGACGGCTCGATCCGTTTTCATGTGGCCCACGGCGCCCAGCGTGAAGTCGAAATTCTTCACGACCAATTGCTGGCCTACTTCAGTGCGGATCCGACCCTGCGCCCACGGGATATCATCGTCATGGTCCCGGACATTGACAGTTATGCACCGCACATTCGCGCAGTGTTCGGCCAGCTCGACAGGAGCGACCCACGGTTCATTCCCTTCACGCTGACCGACCAGGGCCAGCGTGGACGTGATCCATTGCTGATCGCCGTCGAGCATTTGCTCAAGCTGCCGGACAGTCGCTTTCCGGTCAGCGAAATCCTTGATCTGCTGGATGTCCCGGCGTTGCGCGAACGGTTTGGCATCGATGAGGCCGACCTGCCGACACTGCACCGCTGGATCGAAGGCGCCGGGATTCGCTGGGGGATGAGCGCCGAACACCGTGCCGGGTTGGGCCTGCCTGCCGAGCTTGAGCAGAACAGCTGGCATTTCGGCTTGCGTCGCATGTTGCTGGGGTATGCCGTCGGCAGTTCGAATGCGTATGAGGGCATTGAGCCCTATGACGAGATCGGTGGCCTGGACGCGGCGTTGATCGGTCCCTTGGTTGCATTGCTGGATGCCCTGGAAGTCGCCCATCAGGAACTTACCCGGCCGGCATCGCCGCAGCAATGGGGTTCACGCCTGCAAGATCTGATGCAGCTGTTTTTCCAGGCAAGCAACGAGCATGACGACTATTTGCTGGCCCAACTCGAAGACTTGCGTGAAACCTGGCTGGAAACCTGTGAGTCGGTGGGGCTGCACGATGAATTGCCGCTGACGGTGGTACGAGAGGCGTGGTTGGCCGGACTGGATCAGGGGCGACTGTCCCAGCGTTTCCTGGCCGGAGCAGTCAACTTCTGTACCTTGATGCCGATGCGCGCGATTCCCTTCAAGCTGGTGTGCCTGCTGGGGATGAATGATGGTGATTACCCGAGAGCCCAGCCGCCTTTGGACTTCGACCTGATGGGGGGCGATTATCGTCCTGGCGATCGTTCCCGCCGTGAGGACGACCGTTACCTGCTGTTGGAAGCGCTGCTTTCTGCCCGGGAAAAGCTGTACATCAGTTGGGTGGGTCGCAGTATTCGCGACAACAGCGAGCGCCCGGCATCGGTGTTGATCGGCCAACTGCGCGATCATCTCGCCAGTGGCTGGCGGTTGGCAGATGACAGCAAGCCTCTTCTCGATGCCCTGACCCAGGAGCATCCGTTGCAACCGTTCAGTGCACGTTATTTCCATGAAGGTGACGAGCTGTTCAGTTACGCCAGCGAATGGCGGATGCTCCATGGCGTTTGCGATCACACCGACAAGAACCAGGTGCTGGAACCCTATGTCCAGGAGGAGCCCTTGGGCCTTGGGCAGTTGCAGGACTTCCTGCGCAATCCTGTCCGCCATTTCTTCAGTCAGCGGTTGAAAGTGTTCTTCGAGGCCATCGAAGCGCCTTTGGCCGATGACGAACCTTTCGTGCTTGATGCGCTGCAACGCTACAGCTTGAGTGACAGCTTGCTCGAGGCCGCCCTGGTACGCCTGGACCAGCCGGATCTTGCCCTCACCGCTCACGCCAAAAGACTGCAGAACAGCGGCCTGTTACCCATGGCCGGTTTCGGTGAATGCATGCAGCGTGAATTGATCGAACCCCTGCCGGATCTGCTCCAGCGATACCAACAGCTTCTGGCGTTATGGCCGACACCGTCGGTCAGCGCTGTGCCAGTCAGCCTGCAATTGCTGGGAGTGAATGTCGAAGGGTGGCTCAGTGGTTTGCATCAGCGTTCCGACGGTGCGGTCCTCGCCATCACGGCCATACCCAACAGCATCGGTTCCACCAAGACCCGTAAGTGGCATCGCCTGATACGGCCTTGGGTCAACCATCTCGTGGCCTGCGCTAATGGCCTGTCGTTGACGACGGCATTGGTAGCCAGTGATGACAGCTTGCTGCTGGCGCCTTTTGAGGAGCCTGTCGCACAAAGGCTACTGGGCGACATGCTGCAGGCCTGGCAGACCGGTATGCGCCAGCCGCTACCGATCGCGGTGAAGACGGCTTTCGCCTGGCTCGGCCAGACTGATCCGGTCAAGGCCGAAGCGGCGGCTCGCAAAGCCTATGAGGGCGATGGGCAGACGTTTGAAGGCGAGCGGCGGGAAAGTCCGGCATTGGCTCGACAGTTTCCTGATTTCGATGCCTTGATGGCTGACGAAACATTCCCCGATTGGTGCGATGCGCTTTATCGGCCGTTGCTCGAAGCCCCATGGCGTTCATTGGTCGGCGAGGAAGCCCGTTCATGAGTCGACAGACCCCATTGGCCCTGGCTTTTCCGCTACGTGGCAGCCAACTGATCGAGGCCAGCGCCGGCACCGGCAAGACCTTCACCATCTCGGCGCTGTACCTGCGTCTGGTGCTGGGGCATGGCGGTCCGGCGTCCGGCTTTGGCCGCGAGTTGCTTCCACCGCAAATCCTGGTGGTGACCTTCACGGACGCTGCCACCAAAGAGTTGCGTGAACGAATTCGCACCCGTCTGGCCGAAGCGGCGCGTTTCTTCCGTGACGAAATTCCCGCCCCGGATTCGCTGATCGCCGCGTTGCGCGATGAGTTCAACGCTGAGCAATGGCCTGGCTGCGCGAACCGGCTGGACATTGCTGCGCAGTGGATGGACGAAGCGGCCGTCTCGACCATCCACAGTTGGTGCCAGCGCATGTTGCGTGAGCATGCCTTCGACAGCGGCAGCCTGTTCACCCAGACCCTGGAAACCGACCACAGCGAATTGCTGGGCGAGGTTCTGCGCGATTATTGGCGGTTGTTCTGCTATTCGATGCAAGGCGAGGCGCTGAACTGGGTGCGTACCCATTGGGGAGGGCCTGCTGCGCTGTTGCCGCGGGTGCGAGGTCTGTTTTCCAGCGAGCATGGCAACGGCGACGGGCTTGAGCCTGCTGAACTCATCGCCGCGGCCTTGCAGGAGCGCAGTGCCGCCTTGCTCGATCTCAAGGCGCCGTGGCGGCAATGGGCGGTGGAACTGTTGGAGATCTGCCAGCAAGGCGTTGCCAGCAAGTCTGTCGACGGGCGCAAGATGCAGGCGCGTTACTTCGAGCCATGGTTTCAGAAAATTACTGCCTGGGTCGATGACGAAAGCCTTGAGCTGTTGGACATCGGCACCGGATTCACGCGGTTGACGCCCGAGGGCATGGCCGAAGCCTGGAAAGGTGAAGTGCCCAACCATCCCGGGCTGGACGCCATGGCCAGTCTCAAGGCCAGCCTGGATGCGTTGCCCACGCCAGATGCCGCCGTGTTGCAGCATGCCGCGCAATGGGTCGGGACGCGCTTCGAGGCAGAGAAACGTCGCCGCGCCGAGATGGGCTTCGATGACATGCTGCTGCGTCTCGATGCGGCCCTGCAGGCCGACGGCGGCGAGCGTCTGGCGAGCCTGATCCGCGAACAGTTTCCGGTGGCGCTGATCGATGAGTTCCAGGACACCGACCCGGTTCAATACCGCATCTTCGAAAGCATCTACCGTATCGAAGACAACGACCCTGGGACCGGACTTTTCCTGATCGGCGATCCGAAGCAGGCGATCTACGCTTTTCGCGGTGCCGACATCTATACCTACCTGCGCGCTCGCGAAGCCACTGCTGGCAGGCTGCACACGCTGGGCACGAATTTCCGTTCCAGCCATGCCATGGTGGGTGCGGTAAATCATATTTTCCAGAAGGCCGAGTCCCGCCCGAAGGGCCGTGGCGCCTTTCTGTTCCGTGAACCTTCGGGCGAGAACCCGGTGCCGTTCCTGTCCGTTGAGTCCCAGGGGCGCAAGGAGTCCTTGCAGGTCGCTGGGCAGGCGGTCGCGGCGCTGAACATCTGGCACCTGTCGTCGGACCAGCCACTTTCCGGTGCGGTGTATCGACAATCCATGGCGGCCGCCTGCGCCAGTGAGATCACGGCGTTGCTCAACGGCGGCCAGTCGGGACGCGACGGCTTCACGGTCGATGGAAAAGTGCTGCGAGGCGTGCGCCCGGCAGATATCGCCATCCTGGTGCGCGATGGTAAAGAAGCGCAGGCGGTGCGAGACGCGTTGTCCGCGCGGGGCGTGCGCAGTGTGTATCTGTCCGACAAGGATTCGGTCTTTGCCTCGCAGGAAGCGCGGGATTTGCTGATCTGGCTCAGGGCCTGTGCCGAGCCGGATGCCGAGCGACCGCTACGGGCGGCCCTGGCCAGCATCACGTTGAACCTGGCGCTGACGGAGCTGGAGCGTCTCAATCAGGATGAGCTGGCCTGGGAAGCCCGGGTCATGCAGTTCCGCGGTTATCGTACGGTCTGGCGCAGCCAGGGCGTTCTGCCGATGTTGCGGCGCCTGCTGCATGATTTCGAACTGCCCCAGGCCTTGATGGCGCGCAGCGATGGCGAGCGGGTGCTGACCAACTTGTTGCACCTTTGCGAACTGTTGCAACAGGCCGCCGGTGAATTGGATGGTGAACAAGCCTTGATCCGGCATTTGTCCGAGCACCTGGCCTTGTCCGGGCAAGTGGGGGAAGAGCAGATCCTGCGACTGGAAAGCGATGAGCAACTGGTCAAGGTGGTCACGATCCACAAGTCCAAGGGCCTCGAATATCCGTTGGTCTTCTTGCCCTTCATCTGCTCGACGAAACCGGTGGATGGCAGTCGATTGCCGTTGCACTACCACGATGAGGCCAACAAGGCGCAGATCAGCCTCAAGCCCACTGCCGAATTGATCGCCAAGGCCGATGACGAGCGTCTGGCCGAGGACCTGCGGCTTCTCTACGTGGCACTGACCCGTGCACAACATGCCTGCTGGCTAGGTGTCGCGGATCTCAAGCGGGGCAGCAACAATCGCTCGATCCTCCATGTGTCCGCGCTGGGGTATCTATTGGGCGGTGGTGCACCGCTGGCCGAGTCGGTGGAATTGAGGCGTTGGCTGCAAGACCTGCAACAAGGCAGTGACGCGGTGAGCTACCAGCCAATGCCCGAGGCCACCGACGAGCACTACCGGCCCCCGCGCAACGAAGCCGTGTTGCTTGAACCCTTGGTGCCCTTGCGAAAAGCCAGCGAGAACTGGTGGATCGCGTCCTACAGTGCCTTGCGCATCAGCGAAAGCCTGAGCGAAGGCAGCGATACCGCGCCAGAGAGTCCCCAGGCCCAGAAACTGTTCGATGATGAACGATTGGACCCGGACGCTCCCAGGGAGACCCTTGCTGTCGGTGGCGACATCCACCGCTTTCCCCGTGGCCCCAACCCCGGCACTTTCCTCCATGGCCTGCTGGAGTGGGCCGCTGGGGAGGGTTTTTCATCGGCACCAGCGGATATCGAGGATGCCATTGCCCGACGCTGCAATCGCCGAGGCTGGAAAGGCTGGATCACCACGTTGAGCGATTGGCTGCGGCACCTGATCAAGATGCCCATGCACGTCGGAAACGACCAGGCGCCAGTGGTGCTCGAACACTTGAGCCGATTCCAGGTGGAGATGGAGTTCTGGTTCGCCAGCCACAAGGTCGATGTGCAAAAGCTCGACCAGCTGGTTTGCCGGTTCACCCATGGCGGTGTGGCCCGCGTCGCGGCGGAGCCGGTGCTGCTCAACGGCATGTTCAAGGGCTTCATCGATTTGACGTTCGAGCACGACGGTCGGTACTACGTGGCCGATTACAAATCCAACTGGCTGGGTGTCGATGACATGGCCTACACCGTACCGGCCATGGAACAGTCGATCCTGGACCATCGCTACGACCTGCAATACGTGCTGTACCTGTTGGCCCTGCATCGCCAGCTCAAGGCACGGCTCCCCGATTACGACTACGATCGGCATGTCGGCGGCGCGTTGTACCTGTTCCTTCGCGGAACCCGCTCAGCCAGTCAGGGTGTGTATTTCACCAAGCCGCCACGGGCATTGATCGAACAACTGGATCGCCTGTTCCAGGGGGCGAGCGAACCCAAGGCTGAACCGGCGTGGGTACAGGGAGAGTTGCTATGAGTCGTTCTTTTGCCGACCTGCTGCCCAAGTCCTCCGACGACGAAAGCCTGGTGGAGTTGGCGCCCTTGAGCCGTGCGCAGGACCTGCTGTTGTTACTGACGCGCTGGGTCGAGCGCGGGTGGTTGCGCGCCCTGGACAAGGCATTCGTGGCGTTCCTCCATGAGCTGGCGCCCGACGATGATCCTTTGGTCCTGCTCGCTGCTGCGTTGACCAGCCATCAACTGGGGCACGGGCATGTTTGCCTGGATGTGTTCGAGACCCTCAAGGAACCGGATTTTGCGCTGTCGCTGCCTCCCGAGGGTGACCTGCAGACGGGCGCGATGCTGTTGCCATCGCAAATATTGGCGACGCTGGATGGCGTCCGTTGGTGCAAGGCCCTGGCGTCCAGTCGTCTGGTGGCCCTGGCCGTGGATGGGAGCGAAGAGGCGCAGCAACGTCCGTTGGTGCTCTCTGGCAAGCGTCTTTATCTGCGCCGCTACTGGGGTTACGAACGGCGGATCGATGAAGCGTTGCGTCAACGGCTTATCGAGCATGAAGCGGCGCCCAGCGACCTGCGCGAGCGTTTGGACGGGTTGTTCGGGCCGGCCAACCCCAGCGGCCCGATCGATTGGCAGAAACTGGCCTGCGCGCTGGCGACCCGCGGGGCCTTCAGCATCGTGACCGGCGGCCCGGGCACTGGCAAGACCACGACCGTTGTACGCCTGCTGGCCTTGCTCCAGGCACCGGCCGTCGAGGCCGGGAAGCCGCTGCGGATTCGCCTGGCCGCGCCCACTGGCAAGGCGGCGGCGCGCCTGACCGAATCCATCAGCCAGCAGGTCCGGACCCTGGATGTGGACGAGGCTGTGCGCGAACGGATTCCCTGCGACGTCACGACAGTCCATCGTTTGCTGGGCAGCCGCCCCGGCACCCGGCATTTTCGCCACCATGCAGGCAATCGCTTGCCACTGGATGTGCTGGTGGTCGATGAAGCGTCGATGATTGACCTGGAGATGATGGCCAATCTGCTGGATGCACTGCCGGTCCATGCACGGTTGGTGTTGTTGGGGGGACAAGGACCAGTTGGCCTCTGTAGAAGCCGGTGCGGTGCTGGGGGATTTGTGTCGAGACGCCGAGGAGGGCTGGTACAGCCCCCGGACCCGAGCCTGGCTTGAATCGGCCAGTGGTGAAAGCCTGGCAGCCAGTGACCTGCAACAGGACCTCGACGGCACTCATCCGCTGGCACAGCAAGTGGTCATGCTCAGGCATTCCCGGCGCTTCGGCGAAGGCAGCGGCATCGGTCAACTGGCTCGCTGGGTCAACCAGCAGCAGCCTGAAAAAGCCCGTCAGTTGCTGGAGCAAGGGCAGCATGCCGATCTGTCTTCCCTGAAATTGGCGAGTGAACACGATACAAAATTGGAAAAGCTGTTACTCGACGGCAAGCCAGGTGGCCCCCCAGGGTTATCGACATTACCTGAGCCTGCTAAGGCAGCGACGCCCGAGCATTTCTCGCCCGCTGGAAGACCGTTGCTGGACCGATTGGGCCCGGGAAGTCCTGGCGGCCTTCGACGAATTCCAATTGCTTTGCGCGGTGCGCAAAGGGCCATGGGGTGTCGAAGGACTGAACCTGCGAATCACCGCCGCCTTGCTCAAGGCCCGCCTTATCGATAGCGATCACCAGTGGTACGAAGGGCGCCCGGTGCTGATGACCCGCAACGACTATGGGCTGGGGCTGATGAACGGCGATATCGGTATCGCCCTCAAGCTGCCCGAGCGTGATGGCCCCGATGCCGGCAAACAGGTTCTGCGGGTCGCTTTCCCGCGCAACGACGGCCGGGGAGGTGTGCGTTTCGTCCTGCCCAGCCGCCTGAATGATGTGGAAACCGTGTACGCCATGACGGTGCATAAATCCCAGGGCTCGGAATTCACCCATACCGCGTTGATCCTCCCGGATGCGCTGAACCCGGTGTTGACCAAGGAGTTGGTGTACACCGCCATTACCCGGGGCAAGCAATGGTTCAGCCTGATTGAGCCACGAGCGGGGGTGTTCGAGGAGGCGGTGCGGCGCAAGGTCAAGCGTTTGAGCGGGCTCATGTTGGAGTTGGAGGGTGATGACTGAATGATCAGATTTCGTGATTCGATCCCGGAGTCACGATTTTGACTGTTTTCTGTCAGATATGTCCGTAGGGCGCCGGCTCGCTGGCTTTTTGGCACTGTGCTATCGTTCCGACACTTATCGTATGGCTAAGAGATTTTCCATGAAAGTGGCGGTTCGGGAGGCGGTGCGCAGCAAGGACTGGAGGCATTATCTGCTTGCCGGTCTTCTGTGGTTGCTGTCGCCTATGGTACTTGCCGAAGCCCCGCCCTCCACGAGCCGGGCTGAACAGCGGGCCGAATCGGTCACTCAAGTCGTCTTGGGCATTCTCAGCTACGCACGCTGGCCAGTGGAGCCTGCGCAGTTGCAACTGTGCATCGTCGGCCCGACTCAATACACCGACGACCTGGTCAAAGGCACCACCCAGGCCACCGGTCGACCGGTGACCGTACAGCGATTGCTGGCCGATCACCCCAACATCGCTACGGATTGCAACGCCGTCTACATCGGCAGGCTGACCGGCGACGAGCGCACCCGCCTGTTTGATTCCCTGATCGGCAAGCCCGTGTTGAGCATCAGCGAAGGCGGTGACCAGTGCACCGTGGGGAGCCTGTTCTGTCTGCGGGTCGGTGATGAGCAGGTATCGTTCGAGGTCAACCTCGACTCGGTCGCGCGCAGTGGCGTGCGTATCCATCCGAGCGTTCTGCAGCTTTCCCGTCGCAGGCCGGCAGTACCATGAGCCTGTCCAAATCGCGGATCCGTCCCACCCTGGGCTCGGTCATCGGGCGCGGCCACCTGATTGTCGCGTTGGTGGCGATCACCATGGCCAGCGTTTCCCTGACGTTGCTGGGTGTGCTTGCCTTGCGGGTCTATGCCGATCACAACCTGCATCTGATCGCCCGTTCGATCAACTACACCGTGGAAGCCGCCGTGGTGTTCGATGACCCGGCTGCGGCCACCGAAGCACTGGCCTTGATCGCCTCCACCGAGGAAGTCGCCGATGCTCAGGTGTTCAATAAACATGGCCGTCTGTTGGCGCGCTGGCAGCGACCGGAAACCGGCCTGTTGTCGGGGCTGGAAGTGCACATTGCCAAGGCGTTTTTGGAAAAACCCATCAGTCTGCCGATCGTTCACCAAGGGCGGAATATCGGCAGCATTCTATTGGCAGGGCATGGCGGCAGCTTGTTGCGCTTTTTGCTCAGCGGTCTGGCGGGGATCATTTTGTGCACCGCGGTGAGTGCCTGGGTGGCGCTTTATCTGGCGCGACGTCAGTTGCGGGCGATCACCGGACCATTGCGCAGCCTGGCCGAAGTGGCCCACGCGGCACGTAGCGAGCGGGCCCTGGACCGGCGCGTGCCGCCGGCCGCCATCGCCGAACTGGATAATCTGGCCAATGACTTCAATGCACTGCTCGACGAACTGGAGTCCTGGCAGACTCACCTGCAAAGCGAAAACGAAACCCTGGCACACCAGGCCAGCCACGACAGCTTGACCGGCTTGCCGAACCGGGCGTTTTTCGAGGGCCGGCTGATCCGCGCCTTGCGCAACGCCAGCAAGCTCAACGAGCAAGTGGCCGTGTTGTACCTGGACAGCGACCGATTCAAGGGCATCAACGACAATTTCGGCCACGCTGCCGGTGACGCGGTGCTGACGGCCGTGGCGACCCGGGTCCGGGCACAGTTGCGTGAAGACGACTTGGTCGCGCGCCTGGGAGGCGATGAATTCGCCGTGCTGCTGGCACCCCTGCACAAGGCCGAGGACGCCGAACGGATCGCTGAGAAAATCATTGCCAGCATGGAAATGCCGATTCAGTTGCCCGGCAATGCTTCCGTGCTGACGTCCCTCAGTATCGGCATTGCCGTTTACCCCGATGATGGTGCCACACCGGGCACCCTACTCCACGCCGCCGATGCGGCGATGTACCAAGCCAAGCGCCTTGCCCGAGGCGGTCAACATACGGCGGGGTCGGATCACTCCGTCGCTGATCTTCAAACCAGGAGCTGACTCGTGCGTTCATACCCTCAATTTTCCCTGCGCTGGTTCGCGGCGCTTTTCTTGCTCGTCATGGCGCTGAGCGGTTGCCAGACGGCTCCGCCGAAAGGTTTGACCCCGGCGCAAATTGCCGTACTCAAGCACCAAGGCTTCGAATTGACCGAAGATGGCTGGGCCTTTGGTTTGTCGGGCAAGGTGTTGTTCGGCAGCGATGTGGAAAACCTCAACCCGGCCAGTACCGAAATCGTCGAGCGCATCGGCAAGGCGTTGCTGGAGGCGGGCATCGAGCGGGTACGTGTCGATGGTCATACCGACGCATCGGGTTCCCAGGCCTACAACGAACAACTGTCGATGCGCCGGGCTGCCAGCGTGGGCAAGGTGCTGACAAGCGTTGGCATGCGCGAAGAGAATGTCCAGCTGCGCGGCCTGGGCAGTAGCAAACCGGTCGCCTCCAACGACACCGCCAGCGGCCGCACCGAAAACCGCCGTGTCGCCATCGTGGTCATCGCCGACTAGTCGGCGAACACCATCTCCCGGCTGTCGCCCATCAGCAGTGGCTGATTCTGTTCAGTCACTTCGCGAAGTAATTCCATAAATAAGGCGATACATAAAAGATGACGGCAGGGACCTGTTACCAAGTATCCATAGGGTTTAGCCGGCCCTGACGGTAAAGCTCGTACGCTACGAAGGGCGACTCCATTTTAAGAATCTTGAGTGAGTAGTCGTTTTGCCAGTAGCGCTCTGCGTCTTGTTCGCGCTCGCTTCGGAAATCGTCTAGTCCCAGTGCCGTGATTGTATTTTGAATATCGTTTTGGATATTCAGGGGTAAATTTCTATCGGGGATAACCTGGAAGCCAACGAGTTCAAGCTGAAACCAATCCGGCTGAATTTTGAATGGATCAATAATTCCAACCCAATCCTTCTTGCGAGCATTCATACGACTACAACACAGTCGATAATTCGACCATTTGTAAACCTCTCGCCAGCTTTTTGACTTAGGTGCAAAGTGATCTGCGGAGCGTGCACCTGTGACAGGATGAATACGAAAGCAAGAATAGGCACAGAGCTGTCGGTAGGCGTGCATCATCTCATTTAGAGCTTCGGTCCAGTAAGTCGGGAATTTTTCTGCTGGAATGTCACGCTCTCTATTGGCAATCTTCTTGAATGGTTTACCGCCTTGCCGAGGATGGCGCGGAGGTTTTCCGACCATTTCTGAAATGGCGCGCAAGCCTGGCTGGTAAACTTTTTCGTCAAATGTTTTTGGTTTTCTGGCTTTTGCAACCGGGATCACTTTTTCTTCCCCTTTGGAGCCTTGAGTGATTCTCTAAAAGCGGTCCATCGAACCCAAAACCGATCAGTGTCGCCGAGTGCTGACTGGAGAAGTGTGTTGACACGCTCGATATCCGTATCTTCTGGAGTGGCTTGCCGACAAAGGTTAAGCGCCTCACGCATAGCGACTTCGGCTTCAATTGAACGTGGTTCGCCGAGATCGAAGGCTTCGCTGGTTAACCAGTTTCCTACTTCTCCTCTGCGTACAAATGGACGTTTGCGCAGAATAACTTCTTGGTTTTCAAAGTCGAGATCAAACCATGCGTCCTGACCTCTATCGAAAAGCGGCTCTACGGAAGCAAGAACGAGCGGCGAGTGAGTGGCGGCAATAAGCTGCACCCTAGCGTCCTCGTCATTGGTCAGTTTTTGCATCACTTTCAGAAGCGCAGGGACCACAGCACGTTGCCAGCGCGGATGAAGATGGGCTTCAATCTCGTCAAAGAGAAGCACGATACGTGACGAGGGTACTTGTCCAAGTTGTTTGGACGCGATCAGATGCTCACGCCAGGCCCAAGAGAGCATGTAAGCAAGTGCGGTAATGCGTCGTACGCCCAAAGATGCATAAAGGATTGGAACCTCTTGACCGTACCCCATGCGGATGGTCGGAATATCACGCGCATCGTTAATAGATAATCTTGCGAAGCTTTCTCCTGGTTTCAGGCTGTCATCACCTCCAGTTGGAGCGAGCACTTCCAGCACAGCGGCCATACGCCTTGCATCCTCACCCCGCTCGCGTATCCACGATGCCCAGTCCGCTACAAGGCCATTGCTTACTTGCGTTGGTTTTTCGTCGATCGGAATTCGCAGACCATCCCAGACATCCTTTGAGCTAAATACATAAGCAGGAACTCTATCCTGAATGTCGACGTTTCCCTTCTTTTTCCAGTAATTACGTGCAGGATCCCAAACAGCAAATCCACCGTCAGCAAGCGCATATACGACGAGACCGGGGTTCCATGGACGACCCGCTTTACCAAGCCAGGATTGCTCATCGGGTACGTAAGTACTTTCGTATTTAACCCGTCCAGTTTTGCTTTCTACCTCGAATTCAATGGTCGATTTTTTTGTGATTTCGGTGGGGCGAGCGCCGTAACCTGAGGTCAGATTAGTATTAAGGTCCTGAGGCCACTTCCGCGTGAGAGCCCACCACGCGACATCAATCAAAAAACTCTTACCAAGACCATTGTCACCCGTGATCAGGTTAAGTCGCGGTGCGAGCTCCATCTGCATCTCTGGCGCGGGGCCGACATTTTTTAGATGAAGTGACTTGAGCATCGGTTTTTCCTATCTTGAGCGATTTGATTGTGCAGGCTTGGTTTTCTAAGGCCTATCATCTTCATTCACGCAGGTACGGCTAATTTTTTCAGCTTGCGATGGTACTCTGTTGAGGCCCGTATTACATGTAGGCAGAGGTTGCCAGCTTTGTTGTGATGGCACGATCTGACTCTCCGTCCAGAGGTTCAATCCGTGAACCTGAGCTCTCGTGTTTCCCCTAGCAGTAACGGCCGATTCAATTCAGTCACCTCGCGAATGTAATCCCACAACAACGTAATCCTCTTCAGCTTCCTCAAGTCCTCCCGGCAGTACATCCAGAATTGCCGGGTGACGGTGATGTCCTCCGGCAGCACCGGCAACAGCCGTGGGTCCTGGGCGGCGAGGAAGCAGGGTAGGATTGCCAGCGAGCGCCCTTGCTGCGCGGCCACGAATTGCGCAATCACGCTGGTGCTGCGCAGGTGGGCGTTGGCGCCGGGCAGGACGTTGGCCAGGTAGAGCAATTCGGAGCTGAACGCCAGGTCATCCACGTAGCTGATGAACGAGTGCTTGCCCAGGTCTGCCGGGCGCTGGATGGGTGGGTGGTTGTCCAGGTAGGACTGGGTGGCGTAGAGCTGCAGTCGGTAGTCGCACAATTTGCAGCATACGTACGGGCCGTGTTCGGGGCGTTCGAGGGCGATGACGATGTCGGCTTCGCGCTTGGAGAGACTGATGAAGTGTGGCAGCGGGAGGATGTCTACCGAAATGGCCGGGTAGGCGTCGACGAAGTGGCTCAGTTGCGGGGTGATGAAGAAGCTGCCGAAGCCTTCGGTGCAGCCCATGCGTACGTGGCCGGACAGTGCGACGCCAGAGCCTGAGACCTGTTCGCAGGCCATGTGCAGGGTGCTTTCGATCGATTCGGCGTAACCCAGCAGGCGCTGGCCTTCGGCCGTCAGGACAAAACCGTTGGTCCGGGATTTCTCGAACAGCAGCGTGCCCAACGAGGCTTCCAGAGAGCTGATGCGTCGCGACACCGTGGTGTAGTCGACGGCCAGGCGCTTGGCGGCCGTGCTGGCCTTGCGGGTGCGGGCCACTTCGAGGAAGAACTTGAGGTCGTCCCAATTCAGCGCCCCCAGGGAGGTGATGTTTTTTTGCATGTTGGACCGGTTTTTATGTGCGTTCTTATTAGAAGTTTGCACATCTATACTCCAAAAACAGTCTCATCACCATGCGTGCTCATGCACCTTGGTCTTTGCTGAAGCAGCGCTCTCTATAAGAACAATCCCGGAGGCCAGCATGAACGTTTCCCTTACGCCCAGCGACACCACCCTGCAAACCGTCAGACTGCTGATCGATGGCGAGTGGGTCGAATCCCAATCCAGCGAATGGCACGACATCGTCAACCCAGCCACCCAGCAAGTGTTGGCAAAGGTTCCGTTCGCCACGGCCTCGGAAGTCGATGCTGCCATCGCCGCTGCCCAGCGTGCTTTCCAGACCTGGAAACTGACCCCCATCGGCGCGCGGATGCGCATCATGCTCAAGCTCCAGGCGTTGATCCGCGAGCATTCAAAGCGCATCGCCGCAGTGCTCAGCGCTGAACAGGGCAAGACCATCGCTGACGCCGAAGGCGATATTTTCCGTGGCCTGGAAGTGGTCGAGCACGCCTGTTCCATCGGCACCCTGCAGATGGGCGAGTTCGCCGAGAACGTCGCCGGTGGCGTGGACACCTACACCCTGCGCCAGCCGATCGGGGTGTGCGCGGGCATTACGCCGTTCAACTTCCCGGCGATGATTCCGTTGTGGATGTTCCCGATGGCCATCGCCTGCGGCAATACCTTTGTGCTCAAGCCATCGGAACAGGATCCGCTGTCGACCATGCTGTTGGTGGAACTGGCCATCGAGGCCGGCGTACCGGCGGGTGTGCTCAACGTGGTGCACGGTGGCAAGGACGTGGTGGATGCGCTTTGCACCCACAAGGACATCAAGGCGGTCTCCTTCGTCGGTTCGACGGCGGTCGGCACCCACGTGTATGACCTGGCGGGTCGCCACGGCAAGCGCGTGCAGTCGATGATGGGCGCCAAGAACCACGCAGTGGTGTTGCCCGATGCCAATCGTGAGCAGGCCCTCAACGCCTTGGTCGGCGCCGGTTTCGGCGCGGCGGGCCAGCGTTGCATGGCCACTTCCGTGGTGGTGCTGGTGGGCGCGGCCAAGCAGTGGTTGCCAGAGCTCAAGGCCCTGGCACAGAAACTCAAGGTCAATGCCGGCAGCGAGCCGGGCACTGACGTCGGCCCGGTGATTTCCAAGCGCGCCAAGGCACGGATCCTCGAATTGATCGAGAGTGGCGTGCAGCAAGGGGCGAAGCTGGAACTCGATGGGCGTGGGATCAGCGTGCCGGGTTTCGAGCAGGGCAATTTTGTCGGCCCGACCCTGTTTTCCGGCGTGACCACCGACATGCGCATCTACACCGAGGAAATCTTCGGCCCGGTGCTGGTGGTGCTGGAAGTCGACACCCTGGATCAGGCGATTGCCCTGGTCAACGCCAACCCATTCGGCAACGGCACCGGCCTGTTCACCCAGAGCGGCGCGGCGGCACGCAAATTCCAGAGCGAAATCGACGTCGGCCAGGTGGGTATCAACATTCCGATCCCGGTGCCGGTGCCGTTCTTCAGCTTCACCGGTTCCCGTGGTTCGAAACTCGGCGACCTTGGTCCGTACGGCAAACAAGTGGTGCAGTTCTACACTCAGACCAAGACCGTGACCGCGCGCTGGTTCGATGATGACAGCGTCAATGACGGTGTGAACACCACCATCAATTTGCGTTAAGGAGCCGGACATGAACATCGCATTTATCGGCCTGGGCAACATGGGCGCCCCCATGGCGCGCAACCTGCTCAAGGCTGGCCATTCGCTGAATCTGTTCGACCTGAACCAGACGGTGCTGGCTGAACTGGCGGCATTGGGCGGCACGATCAGTGCCTCGCCTCGCGACGCGGCCCAGGGCGCCGGGCTGGTGATCACCATGCTGCCGGCCGCCGCCCATGTGCGCAGTGTCTGGCTGGGTGAAGACGGCGTGCTGGCTGGTATCGCTGCCGGCACGCCAGCGGTGGATTGCAGCACCATCGATCCACAAACCGCACGCGACGTGGCGGCTGCCGCGGCGAAACAAGGGGTGGCGATGGCCGATGCGCCGGTCTCGGGTGGCACCGGCGGTGCGGCGGCGGGTACGTTGACTTTCATGGTCGGCGCCACGGCCGAGTTGTTTGCCACCTTGCAACCGGTGCTGGCGCAAATGGGCCGTAACATCGTGCACTGTGGCGAAGTTGGCACCGGGCAGATCGCCAAGATCTGCAACAACCTGCTGCTGGGGATTTCCATGGTGGGCGTCAGCGAAGCCATGGCGCTGGGCGATGCCTTGGGGATCGACACCCAGGTGTTGGCCGGCATCATCAACAGTTCAACGGGGCGTTGCTGGAGTTCGGACACTTACAATCCGTGGCCGGGCGTGATCGACACGGCACCGGCGTCCCGTGGCTATACGGGTGGCTTTGGCGCCGACCTGATGCTCAAGGACCTTGGCCTGGCGACCGAAGCCGCGCGGCAGGTCCATCAGCCGGTGGTGCTGGGGGCGGTGGCGCAGCAGTTGTATCAGGCGATGAGCCAGCGGGGCGAGGGCGGCAAGGATTTTTCGGCGATTGTTAATAGCTATCGCAAGCCGCAGTAGGGGCTGGTTTCAAAGCTTTTGTGGCGAGGGAGCTTGCTCCCGCTGAGGTGCGCAGCACCTCTTGAAACGCGGCTGCTGCGCAGCCGAGCGGGAGCAAGCTCCCTCGCCACAGGTGGTCTCTCGGTTTTTTGTTTCAGGCAAAGACGAAATATTTGCGCACGGTCTCGACCACTTCCCACGTGCCTTTCATGCCCGGCTCGATGACGAAGATGTCACCAGCGCGCAGATGGATCGGCTCCATGCCCTCTGGGGTGATGATGCAGTAGCCTTCCTGGAAATGGCAGTACTCCCACTTCACGTATTCCACATACCATTTGCCGGGTGTGCAGATCCAGGTGCCCATGATCTTGCTGCCGTCTTCGCTGGTGTAGGCGTTGAGGTTGACGGTGTGCGGGTCGCCTTCGAGTTTTTCCCATTTGCAGGCATCGAGTACGGGCAGCGGATGGGTGTCGCGCAGGACGGTGATGGGTGCGGTCATGTGAGCTCCGAAAGGGGCGGAAGAGAACAGGCACCCTAACGTGCGGCATGAGCGGGTAGATGTCTGTGGTCGACATCGGGCTATCCAGAAGCGCGCATCAATCGGCCAGATGCCGAGCCAGGGCCGTGGCGTAGGCCGGCAAACCGTCGAAGTTGCGGGCGCACAGCAGCAACGCCCGGTGCGCCCAGGCTTCTTGCAGCGGGATGCATTGATACGATGGTTCGGGTGGGCGCCGGTCGATGGCAGCCTTCGGCACGATGGCAATGCCTGCACCATGGGCCACCATACGAATCAGCCCGTCGAAACCATCGGCGCGAATGCGGACTTGCATACGTGAGCCGATGTGCAGGGCCTGCTCTTCCAGGTGAATCGCCAGGGCACTGGAGGCGTTCAGGCCGACATAATCGTGGCTGAGGGTTTCGCTGAAACGTACGGCGCGACCGTCAGCCAGAGGGTGTCCGGTGGGTAGGATCAATACCAGCGGATCGTCGCGAAAAGGCCAGGTTTGAAGACCCTCGGTGTCCACTGCGTCGGAAACGATACCGAGGTCTGCCGCGCCTTGGCGCAGCGCATGGGTGATCCGTGAGCTGGGCAATTCCTGCAGGTCAATGTCGAGGTTGGGATGGGCCTGGAGAAAATCGGCCAGCAGCTCGGGCAGGTATTCGGTCATGGCGCTGGTGTTGCACAGCAGCCGCACCCGGCCTTTGATGCCTTTGGCGTATTCGGCCAGGTCCTGTTGCAGGCGTTCGGCCTGTTGCAGCAGGATTCGGGCGTGCTCGGCCAGGGCTTTGCCTGCGGGAGTGGGCGTTACCCCACGCCGTCCGCGCTCAAGCAGGTCGATGCCCAGGGACGCTTCCATGGCCCGGACCCGCGCACTGGCCGCGGCCAGGGACAAATGGCTGCGAGCCGCACCGGCGGTGATGTTGCCGGTGTCGAGGATGTTCAGGTAGAGACGCAGGTCGGTTAGGTCGAAGTGCATGGGCGGGGATCCTGTCTCAAGTGCTGTGGCGCCTGGTTTATCGTCATCGCGAGCATCAGTGAGTTCACAGCCTCTTGCGGAAAGAGAGGCACCCTCAGTATATGGCAGATTTCCAAGCCATGTTCCGGGGCGCACGATACCCCTATGAACGCACTCATCGCTTTCTATCAAAATCTCGGTCTGGCCCTTTCCCTGCTGGTCATCGGCACCTTCCTGCTGGCCGGAACCATCAAGGGCGTGATCGGCCTCGGCCTGCCGACCATCGCCATGGGCTTGCTTGGGCTGGCTATGGCTCCGACGCAGGCTGCGGCGCTGCTCATCATCCCGGCGACCCTGACCAATTTCTGGCAATTGGCATTTGGTGGTCATCTGCAAGCCCTGCTCCGCCGCCTGTGGCCACTGCTGCTGACGATTTTCATCGGCACCGGGCTTGGTACGCTGTGGCTCGGTATGACGGGTGGGGCCTGGGTGGTGCGGGCCTTGGGTGGGGCGCTGGTGCTGTATGCGCTGAGCGGGCTGTTGCTGCCAACGCTGCGGGTCGGCGCCCATGTCGAGCCGTGGATCGCCCCGCTTTGTGGGTTGCTGACCGGCCTCATCACGTCCGCCACCGGTGTGTTCGTCATTCCGGCGGTGCCCTATCTGCAAGCGTTGGGCTTGAGCAAGGATGAACTGGTGCAAGCCCTGGGCCTGTCTTTCACCGTTTCTACCCTGGCCCTGGCCGCCGGCCTGGTGTGGCGCGGCGCACTGGGCGGGGGCGAATTGAGCGCTTCGTTGCTGGCGTTGGTACCGGCGCTGCTGGGGATGTGGCTGGGGCAATGGTTGCGTCAGCGGATCAGCGCCGTGTTGTTCAAACGGGTATTTTTCATCGGCCTCGGCGCGCTCGGGGGCCACTTGATGATCAACGGCTAGCCGAGGACGCACTCAGCATGTCGATGCGGCGGATTTCGAAGTCGCGCTCCAGGTAATCCATGCGCTGCTCGAAGAACTGCTTCATGTGTGGCAGGTTCGAGTGCACATCCAGGTGCGCCTGGGAGGCCCAGATCTCATAGAAGATAAACAGCGTCGGGTCTTGCTGGTCCCGCAACATGTGATATTCGATGCAGCCGGGCTCGGCGCGGCTTGGCTCGACATAGGCGCGAAACAGCGCTTCGAAGGCCTCGGCTTTTTCCGGACGGGTCTTGGCGTGAAGGATGAAACCGTGCAATTCGCTCATCAGGTGCCTCCTGAAATGAAAGTCGGCTGAATCCTATGGCAATAATCGGCTGTTGATTCGTGCGTTTTGGTCAAATCAGTTTTGCCGTGCCGGTGCTTATTCCGCGCGAGGCTCATCGGTACGCTGCCGCCATCGTTTTCAATCTTTCCACCCCGCGGCCATGCAGTGGCCCGTGCCGTGGTACCCGATGAGGCTCTCCATGAAAAAAGTCCTGTTGCTCAACGGCGGTAAACAATTCGCTCATTCCGACGGTCGCTACAACGCCACCCTCCACGACACGGCGGTCAGTGTGTTGGACCGTGGCGGTGTTGATGTGAAAACCACCTTCATTGACGGCGGCTACGACATCAAGGAGGAAGTCGCCAAGTTCCTTTGGGCCGACGTGATCGTTTACCAGATGCCGGGTTGGTGGATGGGGGCGCCGTGGACCGTGAAGAAATACATCGACGAAGTCTTCACAGAAGGCCACGGCAGCCTCTACGCCAGCGACGGCCGGACCCGTTCCGATGCGTCGCAGAAATACGGCAGCGGTGGCCTGTTGCAAGGCAAGCAATACATGTTGTCCTTGACCTGGAATGCCCCGCAGCAAGCCTTCGACGATCCGACTGATTTCTTCGAAGCCACGGGCGTGGACGCGGTGTACTTTCCATTCCACAAAGCCAACCAGTTCCTGGGCATGACCGGCCTGCCGACCTTCCTGTGCGTGGACGTGATGAAACGTCCGAACGTTGAGGCCGATGTCGCGCGGTATGAGCAGCATTTGCGCGAGGTGTTCGGCCTTTCGCGGTAATCCGGCTAGTATCGGGACCTACCTGAAGACGATGATGCATCTGTGGCAAGGCATCTTATGTGGCGAGGGAGCTTGCTCCCGCTGAGGTGCGAAGCGCCTCTTCAAGAAGGCGGCCGCTGCGCAGCCGAGCGGGAGCAAGCTCCCTCGCCACAAAAGCCTGTCACATTGAGTTGCATCCCATGAGAGGACACCCGTGAAAGCCAGATCCGACGAATTGCAGATTTTCGTCTGCGTGATCGAATGCGGATCGATCTCTGCCGCCGCCGAGCAGGTCGGGCAGACGCCGTCGGCGGTCAGCCGCACGTTGTCGCGGCTGGAGGCAAAGCTCGACACCACGCTGATCAACCGCACCACCCGACGCATGGACCTGACCGAGGAGGGCAAGTATTTCTTCGAACAGGCCAAGGGCATCCTTGATCAGATGGATCAGTTGGAGGAGCGTTTGTCGTCCCGTCAGAAAAATCCTGCAGGGCGCTTACGGATCAACGCTGCGTCGCCGTTCATGCTGCACGCCATCGTCCCGCACATCGAAGAATTCCGCCGGCTCTACCCGGACATCCAGCTAGAACTCAACAGCAACGACCTGATCATCGATTTGCTGGAGCAAAGCACCGACATCGCCATCCGCATAGGCACCCTCACGGACTCGACCCTTCATGCCCGCGCCCTGGGCTGTAGTCCGTTGCACATCCTGGCCAGCCCCGCTTATCTGAAGCAGCACGGCACGCCGTCAAGCGTCGCCGAGCTGGCCGGTCATGCGCTGCTGGGGTTTGCCCAGAACGAGGGCCTCAACCAGTGGCCGCTGCGCCACGTGCACGGTGATCGTTGGCCGATCCAGCCAGCGATCAGTGCGTCGAGCGGCGAGACCGTGCGCCATCTGGCGCTGCAAGGGCAGGGTATTGCCTGCCTGTCGGACTTCATGACCCGCGAAGACATCCAGGCCGGTCGGCTGAAGGTGCTGCTGGCCGATGCCAACAGCGGGTATCGCCAGCCGATCAATGCCGTGTACTACCGCAACTCGCAACTGGCCTTGCGGATCCAGTGCTTCCTGGACTTCATCCAGGGCAAGCTCGCCGACTACGCCTCGCGGGAATTCAAGGGCTGATTCGTGACTTCAAGGCAAGAGTGATTTGGGCAATGTGGACTGTTTCGCCAAGGATCGGTCCCCGATACTCGTCCCATCACTGATCTGCCAAGGAGTTCTTTCATGAACGTATTCGTCACTGGCGCTGCCGGTTTCATCGGCGGCTCCATCGCCACCGGCCTGGCCCGCGCCGGGCATCACGTCACCGGTCTGGTGCGCAGCGCCGAACAGGCGAGCGAGCTGACTGCACTGGGTATCAAGCCGGTCATCGGCACCCTCGAAGACAGCGCGCTGCTCAGCGAACAGGCACGTGCCGCCGACGCGGTGATCAATGCCGCCAGCAGCGATCATCGCGGTGCGGTAGAGGCCTTGATCGAAGGACTCAAGGGGTCGAACAAAGTGTTGCTGCACACCAGCGGTTCGAGCATCGTCGGGGATGCTTCGGGCGGTCGTTCCAGCGAGGCCATCTTCTACGAAGACAACCTGCCGCCCCCCACCGCCGACAAGGTCGCCCGTGTCGCTATCGATAATCTGGTCCTGGACGCGGCGAAACACGGCGTGAACTCGGCGGTGATCTGCAACACCTTGATCTATGGCCACAGCCTGGGGGTCAAGCGTGACAGCGTGCAGTTGCCACGGCTGCTCAAGCAGGCCCGTAAAAGCGGGGTGGTGCGGCATGTCGGGCCTGGGCAGAACATCTGGTCCAACGTGCACATCGAGGACGTGGTCGAGTTATACAAACTCGCCTTGACCCGTAACCAGCCAGGCACGTTCTACTTCGTCGAAAGCGGCGAAGCTTCGTTCATCGACATGACCACCGCCATGGCCCGAGCGCTGAACCTGGGCGAACCGCAGGACTGGCCGTTGGCCGATGCCGAAGCCGAGTGGGGCTACGAAATGGCCAACTATGGCCTGGGTTCCAACAGCCGGGTGCGGGGCAAGAACGCCCATGAGCTGCTGGGTTGGACGCCGAAGCGAATGTCGGTGGTGGAGTGGATTCTTGATGAGATGGTGTGAGTGACGCCGGTAGTGCCAGCAGAATAAGCCCCCTTGTGGGAGCAAGCAGGCTCGCTCCCACAGGTTTTTGTTGCGTGTTGCTTCAGTCGTGCTGCACGCCCGCGCGCTTGAGCATTTGCTTGCAACGCTCGGACAGGTGGAACACACGCAAGTGCTTGCCGGCTTTGCTGTAGCGCTCGCGCAAGGTCTTGAGTGCGGCGACGGCCGAGTAGTCGACGAAGCGCAAGTGGCGGCAATCGAGGGTCACCAGGGCCGGGTCGTTGGCCGGGTCGAACTGGTTGAGAAACGGTGTTGTCGAGGCGAAGAACAGCGTGCCGTGCAAGCGATAGAGTTTGCTGCCGTCGGCTTCCTGATGCGTGTCGGCGTACAGCTCCCGCGCCTGTTGCCAGGCGAAGTTGAGCGCCGCGATGATGATCCCACAGAGCACGGCCACGGCCAGGTCGGTGAATACCGTGATGACGGTCACCGCGATGATCACCAACACATCATTCTTCGGCACCTTGTTGATCACCCGCAGCGAGGCCCAGGCGAAGGTCTGCTGCGCAACCACGAACATCACGCCCACCAGCGCAGCCAGCGGGATGCGCTCGATCAACGGCGACAGGAACAACACGAACAGCAACACCATCACCCCGGCCACCACGCCCGATAACCGTCCGCGCCCACCCGAGCTGAGGTTGATTACCGTCTGGCCGATCATGGCGCAGCCGCCCATGCCGCCGAACAGCCCGGAGGCGATGTTGGCAGCGCCCAGCGCCACGCATTCACGGTCCGGATAACCGCGGCTCTGGGTGATTTCGTCGGTGAGGTTCAGGGTCAGCAGGGTTTCCAGCAAACCGACCATCGCCATGATCACCGCGTAGGGCACGACGATCTGCAGGGTCTCCAGGTTCCAGGGAAGATCGGGCCAGGCGAAGGCAGGCAAGCTGCCGGCGATATGGGCCATGTCGCCCAGCGTTCGGGTGGGCAGGCCGAGCAGGTAGACCGCCAGGCCGACACCGAGGATCGCCACCAGGGCCGGCGGCACGCTGCGGGTCAGGCGTGGTAGCAGGTAGACGATGGCCATGGTCAGCGCCACCAGGCCGGCCATCAGATACAGCGGATCGCCGCTGAGCCAGGTTTCACCCTGCTTGAAATGCTCCAGTTGGGCCAGCGCAATGACAATCGCCAGGCCGTTGACGAAGCCGAGCATCACCGGGTGCGGGACCATGCGCACCAGCTTGCCCAGCCGCAACAGCCCGAAGGCCATCATGATCAGCCCGCCCAACAGCACGGTGGCCAGCAAGTACTGCACGCCGTGTTGCACCACCAGCGCGATGATCACCACCGCCATCGAACCCGCCGCGCCCGACACCATGCCTGGCCGTCCGCCGAACAGGGCGGTCAGCGTGCAGATGATGAACGCGCCGTAGAGCCCCATCAGCGGATTGAGGTGGGCTACCAGGGCGAAGGCGATGCATTCGGGGAGCAAGGCGAAAGACGTGGTGAGGCCGGCGAGGGCGTCGGCGCGAAGACGTGCTGGTTTCATGATTTACCTGACTGGGCCCCGGTTGAGCGTCGGCTACCGGGGCGTGATGCAAAAACAGCTGCGGATGGTACGGAATTGAGGGCGGGGCGGCCAGCCGTTGGTCATTGTGTTGATGAAGTTGGGGCTGCTGCGCAGCCCAGCGGGAGCAAGCTCCCTCGCCACAAAGGCAATGAAAGTCTTGCGCTGAATTTTCATCAGTGCCGCGTCGCGATGTCCCTCAGCGACATTTCTTGTCTGTGTACGAAAATTACTTTCAGTGGGTTTGAAGATTCCTCGTCTAAATGATTTATGAGTTTCACGACACATCGACGTGACCCCATTCGAGGAGTAACGCATGGCCCCTGCTTTCGGTTATTGGCTATTGGTCTACGCGGCCATCGCGATCATTGCGCTGATCGTGCTGATCGCCCGTTATCGGCTCAATCCGTTCATTGTGATTACCCTGGTGTCCATTGGCCTGGCACTGCTGGCCGGGATGCCGCCCTCGGGTGTGGTGGGGGCGTATGAGGCCGGTGTCGGCAAGACGCTGGGGCACATCGCGCTGGTGGTGGCACTGGGCACGATGCTCGGCAAGATGATGGCCGAGTCCGGCGGGGCCGAGCGGATGGCGCAGACGCTGATTGAACGCTTCGGCGAGCGCAACGCCCACTGGGCGATGGTGTGCATTGCCTTCCTGGTCGGGCTGCCGTTGTTCTTCGAGGTCGGGTTCGTGTTGCTGGTGCCCATCGCGTTCACCATCGCACGGCGCGTGGGCGTGTCGATCCTGATGGTGGGGTTGCCGATGGTCGCCGGGCTTTCGGTGGTCCACGCACTTGTCCCTCCGCACCCGGCGGCGATGCTGGCGGTGCAGGCGTTCCAGGCCTCGGTGGGGCAGACGTTGTTGTACGCGATCCTGATTGGCATCCCCACCGCGATCATCGCCGGTCCCCTGTACGCCAAATTCATCGTGCCACGCATCCAGCTGCCGGCTGAAAACCCGTTGGAGCGGCAATTTCTCGACCGCGAGCCCCGCGCGAACCTGCCGGGTTTCGGCGTGACCCTGGGGACTGTCCTGCTGCCAGTGATCCTCATGCTGATCGGCGGCTGGGCCAACCTGATCTCCACGCCGGGAAGCGGTTTCAACCAGTTTTTGCTGTTCATCGGCAACTCGGTGATCGCCTTGTTGCTGGCGACCGTCCTGAGCTTCTGGACCCTCGGCCTGGCCCAGGGTTTCAACCGCGAGTCGATCCTCAAGTTCACCAACGAATGCCTGGCACCGACGGCCAGCATCACCTTATTGGTGGGTGCTGGCGGTGGTTTGAACCGGATCCTGGTGGACGCCGGGGTCACCCAGCAGATTGTCGGCCTGGCCCAGGAATTCCAGTTGTCGCCATTGGTCATGGGCTGGTTGTTCGCTGCCCTGATGCGCGTCGCCACTGGCTCGGCCACTGTGGCGATGACCACGGCCTCAGGCATCGTCGCGCCCGTGGCGATCGGCCTGGGTTATCCCCATCCCGAATTGCTGGTGCTGGCCACCGGAGCGGGGTCGGTTATCTTTTCCCACGTCAACGACGGCGGCTTCTGGCTGATCAAGGAATACTTCAATATGACCGTTGCCCAAACCTTCAAGACCTGGACCGTGCTCGAAACGCTGATTTCCGTGGTCGCGTTCGGCCTGACCCTCGGTCTTTCGCGCTTGCTCTGAGCGCCGCGCCATTTCATAGGAGCCGTCATGGACATCCTTTACCAGATCCGCTCCCGCCAGGACTCCTTCAGCGCCGGCGAAGGCAGAATCGCCCGGCTGATGCTCGACGACGTAGGATTTGCCGCTTCCGCCAGCCTGGATGAACTGGCCCAGCGCGCCGAAGTCAGCAGCGCCACACTGTCGCGCTTCGCCCGCACCGTCGGTTGCCGCGATCTTCGCGACCTGCGCTTGCAACTGGCCCAGGCCAGCGGTGTCGGCAGCCGCTTTCTCGACCCGGCCGGAGCGCCTGAGCAGTCGGCGTTTTATGGACAGATCGTCGGCGATATCGAGGCGACCCTGCGTCAGCATCTGTCGGCGTTCGAAGAATCACGGTTCAGCGATGCCGTGCGGATGATCGGCAAGGCGCGGATGGTTCATGCGTTCGGACTCGGTGGCTGGTCGGCGTTGTGCGGTGAAGAGTTGCAGGTACGGCTAGTGCGTTTCGGCTACCCGATTGCCGCCTGCCGCGACCCGGTGATGATGCGCATCACCGCCACTTCGTTGAGTGCAGAACACCTGGTCATCGCCTGCTCGCTCACCGGTATCACCCCGGAATTGCTCGGTGCGGTGGAGCTGGCCCGCAGTTACGGCGCGCCGATCCTGGCCATCACCCGAGCCGACTCGCCCCTCGCCCGACTGGCCGATGTGGTGCTGCCCCTGCAAGGCGCCGAGACCTCGTTCATCTACAAACCCACGGCGGCGCGCTACGGCATGCTGCTGGCCATCGACGTGCTCGCCACCGAGCTGGCGTTGGCTCACCCTGAAGACAATCAAGAGCGCCTGCGACGGGTCAAGCTCGCCCTGGACGATTACCGCGGCGGCGATGATCACTTGCCGTTGGGAGACTGACATGCAATACGACACCCTTATCCGCAATGCGCTGGTCATTGATGGCAGCGACCGCCCCGGCTACAACGCCGATGTGGCGATTCGCGGCGGGCGCATCGAGCGTATTGGCGACTTGGGCGATACCCGGGCGATTGAAGACGTCGACGCCGCTGGCCGCGTGCTGGCGCCGGGCTTTATCGATGTGCACACCCACGACGACACCGTGGTGATTCGCCAATCGCAGATGCTGCCCAAGCTCAGCCAGGGCGTGACCACGGTGATCGTCGGCAATTGCGGCATCAGCGCTGCGCCGGTCAGTCTGCGCGGCGATCCGCCGGACCCGATGAACCTGCTCGGCACCGCGCAAGCGTTCGCCTACCCACGCTTCGCTGATTATCGGGCCGCGGTGGAGGCCGCTACGCCCGCCGTCAACGTCGCCGCATTGGTGGGCCACACAGCCCTGCGCAGCAACCACATGGAGGATTTGTTGCGCAGCGCCAGCGCGGGAGAAATCGCGGCCATGCGTGGGCAACTGCGCGAAAGCCTGGAGGCCGGTGCGCTCGGCCTGTCCACCGGCCTGGCCTATGCCAATGCATTTTCGGCGTCCACCGACGAAGTCATGCAACTGAGCGAAGAGTTGCAGGCCTTCGGCGCGATCTACACCACCCACCTGCGCAGCGAATTCGAACCGGTGCTCGAGGCCATGGATGAGGCGTTCCAGATTGGCCGTCGCGCCAAGAGCCCGGTGATTATTTCCCACCTCAAATGCGCGGGCACCGGTAACTGGGGACGCAGTCCGCAGGTGCTGGCGGCGCTGGAAAATGCGGCCAAAACCCATCCGGTCGGCTGCGACTGCTATCCCTACGCGGCGAGTTCCTCGACCCTGGATCTCAAGCAAGTGACCGATGCCCATCGCATCACCATCACCTGGTCGACACCCCACCCGGGCATGGGCGGTCGCGACCTCGCCGACATCGCCCACGAATGGGACGTCTCGCTGCTGGACGCCGCACGTCGTCTGCAACCGGCTGGGGCGGTGTACTACGGCATGGACGAAGGCGACGTAAGACGAATCCTCGCCCATCCGCTGTCCATGGTGGGTTCCGACGGTTTGCCCGACGATCCGTTTCCCCATCCGCGTTTGTGGGGCGCTTTCCCACGGGTGCTGGGACATTTCAGTCGTGAGGTTGGGCTTTTTCCGCTGCACACCGCCGTGCACAAGATGACCGGCCTGTCGGCGGCGCGCTTCGGCTTGAAGGGCCGAGGTGAAATTCGCGAAGGCCACTGGGCGGACCTGGTGTTGTTCAACCCGCAAACCATTCGCGACGTGGCTGATTTCAACGCGCCGCAACGGCCCGCCGAAGGCATCGACGGGGTGTGGGTCAACGGTGTCCTGAGTTATGACGAGGGGCGGGCGAATGGGCGCAGAGCAGGTCGGTTTCTGGCGCGCGAAGGCGATCTGCGCCAGGGATTCAGCCCATTGGATCGCGCCTGAGGAGGGGCTGGATGGCTGAATTTGTTTTAATTGGCGCCATAATAATGGCGTATTGGCACTAAAGAACCCAGTGCCCAGGCCGAAGCACTAGGGTCAACCCATCTACACTGGGTCTTTTCAGCCAGGGAGCAACCCATGAGCTTCGGTAAAACCACTCCGATCCTGCGGATCTTCGATGAAGCCAAGGCGTTGGTATTCTATGTCGACTTCCTGGGGTTTACCGTCGACTGGCAACATCGTTTCGGCGACGACTTCCCGCTGTACCTGCAAGTCTCCCGTGGCGACTGCGTACTGCACCTGTCCGAGCACCATGGCGATTGCACGCCGGGCTCGGCGCTGCGGATCGAGACCGATGAACTGGAAGCGTTCCAGGCGCACCTGTTGACCAAGCAATACCCGTTCGCCCGCCCGCATATCCAGGCCATGCCCTGGGGCAGCCAGGACATGGCGGTGGTCGATCCGTTCGGCAATCGCCTGGTGTTCACCAATGCAATCAGTGTTTGACTGACATTATCTTCTCGCCCGGCTGCCTCGTGGGCGAGGACGTGATGCCTCGTTTATTTGCTGGACGCGAGCGTTGTATCCCGCGTAGTCGACGGGGCTGCGTCCAGTGGGGACGCTGATCTGCACAGGAAGAATCCCGCTGCAATTGATGCAAGCGGGGAATGGCTCTGGGGCGTCGCCCCTGAATAGCGTGTCGGTGAGTATGGTGGTGTCGGAAAGCATTCTTTCCGCCCTGTCCGGGTAGAGCGCTACCACGGAATTCGCCAGCCGCACTTCTGCATGGGTCCCGGGGCCTCCGGCACGTATCGGCATGATCCCACCCATGTTTTCAATATGGGTTTCGATCCAGCCCCGAGTCGGTTGCTGCAGTTCATGGACCTGATCGGTCAGCCGGCTTAGCGTCGGTGCGTCCTTCAGGACGTCCTCATCTATGGCCACATTGTGGAACATGTCGTTTTTGGCGGCGGCGTATCGGCTGGATAAATCGGCCAGGTATTCAGCGGTATTGCCGATCCGATAGGTGCCAAAGTTCAAGTAGTGTTCTGAGGGGGTGTCGGTCCTGGCCCGGCCGTCATAGTTGCGGTCCACGCCTTTGTATCCCCTCATGCTGCCTTGCGGCTTTGGCAGGTTGAAGAAGTCGCTGAGCCCGACTTCTTCCATCTTGATGTAGCCATAAGAGTGAGCAAGAAACTCCTGGCGCAGGAGTCCGTCATTGAGAAACTGATCGGACGTTTTATCGAAGTAATCCGGCATTAAACGATAAGAATAGTCACCTTTTGCCGAATCCATGATTTCCTGCGACCGGGCCCGGCCCCAGGTTTCGAATTCCTTGAAGTCCTCGTCCCTCATCAGGCCCGAAGGGTCGGTAAATCTCATCGGGTTGTTCCCCACCATGCAATACAGGTTCAGCCCGTCAACTGCCCCCGCTGGATCGGGACTGATCCAGCGTTGCAGCCACGGTGCGTAGTACCGTTGCCCGTAGTAATACAGGCCGCAGGCATCACGCTCTTTGCCGGAATAACGTATGGTTCGGTAGTCGGCTTCCACGGCCGAGCGGGACGCCGCCCAAGCGGTTCCGCCGTAGGGGAGATAGCTTTCCTGGCTGATCAGCCAGCCTTCATCGTCGAGCTCCAGCGAACTGGAACCCAGGTGGTCGTCCAGGCTGTAGCGCGTCTGGTTGGTGGCGATGCCCGCCGGACGGCCCTCGGTCCAGTGCAGGTACCGCACGCTGCAACGGCCGGCCTGCAAGGTGATGACTTCCAGGCGTTCGTGCTGACGGGTGTGGATTTCGAGGCCCGGCAGGTAACGGACTTCCCGGGTATGGGTCACAGCCGAAGCATAGGTGACCTGGACCTTGCGCACCCGTTGCCCCGTGCTGTCGTAGCCATAGCGCTCAAGGTCGTGGCGGCCGTCTGCGCGCTGCACCAGCGTCACGCTGGCGAGTTGATTGCGGGCATTCCACTCCAGTGCCCGGCCCGGATGGAGCACCTGCGGGTTGCCGTTGGCATCGAAGTGCTCAGCCTTGTTCCAGGACAGCAGGCGATTGCTGGAGGCGGCGATCTCCAGCTTCCGGGTGTAGTTGTTGCGGTCGCGGACATGGCGCAGTTCGATCAGGTTGCCACCAGCGTCGTACTGGTAGTGCTCGGTAAACGGGAACAGTTGGCGGGCGTCGAATGGCGTCCTGCTGAAGGCGGGAAGTTCGGGATTGCTGGTCAGCCCCGCCGTTTCACGGCCCGTCGCGCTGCTCAACTGGTAAAGGCTGTCGTAGGTGAACGTGCAGGTGGCGTCGACCCGCTGGTTACTGCCGAACTGCACCGGTTGGGCCCGGTCCTCGATGTGTGTCACGTTACCCACCGCGTCGTGGGTGTAGCGCAGATCCTGCAAGGTGTTGCCAGACACCGACGCGCTGAGTGAGATCAGTCGGCCGCTGGCCGGATCGAATGCGGCGCGACTGATGACGCCGTTGCCGGCAACCTGGGATTCGACCTGGCCAGACGCGTTGTAGACGAGATCCTTCAGGATGATTTTTTCAGTCGTAGCGTCTTTTACTTTCAGGCTCATAACTTTGAGTTGCCCGGCGATATCAAACCCGTAGCGCTGTTGGTGCCGGGCCGCATCCGTCAGCAGGATGGGGTGCGCCAATGCGTCGTAGCGCCACCGGGTTTCGTAGCCGTTGCCCTTTTCCAGCAGTTTATCGCGGGCGATCTCCTCGGCCGGCCAGTCGGGTTGTGCCGCATCGACGAGGAAGTGTCGCGTCTGGCCAAGCGGTTTGCCGCAGAGGGCGTATTCATGGACGAGCAGGCTGCCCGCGCTGTCATCGTGGCGGATCAGGGCGCCGCAAAGATTGCGTGCGGCGGATTCCGGCGAGCTGTCGCCGTAGCGCAGGCATTCGACTCGGCGCGGATCCTGATCTGGCAATTGCTCGTGGATGGCGGTCGGCCTTAGCTGCTGGTCGTAAGTGGTGCGCCAATGGTTTCCTCGCTGATCCCAGCTGCGCACGATCTGTCCGGCAGCGCCAGGGAGATTCAGGCGCCAGCCGGCGTCGACACTGTTCACCAACAACGGTTTGCCGGAAAGGCTGTAGACGGTCGTCAGGTTGGCTTCGGTTGCTGTGTCGAACAGCCTTGGGTCCCACTGCGCAACCTGGCGTCCAGCCGTGTCGTGGTGTTGGCGGATGATGCGCGCTTGGGATTGTTCTTCTGCGTTGCGCCGGCAGTAAGCGACCTGGCGCACGGGCAGGCCTCGACTGTCGACAGCCTTGAGCGTCGGTGTCCTGCGGTGGAGGCCTGGATTCATGCCTCACCTCCGATAGCCGGTGCTTGTTCGGCCATGACCTCTTCCAGGGTGTCGTTCTCGTCCTCGTCCAGGGTGTACCAGGCATGGCGGGTGTGCCGCCGCATATAGGAAAGGCCAGCCTGTGCGGCCAGGCGCGTGCGGGTGGGGCGACCCAATGCATCGTAGAACTGTTGGTCACAATGACCGAACTGCCGCAAGGACGCATCGTTGATGTAACGATGCTGATCGGCGAAGTAAGGGCGGTAGAGGCGGATCGGCAAACCCTTGTTGTTGTATTCCACTCGTTCGCTGACACGCCAGCGTGTTGCCGTTGTTTGCTCCATGGGTTTTCCATTCTTGAGTGTCAGTGCTCCCTGGGATGTGACGACGTAGGCCATGCCCGGTTCGACCCGTTGTTTGCTTTGCAGGGTTCGACCGAAACCGTCGAAGCAGGTGATGGCGATGCGGATTTGCTGCTGGTCGTCATCGGGGTAGCGGTCGGCCACCAGTGCGGCGATGTGCACCGGCTCACGCGTTGCGGCATCCATTTCGTTCTTCAGTTTCAGGTCGTCGGCGCAGAGTGTTTGAAGATCCGCCAGGCGCGTTCGAGCCGACGCACGGATATGTCCGCTGGGGAGCAGGTCTCGGTTGAGCACGCATCGCGCCAGCCAGTCGCCGTCCGCCAGCGCGGCGTTCGACACGCAACCCATCCAGCTGAAGGGCGTGTAATAGAGCGCTGTGGCGGCCTCCTGCAAGGCGTCCTGGCACTGTTCGATCGCTTCTGTCGGACGGTTGAAGCGCGGCCGCTTGAACTGCGCGATGGGTTTGAAACCCACGGGTATGTTGTTCTCGTTACCGTAGAGCGTCGTGGCCAATACTTGGCCGAAGGCATCAACCAGGCCTTCCTGGACGTTGCCGTTGGGATCGGTAATGCGTCGTGGCAGCAGCGAGCGGTAATCGTAGAGCGCTTGGGTGACACAGCCATCGGGCAGTTTGAATGCGGTGATAAAGCAGTGGTAATTGTCGTAGCTGAAGGCGGTCACGCCATGGTGTTCACTCGCCTGTTGGGTCTGGATTTTGTAGAAGCCTTCCAGTGGCGCGTAGGTCGCAAAATCTCTTTTGACTGACCAGAGTTTGTCGAGCAGTGGCGTCGCCGGCAGAAAGGCGTCCATGCGGTGGTAGCCGATTCGTTCCAGCAGCTTGCCCTTCGGGCGGGAGGTTTGCGGCAACAGATGGAAAGCTTTCAAGGCGGTTTCGTCCAGCTCAGCGGTTTCCATGTGGTCGCCCAGGGCTTCGAAATTCGCGACGCCGTCTGGCAGGGTTTGCGTGCTGGAGGCGTCCTTGTAGCGTTGCACCGACAGGCCTGTCAGGACGCTTTGGGTTATCCAGGCGGTTTCCCCGGTGAGTTCGATGAACCTTTCATAGGTCATGTCCCGTGTGCTCAACCCGCCGGTCTCGGGTGCCTTGGGTTTTTTCAGCGCGTGGGTCCGCTGGCGATAGGGCAGGCCCAGTCGCCAGCCTTGAGGCGCTGGCAAATGGATGTACTCAGCGCAGGTTTCGGTCAGGTAATGGAACTGTTGCGCTGGATCATGAGCATCGCGCCACCAGCGTTGCTGATCGGCGTCACTGAACGGCGGAGTATCGTCGAGGTTTTTTCGTCGGGCGTAATGGACGTTTACGCTGTGAGTCAGCGAGCCGTAGGCGTCGTATTGCAGATTCAAGGTGTGCTGGCATTGCGGATCGTCGGTCAGGCCTTCGTACTGATAGTGGATGGACTCCAGCAGCAGCGGCAACATCCGGGCATGGCGCCGGTTGCCCTCGGGTGCCTGGAGCAGGCGTAGGCGATAGCGATTTTCCTGGACCGAATACAACGTTCTGTTGCCCCGGCGTGTATCGACTCCAAATACCTCGCTTCGCAGTAGGTAGCCACTGAGGGCGCGAGACATTTCCAGAGTGGTCGCCGTGGTGGGCGAGACAATGGGGGTGTCGCTCCCGGTCTCAGGCAAGTATTGGCTCAGCAAGGTCTTGCCCGGCGCCACGGCGATGGGATCCGCGTGGCTGTAACCGATATGGGGCAGGTCCACCGCCTGGCCGGTGTGAAACCAGTTCTTGGTCAGGCACGGCGTCGTGAAGCCTGGTGATTCGGCATCGTCGGGGTTGGTCTGCTCGTCGGTTTGCAGCAGCAGGCCAAAGCCGCGAAATTCCCGTTCGATGCCGTCGTAATAACCTTGGCGATAGGTGAAGGACTGGAGCAGTTGATTGCCCGTTATCTCGTCCAGCTGGGTTTGATTCGACACCACGTGCACGACCAATGGCAGATGACAAGCCAGGGGCCTGTCGGCGGCCACTCTTTCGGCTTTTTCGTCCAGCCATTCCTGCGCGGAACTGCGGTAGCGGATACTGTTGGCGGTACCCATATTGTTGTTTGTGCCGGTGAGTAAATACGGTTTCGCGCTGACGAAGTCGCAGCGCCAATGTTGGTTTCCCCTGTGGGGCAGGCTCAGGACCAGGCTGGAGCAGCCGAGGCCTTGCAGGTCGGCGATGCTCACCTGGCACAGGCGGTCGTAGTGCAGGCCTTGGGGCCAGGGCAGCGCCACGGGAGGGCTGAAGCCATTGCCACCGCGGTTCATGAAGATCAGCGCCTGGTCCGCTTGCAGATAGATCAGATCGGTGGCGCCGGAGCCATCGAGGTCCGCCAAACGAATACGCGAGGCGTCGAAGGTTTCGTATGCCAGGCCCGGTGAACCCAGCACGATGCCGTTGCCGAAACGTCCATGCCCCAGGTTTGGCCAGCACTTCACTTCGTTGTGACGAATGCGTACCAGGTGCTGTTGGCCACTGCCGAGCATGTCGCTGAATGCCACCAACTCGGAGGGCGACACGCTGATGAGTGGGAGGGCGTCGTCTGCCTCGCCGCGAGATATTTCGCGGGCTGCCGAAAAACCATTCTCCTGCTGGTTGGCGTACACGCGAACGCTGCGTGGGCCGATCAACACCAGGTCGCTGAGGCCCGCGCCCATCAGGTCGGCCAGCTGCCCTTGTGGATTGAAAAATTCCGCGGGGAACGCGTTGAACGTGGCGAAATCCGACCAGTTGCGCTCGGGACCGAGGGAGAAAAAACCGCTCCACCCCGGCTGGGCGATGATCCAATCCAGTCGACCGTCGCCCGTGAGGTCGCTCAGTGACTGCTGCAGTGGTTTTGCAGGGTCGGCAACGGGAATGCGGGGCAACGCCCGCCATTGGCCGTAAGCCACTTCATTGCTGTTGGCCTTGGCTCGCATGGGTTCGCGGTAATACCAACCGCCATCGCCTCGATGGAGTACGCCCGGCAAGCCTTCGCCGTACAGATCCACCAGTTGAAAACCCTGGTTTTCGTTGAGCCCCGGCATGTTTTGCCAAGGCTGCCAGTCGGGGCGTTCAAGCGGGAACTTGAACTCGCTGTAGCTGAACTCGACAGGCGGACGGTGATCGGCTGTCGTCGAGTCGCCGAATGCCTGGTCGTGGGCGGCGGTCAGTTGGTGATAGCCCAGGCTGGTCTGACGATAATCGAGCAACACGCGTCGCACCAGGACGGGGGCCGTGCCCCATTCATCAGGAAAACGGTGGAACATTAGTACCTGGCGGCACAGTCGTTCGGTGCGTAACTCAAAACCGTAGGCGAAGCTGGAAAACGCATCGTCACGGGCCAGCCATTGGTGGCCTTCATAGTTCGGCTTTCGTTGGTATTCCGTGCTCCGTTCACCGTAGTCGAACACCAATTCGAAGTGCCATTGCACAGCCTTCAGCCGATCCGCTTCCCACAGGTAGAGGTCCGCATCGGCCTTGAAATTGCCATAGCACACCCGGCTCAGATAGCGCTGCGCCGTGACGTCGGCCTTGTACTGGTAAAGGATGTGCTCGCCGTGGGCGTTCAGGCTTTCTTCCAGCAGCCATTCGCCCACACGCCTTGCATCCAGGGGATCTGCTCGACGCGCCGAAGGGCTTTTTCCGAATACATGGAGGCTGCCATCGGCATCATGTACGAGCCAGAAACCCGGTGTTTCCTTGTCCGACGACCAATACTCGATCCGCTCGAAGCGGCTTTCGATTCTCGGAAAGTAGCGGATCACTGTGTAGGTCTTGTTCAGCGCCAGACGGTTGTAGCGGTCGATGCGCGTCGAGCGGATGGCACCTTGTGGATCTCGCTCGGGCAACCACACCACGGCATCGGGGCCGATGATCTCGTCTTCTTCGGTATAGGCCGGTACACCCTGGGCGGTCCATCGCGCCACACAGGGCAGCGACAGCCCCCAGCCGATGCCGAACACGCCATTGCCGGCCGAGCTGGCGTACCCCAGCGACAAGGAGGGGGCAAAACCGCGCCCCGGGGAAATCGGCAGGGCAATCTCATAGGACGCCGTGCCGTGGGCGCCGATGGCGCTCCATCCCTTGCCGATGCTCTGGATGGCGCCGCCGCCCTTGGGCAGTGACGGCGCGTTGACAGGCATTGTGCTGTGTTCACTCATCGCGAACCTCCGCCTGCCCGGGCTGTGTAGTTCACCTGCACGATGATGTCGGTCAGTGACGCCAGCATGTCCTTTTGGGCTTCGGGGTTGGGGAAGTTCAGGCACCACGTGGAGACCGCACCGGTGTATTCGAAGGGCAGGTAGCGCTCATCGTTGAAGTTGAGGGTGAACAGACCGTTATCGTCGACCCCCGTGGAAAGGGCAATTTGCTGGTTGGCGTGGCGGCTTTCCACGGACTGGCCACCGGGAGACATGAACACCTTGCTGGCGGTCTGGGTCAGCGTGGCCCGAATGTTTTCATAAGGGCCGACGATGGCTGGCAAGGAGACGCTGATGGTCTTGATGCGCCGCAAATAATGCTGCCGATCTTTGTAGTCTTCCTCGAACAACTCTTGGGTCAGCTCGAATTCGCACTGGCCTTGCAACAGGTCGGCGTGAATTTGCGCCCATTCCTTGTTAATGGTGCTGGTTGCGGTTTTGCTTTTGAGTTGACGCAGCGATACCGTTTTACGAATTTCCAGATCCCGCTCGTTGCGGCGCAAGTATTCGGCCTGCATGTTCAACAGGCTCAGCTTCAGCTGCTCGCCCATTCCGAGGCCTCGATAGGTTGCGTTCCAGGTGTCGGGTTGGATGAAACGCGTGTCCAAATCCGCCAGTTCATACTGCCAGCAAGCTTCAGCCGTCAGGCAAAGACCCACTGTTGCGTCGTAGGCTTGGCGGTAGAGCGCGGCAAACTGGCTATTGAGCCATTGGTACAGTTGAGCTTTGGTAAAGCGCTTGCGGAAAAAATCGTAGTTGGTCTTGGCTTGGCCCAGGCTCGATTCCGCCAGGCGAAGTTGCAGGCGCGTGGCCGTTTCCTGCTCGGCAACATGTGCCAGTTGTGCGTCGACCTGCGCCAGTTCGAGCTGTGCCTGGTCTCGGGCCTGGGTCCATTCCTGCCGACGACGATGGAACTGTGCCGTCCGCTCGAGATGGGCCGCTGTCGTGCGGTCGCTGATGGCGGTGCCTTGGGCGATCGCTGCGCCAGCGTGCAGCGCACCTTCCCAACGGGAGCCGCCATTGCTGAAGCCAAAAATGTTAGGGGTCATCATTAGGCTGCCTGCTACGGCCTGGGAGTCGGACGCATCCCGTTCGGCTGAGCCACTTCTCAAGTACAACCGACAGGCGTGCCTCTCGGCTTCACTGACGCCTTTGTCCAGCAGATGCTGGTAGTAATGGGCTCGTCCCTCGACGATAGAACGGCTGGCCAGCAGCGCCTGGCGGTTATGGCGGTCGATCTTCAGTGCCTGGCGTTGCAGGTCGACCGAGATTTTCGCCAGGTCCCAGGCTTGCTGTTGTTGCAGTTCCTGCAATTGAGCCTGCTCTTTGCGCTCGATCAGCGATAGCAGCGTGGCGCCGAACTGGCTGAGGCTTTCAACGGCACTCTGTGCCTGGCTGTGCATGACCATGAAGCGATAGTTCGGGAGGTGTGGGAGCGATAAACCCGACGCGGCGCTGTCGGCGATGTTCAGGGCGTTGGCGCCGGGCAAGGCGCGAGGATCCAGCGGCGGAGCGAACAGCGGCAAATGCAGCGGCTTGCCGACGATGTCGAGGTTATGCCGCAGGTTGTACAGGCGACTTTCGGTGATGTCCCAGCGTTTGAGCAGATCGGGGTTGAACGGTACGCGCAAGTACGGGGTATCGATCGCAGGCAAGGACGACGGCGAAGGGTTACCACGAATGCGCAACGGGTGGGGGGTGTCGGACTGGCTCAGGAAGCGTTCGAACCCGCGCAGGTCTTCATTGCTGCTTTCGCTCAACGCTTGCAGGCTGATGCTCGTCCATTGATCGAGTGTCTGAACGACCGCCCGCGGTCCCAATAACTCCAGCGCCCGTACGTACCATAGCTTGGCCTCACTGAGGCTATCGGGTGTCAGCGCGCGATACGCGGCGTCGCCTCGGTTGATCAGGATGTCGAGGTACAGGAAGTACAGCGCTTTGCGAAAGTGCACCGGATGACTGAGGGCAATCTGGTGTGGATCGTGGGGGGCCTGGTCGTGATAGGCCGTCATATTGCTGTCGACCAGAGGCACGCTTCTCCAACACCCCTCATTTGCGCGACTCGGGTCGAAGACATATCGGAGCCAGCGTTCGGCTTCCTCGTATCGTTGTTCGGTGTTTAGCCGGTAGGCAATCAGCCACGGTACGTAGAGGAACAGCTCCGTGAAGTAACGGCCGTATGGGCCGTGGAAATCCATCTTGTTGCTGACGACGCCTGGTAAGGCCGGTTCCGGCAAATGTTGGGTCTGCCAATCAAACAAATCATCCAGGCTGTTTTCGGTACGACGGATCAGTTCTGGAGCGAATAGGGTGTTCAACCTGATGGGCTGGCGCGGTTTGTTCTGGGCATCGCTTTCGTTGATGGCGGAACCGGCGAAATCGATGGATTGACTGGCGCCCAGGCCTGGCGTCGATACGTGAGTAATGGTTGGCGGCTGGAGGCGTGCCGGAGTGAACTTCAGCTTGATCGCCTTGAGGGCGGAGTAGAGTTTTTTTTCCGGCTCCTCGGGGTGAACGAAGGCGACCCCACAAAGGAAAGTGTCACCGTGCTTGGCGAGGTCTGTGCTGCGCCAGGTGAACTCAAGGAACTTCTCCAGGTTCGGTGCGGGGCTGGACTCTGCTACGACCGTCAGGTCTTCATACGTTAGCGATTGAGTGTGCGAGGCGTCCGGGCGGCGGAAAATCACGTACTGGAGGAGGAGGGGTTCGTCCAGACTAACGAATGTCTCACCCAGGTTCAGCGGGGCGGAATTGTTCGCGTGCAGGGTCAGGTTTTGCACCTTGCCGGCATAGCTGGTGTGGTCCACACGTCGACTTGCCGCGATCAGATGCCGCGCTGCCTGGGTGGAGATCAATTTCCCTTGAAAGTCGTTGGTTAACGTGATGCCAGGCGAGTGTTCATTATCCTTGGCCGCATCGGTCATATGATCGAATGACAGCCGGTAGTTTTGCTCGAGGAACTTCGAAGGGGCATTGTGTATTGAAGAAAACGAACCCCCGCTAAGGGCTACATAGGGCGTTTCTGGCAAGCTCCGGGCAGGGAGCACCCAAACAAACTGAAGTCGAGGCGTCTTATAGGGCACGGTTGTCAGTCTCAAGCGCATTTCCATACGGTTTGACGACGTTCTAACCCCGTAGTGCTCGAGGTGGATGATTGCGCTCATACGCAGCGTGAGGGTTGAGGGGGATGGCCCGTCGACTGATTCGATGCCAATGCGTTGCCGATGCCCATCGAAATCCGACATGGAGACTTCCATATTCTCGGGGAGGGCAACTTCAATGGGGACGATTTCGGCGGATGTTTTGGTTTGGATACGTTGCGCCGTAGCGCTGATGAGTGTTTTTTCATCGGCGTTGTACTGGCGATAATGCTCTTCCGCTGCTTGTTCCGTGGTGGCTGAGCTACCGGGCTCAGGGGTGAGGTTTTTATCGATGCACGTTGTTTTAATGAACGTGAAGTGGTTGCCGGTTGAATTGAGCGAGTCGGTCCTGGCTTCACGTGCACACAAGGCGAGAAACAACACATCGCGCGCACCCTTGCGGTATTGCACGGCAACAGTGCCGACCAATGCCTTGATCGCATCCAGCTCCATGCTGCGAAGCGCGTTGTCCTCGCAATAGCCCTGTAGGCAAACACGCGGGGTGCTCCAGCTTCCATCCGGTTTTTTGAAACAAAGACTCAAGCGTAATAGCGGATGATGGGTAGTCGCTTGTGACGGTGAAGAGGCATTGCGGGTGGCTGACGGATCCTGATGGATGCATTCGGCCCATACGACGAACAAACGATTGTTGAACCAGACCGGCCTTATTGAATGTTCGACCGCGTTATCGGAAATTGGCACGTTGGCTTTTTCCCAGTCCGACCAGGCGTAGGGATCGGGCTGGTCAAGTTTCGGCGGGGTGGCAGGCGAGGGCGGTGGCGTGCCGTTGATTGGGCGTTGAGCCATGTTCAGCGAACGCCAGAAATAGCTGTTCTCGGAGCGTGATTTGGCAATGAAATAGTAAGTGCTGTTGGCAAAGTCCTCGCCATCGATGTAACCAGTGAGAATGTTCAGGTTGGCGACTTCTTCGAACCGGGTCAGGTATGCCGTGACCGCGGACTGGACCGCATCGGGTTGAATCTGGTTCTGATTGAGGTCGTTTTCCAGTTGCCGGAAGTTGTCGCTCTTGTTGGCCCTCAGCAGTGGGTCCAGATATATCGCCGGGAAATAGAGCAACTTTTGATGGGCGGCCCAGGTGGGGTATTGATGCAGCTCGTTGCGCCAAGTCTTCAGGTGCTCGGCGCCCAGGCTTGCCGAGTCGTAGCCGGGTTCCAGGTTCATCAGGATGCGATGGACGTATTGCTGCAGGCTGGCGATGGCACACGCCACGGGTGTGGTGGGCACGTCCTGGCTGACCAGTACATCGAGCAACCAGTATTCGTAAAGCGCCTCGGCCGTCTTGAGTTTCAGGTTTCTTGTCGTAGGGTTGTTGGGCGCGACCTGGTTCAAATAGAGCGCTAACTGTGCATCACGCAGGCTTTCATCAAGCTGCTTTTTTATGGCAACGGTCATATTCAATCCTTGAATGTTGAGGACGGTGGACGTGTCAGTGGCAGGCCGCGATCAGCGCTTCACCGACGGTCCTCCAGTCCGATGTCTCGCTGTCGTTGTTGAGTGCGGTTGCCTTGAGCAGCAGGCTGGCCGACAGCCCGGTGTGCTGGCAGCACGCCTGGCAGCGCATGATCCAATCCACGGCTTCCATGGACTGGGCGCGTTTGTGTTCCAGGTGTGCGGTCAGGCAACTGACTTCGTCAGTGCTCCAGTCCAGCAGGCTGGCCAGCAGTTTATTGGCTTCTTCGCCTGTGCCTTGCGGCGTGTCCTGGTTGGCAAGCTGCAAGTAATGCAGCAGGCGTTCTTCTGACCGGGCCTGATGGTGGGCACAGTGACTGAAGCGTTCGAGTAGATACAGGGTTTGAGGCGTCAGCGTTCCTGTGCTGCCTGCGGCCAGCCAGGTTGGGTTATTCATCAATTGCCGCAGCGTGCTGCTGCTCAGGTGCAAACCCTTGCACGCTTGGGCCGTGCGCAATACCGTCGCCAGCAATGCAGGCATTTTCCCAGGGGCGCTCTCGATGGCCGCGACAATCGTTGTTGCATGGGTGTCGGCCATTCGCATCACGCAGGGGAAGTACTCCGCAGACAAGTCGGCAAGGTCGTGCAGCAAGGTCTCCACCACGTGCCGGTCTCCGCTCGGTTGGGGCTCTTGCGCCAGCAGTATCGACAGTCGTTTTTCCAGGCTCTTGTTCATTGGCACGTCGTCTTCGACAACCTCGAACAGACGACACCATGACGCGACATCCCGGTTGTCTTGCTTGAGCCAGTCGACGGCCCAATCCAGCGCCATCAGTACATCGAGAATGTCGGGTTGTGAGACGTGCGAAGTACTCAATGCCCCTGTCGCCAACGCTTTGCAGAAATCTTCCCCGCCCAGTAAGTGGGCCAGCGCCGTGCATTCGAAGGGAGAGAGCCCGAACATCTGGGCGATACGGGCCTGGCGGTAGAGTGACGAGACCGTGGATAAATCGTGTTTAAACGAAGACAGGTATTTTTCGGTTTGCTTCGTTAGCAACAGCAGCGAATCTTGCGTGATGGGAAGTCCGAGGCCCGCACTGAGATAGCTGAAGGTTTTCAGATCCGTCGTGACCAGGTCTTCCACCTGCGGGTGTCCGAGCAATTGGGTTCGATTGAACACCTGGTCAAACAAGGGCACCTGCTGGCCGCAAGCAGCAATCGGCATGTCGTGCAGTAACGACGCAAACTCTTGCGGTGCGATGCCGTGGCGTTGGTTCAGGTAGCGATAGACCCCCAGGGTGCGCAAGGTATTGGTGTTGAGCGTCATCGTCGCGTTGCCTTCCGAGCGCAAGGCATTGACGATCAGCGTGTCCAGTTCGGCAACGGGAAGACCGGTCCAGCGCTGCAATCGAATCATTCGCTGCATGCGGGCGAACCGTTCGCGAGATGCATGGATGACGGTGTTCGTGGATTTGAGAGTCGTCAGGGTGGCTTTCGATTCCGGCCCGTTGATGTAAGCGGCTCCATAATTGCTGGCATGAATCGAGGGGGGACTGGCGGTCGAGGTTCGCGGGCTGTAGGCACCTTGTGCCAGCAACTGCTCGACCTGTTCCGTGGTCAGCCCGGTGCGCTCCTTGAAGAACGAAAGATTGTGGAGGCGATTGGGGTTTTCAGTGCCGTAGCTTTTCTTCAGGACGCCAAGGTCCAGGTCTGAACTGGCCGGTGCAAGCAGGATTTTCTGTTGCTCAGGGCTGAGCCCGGACAACAATCTTTGCGCCTCGACACGGGATTGCGAAACACGCCCGTAAGGTGAGTCCCCTGGTGAAAACGGGAGTTTCAGGCTCACCCGATAATTCAATTCGCCCAGCGCCGGTTTGTTTGCGCCTAGCCCCAGCAGGCACTGGTGATGATGCAGGTCGTAGGGCAGTGAGAAAGGGTAGTGTTCGCTGGCCAGGACCTGGTGGACGGTCTTGTCGCTCGTTGCCAGATGGGCTTCGATCGCGCTGCGCAAGGTGTCATTGACGATGTCCAGCATCGGCCGCGCAACGAAGGCGCTCTGGTGATCGAGCATCAGCCCCTTGAGGTCCGGTCGCCGTTGCTCCAGGGTGATTTTGTCGGTTGATGGGGAGGCGTTTTCCAGCTGGCCGGCAAACAGATACAGCGCCCGCAGATAGGCCACGGGCGAGTCGATGGCCGCGATGTCACCTTCCTTGCAGAACTGATCCCAATGCTCGTTGAACAGCGCTTGATAGCTGACGGACGCCGAGGTTGAGTCCGAACCCAGGCTGCGCCGGGCACGTCGCCGGGTATCGCTGGGTGATATCAGGTGCTCCTGATACAGGCGACTGACCTGCCCGGCATAGCTGGCGGCATTGTCATAGACCTGCCCGGCATCCACGTCGGTGTGCTTGCCCAGCTCAAGGATGAACTGCGCCTTGCCCATGCGCATGACGTCGAAGACCGACGTCAATCCCATGCGCTGCAGGGCTGTCCTGAAATCGGCCTGGGCGTTGTCATCGCCGATTGGGGCCTCGATGAGCCGGTGCAACAGTGAGTCGTTGCTTGCGTCCATGTGCTGTCCATCTCCTGTTCGAACGGATGTGCTTGTTCAAGCGAAACCGTACAGGAGCGTGCAACAAAAGGCGGTAGGACGAGGGCGGAGGATTTGTACGAAAGGGCGATGCGTTGCTTGTTTTGCTTAGCGGGATTTTAATGTAGGCCGTATGCCAAGAGCGTGGGATCTAGGAGAGGCCCACGACGTCTGCAATGCTGTAATTCATTGTGGCGAGGGAGCTTGCTCCCGCTTGAGTGCGAAGCACTCACATGAAAGGGCTGCTTCGCAGCCCAGCGGGAGCAAGCTCCCTCGCCATGGGTTCTTCATACCCTTAAGTGAACCACATTGTTGCAACGTGTGGGACGTCAGGGGTTAGCGATTCAAACCCGAAAGTGGCTGACCATCATCTGCAACTGATTACCCAGCCGTGCCAGTTCCACACTGGAAGCAGCAGTTTCTTCGCTGGCGGCGGCGGTCTGTTCCGAGACGTCGCGCACGTTGATGATGCTGCGGCTGATCTCCTCGGCCACGGCGCTTTGCTGCTCGGCGGCAGCGGCGATCTGCTGGTTCATCGACTGGATGTTCGACACCGTGCGGGTGATGTTCCCCAGTGATTCCCCAGCCTTGCGTGTCAGGGCCACGCTGCTGTCGGTGAGGCTGCGGCTGTTGTTCATCACGGCCGCCACTTGCTGGGTACCGTTTTGCAGGCCGGCCACCAGCCCTTCGATTTCCTCGGTGGATTTCTGTGTGCGCTGGGCCAGGCCGCGGACTTCGTCGGCCACCACGGCGAAACCACGGCCGGCTTCACCGGCGCGGGCTGCTTCGATGGCTGCGTTGAGGGCCAGCAGGTTGGTTTGCTCGGCCACGGCCTTGATCACGTCCATGACGCTGCCGATCTTGTCGCTTTCCTGTTGCAGCACGGTCATGGCGTCGGTGGAGCGAACCACTTCGCTGGCCAGCCGTTCGATCTGGGCGATGGCTTCGCTGACCACCTTGTCACCGGCACGGGCTTCGCCATCAGCGGCGGCGGCTGCCTGGGAGGCTTCTTCGGCGTTGCGTGCCACTTCCTGCACCGTGGCGGTCATTTCGTGCATGGCAGTGGCGACCTGGTCGGTCTCGACTTTCTGGCTGTTGACCCCGGCGCTGGTCTGCTCGGTCACGGCGGACAGCTCTTCGGCGGCGCTGGCGATCTGGGTCACGCCATCGCGGATGCCGCTGATCAGGTCGCGCAGGGTCACGCCCATGCGCGCGATGCCTTGTTGCAGCACGCCCAGTTCATCGCGGCGAGTGACGATGACCGTGTGCGACAGGTCGCCGCTGGCAATACGTTCGACCACGGTCAGGGTTTCACGCAGTGGGCCGGTGATCTGGCGAGTGATGATCACGGCGGCAATGACGCCGACCAGCAATGCCAGCAGGGTGCTGACCAGTTGCAGGGTGCGCGCCTGGGCACTTTCGGCGTCGCGGCGGTCGAGCTGGATCTGGTACAGCTGTTCGCTCAGGGTCACGATGGTTGCGCCCTGGTCGGTCATTTCCTTGCGCGCCTGCACCACATCGGCGGTGGCCAGCTTGAAGGCCTGCACGGCGCTGCGGTATTGGGCCAGGGTGTTTTCCAGTTGGCGCAGTTCATCCTGGCGGGTGCTGGAAAAGTGTTCATTGAGCGGTTTGAGCGAAGCGATGGCGTCGTCCAGTTGGGCGACGGCCTTGCGTTCGGTGTCAGCGTTGCTGTTGGTGGTGTAGCCGCGCACTTCATAGCGGGCCAGCATGAAGTCCTGCTTGGCCTGGGTGATGGCCTGGAACTGGGTGAAACGCTCGTCGCCGGCGCCCATTTTCCGCACGTCCGAATCCAGGGTCTCGATCAGCTTGTAGGCTATCTCGGCGTTAGCGCCCATGGCATCGCGGGCAGTATTGCCCGTGCGGTAGGCACTGCGCATTTTGTTCAGGGACGCCTGGTAGGCGTTGATGACTGCGCTCTGCTCTTTGAGCAACTTGACGTTTTCCGGGCTCTTGAAGCTGCTGAGCAGGGCGTTCTGTTGCGCCACGAAACCATCGAGGGTGGTCTGCACATTTTGTGCGGCGGTCTCGTCACCGTTGGTCAGCATGTATTGCAGACGGGTGACGCGAAGCTTGGTCAGGCCGGCGTTGAGCTGGGTGATGTCGCTCATCCAGTTGCTGCGCTGGATCAGTCCACCCAGGCTGGTCCAACTGGTCAGGGCCAGCAGGCAAGTCAATACCAGCACCAGGCCGAAGCCCAGGCCCAATTTCATGTTGACGCTAATGTTGCCAAACCAGCTATTCATCAAATTCCTCCAGGAACGTTGTGCTGCTTGATCGTCGGTACGCTGGAAGATTGTTGTTGTTAAGAGCCAGCAAGAGCATGTAACAGGGCTGTATCGGCGGGGAGGGCAAGATCTGTAAGTTTTTTTCCGGGTATCTGTGGGAGCAAGCTTTGCTTGCACCCCAAGCTTTTTTTCACATCTGTTTCACCGCCTGCCTACGTCGGCCTCTCTACTGTCGCGCCATCGAATGACTGGGTGGATGCCGTCGGGGCGGCTTGATGTGGAACTGAGACTGAGCCTTTTCGGCGTAACGCGCTCGATCGATACGCGCCGGTTCGCCCGTTACCAAAACGCCATGGTCATCCTCGCCTCGGCACTGCTGGTGATCCCGTTGACGCTCTGGCTGCTCAGCCCGGCGGCGATACCGGACCTGGCCCACGGCAATATCGCCGGCGCCCGGGCCTTGGCCGATGGCTGGGCCAAGGGGGAGATGATCGTGCTGGTGCGTCATGTCGAACGCTGCGATCACTCCAAGGCCGCGTGCCTGAATGATCGCGAAGGCATCACTGACCGGGGCCGTGCCGTCGCGGTGGGCCTGGGGGCGCGGTTCGAGCAACTGGGCCTGGATAATGCCGATCTCTACAACAGTCCACGTGTGCGCGCAGCCCAGACGGCGGGGTACATGTTCAACAAGGTGGGCACCGGTGACGATTGGCTGATCAATTGCCGGCATGACCTGCTGCGTAATGCTTTGGCCCACAAGGTGGCGGGGCGAAACCTGATCCTGGTGACCCACAGTGAATGCATGCAGGCGATGGAAACCGCGCTCCAGCGTCCGACCTCTGCCTTTGGCTATGGGGCTTCGTTGTTCGTTTCCACTGCCCAGCCACAAGCGCCACGGTTGCTCGGCTTTATCGAAGCGTCTGACTGGCGCGCGGTGACATTTCAGTAACATTTCTTACGATTAGGACCGCCCATGCTGACGTCTGCTCGCGCCCGTTTCTATGGATTTAATCTCGGAATTCCGCTGGTCTGTGCTGTCGTGGTGTTCTTGCTGTTCGACATGACCCACCTCGACATCGCCATCAGCGATCTTTTCTACGATCCGTTGCACCAGGTGTTTCCATTGGGGCGCGTGCGATTGTTCGAGCAAATCACCCACAAATGGGCGAGGGTCATTCCGAACTGGACCGGCGAGGCGGCCATTGTCGGTGTGCTGTTGTCGCTCTTCTGGCCGATCTTCCAACCGCCAAAGCGCCCTGGACTGCTTCGCCTGCTGGATAAAGCCCGGCTGAGCAAACCACTACGTCTTGCCCACAAGCACCGTCGCGATTTCCTCTATGTGGTCTTCGCCTTTTCCCTCAGCACCGGGGTGATCCATTACCTCAAGGGCCACACCAGCGTGTACTGCCCGGTGGAAACCACCCAATACGCCGGCAAGATCGAGCACAAGGAGTGGTTCCAGAATTTCGACCTGCTGAAAGTTGCCGGTGACGGTCGCTGCTGGCCCGGCGGTCATGCGTCCGGCGGCTTCACGATGCTGGCGCTGTATTTCGTTGCCCGCCGTTACCGCTGGCGTCATTCGAAAGCCTTGATGCACGGGGCGCTGGCCCTGGGGTTTGTCTACGGCACGACGCGGGTCCTGCAGGGCTGGCATTACATGTCCCACACGTTCTGGGCGGGGATTTTTGTCTGGTTGAGTTGTTGGCTGATGGCGTTGCTGTTTTATGGGCGCGCGGCTTTGGAGCAGCCCGTGTTGAAACCACCGCGAGCGACGCAAGCGGCTGCCGTGCCTGCGTCGGGCAACGCACATTCGTCAGCTTGAATGCCAGGCAAAAAAAAGCCCGCTGGGAGAGCGGGCTAAAACCTTAGTTTCTTGAATGAGCGAGGCGACTGTACCCAATCACGCGGGGGCGTGGGGTGAAGAAAAGTTCATGAGGCCAGCTCCTTGTCAGACCTCATGCCCTTGTACGCTGCTCACCTGAGATCAAACCGATCCAGGTTCATCACCTTGACCCACGCCGCGATGAAGTCCTTGACGAACTGCTCCTGGGCATCCGGGCTGGCATAGACTTCGGCCAGGGCCCGCAGCTGCGCGTTGGAGCCGAAGACCAGGTCAACGCGAGTGCCGGTCCATTTGACTTGGCCGGTCTTGCGGTCGCGAGCTTCGAAGGTTTCCTGGGTGTCGGAAAGGGCTTTCCATTCCACGCCCATGTCGAGCAGGTTGACGAAAAAGTCGTTGCTCAACGTCCCTGGCCGTTGGGTAAAGACACCGTGCGCAGTGTGGCCGACGTTGGTATCCAGTACCCGCAGGCCGCCAATCAGTGCCGTCATTTGCGGGGCAGTGAGGGTCAGCAGTTGTGCCTTGTCGATCAGCAGCGCCTCGGCGGACACGCGGTACCGGCCCTTGAGGTAGTTGCGGAAACCATCGGCGATGGGCTCGAGAAAACCGAACGACTCGACGTCCGTCTGTTCCTGGCTCGCGTCCATGCGTCCTGGCGTGAAGGGTACCGTCACGCTGAGCCCGGCATTTTGGGCCGCCTGTTCGATGCCGGCGCTGCCAGCCAGCACGATCAGGTCCGCCAGGGAGATTTTCTTGCCGTCGGATTGGGCGGTGTTGAACTCATCCCGGAGCTTTTCCAAGGTCGCCAGCACTTGAGCCAGTTGTTCGGGCTGGTTGGCCGGCCAATCTTTCTGCGGGGCCAGGCGCAGGCGGCCACCGTTGGCACCGCCGCGTTTGTCGGAACCCCGGAAGGTGGAAGCCGCGGCCCACGCGGTAGACACCAGTTGTGAAACCGTGAGGCCCGAGGCCAGTAGCTTGCCTTTGAGGGCCGCGATGTCGCTGTCGTTGACCAGCGGATGGTCGACCGTGGGGATAGGGTCTTGCCACAGCAGTTCTTCGTTGGGCAGTTCCGGGCCGAGGTAGCGTGAGAGCGGGCCCATGTCGCGGTGGATCAGCTTGAACCAGGCGCGGGCGAAGGCGTCGGACAACTGGTCCGGGTTGGCCAGGAAGCGCCGGGAGATTTTTTCGTAGATCGGGTCGAAGCGCAGCGCCAGGTCGGTGGTCAGCATCGTTGGATTACGCCGTTTGGCCGGGTCATGGGCATCGGGGATGATGCCCGCGCCTGCGCCGTTTTTCGGCGTCCATTGATGCGCGCCTGCCGGGCTCTTGGTCAGTTCCCATTCGAAGCCGAACAGGTTCTCCAGATAGTTGTTGCTCCAGCGGGTGGGCGTGGTGGTCCAGGTGACTTCCAGGCCACTGGTGATGGTGTCGGGCCCCTTGCCGGTGCCGAAGGTGCTCTTCCAGCCCAGGCCTTGCAGCTCCAGGCCAGCGGCTTCGGGCTCGGCACCGACATTGTCCGCAGGTCCGGCGCCGTGGGTCTTGCCGAAGGCGTGGCCGCCGGCAATCAGTGCCACGGTTTCTTCGTCGTCCATCGCCATGCGGGCGAAGGTTTCGCGAATATCCAGCCCGGCGGCGACCGGGTCCGGTTGGCCCTCGGGGCCTTCCGGGTTGACGTAGATCAGCCCCATCTGCACGGCGGCCAGCGGGTTCTCCAGGTTGCGCCCCTCGTCGGTGCGGCTTTCTTCGTTGCCGGGCTCGGCCACCAATTGGCCTTCACCGGGGTCTTGCATGGCGGCTTTGTCGGGCTTGCCGTAGCGAACATCGCCCCCCAGCCATTTGTTTTCCGAACCCCAGTAGACGTCTTCATCCGGCTCCCAGACATCGGCGCGGCCACCGGAAAAACCGAAGGTCTTGAAGCCCATGGATTCCAGCGCGACGTTGCCGGTGAGGACGATCAGGTCGGCCCAGGAGATGTTGCGACCATACTTCTGCTTGATCGGCCACAGCAGCCGACGCGCCTTGTCGAGGCTGACGTTGTCGGGCCAGCTGTTGAGCGGAGCAAATCGCTGCTGGCCGGAACCCGCCCCACCGCGCCCATCACCGGTGCGGTAGGTGCCTGCACTGTGCCAGGCCATGCGGACAAAGAGCGGTCCATAGTGGCCGAAGTCTGCCGGCCACCAGTCTTGCGAGTCGGTCATCAGTGCATTCAGGTCTTGTTTCAAGGCCTGGAAGTCCAGGCGCTTGAACGCTTCGGCATAGTTGAAATCCTCGCCCATCGGGTCGGACAGCGAGGAGTGCTGGTGCAGGATCTTCAGATTCAGTTGGTTTGGCCACCAGTCGCGGTTCGTCGTGCCACCGCCAGCGGCGTGATTGAACGGGCATTTCGATTCGTTTGCCATGAGAAGCTACCTTTGGTCGTATTCATCCAGCTATCCGGCCCGGCGAGGCTTCGAATAGCGACAGGCGAAATACACAGGGCGCAGGGCTCACAGTTCGCTCAACTGATCATGTTCGGCCTCGCTGCAATATCTAATTGCTAGCACGGTGGCCCACGGTAAGCCCAGTACGTTTCTGAACGCTTCGTATCTCTTGTCAGGTTTCACGGGCCGGATTACACCAGCCTGAATTCAGGCTAGTCCTCCTTTGCCAGATAGCTAATAGGCGCAGTATTAACGGTCGATAGGGATAATCTTTTATCGAAGCCAGGCGGCGAGGCAGATGATATGAATGGCGCCTGCCGTGACGGACCCAATAATGAACAAATGCCCGCGCAGCACGGCCTTCCACGAAGCGGGTCATGCCCTGGCCTTTTGGTGGAACGGTCAACCGATAAAACGCATCACCGTGCGTACCAAGGCTGAAGCCTGCACGGGACCTCTGTTTGACCTGCGCGGCAACCCTCAATACGCAGAAGGGTTGGTGGAAGCTGATTATCTGGTCGCGTGCCCAGCCTTCGACGCCCCGGGGATCGCTGAATTCCTGCCCTCGATGGTCGATGCCATTGAACGTGACCTGCTCCATTGCTTCGCCGGGCCAGTGGCCGAAGCGGTCTACCGGCACCGCCGGTCCGACCGGTTGATCAGGGGCAGCGGCCGCGGTGACCTGGACCGGGGGCGCGAACTGATCAGCCTGCTGCCACCGCGCAAGCTGCTCGACGCCCAAGCCCAGGCTATCGCCCGCTGCAGTTGCCTGGTGCACCGTTACTGGCCGGCGGTCAGCGCCGTGGCGGGCTTTCTGCAAGAGCATGGCACGGTTGAAGGGAACGCCGTCACAGCGCTGCTGTGCGAGATGACCGGGGAGCGGCCGATCTTGCTTGGCCATCAAGTGGCAAGCCTCGATTCGTGATCAAGGCGTTGCCACTGGTCCTATCCGGCTCGGATGAAAGCCACTACGCGTTAGCGTTTCACTGTTTCCTCAAGAGAGAAGCGCCCCAGTGGGTTTTGTTGGAAGTGCTCGATGTTCTTGCGCGAAATATTGATGTACGGGCTGTAGTAGAGATCGATCCAGTTGACGTCCTGCTTGGCGATTGCCTGAAGGTCGGTATACATCTGCTTGCGCTTGGTCGGGTCCACTTCTACCCGCGCCGCCGCGACCAGATCCTTGACCTTGTCGTTCTTGTAGCGGGTCATGTAATTCATGTTGGTGTCATGTCCCAGGACGAAGGTGGTCTTCTGGTCCGGGTCGAGGATGTCGTTGGTCCAGTACATCACGGACAGATCGTAATCGCCGTCGATCAGCATTTGCCAACTCTGGGTTGGGTCGACTTTCTGCAAGGTGGCTGTCACGCCAACGGCGGCGAGCTGTTGCTGGACCAGCACGGCGATCTGCTCGTCGGCTTCATTGCCCGCATTGACCACATAGTTGAGCTTCAGGCCTGAGGCGCCTGCATCCGCCAGCATTTTCTTGGCTTTTTCCGGGTCGTACGGGCGCTGCAGATTATCGGCATTGTGATAAAGCGCGCCTTTAGGAATGTAGGAATAAGCCACCTGGCCATGGCCGAACGTCACGGTATCGACCAGGGATTTTTTGTTGATCGCAAGGTCCAGGGCCTGACGTACTTCAGGCTTGCCCAGCAGTCCATGCTCATGGTTGATCAGCAGATGATCCTCACGGGTGGAGGGATCCATGTGTACAACCAGGTTGGGATCTTTCTTCAGGGTTTCGACGCGCGAGAAGGGCACGAAGATCGCCGAGTCCAGTTCACCGGCCTGTACCTTCAACATCCGCGTATTGTCATCCGGGATGGAGATCCATTCCACGCCATCCAGGCTCACCTTGTCGGCCTGCCAGAAGTTGGGGTTCTTCTCCAGCACCACGCGATCACCGCGTAGCCACTCCTTGACGATAAAGGTGCCTGAGGCAACGGGGTCCTGGGCATAGGCTTCCTCACCCATTTTCTCCATGGCCTTTTGCGACAGGATGGAGACGTTGGGCAACGCCAGCTGCGCGAGGAAGGGCACTGAAGGGCTCGTGAGTGTCACCACCAGTGTCTGTGGGTCGGGTGCTTGGGCCTTGTCGATAATCTTGTAGGAGTCGCTCCACAGCGACCCTTTGTTGTCGCGGATGCGCAACAGACTGAACGCTGCATCGCTGGCGGTAATCGGTGAGCCGTCGGAGAACTTGGCCGAGCGTAGTTTGAAGGTATAGGTCATGCCATCGTCGGAAACCTGCCAGCTTTCGGCCAGCCCCGGTACCAGCTTGGTGCCAGTGTTGTCGACGCGCACCAATACGTCGTAGACATTGGAGAACACCCAGTTATCACGGTTCTGCGCGCTTTTGATCGGGTCGAACGTCGTACTTTCTTCCCGACAACCGATGGTCAGCACGCCTGCTGCCTGGGCGACACCGGCCGCCAGTGTGCAAACGGTCAACGTCGCGGCGGTCAGCAACTTCAAATGTTTCGATCGCATGGTCAAACTCCCTATTGATGAATGTTTTTTAGAGCAATGGCTCTCCGAGCACACAGCTATAACGATGTCCATTGATGTCATGGATGGGGGGCGGCGTTTTCGCGCAGATGGGTTGTGCATACCGGCAGCGCGGGTGAAAAGCGCAGCCGGATGGAAGGTTCAGGGGGCTGGGTGGCTCGCCAGGCAGGGGGGCGCTCAGCAACGGTCGAGTCGGGTCGATGTGTGGAATGGACTGGATCAGCGCGACGGTATAAGGATGCCGCGGGTTGCTGAACACGGCCTCCGTGGGTCCTTGCTCGACGATCTCGCCGAGGTACATCACGGCGACCCGATCACAGAGCCGCCGAACGATCGCCAGGTCGTGAGCGATGAACAGAATCGCCAGGTTCATGCGCTGTCGCAGCTCCAGCAGCAGGTTGATGATCTGGCCCTGGATGGAAACGTCCAGCGCGGCCACGCATTCATCGGCGATGATCAACCGTGGCTCGATGGCCAGTGCACGCGCGATCCCCACACGTTGGCATTGACCGCCACTCAACGAACCCGGTTTGCGGTCGGCCAGCTCCGGTCGCAGGCCGACCAGGTTCAGCAGTTCATCGACCCGCTGGCGAATCAGCGATGCAGGAATCGCACAGCGCACTCGCAGCACTTCAGCCAGGGTGTCGCCGATGCTCATTCGCGGATTGAGGGCGGTATAAGGGTCCTGGAAAATCATCGCGGTTTCGTGGCGCAGTCGCTCGATGTCGATCCGCTTGCCTTGAGCCATATCCACGCCATCGAACAGGATTTGTCCGGCGCTGACCTCAGTGAGGCGCAAGATGGCCCGACCCAGGGTGCTCTTGCCACTGCCCGACTCCCCCACCAGCCCAAGCACCTCCCCGGGGGCCAGGCTCAGCGACACACCGTTGACGGCTTTCACCCATTGCCTGTGGATCCCGAACGGACCACTGCCAGGGGCGGCGAAGCGCACCTGCAGATCCTTCACGTGCAACAAGGTCATGACGAGGCACCCACTGGCAGCGGGTAATGGCAGGCGACCCGATGTGCCTCTGCCGTGACTTGCATCTGTGGCAACAGCCGCGTGCACTGGCTGCCCTGCTGAAGGCAGCGTGGGTTGAAGCGGCAACCGCTGGGCAGCGCATCCAGCAGAGGCGGCTGGCCGGCGATGGTTTTGAGCATGGCATGGCCGGCGCTGGTAGCCGGTTGGCAGTCGATCAGGGCCGCCGTATAGGGATGTCGTGGGTGAGCCAGCAGATCAAGCTTGTTGCCGTGTTCGCAGAGCCGACCGGCGTACATCACCGCGATGGAATCACAGGTCTGGGCGACGATCCCCAGGTCGTGGGTGATCATGATGATGGACAGCCCGCGCTGGTCGCGCAAATCCAGGAGCAGGCGCAGGATCTGTGCCTGTACCGTGACATCCAGGGCGGTGGTCGGCTCATCGGCGATCAGCACCTGGGGGTTGCAACCCAATGCCACGGCGATCATGGCGCGTTGACGCATGCCACCGGAAAACTCATGGGGATAACTGTCGACCCGCGTTAGCGGATCGGGAATGCCCACCTGGCGTAACACATCAATGGCCTTCGCCCGTGCTTCACGCTTGGACGCTCCCTGATGCAGGCGTATGCCCTCGCCGATCTGTTCGCCGATTCGCATCAACGGGTCAAGATGACTGCCGGGATTCTGAAAAATCATCCCTAATCGCCGACCCCGTATGCCCCGCATGCCGGCTTCATCCAGCGATAGCAGATCCTCACCGGCAAGGCGCAGGGCCTTGCCCTGGACCCGCAGGTTTGCAGAGGGCAGCAAGCGCATCAAGGCCCGGCAGGCCATCGTCTTGCCTGAGCCGCTTTCACCCACCAGACCGAGGATTTCGCCTTTGGCCAGGTCAAATGACACTCGATCCACCAGCGTGACCTCGTCCTCACCGTGGCCGGCGATCACGCTGAGGTCCTCGACGTGCAGCACCGGTGTGCTCATGGGCGTTCTCCGAGGTGCTCGGCGACACCGTCGGCTAGCAGGCTGAAGCCCATGGCCAGGGTGACGATCGCCAGTCCCGGGAAGGTGCAGATCCACCAGGCGTTGGTGATAAAACTCTGGCCTTCGGCGACCATCGTGCCCCACTCGGCGGTGGGTGGCTGGACCCCCAGGCCGAGGTAGCTGACCGCCGCCCCATTGAGCAGTACCAGCACCGCATCGGACATGGAAAACACGATCGAACCGAACATGGCATTGGGCAACAGGTGCCGAAACAGAATGCGTCCATGACCGAAGCCCAGGCTTTTGGCCGCCAAGGCGAAGTCGCTCTGCTTGAGCACCAGGATCTGCGAACGGATCAGCCGTGCATAGGACACCCACCCCACCAGGGCCATCGCAATATAAAAGCTGCCCAGGCCGGGGCCGAGGATGGCCATGATTGCCAACATCAGCACCAGGAAGGGGAAGGCCAGAATAATATCGATCAGGCGCATGCAGATCGTGTCGAACCGGCCACCGATATAGCCGGCCAAGGCGCCGACGCAAGTGCCGATCAAGAACGGGAAAACCACCCCGATCACGGAGATCTGCAAGTCGATGCGCGCGCCCCAGATCACTCGGGAAAGAACGTCGCGGCCGAAATTGTCGGTGCCGAACGGATGGGCCAGGCTCGGCCCCAACAGGCGGATATCGGTGTTCTGGGCAATCGGGTCGAAGGGCGCGACCCAGGGGGCGAAGAGGGCGAGCAACAGCCAGCCAAACAGAATCGCCAGGCCGAGCACGGTGGCCAGGCGACCGTTGCGCAAGCCGAAACGCAGCGCAAGACGCCAGGTGGGACTGAGGGCTTGGCCGCTCATCGCATGTTCACCCGCGGGTCGATCATCACGGTCAGCACATCGGCGAGGAAGTTGACCGTGACGGTGGCGAGGGCCAGCACCATGGCCACGCCTTGGACCACCATGTAGTCGCGGGTAAAAATGCCGCGTACCAGCAATTGGCCGATGCCGGGAATGGCAAACAGACTTTCGATGACCACCGTGCCGCTGATCAACCAGCCGATGTTCACCGCCAGCAGGTTGACCGCCGGCACCAGGGAGTTGGGCAGCACATGCCGACGAAATATCGCCCGCTCGGACAAGCCCCGGGCCCGTGCGGCGGTGGCATGATCGGCTTGTAGCTCCATGAGCATGCTGGCGCGCAGGTTGCGCACCAGCACGGCGGAGAGTGCCAAGGCAATGGTCAGGCACGGCAAAACCATGTGATGCAGTTTGTCCCAAGCGGTGCGTCCATAGCCTGAGACCGGGAACAGTCCCAACTGCACACTGAGCAGCAGGATCAACATGATGCCTAGCCAAAACGCCGGCATGCCGAGCCCTGCCGTGGTAAACAGGCGAATCAGGTGATCCTGCCAACCGCCCTTGTTGCGTGCCGCCACCGTTGCCAGCGGCACGGCAATCAGCAGCGCCAGCAGCACGCTGCCGAGCACCAGGAACAGGGTTGGCTCAATGCGGGTACTGATCAGTTGCAAGGCATCGACTTTGTAGAGCAGCGATTGGCCGAGATCGCCTTTGAGCAGGTTCTTGAGAAAGTAGAAGTACTGCATCCACAACGGCTGGTCGAGACCGTACTGGGCACGAATCCTGATCAGCGCCTCCGGCGTGCTGCGCGAGCCCAGCAGGGCCCGGGCGGGGTCCCCGGGGATTGAGCGCACGAGCACAAAGGTGATCATGCTGATGCCAAACAGCACGGGCAATAGCTGTAGCGGGCGCGACAGTATGAAACGGTAGCGCGCCAGGTTCATGGGCTAGTTCCGGTGGCGGTGCAGAAAATCCAGCAGAACTGGGAAATAGGCGTGGGGCTCTTCGTAGAACGGCATGTGGCTGCTGTTGGGGAACACATTCAGTTGTACATCCTTGAGCGCCATTTTCATGCGCATTGCACAGGCTGGCGTCAGTTCATCATGTTGACCGGTGGTAATCAGCACGGGCATTTCGAAGCCGGCCATCTGCTCGATGCGATTCCAGTCCTTGAGATTGCCGGTATAGAGAAATTCGTTGGGGCCCTGCATGGTCATGTAGGGCCCCATGTTCCAGTCGCCCAGGGAACGTGTCACCGGCGCTGGCCACTCGTCCAGACGGCAGACATGACGATAGTTGAGCAGGGTGATGGCCGCCTGGTATTGCGGATGATCCAGGGTGCCCGAGGCTTCATGGCGCTGCATCATCGCGACGGTCTCACTGCCCAGGGCAGCCCGCAGACGCTCCAACTCCAGGGACAGGTGAGGAATATCGCCGGCGGTATTTTCCAGGATCAGGGTTTTCAGCGATTGAGGGTGATGAATGGCGTACTCGATCGCCAGCCAGCCACCCCAGGAGTGCCCCAGCAGGTGCACTTTGCCCAGGTCGAGGGCTTGGCGGACGGTCTCTACCTCCGCCACATAACGGGTGATGTCCCACAGGGATTCGTCAGTAGGCCTGGCCGAGGCGCCGGTGCCCAACTGGTCGAAAGCGATGACCCGCAAGCCCTTTTCCTTGAGCCAGCCATGGCTGTCACGCAGATAATCGCAAGGCAATCCCGGGCCGCCATTGAGGCACAGCAGCACCTCGTCGCCGTCGCCAAAGCCATAGGCCACCAGACGATGACCATCGACTTCCACGTCGTACCGCTGGTCTGGCTCGATCTCACGCCACATCATTGCTCTCCTGCTCAGGTGCCGCTTTGGCTAAACCTTACCGAGGAAGCTACGCGCCCATAAGCTAGCAATTCTTATAGGTTTGATCTGGCATTCCCTCGCTCAGGCGTGGCATTCTACTTGCACGATTTCAGGATTGAAATTAATACGGGAGCTGAATGGATGCAGGCCAAGCTGTCTGACTTCAATACCCGTCTTTTGTCTGGCAGGAGCCTGGACGAACAGATGGATAACACCCTGGGGATGGTCCAGGCGCTAGGCTTTGAAGCCTTGGTGTACGACTACAGTCCGGTGCCGCTGGATCATGATGGGGCACTGATCACCCCGACTGTGCTGAAGTTGCGCAATACCCCCCGTGATTGGCACTCGCTCTGGTGTGAAGAAGGTTATTACCAGATCGACCCCGTCCAGCATCTGGCAATCAATGCCATTTCTCCTTTTGTCTGGTCCTATCGACCGGAGGCCGACACGGTGCTGCAGCCGTTCATCGGCCAGAGTCATGCACCGGTCGTGAGCTACCTGCAGGATTCGCGCATGACCTGCGGCGTGACGGTGCCGATGCATTTGCCCAAAGGCGGCTTTGCGACATTGACCGGGCTGCGCGCCGATACGAAGGGGAGCACCCTGCAGGATGTCCGGCAAACGCTGGGCGACTTCAGCCTGATTTCCCATGCCCTGCAAGAGGCGGCTTTTCCGCTGCTCGGCAAGGAAGCCCGCGCATGCCCGGTTCGCCTGACCAAACGAGAGCGTGAGTGCTTGAGGTTAGCCGCTGACGGGTTGACGGCGGCGGACATCGCCAGGCAACTGAATCGCTCCTTGGCCACCATCACCCTCCACCTGACTTCTGCCATGCACAAGCTCGGCGCCAGGAATCGGGTCCAAGCCGTGGTCAGGGCGGTGCATTATCGGTTGCTCGATAGCTGAAATCGGGCAAAAACCTATCTGTTTCTCTAGTTATTCCGCCAGCCAGTCCCCGGTATCGTGTGCGGCAGGTTTTCTAGGGAGCGGCACGAAATGGATCTTCCCGTAACGCACGAAGGCTTTGCGCCTTTTGGTCCGTATCAGACCTGGTATCGCATCACTGGCGATTTCAGCAGCGGCCGTACGCCGCTGCTGATCCTGCATGGCGGCCCGGGCTGTACACACGATTATGTCGATGCCTTCAAGGATATTGCCAACAGTGGCTATCCGGTGATTCATTACGACCAACTGGGCAATGGGCGTTCTACCCATCTTCCGGAGAAAGACCCCTCGTTCTGGAACGTGGCGCTCTTTCTCGATGAGTTGGCGAACCTGCTGGATTATCTGGGCATTGGCGACAACTATGCACTGTTGGGGCAATCCTGGGGCGGCATGTTGGCCAGCGAACATGCGGTGCTCCAGCCCGCGGGCTTGCGCGCGTTGATTATCGCCAACTCCCCGGCGGATATGTCCACCTGGCTCCTTGAAGTCAATCGCTTGCGCCAGCTTCTACCCATTGAGGTGCAGCAAACACTGCTCAAGCACGAGCGGGCTGGAACCTTGACGTCTACCGAGTATTTTGAGGCCGCTCGGGTTTTCTACGACCGTCATGTCTGCCGTATCACGCCCTGGCCCGATGACGTCGCCCGTACCTTTGCCCAGATCGATGCCGATCCTACCGTTTATCACGCCATGAATGGTCCCACCGAATTCCATGTGATCGGCAGCATGAAGGACTGGTCCATCACCGATCGCTTGCCTCGGATCAGCGTGCCGACCCTGCTGATTTCAGGCCGATACGATGAAGCGACGCCGTTGGTGGTCAAACCCTATGTGGATCATGTGCCCGACATTCGCTGGGCGTTGTTCGAACACTCCAGCCATATGCCCCATATCGAGGAGCGGATGGCTTGCATGGGAACCGTGGTGAGTTTCCTGGATGAGTGTTTGTAGGCGTCTGCGCAATCCGAGCAGTCGTTTTTGTTGTGTTTTCAGACGCGTCCTGTGAGACGCGTCTCTTTTTTGAGTGGAAAATTCCCGCTCTCTTGAACCGAAAGCGATATGCAGGGTCTGGTGTGCGCGCATTGCTGTGCATGCCTGCTGTCATTTCTGTATCGAGGGATCGAACATGTCCGTATTCGCCTTAGGGACGAGGCTAGTCGTTGCGTCGCTGTGTTTTCTAGCGATGAACATTGCCGTCGCCGCGCCAACCCCCGGTGACACGGACCTGATCCGTGAACGTCAGGATCGCCTGCTCGAAGAGCAGCGCCGGCGCCTGGAAGAACTCAAGGACCTGCCCGGCAAGGAGGCGAAGCCGACTCAGCCGACGGCCCCTGTCGATACCCGTTGCTTCCCGATCAAGACCATCGAGCTCAAGGGCGCCGATGCTCTGTCCGATGCGGAGCGCGAACGCCTGCTCAAACCTTACATCGGCCAATGCCTGGGCGTGCCGCAGCTTAACGAGCTGCTCAAAGTCATTACTGACCATTATCTCGACAAAGGCCTGGTCACCAGTCGCGCCTACTTGCCGCAACAGGACCTGTCCAGCGGTCACCTGCAAGTGCTGGTCGTCGAGGGCCGCCTGGAAGGCTTGAAAGGTGCCGAGAACAGCCAGTTGTCGGACCGTGAGTTGGCGATGGCGTTTCCCGGCAAAACCGGCGAACTGCTCAACCTGCGTGAGATGGAGCAGATGGTCGATCAGATGAACCGTTTGCCGTCCAACCGTGCACAAATGGAACTGACGCCGGGGCAGAACATCGGCGGCAGCGAAGTGCGGGTCAATAACACCCCGCAAAAGCCTTGGCGCGCCGGCCTGTCACGGCATAACGAAGGGCAGAAAAGCACCGGCGAGCAGCAATGGGGCGCCTCCCTGGACTGGGACAGCCCCTTGGGCCTGGCTGACCAACTGGCCTTGCGCGGCGGCCACGATGCCGTCAGCGACCATCAGAAAACCTCACGCAATGGCATGCTCTATTACAACCTGCCGTTTGGCTGGTGGAACCTGAGCTACACCTACAGCCAAAGCGAATACCGCGCCGTGGGCCAGGCCAACGGCTTCAATTTCAAGCAGAGCGGCGACAGCCAGAACCATCAGGTGCGCCTGGAGCGGGTGGTCCATCGTGACGCGGTGAGCAAGACCTCACTCAACACCGGCCTTTCGTACCTGCGCACCAACAACTTCATCGAAGACAGCAAGCTTGCCGAAAGCAGCAATCGCATCAGCGAGGCGCAGTTCGGCATCAACCATGGCCGGCGGATCGGCAATGCCTTCGTCAACCTCGACCTGGGCCTGCAACAAGGTATCGGTGCTCTCGATGCCCAGGGCGATCATGAACCGGGGCCGGGGTTGCCGGATGCGCGCTACCGCAAATACACCGCGACCCTCAGCTATTTGCAGCCCTTCATGCTGGGCGGCGAGTCCTTCAGCTTCAGCAGCCTGATGACCGGCCAGCGCAGCGAAGACGTGCTGTTCAGCCCCCAGCGCATGAGCCTGGGCGGCCTGTCGTCGATTCGTGGCTACAAGGACCAGACATTGTCCGGCGACAGCGGCGGCTACTGGCGCAACGACCTGCGCTGGAGCCGTCCGGTGACCGTGGAATGGCTGCGCCCGGTGTTCGCCGAATATGGCACCAGCCTCGGTTATGACCAGGGTGTGATTCGTGGCGATCGCTACAACGGTGATCAGCATGGGCGCATGTCGAGCAACTCGCTGGAGCTGTTCGCCCGCGGTGAGCACCTGAACGCCAGCGTCACCTTCGCCCACTCCCTGGAACGTCCGGATGCCCTGCCCGAGCGCGAAGCGCCGATCTACTTCCGCGTGGATGTATCCATTTAATTTCTGCTGCAACGAGACCTGATCATGGACGACCGCCAACACGCCTTCCTGGCCCGCCAGCCTTCTGCTGCCCTGCAAAACCGCGACGCCTTCTGGGGCATGCCCAAACGCGGCCTGGCGTTCCTGTTGGCCAACGTCATGTTCTGGCAGCCGATGTGGGCCCAGGCCGATGGGATCGTGGTCAGCGCGCCGGGCACCAGCCTCGGTCAGGCGGGCAATGGCGTGCCCATCGTCAACATCGCCAAGCCCAATGGCAGCGGTCTGTCCCACAACCGGTTCAAGGACTACAACGTCGGCAGCAACGGCGTAATCCTCAACAACGCCACCAACCCGGCCCAGGCCACGCAACTGGGCGGGATCATCCTCGGCAACCCGAACCTCCAGGGCACGGCCGCCACCACCATCCTCAACGAAGTCAACGGCGGCAACCCGAGCCAACTGCGCGGCTACACCGAAGTGGCAGGGCAGTCGGCCCACGTCATCGTCGCCAACCCCTACGGCATCAGCTGTAACGGCTGCGGTTTCATCAATACCCCAAAGGCGACCCTGACCACCGGCAAGCCGATCATCGAAAACGGCCAGGTGAGCCGCTATCAGGTGGACCAGGGCAGCGTCGCCATCGAAGGCGCGGGCTTGAACGCGAACAACGTCGACCGCTTCGAAATCATCACCCGCAGCGCCAAGATCAATGCCGAGATTCAGGCGAAGAACCTGACCATCGTGGCCGGGCGCAATGACGTTAATGCCAATACTCTCAACGCCACTGCCCGGGCCGACGACGGCAGTGCCAAACCCGAATTGGCCATCGACTCCTCGGCGTTGGGTGGGATGTACGCCGGCGCGATCAAACTGGTGGGCACCGAGGCCGGAGTCGGGGTGAAGCTGGACGGCAAGATGGTTGCCAGTGGCGGGGATATTCAGCTGGATGCCAATGGGCATTTGAGCCTGGCGCAGACGGCTGCTGCCGGTGCCATCGACATCAAGGCCAAAAGTCTGGAAACCCAGGGGCAGGTGTACGCCGGTAGCCGCCTGGACGTGAAGACCCAGGGCGACCTGACCAGCCAGAACAACCTGGTGGCGCGCGACAGCATTCACCTCGACAGTGGCGGCACGCTGAGCAACAACGGCATCATCGAAGCCGGCGTCAATGCCGATAACAGCCGCAATACCACGGGCGATGTCACCCTCACGGCCAAGCAACTGAACAACGGCGGCAAAACCGTCATTGCCAGTCGCGACCTGAACGTCACGACCAGCACTGCGCTGAACAACCAGGGCGGCACCCTCAGCGGCCAGCGCAAGACCACCGTCACCGGCAACGCTGTGGATAACCGCAACAAAGGCCGCATCCTCGGCAACACCGAACTGCATCTGACCGCCGATCAAGTTCTGAACAGCCAGGGCGGCCTGATCAATAGCCAGGGCCTTCTGACGGCCAACCTGGGCCATCTGGAAAACAATGCCGGTGAATTATCCAGCCTGAACAGCGCGACCCTGATCCTCGGCAGCCTGGATAACTTGACCGGCCTGGTCATGGCCGGCAAGACCCTCGACATCACCAACGCGGGCGCGATCAACAACCAGGGTGGTGAGCTGTCCAGCCAAGGCATCGTGACCGTGCGCACCGACAGCCTGGACAACCGTAGCAAAGGCACCGTCGCCGCCAATGGCAAGCTGCTGGTCACGGCGAGCGGCAAGGTCAACAACGCCGACCAAGGCCTGATCGCCAGCCGCAGTGCCGACGTCGAACTCAAGGCCGCCAGCCTGGACAACGCCAAGGGCACGCTGCAAGGCAAGGGCCTGGTGACCGTGGATGTCGCGGGCGATATCGACAACCAGGGCGGTAGCATCATCGCCCAGGACGCCAAGCTGAGTGTCTTCGCGACCAATCTGGACAACCGCGGCGGTGTGCTGTCCAGCGTCAAGGCGGCACTGGAGGCGCGGGCCACGGGTGTGCTGAAAAACGGTTATGACGTGAGCCGTCGGAGCGGCACGATCCAGGCCCAAGGACTGAATATCCAAGCCTTGGCCGGGCTGTTCAACGACGGCGGGCGCCTGGCCGCGCAAGCGGGCGATATCGTGATCAGCAACGCGGGCGCGGATATCGACAATCGCAGCGGCGGGATGTATGCCACCGGCAAGGTCCAGGTCATTGGCCGGGGCATGGACAACCGCGGCGACGGGCAGGTCAGCGCCAGTCGCATCGACTTTGACCTTTCGGGCGCGCTGAACAACAACGCGGGCATCATCGAAAGCCAGGACAGCCTGGATATTCTTGCCGCCAGCCTGAGTAACCAGAAAGGCCAACTGCGCACCCTGGGCAAGAACAGCACCACGGCGTTCAGCATCGGAGGTCTGTTCGATAACAGCGACGGCACCCTCGAAACCGCCAGTCAAGATGTGGGCTTCGACACCGGCAGTGTCCAGAACGTGGGTGGCAAGCTGCTGCACACCGGCCTGGGACTGTTTGGCATCAGCCAGGCCAACCTGGGCCAGGCGGGTGGGCAACTGGTGACCTACGGCAACCTGACGGTGACGGCCGACCGCTGGACCAACAGCACCGCGATCCAGGCCGGGCACCTGGTGGTTCATGTCGATCAGTTGACCCAGACGGCCACCGGCCAGTTGCTCAGCGCCAACAGCATGGAAGGCCGTGGCAGCAACTGGCGCGTCGATGGCCTGATCGGCAGCGATGGGGCGATCGACCTGCAACTGACCGGCGCCTACGCAGGCAACGGCCGCTTGAGCAGTCTCGGCACCTTGGGCCTCAAGGCCGCGCTGATCAACCTGGAGCAAAACGGCAGCATCGCCGGCGGCGGCAGCACAAGCCTCGTGGTCGATGGTGTCCTCAACAGCTACGGTCGCCTGACCTCGGCGGCGGACATGAACGTCACTGCCGCCACGCTCAACAACTACGGCGCCCTCGGCAGTGCTGGCGCGCTCGGCGTATCGACCGGCGACCTGCTCAACGAGCACGGGTTGATTTTCAGCAGCGGCAATACCAGCCTGCGCGTCAATAGCCTGACCAACCGCTATGCCGATATCTACAGCCTCGGTGATCTGAGCATCGATCGCGATGGCCTCGGCACACGTGCCAGCCGCATCCTCAACAGCTCCGGCACGCTGCAGAGCGACGGCAACATGCGCCTGGCGGCCAACACCGTCGACAACGTCCGTGAGGTCTTGACCACCCACGACGCCGGCATCTACACCGCCTCGATCAGGGAAGTGGCCTGTATCGAAGGGGTTAACGCCGGCGACTGCAGCGGTGGCAAGGAAAACCACGTCTGGCAGATCATCCAGCGCGACAAGTTCGAAGTCACTGCAGCCAGCTCCGCCTCCAGCATCACCACCGGCGGCAACCTGGACATCCAGGGCGACACCCTGACCAACCAGAGCAGCAGCATCGGTGTCGGCGGCGCATTGACCGCCAACCTCGTCAGCTTGAATAACATTGGCATCGAGACCGGCGAGATCGAAACCTCGCGCACCTTCATGTCCGAGCGCACGCGCAGCCCGGGAGGCTGGCGCGCCGCCGCCAATGACTTCACCAACAAGTACTGGTTGCAGAGCCCAGGCTACAACGCCAATGACCTGGGTGGCCTCGAGGCAGCGATGAGCCGCTTCATCGGCATGACCGAGCGCGAAATCCCCGCGCTTGGCTCGCAGACCGCCACCACCGACAACCAGACCTATGCCGCGATTATCCAGGCCGGCGGCGCAGTCGATGTCCGCACCTCGGGCAACACCGACAACAGCGTCGTGCGTGGCGGCTACAACTACGTCGGTGCCGGCCCGCGTACCGACACCCAGGCCGACAACGCCTTCTCGACCCGCGTCAGCGTCAATCGGCAACTGCCCCCCAGCCTGACCCAGCAACAGGTCGATCCGCTGGCCTTGCCGGGCTTTGACTTGCCAACCGGGCAAAACGGCCTGTTCCGCATGAGCGGCGACGCCTCGACCACGCCGACCCAAGGCTCAGGGTTGACCCAGGTGCGCGGCCTGCCCGACAGCTCGTTCCGGACCAACCCGCAAAAATACCTGATCGAGACCAACCCGGCGCTGACCGACATGCGCCGCTTCATGAGCTCGGACTACCTGCTGACGAACCTCGGCTACGACCCCGACGTCGCCGCCAAGCGCCTGGGTGACGGCTTCTACGAACAACGCCTGATCCAACAAGCCGTGATCGCCCGCACCGGCCAACGCTTCCTCGACGGCCAGACCTCCGACGACGGCATGTTCAAATACCTGATGAACAACGCCATCGCCAGCAAGGACGCGCTGAACCTGTCCCTGGGCGTCAGCCTCACCGCCGAACAAGTCGCGGCCCTGACCCACGACATCGTCTGGATGGAAACCCGGACGGTGAACAACGAGCAGGTGCTGGTGCCGGTGCTCTACCTGGCCCAGGCCAACAACCGCCTCGCGGCCAATGGCGCGCTGATCCAAGGCGCCGACGTCAGCCTGATCGCGGGTAAAAACCTGAACAATGCGGGCACCTTGCGTGCGTCCAGCAACCTGAGGGCGACGGCAGGCGACAGCTTGGTCAACAGTGGGTTGATGGAGGCGGGGGGCGGTTGGATGCGTTGGCGAGTAATAACCTGACTAACAGGGCGGGTGGGGTTATTGCTGGGCGGGATGTCAGTGTTGTGGCTTTGACTGGCGACGTGACTAACGAGCGAACTGTTACCACCCACGAAAGCAGCAGCGGCTACCGTACTGAACGCGCCGACTTCATCGACAGCGCCGCCCGTATCGAAGCGGCCAACAACCTGACCATCAGCGCAGGACGTGACATCAATAGTGTCGGCGGCGTGCTGAAAAGCGGCGCCGACACCGCCCTCAATGCCACACGCGACGTCAATCTCATCGCCGCCGAACGCATCAACAGCGGCACACGCGGTCGGCATCGCGACCAAGACATCAAGCAATACGGCTCCAGTCTCGACAGCGGCCGCGACGTGATCGTCAACGCAGGTCGCAACCTCACCGTTGTCGGCAGTCACATCGATGCCAAGCGCGACGTTGCCATGGCTGCCGAGGAAAATCTGACCTTCGCCTCAGCAGCGGATGAGCAGCACTCGTACGGTAAGAGCAAGAAGGTGACTAGCCAGGAGGATCACGTCAGTCAGGTGTCCTCGACGGTTAATGCGGGGCGCAACGTTGTAATGAGTGCGGGGCAGGATTTGGCGATGATCGCCAGCAAGGTCAGCGCTGCAAACGAGGCCTATTTCGTGGCGGGTGGCAAGCTTGAGCTGCTGGCTGCGCAGAACAGCGACTATTCGCTGTATGACATGAAGAAGAAGGGTGGTTGGGGGAGTAAGAAGACACAGCGGGATGAGGTGACCAAGGTTACGCATGTGGGCAGCCAGATCATCACGGGTGGTGATTTGACTTTGCTCAGTGGGAGTGACCAGCGTTACCAGGCGGCCAAGCTGAACAGTGGTGGTGACCTGACGTTGCAAAGCGGCGGCTCGATTACCTTCGAGGGTGTTAAGGATCTGAGCCAGGAAAGCCATACAAAGAGCAGTTCCAGTCTGGCTTGGAACTCGATGAAGGGCAAAGGCCACACCGACGAAACCTTGATTCAGAGCCAATTGCAGGCTCAGGGGAACTTGGCCATCAAAGCTGCCGATGGCTTGAACATCGATATCAAACACATCAACCAGAAAACCGTTAGCCAAACCATTGATGTCATGGTCAAGGCCGATCCGAAGTTAGCCTGGCTCAAGGAGGCCGAGCAGCGAGGGGATGTGGATTGGCGGTTGATCAAGGAAACTCACGAGTCATTTAAATACAGCCACTCGAGTCTGGGACAGGGCGCGATGTTGGCGATCATTATCATCGTCACGGTGTTGACCGCTGGTACTGGAACCGCAGCTACAGTTGGCGCTAGTGCTGGCACCGCAGCGTCTGGGGCGGCTGCGGCGGCAGGTGCGTCCGCTGCCACGGCTGCGACTGTAGGCGCTGCTGCGTCGGCTGCCGCAACGGCGAGTTTTTCGGCAGCAGTCGCGCAAACGGCGGTCAGCACGATCAACAACAAGGGTGATTTGGGCGCGACCTTCAAAGACGTCTTTTCATCAGAGAGTCTGAAAGGCTATGTAATCGCCGGGATCACGGCTGGTTTTACCAAGGGCGTCATCGATCCCGCGCTTGGCGGCAATACCGTGCCGTTTAATAACCTCACAAGGGGTTTTGATTTAAATACTCTTCAAGGATTAGGTGGTTTTGCGCTGCATGCCGGGGCTCAGGGTGTTGCGGGAGGAGTCATCAAAACCGCCATCAATGGAGGAAGCTTCGGCCAGAACATCACTGATGGGCTGGTCTATCAGGCGGGTACCGTCGCGGCAGCTACAACGTTCAATTTTGTCGGTGGTTATGCGCAAGACCATTGGCAGGCCGCGAAGAATGCGGGTGATACCACAGGCATGGCCATGTGGGCCGAAGGCGGCGTCGCTCGTACTGCCATGCACGCGTTGGCAGGGGGGGCGATTTCCAGTGCTACCGGTGGTGACTTCAAGACCGGCGCCATTGCGGCGGGTGCCAGCCAAGCCATGGCTGGGGAGCTTAATTCCATTTTCGATACACAGCCCGAGCTACGACAAGCGGTCTCTCAGGTTGTCGGTTTGACGGCAGCCGGTCTTGCTGGTGGCGATGTCGAGAAAGCTTCTTGGGTCGCGTTGATGGCTGACGAATACAACCGTCAGCTTCACCAGAAAGAGACAGTTGCACTTGAGAAATTACAAAAGGAAACGCCTGAAAAAGCTTATGAGCTGAAAGCGGCTGCGTGTGCTTTGGTTCATTGCTCTGCTTCGGTACCTGTGGATGATCCAAACTACCAAGTTGTTAAAGCGCTTGAAGCGGATGGAAAGGGGTTCACTGGTGCTCAAAGTGCGCTGATTGCTACCGGTGCCTATGACGAATATTCGAAATGGGACCAAGCCAACGATGATTTGCTGCTTAACGATAAGGAGCTCAGACAGTCATCCCAGGCGAGCCGCGCGGTACTCGGCGCGATAGGCGCCGCGGCAGGATTCGGCGGCGCGATACTCTCCACGCCTGCTTGTGTCACTGGAGCCGGATGCGCTATACCTGCGCTCTCCGGTTTGGGCGGCGCGGCATCGTTTGTTGATGGGTGGCAGGCCACAGGGCAGCTGTTTGCTCCTTACGATTACACGCAAGGAAGCAAGGTACTCGCGTCCTTCAACAGCGCAACCTACCCTGGAGATGTAAACCCACTCCGCGACTATGGGACCGAAGCCGCTAAGGCGGCGATGGAAATAGCGTTGCTCAAGGGCGCTGGGAAGTACCTTGATGGGAGCGGGGCGTCGGTACTGGTTTCGGATGCGAAAGCGACTGTCTCTAAAAATCCCAATGCAATCGGTGCGCTGACTGATTCAGAGACGGGTACGCTGGTTGAAAGGAATGTTCTAGAGACGAATCCCAAAGTAATAAATCAAAGCGAACCAGAAGTCCTTGCAAAGGTTAATAACGGACGCAGTCCATATTCTGAGTTAAACGGTGCAATAGGGGAGGCTCGTGGCTGGAATCAGGCTATTGAGTCAGGGCACACACCTATTTCGGGACCTGGAAAAGCGTCACTACCAGGTGCAGATTACATTACGTATGATCCATCATCGCGATCTGTGATCGTCTGGGACGCCAAATATCGTGCTCCTGGAGGAAGCTATCCGACCTCCTTGTCAGATTCAAAGTTACAGGCCTGGCAATCAGAGATCATAAATTCCGTTAAAAATATGCCGGAGGGGCAGGCCAAAGTAGCCGCAGAGAACGCTCTTAAGGCTGGTAGGGTCGAAGGTCGAATATTCAAATGGCCACAATAGGTTTGAGGTATTTAAGATGCAAGAGTGGTCGTCGCTGTGTAAGTTAAAGATTGGGGACGCCGTCGATGCACGAGAGCAGTGCGTTCTCGCCATGGAAGATGGTGCATACAAAATTTCAGACGATCAGTATTTTTTAGCTGACGCTTTTTTTGATGAGGGAAAGGAAAAGCTTCGTTTACTTTCCCTCTATTGGGCCTGCAGTGAGCCTGCATTTCGGAGAGCCTACTACAGAGATGTTGAAAATGATGATATGGCTGTACGCTCGCCGCCGTCTGAATTGCTTCCTAGGGGGGCGGGTGAGACCTATGGTGAGATAAAAAAAGCTCTTAGTTCTCTTGGTTCTGACAAGTTTATGGAGTACGCCTCTTATCGTGTGATGTCTGATGGCGCATTTGTTCATAAGAGCTTAGAAAGTTCATTGGCTGTTTATTATTTTCGCTTGCCTGATATTGTTGATGATGAGCTGCCTTACGCGATACTGTGGAAATTTTTTAGTGCGTGATTTAGCGAGAAATAGCGCCCTGTTGTCAGGGTAAAGTGGGGTTGATGGGGGTAAAGCGACAAACGAAGTCGTGCCTCCCGCAGCCCCCCGAGGCTACCATGAGCATGTACGAAAATTTAGAAACCTTTAATGCACTGGGATGTGCGCTATTGGAGCGGCTGACACCTGTTTCTTCAGGTGAAGTAAGTATGATGCGGCAGCAGTGGCCGTCGGCTCCCGACGAGTACTTTGCTTTTATGCATGAACGAGGGCACGGTGAGATCAAGGAGGACGACTGCGCGCTGCCGCTTTTGACGATTCAACCGACGTTGCGTCCTGCTGGGGCAGACTACTTCGGTGATGATGGAATCTATAAAGACGGGCCCTATGAACCGGGCGCGAAGGGCGAGGTGTGGCTGTTCGGCTGGGATAGCACCGGGACTGCTTTCGGTTTCGATAGCGGAGACAACTGGCGATTGTTGGAAATCGACAATATGCGTTGGATAACGCGACTTGACCTGTCCTTCTCTCAGTTCTTCGAAGGGCTGTTGGTTTGTTACCCACAGCGGCCTGTGAGCTTTTCGAATGGAGTTTGGCGCGACTCGGGAGATGTTTCTTACAACGCGCCGGTATAGACGCTACAGCCTGCCGAACCTAAAAAATAGTGGCGAAAAAGGGACAGATTTATTTTATAAGATGCAGAGATAGTCGATTTATTGGCTTGCTCGGTGTTCTAAAATAAATCTGTCCCCTTTTTTACACAGGATGGTGGTAAAGACTTTGTTCCTCGTTGGCCGCAAGACCACGCCGCTGTCGATCCATACAGAAAACCAGGATACTAAGAAATGACGGAAACGCTTTCTTCAGCTTTTCAACGTACACGAGGGGCACCTGTTCAAGTAGGTGAGCGTCTTGTGTACCCGATCTTTCAAAAAAAAATTAAAGCAGGTCGAAGCAATTTTTTGGCTCGAAGATTGAGGTCATCTATGCCGCCTGTAGCTGGTTTACGTTTAAAAATAGTAAAAGGTGAACTGGAGGTGAATGACCAGCGTCACTCTGAAATTATTCTATGGGAAGATACTAGCCCGGAGTCTGTTTTTTTTTCGGTGCTATCCAAAACAGATTGCGAATTAAAAATTTGGAATGTATGGCGTGCGAACGACATTGTTCAGGCCTGGGTTGGAAATGCAGGGATGGTAATCAGTGAGGAAGGTCGCATAATAAATTTGGAATGTAGTGGAGGTACTGAAGCAATAGACTTTTCTACTTTGGTGTTTCAAATAGAGTCTATTGATTAAGATTTACAACTAGGTAAAAAACCACTGCAAACGCTGTAGGAAGCATTTCGCAGAGTCGTGATGCCGCGACGGGACTTCTGAGTACTCAGTTGGCCAAGGATGTGGCAACCGTAGACTTTACGAACATGTTTGATCACGCGGATCTGCATCGGCACGATTTCAAGCTGTTCGCTGACCTCCTCGCCAATGGCGTGTTTGCGGCAGCCGCAGCCACAGGTCAGTTCAGAGCGAAAAGGGGACAGATTTATTTTATGAGATGCAGAGCGAGCAGGCTTGTTGGCTTGTTCGGTGTTCTAAAATAAATCTGTCCCCTTTTTTCCGTTAAAAATATGCCGGAGGGGCAGGCCAAAGTAGCCGCAAAGAACGCTCTTAAGGCTGGTAGGGTCGAAGGTCGAATATTCAAATGGCCACAATAGGTTTGAGGTATTTAAGATGCAAGAGTGGTCGTCGCTGTGTAAGTTAAAGATTGGGGACGCCGTCGATGCACGAGAGCAGTGCATTCTCGCCATGGAAGATGGTGCATACAAAATTTCAGAGGATCAGTATTTTTTAGCTGACGCTTTTTTTGATGAGGGAAAGGAAAAGCTTCGTTTACTTTCCCTCTATTGGGCCTGCAGTGAGCCTGCATTTCGGAGAGCCTACTACAGAGATGTTGAAAATGATGATATGGCTGTACGCTCGCCGCCGTCTGAATTGCTTCCTAGGGGGGCGGGTGAGACCTATGGTGAGATAAAAAAAGCTCTTAGTTCTCTTGGTTCTGACAAGTTTATGGAGTACGCCTCTTATCGTGTGATGTCTGATGGCGCATTTGTTCATAAGAGCTTAGAAAGTTCATTGGCTGTTTATTATTTTCGCTTGCCTGATATTGTTGATGATGAGCTGCCTTACGCGATACTGTGGAAATTTTTTAGTGCGTGATTTAGCGAGAAATAACGCCCTGTTGTGAGGGTAAAGTGGGGTTGATGGGGGTAAAGCGACAAACGAAGTCGTGCCTCCCGCAGCCCCCCGAGGCTACCATGAGCATGTACGAAAATTTAGAAACCTTTAATGCACTGGGATGTGCGCTATTGGAGCGGCTGACACCTGTTTCTTCAGGTGAAGTAAGTATGATGCGGCAGCAGTGGCCGTCGGCTCCTGACGAGTACTTTACTTTTATGCATGAACGAGGGCACGGTGAGATCAAGGAGGATGACTGCGCGCTGCCGCTTTTGACGATTCAACCGACGTTGCGTCCTGCTGCGGCAGACTACTTCGGTGATGATAGAATTTATAAAGACGGGCCCTATGAACCGGGCGCGAAGGGCGAGGTGTGGCTGTTCGGTTGGGATAGCACCGGGACTGCTTTCGGTTTCGATAGCGGAGACAACTGGCGATTGTTGGAAATCGACAATATGCGTTGGATAACGCGACTTGACTTGTCCTTCTCTCAGTTCGTCGAAGGGCTGTTGGTTTGTTACCCACAGCGGCCTGTGAGCTTTTCGAATGGAGTTTGGCGCGACTCGGGAGATGTTTCTTACAACGCGCCGGTATAGACGCTACAGCCTGCTGAACCTAAAAAATAGTGGATAAAGGGGGCGGATTTATTAGGTACAGCTGCAGAGAGAGCAGGTTTATTGGCTTGCTCGGTGTTCTAAAATAAATCTGTCCCCTTTTTTACTCAAAGATGTGCTGATACGGCTGCCGATGCAACGGGCTAGCGAGATCGAACAGTTGCTGCCGCATCAGTAGATGCCCGTCTAACTTAGAATTCTTGCTATCAAGGATCGACTAATGAAATGCATAGAAGATTTGGTTGAAATTAATGACCCCGCCATGATCTACATACGGGAGATGCTGGAGCAGGCCGACGGCCCTTACGACTTGCTTCCCCCTTCACCTCAAAACACCAGCGTTCTCCTACAGCTACAGGTAACGACCAAGTCGACTTTGGGGGCTATAGCATTTGAGACTGGCGGGATACTGATTGATCATGGCTGGCTTCGTATTCTTGGTTCAGGTCATCAAAAACTCACAAGAACCCTGGCGGGATGGAACGAGGGACGGGCGCAAGGGCATCTACTGGTGGCAGATGACGCGGCAGGTGGATGCTTTTCCGTCAATGGCGGCGGCTTGGGTGATGATGTGGGAGCGGTGTACTACTGGGCGCCCGATAATCTGCTTTGGGAGCCATTGGGCATCGGTTATACCGCCTTCTTGGAATGGGCTGTGAGCAATCGTACGGCGGCCTTCTATGAGGGCCTGCGTTGGGAATCCTGGCGCGACGACATTCAGCGTGTGAGCGGTGATCAATGCGTGTCTTTCTACCCATTCCTATGGACACAAGAGGGCTCAGTGGCAATAAGCGCGCGCAGGGTTGTCAGCATGGCTGAACAGTATGATTTGAACTGCACATTAGCCGGCCAGTTGTAGGCCCCCGCGATCACTCCTAATTAAAGTGATGTAGACCAGCAGCGAGTCAAAGTGCACTGGTAACGCACAGACATTTCAAAGTTGAAATGTATAATTACTGGACGCTTACAAAGCTAGAGAGCGGTTGCCGCTGGAGATGGTTTCAACCTTGTTGCGCTCCACGGGGTCATCAATGAGCAACCGGCGTCCGTCATCGTGGCGTTGGATGGGACGACCAGTTCGTCTCGTAGACGGCACTACGGTGACCCTGCCGGATATACGAAAAGGGGGACGGATTTATTTATGATCCATCAGTGGCCATGGAGCGACTTCCAGGACATGAACTCTGATGGTCGTAACCCGTAGCGTGCGAGCACCCCTTCGTGCAGGCGACGGAGTTCTTCGACGATCAGTGCTTGCACTTCCGGCTGCTCTTTTTCTGAAACATATTCCGCTACCGAGCGTTGAATACATGACAAGGGATCAAGCTCTGGGTGAGTGATGATTTCCCGAATGGTCTTCTTGATGAAGTCTCGCCATGCCAGGCGTAGAGGGTCCGGTTCCGCAAGATCTTGCTTGATTGCCAGATATTCCAGTGTTGAGCGTTCGTAAGCCCAGATATACAAGTCGCGAAGCAGCTCTACACGGGTCATTTCGTACACGCCCAATGTGGCTCGGCTGTAGGCCTGCTCCGGTACATCCAGAAAGGTCAGCGGACAAAGGTTGGCACGGAACAGGGGGAGATTCGCTGCCAGTCGGGATGTGCGCTTATTGATGTCGGCAAAGGGCTGCAAGTAGGGCAGGTGCACCATCATGAAGAAAGACTGCTCGAATGGATCAGCGATCTGATTGGCTTTGCCAAGCAGGACGTCCAGTGCATCTTCAATTTGCTGTGGCGTTGAGAGCGGGCGATAGGTGCTTTTCCCTATGTCGACGGCGTGCTGGCGAATTCGGCCCTCGTCTGCTGGGTTGGGCAGCAGGTTTTCAGCCAAGGCGCTATGCAGGTTCATCAATGTGTAACGGTTGAACTCGGCACTCTCGATGTTCTCGACCAAAAGTTCGATAGCTGTCTTATGGTTCAAGATCATCTGCGTTTCTATAGCGGCCTTGCCCTGTGCTGCCTTGCCTTGCTCGATGAGTTGTCGCGTGTCGAGCCGTGAGTAGGTGTTTCCTTCCAAATGGCTTGATGCCCACGACAGATCAATCAGCAAGCGATTCAGGACCGCCCGGCTGTACGTGCCTGCTGGCTCCGTCGCATCAGCGGTTTTGCCCATCCTATGCAATTGGCGCCGCAACGACTCAGATAAGTACCATGTCTTGTTAGGGCGATAGGCGTCCAGAAAGTCACGTTGGTAGCCCACAGGCTTGCGCGCTTCTGTGGGCTGGTTGATGTAGGCGAGTATGTCCCGGCTGTCTGCGGATAATGGAATGAAGGTAGGAAAGGCATCGGTGTCAGTGTTCAGGGCATGGGTTTCAGCCCGGTGTTCTGTTGCGAAATAACGCCGTGCCCTGCCTTCGCCCTGCGCAGTGATTTGGCTGCTTTCGATCAGGTTTGCAAGGATGCGCTGCGCCGTTCGCCGGGCAATTTCAGGGTGCCTGGTCAAGAGCTCTGAGAGGCTCACCCCGTTCCTGGATGCCTGGATACTGTTCAGTATGTCGGTGGTCGAAGGCATGGTTGTGTTGGCGCTGTTTGAGGAGGTTTTGGCGCGATTATGGCGCAGTTCCTAGAACTGCGCCATTTTCGGATAAATATGTGGCGCAGTTTTTGACGAACTGCGCCACAGCTCATCGTAGCAGATGGATGTAGTCGCTCCCGACGGTCGGGACTATGTTATGGCCACAAATAAAACCAATGCTGCCCCGCTTAAATGGGTGGCATTGGGTCATCGACCAACCTAGCAGATTGACTCCCCAGCGCTTCCAGTCCTTCACGACATCATCGATGACAGCAGTGGCAGTGTGTCTAACGGATCGTGAAACGGGCGACCCAAAGGTCGCCCGTTTTCATTTACTCAGCCGCCTGCGCCCGCAACCGCCTCCCAATCACATCCATCACATCACACCCATCGCGCAGCGATATCGTCAGCATTTTGCAAAGGTCGGAGAGCACCAGCGTGTCGGAGCTGATTTCCGAGCGGAACCCGAGTCGCCATTAGGGCGACGATGGAATATAGGCTGGCTTGTCCGGGGGCTACAAGACGCCACTTTCCGAGCTTGATGTAAGACGTTTAGCCTGTCAGCGGTGGTATTTCTTTACGTTGGTTTTGGGCTGTCAACGGTGGCTAGGGTTTGCTTCCGCTTGGGTGCGGAGCGTTCACAGAAGGGGCTGCTGCGCAGCCCAGCGGGAGCAAGCTCCCTCGCCACAGGGGGTTTGTACAGCCTTTAGGTGGGTGAGCTGTTCAGAGGGGCGCCGTCGTTGATCTCCTGCCAGGAATCTGTAACTCGGAACAGGGCCGGGGATCTCGTTTTCCGTCTCAATAGCCTCTTCAGCGAGGCTCTTTTTTATGCTTCCCTTATGGCAACTTTTCTCTTTCGCAGCCTGCCCAGCGCTCGCGCACTTCGGACTCCTAAACCGTGCACAACCCCACCCGCAACGCGCTGACTACCCAACTCACCACCGACCCCGATGACATCACCACACGTGCCGCGCTGTACCGCGATCTGCTCGACACCGCCGAGGTTTCATTAGACGGCGTACGCCTCGCCGCAGGCCTGTGCGATCCGGCTGCTAACGTCGTCATTACTCAGTTGAACACCACGGCACATGCCAATCGCCCCGGGCCATTGCTGGCGCAGCTTCGCAACCTGCCGGTCGATCATCTGGAGCTGGATAACGCCGAGCTGGCCTGGTGCGACGCCCTGGCTGGGCTGCCCTTGCGCACGTTGGTGCTCAACAGCCCACGTTTCAGCTGCGATCCAAGTGTATGGCAACGCGTGCCAGACCTCGCTCTCGAGCGCCTGGAGATCAGCGGATTCTCCCGCGCCGATAACGCCACCAGCCTACCTTCCCTCGATCGGCTGCGCCGGCTGACGTTAAGCACCTACGGCGAAGACTTCGACGACAAATTCTTCAAGCAACTCGGCAATAGTCCGCTGCAAGAACTGTCGCTGAACCGTTGCGATGACGTCTCCGACGATGGCCTTCTCGGGCTGTCAAACCTCAAGTTGCGATCACTCACGCTGGAGCGCGTCGGCGAGCTGACGTCCCGTGGGATGGCGCATTTATGCAGTCACCCCCTTGAGCAACTGTCCCTCGGTTGGAGCGGTGCAATTCTGGAGGACCCCGCATGGCTCTCCCGCCTGAGCGCATTGCGCTCCCTGAGCCTGGATCAATGTTACGCAACGGACGCCACGCTGCACGCCATTGCGGGGCTGCCCATCGAACGGCTTTCGCTCTCGTCTTCGTATGTTGGCGAGGACGACCTTGAAACCTTGGAGGGCATGCCGCTCGCCGACCTGGATCTCAAATCTTCACGGCAAGTCATCGAGCGGCTCGATGTGCTGCACGGGTTTCCACTCAAGCGCCTGGGGCTTTCCGATGTGCAAGGCATCGATGCAGATACGTTGAGCGATCTGCGTGGTTTGGAGTTGGAGTCCCTGGACCTGTCATTGAACGACCTCACTTGGAAGGAACTGAAACAACTCGCCGGCCTGCCACTGAAGCGACTGAATCTCAGCTTTTGTCGCGGCGTGGATGGCAAGGTTCTGTGCAAGCTCGTCGAGTTGGGTTTGCCGTTGGAGCAACTTGAAATAAGCGGCCTGGATCTGCGCGATGCCGATCTGGCCTGCTTGCGTGATCTGCCGCTGCGGCGCCTGGGTTTGTATGACAGCCCTTGGCTCACCGACGCTGGGGTGGCCCACCTTGCTCGGCTGCCGTTGAGTGATCTGACGATTTCGGCAGATCCCGGGGAATCGCGGATTACCTCAGCCGCAGTGCCGGTGTTGGAGCAATTGCCGCTGCACACATTGGCGTTGCTGAACTGTTCCGGGATCAGTGCCGAGGGTTGGGATCGTTTGGCTAGGTTGCCGGCTCGCGTCAGCGGCCCGGGTATTTGATGCTCGCCGCAGTCTTGCTCTGTAGGTTCAAACCTGTGGGAGCAAGTTGTGCTCCCACAGGTTTTCGCCGTTCGATGACTGACCCGCATCAAGCCGACGCCCCATCATGAACGGCCAACTCTTTACCAGTTGTAACTCAACTTAGCGGTGACTTCACGGCCCGGGTTGTAGTAGTTCGCAGTCCCCGAACCGACCACATGTTGCTCATCCAGCAGGTTACTGACGTTAACCGCCAGGTCAGTGCCTTTGAAGAGTTTGTAGTTGAAGGCCGCATCGAAGAGCGTCGTGCCATCGCTGGTGCCGGTGTTGGCGGCGTCGAAGTAATAGGAACCCACATAACGCGCGCCCAGGCCAACGCTGACATCGGTGTCGGGGATGTTGTAATAGCTCCACAGCGACGCGGAGTGTTTGGGGGCCGTGGCGAACTCATTTCCTTTGAGTGAGCTGCCGTCGTACAACGTACCGCGCAACACTTCGGACTCCATGTAGGAGTAGCCGCCCACCAGGCTCAGGTTGGGGGTCAGCTCAGCCTTGGCTTCCAGGTCCAGGCCGCGCACACGTGATTCGCCAACGGTTTGCTGCTCGATGACACCGCTGGGCAGTACGACGGCGATGCTGACGTTTTCCTGGGTCAGGTCGTAGACGGCTGCCGAGAACAGCGCGTCCATACCGATGGGCGCATATTTCACCCCCACTTCATATTGCGTGCCTGTCTTCGGCACTACACCCACCGTTGGCGGTGAGACCGACTCGACCATGCTGACGTAGGTGGACACTTCGTCGTTGACGATATAGGTCAGTGCGCCGCGATAGGAGGTTTCCGAGAAGTTATCCGACTCTTTTACGTTGTTGATGTCGGTATTGGACAGATCCAGCGAGTCGTTGCGCACACCGGCGGTGACGATAAAGCGTTCATAGAAGGACAGGTTCTGTTGCAGGAACACGGCCTTGGTTTTCGTGTCGAGCTTGTCGTTGCTATACGGCGCTACGCCGCTGGGCACACCCGTGAACACCGGGTTGGCCAGGTCGATGGAGCCTGTCGTGGCATAGACGGAGCGTTCCTCGGTGGAAGAATCGCCATACTCCACGCCCACCAACGTACTGCTGTCGATGTTTTCGAAGCGGGCATCGTATTGCAGCATCAAGTTGCCGTTCAGTTGCTCGGCGTCGCTGTCAGTGCCGAAGATATAACGCGGGACGGTAGTGCCGGTGCGGGTAGGGGAGTCGCTGAGGAATACATAGCCGAAATCATCGGTCAGTTTGCTGTAACGCAGGTTGCTGCGCAGCACGAAGCCGTTGTCGAAATCATGGCTGAAGGTGCCGCTGATGTTGGTACGTTCGACATCGTGGAAGTTGTAGCTGGGCTCGCCGTAGAACTTGTCACGGTCGTATTCCTTGTCCAGCGGGTAACCGCCGCTGTTGGGCGAGCTTTGGGTTTTCAAGTAATCCACGATCACCGAGGCCGAGGTGAAGTCCGTGGGTGACCAGGTCAGGCCGCCCATCAAGAACTTATTGTCATCCCGTGAATGGTCGTACTCGCGATCGCTGTCTTGCATCTTTGCCGTGAAGCGACCGGCCACGGTTTTTTCTTCGTTCAACGAGTCCCCGACATCGATGCCGGTTTCGACATGGTCGAAAGAACCGTAGGTGACGTAGCCCTGGCCGAACTTGTCGAAGCGCGGCTTCTTGCTGACAAAGTTCACCGAGCCGCCCGGGTCAGCCGGGCCGAACAGCGTCGAGTTGGCTCCACGTATTACTTCAATGCGCTCATAGGCGAAAGGTTCTTCGCGCACACCGCGCATCGAGCCCAGGGTCAGGCCGTCCCGATAGGTCGTGGCCTGGAAGCCGCGGATCTGGAAGTAATCGTTGCGGTCGTCAGTGCCGTAATAGTCGGTAATGACCCCCGGCGTGTATTGCAGCAGTTCTTCGGTCGTGCTCACGCTGCGTTGCTTCATTTCCTTGTCGGTCACCACGGACACCGAGGCGGGCGTGTTGAGGATGCTGGTGGCCACCTTGCCGCCGACCCAGAGTTCCTGGGCGACCACCGAGTTGGGGTCTTCGGTGCCATCGGCCCTGGCCTTGGCGTTGACGAGGATAGGCGCGAGGCGATACTCCTCGAGTTCGGCATCCGCCTTGGTTTGCGGCGTCAGCAAGTAAGCGTTCGGGCCCTGCTGCTGTATCGCCATGTCGCTCCCCTGCAACAATGACGACAGGGCTTCGGACGTATCGAGTGTGCCGCTCACGCCCCGGGTATTGCGGTTCGCTACGCTTGAAGTATCGAAGGAAAGGCTGATACCCGCCTCGCGGGCAAAGCGGTCAAGCGCCGGTGCCAGGGGGCCGGCGGGAATGTTCCACTGGTGCACCGGGTGGGTCTGCTCAACGGTCGAGGGCTGTGCCAGGGTGGGTAGCGCATAGCTGCTGACGATGACGCCGAAGATCGCACCGTGGATGGCACGATTCAGTAGATGACGCTGGGGAACCGGGGACGCACTCATTAACTCGCTCCGTGGAAAGGGGATCGGCAGATCGGCCTGTAGGTCGGCCTTTTCTTACATGCCGAACGAGAATGAGAAATCACCTCATTTTTATTTGATGTTGATAGGCGGCGAAGAAAATACTTAGCTGGCGGCGCTCAACGTCACCCAATATTGGGTTCGATAATCGATCCGCAGGTGCAGTGACTGCGCAACCAATGCCAATACCTGGTCGGTGTCGGCGAGTTGAAAGGTGCCGGAAACCCGTAGCCCCGAGACTTCATCGGCGCAGCGCAACAGGCCGGGGCGATAGCGTGACAAGGCCCCGATGAAATCACCGAGGCGCATATTGCGTGCGCTGATCACCCCGTCACTCCAGCTCCATACATCCAGGCCGTTATCCTTGAATTCACGAACGCCATCCGAGGTGAACAGCCGCTGATTGCCGGCCTGGACGGTGTTGTTGACCGTAAGGGTTTGGCTGGATCCAGGAAAGACGCTGACTGCGCCGCGCTGCACCGCGATGAGGGTCCCGTCGTCACGCTCATACGCGAGGAACCGGGCATTCAGAGTGCTTATCAATCCGTCGCGGGTTTGTACCCAGAAAGGACGCGGTTGAGCCGAGCCCGCATCGGCGCCGGTATTGACGATGATTTCACCGCGCCGCAGAACGATCAGGCGCCGCTGAGCATTGAAATAGCTGTCGACCGCACTGTCGCTGTTGAGCTGGATAAGGCTGCCATCATCGAGTTGGAAGCGCTTCCGCTCGCCGGTTCTGCTGTGCTGCTGGGCCAGCATGGCCGGCAGCGGTGTGTAGTCGCGGCCCAGCCAGGTCGCACCACCCAAGGTGGCCAATGCACCCAGTAGCTTGAGGCTTTGGCGCCGATGCATGCCTGAGCGGGCGCCCTTGAGGGTGTGCCGGGCCAAATCAGGTGGCACGCCGGCGAAGTCATCGCCAAGCGCTTCCACACGCTGCCACGCGAACCGATGTTCCGGGCGCTGCTGCAGCCAGTGTTCGAAACTGCTCTGGGTTTTCTCATCGGCAGGATTGAAGCGCAGGCGCACCAGCCAGTGGATCGCTTGGTCGACCACCGCCGGATCCAGCGCTTGCGCCTTACTGCTCGGCATAACGCAAGCGATAGCAGTGTTGCAGGGCCTTGGCCAAGTCGCGTTCAACCGTAGAACGGGAAACGCACAATTTTTCGGCTATTTGCAGGCAGGTCAGGCCGTCGAGTTGGGCGAGTAGAAAAGCCTCGCGAACCCTCGGTTTGAGCAGGTCGAGCAGGCGGTCTATGCGCTCGAGGCTATCAAGAATCAGCAAGCGTTCTTCTTCGGAGGGGGCCTCTTGAGGAGGAAGCAGCGCGAGGCTCTCGAAGTAGGCGCGTTCGAGTTCGCGACGGCGATACCGATCGATCATCAGGCCGCGAGCGATGCTGCTCAGGTAGGCACGGGGCTCGCGCAAAGGGCCTGATTGACGGGATTTGAGCAGACGCACGAACGTGTCCTGCGCCAGGTCCGCTGCGCTCTCGTGACAGCCGATGCGCCGGCTCAGCCAGCTGTGCAGCCAGGAATGGTGGCTGCGATAGAGCAGCGCGAGATCGGCATCACCCAGTGAGTCGTTGCTGCGCATCAGCATCCCGGAAACCACATAATTGATAATGACTCGCATTATATTCAGGCCCGGGACCCCAGGGCAAATTTGCCGACCCTGGCGTTCGCCACGGTGTTCTTTGCCTGATAGGAATAGGCAAGGCTGCGAGGCAAACCGGCATAGGTGGCCCGCAGGCTGGTGGCTACCATGGCGCACACCTACCGACAGGAGTTCGCCATGCACCGCATAAAAACCCTCTTCATCACCGGCGTGAGCAGTGGTTTCGGCAACGCCCTGGCCAAGGAAGCGCTGGCGGCTGGCCACCGGGTCATCGGCACCGTGCGCAGCGAGGCGGCCTTGCGGGCCTTCGAGCAATTGTCTGCCGACCGGGCCCACGGTGTTCTTTTGGATGTCACCGACTTCGCTCGAATCGACAGCGTGGTCGCCGCCACGCAAGCCGCCCACGGCCCGGTGGACGTGCTGGTCAACAATGCCGGCTACGGCCACGAGGGCATTTTCGAAGAATCGCCGCTGGAAGAGCTGCGGCGCCAGTTCGACGTCAATGTGTTTGGCGCGGTGGCGGTGACCAAGGCCTTCGTGCCCTATTTCCGCCAGCGTCGCGCCGGGCATATCCTCAACATCACGTCGATGGGGGGTACCATCACGATGCCGGGCATTGCGTACTACTGCGGGAGCAAGTTCGCCCTGGAAGGGATCTCCGATACCTTGAGCAAGGAGTTGCAACCGTTCAACATTTTCGTGACGGCCGTCGCGCCCGGTTCGTTTCGAACGGACTGGGCCGGTCGCTCGATGCAGCGCACCCCGCGCAGCATTGCCGACTATGACGCCAGCTTTGACCCGGTTCGCCAGGCGCGCCAGGAAAAAAGCGGCAAGCAACTCGGCGACCCGCACAAGGCGGCGCGGGCGATGTTGCAGGTGATCGCCAGCCCGACGCCGCCCGCCCATCTGTTGCTGGGCAGCGATGCATTGAGCCTGGTGCGCGATAAGCTCAGTCGGGCCGCCAGCGAGATCGATCAATGGGAAGCGCTGACCCGTTCGACCGACGGCTGAGCGACCCGTGGAAAGGAGAATTGGATGACCCAGGCTGATCCGCATACCGCACGCATGGTGGCGTTGATGGAGCGGCTGGCGCCGGTGGAAGGCTACAACCTCAGCGCCCTGGAGGACGTACGTTTCCTGCGCTCGAACCGGCCATTGAGCCGCACGCCGGTCCTGTATGACCCCGGTGTCGTGATCCTGTGCCAGGGACGCAAGCGCGGCTACCTGGGGAATGACCTCTACGTCTACGATGCCCGGCATTACCTGGTGGTGTCCGTTCCCGTGCCATTCACCATGGAAACCGACGCCAGCGAAGCGGAGCCCATGCTGGCGGTGTATATGCGCCTGGACCTGCAACTGGCAAGCGAGTTGATACTGCAGGTCGACGAGGCGCTCGGCCCGAGCGATGCTCCGCCCAAGGGCATGTACGCCTCACCCATGGATGATGGGTTGTACGCCTCGACGCTGCGCTTTCTGGAAGCCATGAGCACGCCGGGTGACGCGGCCATTCTCGGACCGTCGTTGGTGCGGGAAATCTACTACCGCATCCTCACCGGCGAACAGGGCGGCTCGATGCGTGCGGCGCTGGGTCGCCAGGGCCACTTCGGCCAGATTACCCGCGCGATCCGCAAGATTCACAGCAGCTATCAGGAGCGCCTGGATGTCGAGGCGCTCGCCCGCGAAGCCAACATGAGCGTGCCCAGCTTCCACGTGCACTTTCGCAGCGTGACGGACGCCTCGCCCATGCAATACCTGAAGTCGACGCGGTTGCACCAGGCGCGACTGTTGATGCTGCGCAACGCCATGAACGCCTCGACGGCGGCGTTCAGTGTGGGCTACGAAAGCGCCTCGCAATTTGGCCGCGAGTTCAAGCGCCTGTTTGGGCGAACGCCCCAGGCTGAGGTGGAGTGGATGAAGGCGACCTATGCATTGCCGGCGCCTGCCACGCCGTCCATTTATGTGTCGTCGCATTAGCGCTGACGACACGGTTGAAGCCGTGCGGCGTTACTTCCCTTCTTGTTGCATCAAGGCTTTGCGTAACTTTCCCGGGGAGAGGCCAAACATGCTCTGGAAGTGCCGAATAAAATGCGGTGCATCCGCGAAGCCACATTCAAAGGCGATCTCGCCAATCTGGCGATCGGAACTCACCAGCAGCCATCTGCCAAACCTGAGTCGGACCTGGCGGTAGAACTGGGCTGGGCTGCTGTTGGTTTCAGCGACGAACAGGCGTTCCAACTGTCGTTTGCTGGTGCCGAGCAGGTGCGCAATGGCCTCGATATCGAGGGGGTGGGCCATGTGTTTTTCCATCAACATCACGGCTTCATGTAGCCGACGATTGGATGAACTGGCGTATCCGAGAGCCTTGCGTCGGTCGACGAAACTGTTGGACGTGTTCTTTGCCACCGTCATCTGATGCACAACCTTGCCGGCACGATCCGGCCCGCAATGCATGCCGATCAGATGAAGCGCTAACTCGATAACTGAAACACCGCCAGCGCAGGTAATCCGGTCCCGGTCGATCAGAAAGTCTCTGTTGATGACAAAGCGCAACGTGGGAAACCGGTGCTTCCAGTCGTCGCCATGATAGGCGTGGACACACGCCGTTCGCCCCTCCATCAGGCCATGTCGCGCGAGCACGAAGCTGCCGGTGCACAGGCCGATCAACGGCACTTGTGCGGCGGCGGCCTGGTGGAGGAACGCGGGATAGGTTTTCGGCACCGCCTCGATGAAATCGAGCAATCCACCAATCACCACGATGTAGTCGAAACGTTCCGGGTCAGTGAGTTCACTGTCGATCGGTACGTCCAGTCCGCTACTGGAAATGACTCTTTGCCCGGGCGTGCCGAGTACTTTCCATTGGCAGCGTATTGGGCGGCTTTGATCACCCGTATCGGCGGCATGCCGCAGCGCATCGGTCAGCCCCGACAGTGACAGCAAGGGGAAGCGTGGCCACAACATGATACCAATAGACAACTCGGCGGTGCCGCGGCGCATGGGTGGATGACGCGCCTGCCCATGATCGAGCCCGTCCACGAGGCTTTCCTGAGGGGGCACATTCTCTGCACCGCCAGAATGTCGCAAATGTTCAATCATTCGTGCAAAGCATCCAACTGGTTATACCGCCGCTCCCACTACGATGGGCCCATGCGAAACGTTCCGCTGCCACCCTGAAAACTATCGAGGAGCATCCGATGAAGACGTCCAAAGTTAAGCGTTTTTCCGGTATTTGTGCCGGGTTTCTGGTGTCCGTGCTGGCTGCGGCACCGGTGTTCGCATTGGAGACAGTAGAGCCGGGAAGCCTGACCATCGCCTTCAGTGGTGATATGCCAGGAACAGGGTATCAAGATAGTCGGATGGTCGGCTATGACGGTGAAATCCTTCAACAAATTTCTGAAAAACTGGGCCTTAAGGTCAAACCGGCATTAATGGAGTGGTCAGGGACGATCGCATCGGTGCAGTCCAAGCGAGTGGATGTCATGGCAGGCACCATGGGCTGGACCGAGCAACGCTCGAAAATCATGACCTTGAGCGATCCTATTCACTACTTCAAGAACGGTATTACCCAGACGGACAAGACCAACTGGAACAGCCTCAAGGATTTGCAAGGCAAGAAAGTCGGCACCATCACCGGCTTTTCGTTCATCCCTGAGATGCGCAAGATCGATGGCCTGCAAGTCGCCCTTTATGACACATCCGATGCGGCCGTTCGCGATCTGCTCGCCGGACGCATCGATGCGGTGATCGGCGATCCACCGGTCATGCAATACGCCATTTCCCGCAATGAGCAATGGCACCTGCATTTCAACGCCTTTGTCGACAACGATCCGAATTTCCCACTGCTGACTGGCTTGGGCCAGGTGGTGTTCGGCTTCAACAAGGCCAGCCCGGAACTGGTAACGGCGGTCAACGCACAGATTCAGACGCTCTGGAAAAACTGTGAGATGCGCAAGATCGGCGCTCGCTACGGCCTGACTCAGGATGTCTGGTTCATGCCCGAAGGCAAGGACCTGCGCCTGGGCGTCGATCGTCCAGCGGACTGGACACTGCCTGGCTGCAAATAAGTGTGTGAGGCGATGGGGTGGGTTCATGCCAGAGGCACTGCCTCATCGCCATGCCTATAACAAAAAGAGGTTAGCCAAGATGTCGAGCCCGTCTGACGCCGCGTTGCTGCGCGTGCATGAATTACACAAGAACTATGGCGATCTGGAGGTGCTCAAGGGCATCAGCCTGGAGTTGAAGCCCGGTGAGACCCTGTCGCTGATCGGCCCAAGCGGTTCTGGAAAATCCACCTGCCTGCGCTGCATCAATTACCTGGAAAAACCCACCAGTGGCGAGATCTGGTTGGGAAACGAGTTGATCGGTCAGCGCAGGGATGGCCAGCGTTCGCGGCTGATGAGCGACCGGGAAATGGCGCCACAGCGCCGCGAGATCGCCATGGTGTTCCAGTTGTTCTATCTGTGGCCGCACTTGAACGTGCGCGACAACGTCGCACTCGGCCCCATCAAGGCCCAGGGGATGCCGCGCAAGCAGGCGTATGAGTTGGCCGACGCGATGCTGGAAAAAGTCCATCTGCGGCACAAGGCCGAGTCTTATCCCGAGCAATTGTCGGGTGGTCAGCAACAGCGGGTCGCCATCGCCCGGGCTTTGGCCCAGCAACCAAAAGTGATTCTGTTCGACGAACCGACCTCGGCGTTGGATCCCGAGCTGGTGGGCGAAGTGTTGGCCGTGATTCGCGAGCTGGCGGAAGAGGGCCGCAGCATGATCATGGTCACCCATGAAGTGAGGTTTGCCCGCGATGTGGCGGATCGAGTGATCTTCATGGACGGCGGGCGCATTGTCGAACAGGGGCCGTCGAGGCAAGTGATCGATAACCCTTGTCACGAACGTACCCGCAGTTTTCTTGGGCGCATGGCTGTGGAGAGCGCTTGATGGCGAACCTGGAAGCTTTCCTCGGGCTGTTGCCCTTGCTTCTCAAAGGCGCAATGAGCGCATTGGAAATCGCCCTCTGCACCTTAGTGTTGGCGAGCGTGGGCGGTCTGGTGCTGGCGGTTTTACTGACGTTCAGCCGATCGCGACTGGTACACGGCGCCATCGCCTGTTTCATCGAATGGATGCGCAATGTGCCGGCGCTGGCGCACCTGTTTCTGATCTACTTTGGGCTGTCCTATCTGGGAATCAATCTGCCCGCGTGGCTGGCGGCCATCGTCGGTTTGAGCCTGGTAGGCAGCGCAGTGCTGGCCGATACTTTCCGAGCCGGCTTGCAGTCGCTGCACGTTGGCCAGCATGAATCCGGGCAGGCCATCGGCCTGCACCGTATGCAGACTCTGCGCTACATCCTCTTGCCCCAGGCCCTGCGCATTGCGTTGCCGGCGTATGCCAACTACGTCACGCAACTGATCAAGGACACGTCCATCGCCTCGGCCATCGCCGTGCCGGAAATCATGTTCCTTGCCCGCAATCTTGTGACTTCCACGTTCCAGACCTCGCTGATCTATCTGGCGGTGATGTGCATCTATGCGGCGATGATCCTGCCAATTGGCGTGGGGTTCATCCGACTTGAACGTCATCTGGGGGCGGCGCGATGATCAGTTTTTTCCAGCAATACCCGGAATACTGGAGCGACTGGAGTGCTCGCCTGCTACTCGGCGCCCGGGTCAGCGCCGAGCTGTCCCTGACAGGCTTCGCCCTGGCGGCGATGTTGGGCGCGTTACTGGCCTGGGCGATGAAGAGCCACAGCGTCTGGCTCAAGCATGCGGCGGTGTTCTTCATTCAGGGGATGCGTGCGGTGCCGCTCCTGGCGTTGCTGCTGGCGCTGTATTTCACCCTGCCCAGCCTCGGGCTGACGTTGTCGGGTTATTGGGCCGGGGCCATCGGCCTGGGCTTGCAGGGCTCTGCCTACGTCGCGGAAATCCTGCGCGGCGGACTGGACTCCTTGCATCGCGGCCAACGTGAGGCGGCCATCGCCACCGGCCTGACGCCATTGCAAGCCTTCACCGCCGTGATCTTTCCACAAGCCATTCGCGGCATGTTGCCGCCGTTGCTCAATGCCTACGTGTCGATTCTGAAGGACAGCTCCCTGTGCGCCTTGATCGCCACCGATGAGTTGATGCTGGCGGCCCGCGCCATCGCGTCCGAATCCTTTTTGCCGATGCATATTTTCCTGCTGGTGGGGTTGTTCTATTTCGTCATCGCTTTCCCTCTTTCTCTGTTGTCGCGAGCGCTGGAAGCACGATTTTCTCGCGGGCGCAAAACCATTCGAGGTTGAACACATGAACATCATGGATCGAACCGCTTCTCAGAGTATTGGCCAGTTGCGGCAAGCGCTGGAGTCCGGAACGCTCACGAGCGAGTCCCTGGTTGGCGCGCAATTGGAGCGGATCGAGCGCTTCAACGGTCAACTCAATGCTTATGTCGAGGCCTATCCCCAGCGCGCGCTCGGTGCCGCCATCGCGGCCGATCGGCAGCGGGCCGCCGGTGTCCACCTGGGGCCGTTGCACGGCATTCCAATTGCGATCAAGGATTTGTTCGAAATCGACGGCAAGGCCATAACCGGTGGTTCGCTGGCGCAGACGCCGCGCATCTCTCGGCTCACCGCCACGGCAGTCCAGCGGTTGGAGCGCGCCGGGGCGATCATCATGGGCAAGACCCACACCGTCGAATTCGCTTTCGGAGGGTGGGGCACAAATGCCGTGATGGGCACGCCGTGGAACCCATGGGACCATGAAGTACATCGTGCGCCAGGGGGTTCCAGCAGTGGTTCTGCGGTGGCCGTGGCCGGTGGGTTGGCAAGCGCGGCATTGGGCACCGACACCGGCGGCTCGGTGCGGATTCCCGCAGGCATGTGTGGTCTGGTTGGCCTGAAAACCACGCGTGGGTTGGTCAGCCGCCACGGTTTGATTGAATTGTGCCCATCGCTGGATTCGGTAGGGCCGATTACGCACACCGTCGAAGACGCCGCGTGGATGCTTGATGCGCTGCTGGGGCCGGACCCGCTGGATCCGGTCTCGGCCAAGTCGCCAGTGTTCAGCGCCGCAGCAGGCTTGAATCTTCCGGTGGCCGGTCTGCGTATCTGGGTGCTGCCACAGACCGAACGCGAACACATCGCACCTGGCGTATTGGCAGCGTATGACCAGGGGCTTGAGCAATTGGCGGCACTGGGCATGCATCTGGTCGAACAGCCGCTACCGACTTCACTGGAGCAGTGCATGCGCGTTGCCGGTGGCCTTATGAGCGCCGAAGGCTACGCCAGCCTTGGCAGTTTGTTCGAGCGCGACGATCTACGCTTCGATCCTCATGTGCAGCGTCGGGTGCTGAGCGGGCGCGCCATCGACGCGGCGGCTTACATCCATTTGCACAACCAGCGACGTGCTGCCCGTCAAGCCATGGACGAAGCCATGTCCCAGGTCGATGCCTGTGCGTTTCCGACCAATGCCATTGGCAGTGTGCCGTTGAGTCAGGTCGATGAGTACGGTACGCCGCTGGCCTTGCTCGGCCGTTTCGCCAACCTGCTCAATCTCTGTTCAGTGGCGCTGCCGGTGGGCTTCGATGAGCAACGCATGCCGGTCTCGATGCAAATTGTCGGGCGTGCCTTCGCCGAGCCGTTGGTGCTGCGGATCGCCCATGCCTACCAGCAAGTCAGTGATTGGCACCAACGGCGGCCCGTGGGTTGGGACCTGTCGGACAGGGTGGTGGCGTAATGGAAATCTGTGTCGTCGGCGCTGGCATCGTTGGCTTGAGCAGTGCCTGGTTTCTACACAAGGCCGGTCATACCGTCACCGTTATCGACCGTGCGGGGGAGGCCGGCATGGGGGCCAGTGCCGCCAATGGGGCGCAATTGAGCTACAGCTATGTGCAACCGCTGGCTGATCCCTCCCTGTTGCCGGGCATTCCAAAGATGCTGCTGGAGCGCAACGGCCCGCTGAAGTTTTCGCCGCAATGGAGCTTGGAACAATGGCGCTGGTGTGTGGAGTTTCTCGCGGCCTGCCGTACGTCCGTTTCGCGCCAGACGACTGTCGAGTTGCTGGAACTGGCGCATGAAAGTCGGCTGGCGCTGGACGCCTTCATCAGTCAGGAAAAGGTGCAATGCGATTTCGCCCGTACCGGCAAACTGGTTCTGTACCCCGATGCTGAAAGCCTGCGCAAGGCCGGCGATCAGGTGAAATTCCAGGCCGCCCAAGGCGCCAGGCAACAAAAAATCGTCAGCCCCGCCGAAGCCTTGTCGATCGAGCCTGCACTTGAGGGCTATAAGAAGGCGTTTCACGGTGCGATCCATACCGACAGCGAATGCGCGGTCGATGGGCGCAAGCTTTGTCAGGAGCTTGCGAGGTTGTTGAGCACGCAGGGGGTGCGTTTTCTGTTCGACAGTGAGGTTGCCGCTTTCCGACGTGAACGCGGGCGCATCACCGCGTTGGAGATTCACCATGCCATCGAAGGCCCTGGTCTTTTAGGGACGCAAGCGGTCGTGCTGGCGGCTGGCGCTTACAGCGCGGGGTTGTTATCTGCGTTCGGTGTGCGCATGCCGGTCTACCCGCTCAAGGGATACAGCATTACGTTGCCGATCACTGATTCGATGAATGCACCGACGGTCAGCGTGACGGACATGCGGCGTAAAACAGTGTTCGCCCGGATCGGTGATCGCTTGCGCGTTGCTGGGATGGTCGAGCTGTGTGGGCTGGATGCGTCGATTCCCGTTAAGCGTATCGAGCAACTGAAAGCCTCGACGCAGGCATTGTTCGGTCTGGAATGGAACGCCGATGATTGCCAGCCCTGGACCGGTTGGCGTCCGGCGACCCCCACCGGACGGCCGATTCTGGCAGTCAGTGGTTGTGACAACCTGTACGTCAATTGCGGCCAGGGTGCCCTGGGCATGACCTTGGCATTTGGTAGCGCCCAACGTCTGGTCCGATTGATCGGCGGCACGGCGCTTTAACTTCCTCAATTCATGGAATAAACCCGATGGCAACGATTCAACGTTTTCAGAGCAGCGCGCGGATGTCCGGTGTGGTCAGTCACGGCGACCTGCTTTACCTCTCCGGCCAGGTGCCCACTGATCTGCAGGTTGGCATCCAAGAGCAGACGCAGCAGGTGCTGGCCAAGATAGAAGCCTTGTTGTCGCTGGCGGGCAGCGACAAGGGCCAGCTTGTGAGCGCACAGATCTGGCTCAAAGACATTGATCGTGATTTCGCGCTGATGAATTCGGTGTGGGACGCCTGGTTGCCAACTGATAGTGCTCCGGCACGGGCCACTGTTCAGGCACGTCTGGCGCGGCCTGAGGTGCTGGTGGAGATTATGGTTGTGGCTGTGAAACTTGCTTCGGGGGGTTGAAGGCGGGGCTGAGGCTTTCTTTTAGGCGCAAAAAAGGCACTTGCGATAATCGCTAAGTGACTGATACGTATTCGGTTTCCAGACGCAGGCTTTCGCGGCAGGCCTTAAGCAAAGGGCACAGCACCTCGGGCCGAATCGGCCGATCAGGCACTTCCAGCACCCTGGTATGCGCATAAGCCAGTGCCAGCCCGTCGATGTGCAGGGCATATCAACATTATGGCTATATGCCATTAATGCTTGAGCGTTTACCATAGCCTCGGCTACCCCGCATGTTCAGGGCTCCAGTTGATTGCGTTTATTGGCAAACAAAATCCTGCCTGACATTACTTCATTACAAGGACGCGCAATGAACGCCACTGAAGATCTCAACCGCCTCTATACCGATGTCTCGGACAGTATTGGCAGCGCCATGGAAGACATTCTCGCGCTTAACGTCGAGCACAAAGATGGCAAGCGTGAAATAGGTAACATCACCGAAAAACTGCGTGACATTCGGGGGCGGTTCGACAGCGAACTGGAACAGTTGAAAACCCACGCCGAGTGGGACACGTTCACCCTGGCGTTTTTCGGTGAGACCAACGCTGGCAAGAGCACGATCATCGAATCACTGCGCATCCTGTTCAAGGAAGAATCCCGCGAGGCACTGCTGCAACAGCATGCCGATGACCTGGAGCAGTTCTCGCAAGCCCTTACCGCTCGCCTCGAGCATGTGCGCGAAGGCTTGCACGCCTTGTACAGCGAGTACACGGGTGAAGTGGTCAGCATTCGCCAAAGCACAGCCCAGCTGACGCAAATCGTTCAGCGCGAAGCCCAGGAGCGAAATGCGATTGTTCAAGCTGAAGCCGATGCTAGAGTGCGGCTTGCCCAGCAAGAAACTCAGGCACGGCTAGAGTTGCAGCAGCAGGAAGCCGCGCATCGCCAACAGGTAGTTGAGGCAGAAGCGGAGGCCAAGCGCACCCTCGCCGAACAGGAGTCCAGCGCTCGCCTGGCACTGGAGCAACAGGAAGCCTCACAGCGTCTGGACATTGCGCGAGCGCACGCGATATCGAGCCTCAAGGCCCGGCTGTCGATGTTCGCCATCGGTGGAGTGCTGATCGGCGCTGGTGCTGCGGTGGCGGTACTGAAGTTGGCAGGAGCTTGAAATGTCCCAGCACGAACTTGATGAGTTGTTCGATGAGGCCGTCTCGACCCCTTCGCCTGTCTCCCCCGATGACACGCCGGTTCTCCAACGCATTGAGACGCGCTCTCCTGCACTGGATGGCCTGCTCAATCAGCAGTTCAAAGGGCTGCACGACGATCTGTTGGCTTATGAACATAAGAAGGCCCAGGCACATCGTGTAGACGGCTCGATCATCGGCACGGGTGAAGCCGATTTCACCAAGGGCAATACGCTCTACCCCCTGAACTACAAGGGCAAACGCTTTCAGTTGATCGACGTGCCTGGTATTGAGGGTGACGAGGCCAAGTATGCGCATATGGTCCGCGAGGCCGTTGCCAAGGCGCATCTCGTTTTCTATGTGAACGGCACCAATAAAAAGCCTGAGAAAGCCACCGCAGAGAAAATTCGTTCTTATCTACGTTTGGGGACTCAGGTGTGCCCCTTGGTCAACGTGCGTGGCAATGCCGACGCCTACGAGTTCGAGGAAGACCGCGAGTCACTGATTGCGCACGGCGACTCCACCGCCGCGTTGCAACAGACCGAGGACGTACTGCGTTCGGTACTGGGCAGCAAAGTTTTACAGACAGGCCACTACGTGCAGGGCCTGCTGGCATTTTCGTCGTTGACGAGCGATGCGCAAACTGGGCGTACCACAATCGACCCCGCCCGTAGCCAGGACCTGGTGATTCAGCAGCGCAATTATCAGAAGCACTTCGCCTCGTCGAAAGAGATGTATGAATTCAGCCAGATCAAGTCCGTCGCCAAGGTGCTGCATACCAAGCTCGCGACGTTCCGAGAGGACATGATCGAAAGCAACAAGACCAAGGTGTACGAATTGCTGGTTGAAAACATTTCGACCTTGCAAGCGTTGCACGCAACCCATGAAGCCTTCGTTACCAGGACTGAGCCGGAATTCGAGAAGTGCCGCGAAGCGATCAAGGCGGCCCGGGAGCGATTCGAACGGTTGGTCGTTGCGGGAAGGCGGAATCTTTGGGATAGCCTTTTCAACGACCTCAAGGAAGATGCCGACGATATCGTCGAAAAGAACTTCGGTGAAAACGACGTTATTTCCAGCCAGATCAATCGTGCTTTCAAGCGTGGGCAGAATGAGCTCAAGGAGAAACTCCAGGAGCAGTTCGAAGCCTACCTAAATGATTTGGGGCAGGACCTGCATCAAGCCGTCCAGCGCCTGATGGAAGACGTTGCACGGGTAGAGTTCGAGCAGCTTCTCTATGACGCCGAATCCCTGAATATCAACTACAAAACACCTGACTTGGACCTTGGCTTCGAACTGGGTGACTACGGGTGGATGGCCTTCAACATAGGCTCCTACGCATTGGCTGGGGCAGGCATCGGCACCGCGTTTCCGGTGATCGGCAACCTGATCGGCGCCGTTGCTGGCGCTGTAGTGGGCATCTTTGTGAGTGTGTTGAGCATCTTTACCAGCAAGGAAAAACGCATTCGCAAAGCACAGGGGCAAGTTCAGGAGAAGATCGATGACGCATGCACCGAAGCCCGTAACGCCTTGAAGGAAGAACGCAAAACGCTGTTTACCCCTGTTCGCAAGCACATTGACGAAACCGTATTGCCCCGCGTGCAGCAGCTTGAGGAGTCGCTCAAGCGCCCTCTGGACGTCATCGAACAGCAGATCGCGCTGATGACCCTTATTAAAGAGCAGTTGGAGAACATGCCGTATGGAACAATTCAATCAGTTCAACGTTGAGAAGCAGGCAGCGCTCAAGGGGCTGGAGCAACTGCGTGCGGTGCTCGACGAGTTGGGGGAGATGGGCGCCGACGTCGGTAGCGAGTTGCACAAGATCGACTCGGCAGTACAAGCCGTTGAGTCCGATGTGCTGCGCATCGCCTTGCTGGGTGCCTTCTCCGACGGCAAGACAAGCGTTATTGCCGCTTGGCTGGGCAAGATCATGGCCGACATGAACATCAACATGGACGAGTCCTCTGATCGCTTGGCAATTTATTCTCCAGAGGGGCTGCCGGAGAAGTGCGAAATCGTCGACACCCCCGGCCTGTTCGGCGACAAGGAAAAAAGTGTCGACGGCGAGCAGGTCATGTATGAAGACCTGACCAAACGCTACATCTCCGAGGCGCACCTGATTCTGTATGTCGTGGACGCTACCAACCCACTCAAGGAAAGCCACAACGACATCGTCAAGTGGGTGCTGCGGGACTTGAACAAGCTGTCCTCGACCATTTTCGTGATCAACAAGATGGACGAAGTGACTGACCTCACCGAGCAAGTACTGTTCGATGCTCAGGCCACGATCAAGAAGGACAACCTCAAAGGCAAACTGCAGCGTGCAGCCAACCTGAGCCCGGATGAACTGGCCAAGGTGAATATCGTCTGCCTGGCCTCCAACCCGAATGGACGCGGCCTGCCGTTCTGGTTTGGCAAGCCAGAGCACTATGAAAGCCGCTCGCGCATCAACGATCTCAAAGCCATGACCACGCAAGTGTTGCGGCACAATGTGCCTGCGGTGCTGATTGCAAAGACGGGCATGGATGTAGTGCGAGATCTCGTCGGCCAGCATGTGGTGCGCGCCGAAGAACAGTTGGAGCGGCTCAAGGCTTTTGCCGAGCAGAATGCTGAAGAATCGGCACGTATCACCCAAGACATTGAATCGGGTCGTCGTGAAGTCAAACGCCTGGCCGGTGAGCTGTTCGAAGAACTTCAGAACCTTGAGAAAGGCATGCTGGGCAAGTTACGTCCGCTTGGCTTGGAAAACATTCGTGAATTCCTCGAGGACGAGCTGGGTTACACCGAAGATGGCGTAGGCTTCAAGTTGAACCTGAAAATCAAGGGCGCAATTGACCGCTCCTTCGACCAGTCTTCCAAAGTAACCAGCCGCATCTCTCAGGATATTGGCCGCCAGCTCAACTCCAGCGAGAGCTTCCTCAATGCCATGGGTGACAGTGCATTGAAGTCGATGGGCGGGGCTGCCAAGGGCATTGCCAACCTGAGCCCAGACATCATCAAGGGGGCGGTGTTTGCAGCCCGCGATGCGCTCAGCGCAGTGACTGGCGTGGCGATCAAATTCAAGCCTTGGCAAGCGACCAAAATCGCCGGCGCCATTTCAAAGTGGGCAGGCCCTGCAGGCGCTGCAATCACACTTACCTCGGACCTGCTCAACGCCTATAAAGCGCATGAACTGGAACAGGAGTTGAAGAGCGCCAAGGAGTCGATTGCCGAGATGATCAAAAGCGCCTTCAAGGATATCTACGACATCATTGCTGACGACGAAAAGCTGTTGGACTTCTTCGCACCGCAGCTCAAGGCGTTTGAGAAGATTGTCGAGACGGTGGAAGAGCGCTCGCGCTTTATCAGTGCCAACCAAGCCAAGCTGCAAACCGTGAAAGCCAAGCTGAATGCCCTGACATTATCGCCTGCGCGGCTTGAGGCAAATGCATGAAGAAGCTCGGCAAGGAGTAGTGCCAGTCGGTTGAGCCAAATTGGGCTGCCCTGCAGACCTTCGCGAGCAAACCTGCTCCTACAAGATTGCGCAGTACCTGTAGGGGCAGGTTTGCCCGCGAAGGGCCGCAAAGCGGCCTAACGGTATCTGGCGTACATCTTCACGGCCTGAACCCGCGCTCATTCCCCCAAGGAACCCGCGCAAAAAATACTATGGCCACTGCCGGCACCAACGCCGAGTAGCCAGCCCAGTAGCTCTAAAACCCTTGATTTCACTGGATTTCAGGCACAAAAAAAGACGTCCGTGGACGTCTTTTTTTGTTGGCCGGGGTAATCTGAAACGGTAATTTATCTTATTGATTATTATAGTTAATATTAGTTTTGTATTTTGATTGGAATACCAAATGGAATACCTCATGGGATAGCACTCCGTTGACCCCCGCCTGTATTCGATCTGAAAACCTTGCTTCGATCCATGATAAGCAGTGATCTTCTCGCAGCAGGCGGGACAACGGGCAGCACTCGATCCGAGTCGGAAGGTGGCAACAGGCAGAAACCGGCCAAGAGCGGTCATTCAGCCCGCCTAACAAACTGGGGGCGATTCATTTCTTCAGTCGGCGCTTCCCTCTGTGACCGTGCTGACAATTTAGTTTGGAATCGAGTGATAGGAAAAGAGGCAGATTTATTATCAGAAGAATAAATCTGCCCCCTTTCACCGGATAAATCAAAAATCATCATCCTTGATGTATTTGAAATAAGTACAGTAGCTTTTTGCGTTTTTCAATTTAGTCAGTTCATCAAGCTTTTTGGGAGGGTATTTCATTCCGGAGTGAGTTCTATAAAAGATAAGTACAATGACAGTGAATGCTGTGCTAATGACGCTCAGTAATGCCCCTTTGAAAGATAAAATGTGAAGTAGCACTGTTTCAAGAGTAAAGCTGATTTCTGGGGCGTGTGTAGCAGGCATGAAGCTCAGTGGATAAATTACTCCAATAAAAAAGATGCATAGCACCAACGCTAAAGCTGTAGAGAGTTGACGAGGAGATTCAGGGTTTCCCTCTGTCGATTGGAGTAAGTCAGCAACCAATCTTGCATGGTGCTTTGCTACAAGATAGCTTCGTTCGAGTCCTTCTCGCTCTTTGGTGACTTCATCCCAGTTGGTTTTATAAATAGGGTCGTATGTTGAGTAAAGTGATCTGCTGTTTCCGTTTGCAAAGGCGTTGTAGTTACGCATTGCCGATAGAGTTTCCGAACCGCCGAGAAGTTTAAAGATAGGGGTGTCTTTGAATATCTCGTCTGCACGGTCAGACGCTTCTTGCTCCTCCCTTGCTGTCACGTTAGTCTCACATACTTTTGAAGCGATATATATCAACTCTTTTTTGATTTCCTCTTTTTCAGAGTATCGAGAGAAATCGCTTTTATCAATAAAGTCCTCCAGTATTTGATTGGTGATTTTTTCCATTGATTCGTTTGCAGGAAAGTGTTCATCTAAGAAGTCGTGAAATTTCCGGTATTCGCCATCGTTATAATGTTTGTTGTGCCATTCCATGTTGTAACTTTTGGCGTCGTCAGCAATTTTTTTTGCTTCAATCAGATAGTTGTTTAGCTTGGCAGTTTTTTCTGAGAAGGCTGTTTGATTAGAGAATATCTTAGTGATTATAAATGCGCCGAAGATACCCACTATAGCTGCGGCAGATTGAGATAAAGAGCTAAAGAACCAGTTCCAGTCTGCGATCATTGTATTATCTCTATTTTAAGATTGCGTAGGTTTGCTAAATCCAAATTCCAGCCTATCTACCAGGCAAGCAAGCTTGCGGAAGTATGTGGAGTAGGAGGAGTGCTCGGTTTTGAGATTGTTTTTATTGTTTTCTAATAGCTCTTTTACGGCTGCAATGTCGATATCACCATCATCTTGAAAAGGAATTATTAAAGTCGCCTTTTCTGCAGTGGTCTCTGCAATGATTTCTCGAGTGGATAGATTCTTATAGTTGGACTCATAGTGTTTTCCGTATTGATTTATTCGATAATCTTTTCTGTTGGCCTTGAAGATTATTCCCTCAACCTCCGAGAACTCAGATTTCATAAGTTCGTCATGCGAAGTAATACCAAGTGCATGAAGGTACCGAAAGCCCGGAATGTATTTGTTTGGTCTTTTTAATAGAGGTGGATAAACCTCTCTGAGCAGTTCTGCAGGGTCGTATTGGCTTTTTACTGAGATGATATCTGAAAATATATCGTCAATCGTTATGCCTTTGTAGCCTTGTTTTGAAATGCCTTCATGGCTTTTGGCTACGCCAACGCCTACGACAAACTCAACATCATCTTTATTGTCTATTTGATCTATGTCGAGAACAGCGAGCTTTGTTTCCGGATCGTTGGATTTTACCAAGTCGTACATTTGTTCTTTGCAGTATCTTAAAATTCGAGCAGGAATTTTTCTCTTGGTGCTTTCAATGGCTTCGTATACATCAAGGTAGTTTGAAGTTCGTATTACTGTTATGTTGAGTCGAGTTTCGCCGATTGACATTAATGCAGATTGAAAGCTTGGCTCCTCATCTTGTTTTGTTCTTTGGAGGAAGATTAGATTTCTGCCGAACAAGTCAAGTTTGTCTTGGCCAAGACAATTTACAATTGACTCAATGATTTTTTGGATGTTTCTATCGCTTATCGAATACCCGATAAATATTACCGGGTGCTCAATAAATATAGTGATGAGTTTTGCTGCTAGGTATGGGTTCTTTTCCTCAAAGATTTCGTAGTCTTCATTCGTTAGCACTAGGCTGTTAGGCTGACTCGCGCAACCATGAATTTTGTAAACTTCACCTATTGATTGCGGGTTGGAGAATAAAAGCTCCTCCTGTCCTATGAAGACTTTATAATCCGGAAATAGCTCTTCTATAAATAAATCCCAATTTGTTGTTATTATCCCATCTACGTTGAGGCGAGAAAGTGCTTCCAGCTCGTCACTAAGTCCGTCTGCTGATATTTTGTTGTGGCTTATGTTGGCGAGGTAACTTGCCATTTCATGCTTTAAGGCTGAAGAAACACTTGTGATGCTGTCAGAGTTGTTTTTTCTGGATTCTGAGTATTTTTCAGATTTCCACCATATTTCATTAAAGTCTTTCGCTATTGCACTTGCAGCTTTCGCGAGATCTTGATTGTTTTGAGAAGAGTAATACCCGAACTCCTGAATTCCATCACAGAATCGTTTAAGAAGTTCATCCCACTGTTCAAGTCCTATATATCGTCGTGAAAAGCCTGATCCCACGAATAAGAACGGAGCACCACCGTTTTGCGCCAATAGACGGGTTAAGCTTAGAGTAATATGTGACGCCATGACCAACTCCCTTGTGGCTGCGGAAAATCTTATTTTTCGAGTCTAGCACTAGAGGCTATTGGCTATCATTGTCCTAACAGGAATCCGATGGTTGTGTAACGTTTCACCTTGGCGACACCACCAAGATTGCGCATATGCACAGCCGTCGATGTATTCGATTCCGCTCAATACAAAGCCGGTGAAGGCCATCCCGGCGAGCGTGGCATCCAGTAGAGGCGGTAGTGAATCGGGTCGAGGGGCATGCCTACCTCAACGCGAGCAATGTTTGCAGCTCGACCCAGCTGCGGACACACGGTTGAGTTGACCATTACATTGCCCCGTATAGCTGGATACCGACGTCGCTCTTTGGGATCGAGCGCGACACCGTGTTTGCGCATTGGTGTGACCTGTACGTGCATGGCGTGTTACTCACCAATTTTAATATCAAGCAACGCTTCGACTGCGAACGCCAGCGCGGCATCTGCCAATTCCAACAGATCGCTTAGGTCGTCTGCATCAATAATGTGGCTTTCGTATAGCGCATAAGCCTGCTGGAGTAACGCTTTGTGATGCGCACCAGGCATTGCAAGAAGCGCAACGTCATCGCGCAGCATCAATTCCCACAGCGCGATAGCTGACGACTTTGTGGAAACGGCTTCCGCAGTTCGAAAAGGGGACAGATTTATTTGATGCGCTCGCAACGTCCCCTTCTGGCCGATAGCGACGTCAGTAATCGGCCCGTTATGGCCCTTCTTGGATGGTAGTGAACCGCCAGGTGGGGGTATTCGAAACCAGCTCCATCTTACCGAACCATCTGTTGTGACATCTGGAGCTGCCGAATGCATTTGCTCCTTTGGCACGCGTCGCGTCAGCAGTCGAACTTAATCGAACACTGTGAGTGCAGCACTCGTGGACGAGTTGAGCGAAGGTGGGGCATCCTCTTGGGCTGGAACATAGACAGGAGCTTGCAGTGAGTAAGTGGCAATCGATTCCTCGCGAGATGGGGGTCTTCACCGTGTGGTGGTTGTGGCTTTTGATGCTCGGAATACCGACGCTCTGGTTGCTAGTCGGGGTATTTGTGCATTTCGGTGTGCTCGATAAAGATAGCCCCGGCTGGGTGCAAGCGGTTGGGTCTATTGCAGCAGTTTTCGCTGCGGTTCTGATTGCTAATGAGCAAGGGCGGCAACAAGCGCGGGAGCGCCAAAGTAAGGACCGGGTGGTTTCTCATCTAGTTGTTGGCGTTGCTGCGCGCGCAGCTGCGGTGAGCAGTTTGCTGTTCCAGAGCTTCAACGATCTACAGCAACAGGTTAAGGAGACGAACGAGGAGATCCTTACAACTGTCGAGTCGCAGGTACTTGCTTTGCGGGGTATTAACCCTGTGGATCTGCCACGGCCTGAGATGGTTGAACCATTCTTGAGAATCAGAGCCGCAATGGAGCAGAGCCACGTAATGGCTAACCTGCTTGCTAACGGACGTGACGGTTACGTCGACAGGCTTCGCTGTGCGACTGCCTTCGCGCACAACTCTCAGGCCGTCCATAGAGCTGCTGAAGAGCTGCAGCAGGCCGCCCTAATTTAGATGCGTATGCCGACGTTGTGGAGGCTATGAAGCGAACTACCAAGCTCAGATCTCCGGCGGGTTCTACCCCATCTCAGAAATCGACGGGCCATGCAAAACCAGGCACCTGCGCCAAATTATTGCCGCGAGGAAGTCGGCTTAGCTCCCCGGCGAAATGCTCTCGCATTACAGCGCAGCAATGCGCTTCCCAAGAGATGTAAGTACAGAGTGAAGGTTCTGCAGGCCTTGGCCCGAGAAAATTTCAATAGAAGTATCTGCTTTGTAGAGGTACTCAGCCAAGATCAGGCCGTATTGAGCCTTGGTAGGTAGGGAGCTCAATCCCAAGCTGTTCTGAGCTACCTCCATGCTGTCTTTCCCCAAGAGCATTTCCAGCGCCATCCCTTCGAATGAGGCATCGATATCTGCCAGGGTGATCACCATTTGATCCGGGAGGATCCATTCCTTCCGGAAGCGATCTCGGGCTTTTCGTCCTTCCTTGTCGTCATCTAGCAGAACAATGAATTTTTCGCCTCGCCCCATGAGTAAGTTGATCAGATTACCTGACGCGCTTGAACCGACACCCGGAATAAGATTGAACCCAAGCTTGCCTCCAGTCCGTAATGCTGCTGCTTTGAGCGCGTAATAGTCAGAGATCCCTTCCAAGATCACACATGGTGAAGTCCCCACGACTTCAGGTACGACGTACTGCAGTCGGTCAATCACTGGCTGGAAATAGTGGGTACGAGTTGGGAAGGTGTTCAGGTATTGCTTGTACTTGATAGCGTTCACTTCAGCAGGCGTGAAGTCGAGATCGTAGTCTTCATCATCACCCTGACCTGCAGGGCGATTCTCGATAATGTAAGCCCCGGAAAGCCACTTCGGGTTCACCATATGGTGACTATGGGTTGAGTAGATGATCTTATCGCCGCTGGCCGCCATCTTCTCGAAGTAACCCAGCAGCTCTGCCTGAGCGCGGGAGTGCAGGTTTGCAGCAGGCTCGTCAAAGACGTAGATTTTATGCTGGTTTTCACGCTCAAGTTTGAATCCCGTGAGCAGCAAGAATGTAAAGAACCATCTGAAGCCGATCGATCGCTCGGCGATCTTATAAGTCGTATCGCGGTTACTCACGACAAACGACACGACCGCATTGGGGTCATCAGCGCTGCCGACTATCCACTTGAGGTCAACCCGTTTTGCTGTGGCATTGCGCGAAAGAACGCGCCGCCAACCGCCAATCACTTCAGCGGAAAGCGCGTTGGAGACCTGCTGGAAGACATTATCAATCTTGCCCTTTGCTGCGCTACGCTGGAACTTCTCATACCAGTCAGCACCGTTAGCGGCCCGAAACGACTCGATTGGTCTGTTCACATCCCGGTCAACATCGAAGCCAGCGAATTTGATTATGCGCTCGACAATCTCCCGATAATGCCTCTTCTCGTAACCCTCATAACCATCGGATGCGAGCGAGATTTGCTCAGGCACATTGATCAAAAACGTCGGAAAATACGCAACCTTGGGTATCGAAGCCTCGATCAAATCAGCCGTACGTTTCCACAGATTTTCGTTTTCATCATCCGGCTGGGCATAAACCTCAAACTCACCTTCCCCCTGGGGCCTGACGCGAAAGTCGAACCCAAGGCTAGCAATCCTTGACTTCGGCATACTATTTTCGAAGCTAAACTCCCGTGCGATCTTGAATGGTCTCGCTAGCGCCTCGGCGTCCACATCCAGCCCCGCACGACTCACCAGCGCCTTGATCGACTCCACATCATGCACTTCAAGCTCAACAGTCGCAGCAATCGATACGGTGCCAGTAAATGCACCTTTCTTGCTGGCAGGGATGAAGGTGAACTGATCTTTATTTTCTGGGCTAAAGAAGTAAAGCCTTGAAACAGAACGGTCGCTGCTCACAAATTGCGAGATGGCTTCCAATATCGTGGTTTTGCCACTTTCATTCAGTCCAATGAGTGTCACGACTGGGTTGTCCAGTCGTCCTGCCAGCTCAATTCGTGTGTTAACAATCCCTTTGTAGTTTTTTATCTCAAAATCTAGGATTTTCGACATCAGCGCACACGACCTTGTGTTGGCACGAATCGGAGCATAGCCAGAGCGTAGTCTGGCCGGTTTGCCCCCTGCGAATAGTGCTCTTCCGCTGAGACGCGGGCTATTGGCAAATAGGATACAACAGGGGTAGAGTGCTGGCACTCTAGCATCAAGCTGACCGCTGTCAACTGGCTTTGATTTGACGCTGGGCCGCTGTTGCGTCGGTTCACATAGGGAAGATGGGGAACGTAATGTCAGGTACTGACGGAAGGCTTTTTAGAGATTATACAGCCGGTGCTCCAACGGAGACCGCCTGCGATACGTTGTACCTGCAGACCCAGCTTGCTTCTCCAAAGCCCGAGGTCGTGAGCGAGATCGAAGTCGGGGATACACTTGGAATTGGCCTCGGTGAAATCGACGGCAACGTAGTCGCCTGCGCATTTTGGAACAGGCATATTGCCGGCGGCATTGCATCTCCCAAGGTTATTCGGCTGATCGCCTGCCTCCAAAGCGGTACGAACTATTCCGCAATAGTTACGGCAAAAACGGGCGCTCAGATCTCGATCAAAATCTCGCCGATCAAGGAGGAATGATTTTGATCAGACTAACTGGCGGTGTGTATTACGAGCAGTGCATGTGCCCCACCTGGCAAGAGCTTTTTGGCTCTGGAGGGCGAGCAGCTACAGCTATAGCGCGCCTTGGCGGGCACGTCGCGTTGGACACCTACACTGATCTTACGGCGGAGGCCATTCTACGCCAGAGAGCAGTGCTTGAAGGTTTCTCTGTTTCAAGCTATTCCATCGATCAGAGCCTGCACTTCCGGTATACCCATGGTCTTGCCAAGCCGTCGATCCAGCCACTACCAGAAACATCTTCGACGATTCTTCAAATCACTGCCGAAAATGTGGTTCGCTTCGGACTGCTCGAAGGTGACTGCGTCGTAGATGCCCGCAATGCTGTTTACGACCCACAGAGCTCCCGGCACCCAGCCCCCTTTCATGAGAATGGCTCCAAGGCCGAGCGACTTGCGCTTGTCCTGAACAGAAGTGAAGCCGAAGCGCTGCATGGCAATGACGAGTTGAGCGCAGCCGATTTGGCGCGGGCACTATCGACGTCTCAGAATGCTGAGATCGTCATCATCAAGATGGGCCCTGCCGGTGCCCTGCTGTTTCATGGCGGCCAATCGCACCACATTCCCTCCTTTGTGACGTCGCAGGTGTGGAAGATCGGTTCAGGTGATGTGTTCGTCGCCAGCTTCGCGCACTTTTGGCTCGAAGAGGGACTTACGCCACTCAAGGCCGCCATGCAGGCCTCACGTGCCACGGCGTACTACTGCGAGACAAAGGGCTTTGCCTCCAAAACGGAACTGGAGACCTATCACCCTGCTGCCGCCAGCCTGCCAAAGAAATCCAGGACAGGGCGACCTCCTCTGGTCTACCTCGCCGGCCCCTTCTTCTCGCTGGCACAGCTTTGGCTCATCGAGGAAGCCCGCGTCCGGCTTTTGGAAATGGGATTGAAAGTATTTTCCCCTGTACATGACGTTGGCCACGGGCCTGCGGATGAAGTCGTGCAGAAGGATCTCGATGCGATCCACGACTGCGACCTAATGCTCGCGATCGGGGATGGCCTCGACGCCGGAACGATCTATGAGATCGGCTACGCGCGCGCACTCAAGAAGCCCGTCATAATGTACGTGGAGAATGAGTCGGAAGAGGATCAGAAGATGATGGCCGGCTCCGGCTGCACGCTGACCAAGGACTTCGTCACCGCCATTTACCAAACCGCATGGAAGGCAGCTGAACTATGAGGCGCGCCCTTCTTTTATCAGGCGGTATGGATTCACTCGCGGTGGCCTGGTGGCTGCGCCCTGAAATTGGCATCACGCTGAACTATGGGCAACTCGCCGCTCAGGCTGAGATCTGCGCCTCGAAGGCAATCTGCGAGCAACTCCAGATTGAGCACCACGTCATTTCCATCGACTGCCGATCGGTCGGTTCCGGTGACATGGCCGGAGGCAAGGCTGATGCCCATGCACCTGCCAGTGACTGGTGGCCATACCGGAACCAGATGCTCGTAACCCTGGCGGCTATGAGAGCCATCAGCCTCGGCGTAAACAAGCTCTACTTGGGTACCGTGAAATCCGATGGTTCCCACCGCGATGGCACTCCGGAGTTCATCGCTGCCATCAACCAACTGATGGTCATGCAGGAGGGTGAGATGACCGTTGAGGCGCCTGCGATCGATTTAAGCACCACCGAGTTGGTAAAAACTGCAGGCGTGCCCTCCTCTATCCTGGCCTGGGCTCACAGCTGCCACAAATCGAGCGTGCCGTGCGGCAACTGCAGAGGCTGCAACAAATACTTCGAGGTCTGGCACGAGATCGAACATGGAATGGATCAAGCTCGGTAGCCCGACAGTAAGAGCTGAACCTGGCTACTATCAGCCCTTCACCTGGCCTGATGGAACATTCCATGCCCTGCCCGAAATTGAGGATGTCTGTGACAAAGGTATCCTCAATCTACTCGACCATAGACGCACCAGGCGAACGTTCAATGCTTTGAGCAAAGGCCAACTAGGCCAGTTGCTATGGCGCTGTGCACGAACGCAGGCCATTGCCGAATCGGATTATGGCTTCGACCTAGAGTTGCGACCGGCGCCATCTGCCGGCGCCATCCACCCTATCCATATCCTGATTCACCTTCCAGGCGCCTCGAACTGGCTCCGCTACGATAGTCGCCGGCACGGTCTTGTCGAGATATCAGGATCAGTGGAGGCCTTTGCAGGATTGATAGAGCAGTGCCATGACGCTCTGCCCACAGAACAGGCAACACGGTTGCTCCTAGTGGCCGAGCCCGGTAAAACTCGTGCCAAATACCAGTACGGTGAAAGCCTGATCTGGCGAGACGCTGGAGCACTCTTGGCGGTCATGGCCGTGATTGCTGATGCCTTGGACTACTCGTTTTGCCCGTTGGGGATTACGGGTGAACCTTGGGCTGGCCGACTAGCACCTGCAGGTGTGCTCACTGGGGTTGGTGTTGCACTCGTTGGCCGGCAAAAGCCCCAGCACTAGGCGGCTTTCAAACCAACCTGGCTCAGCAGTCCGTGGACGACGGTAGGCGAAGACATCATCTGGTACCACATCAGCGCGTCGAGCTTGGAAGGTCGAACGTCGATCGCTTTGCTCAGTGCAAGAAACTCAGCTTCGAGCTTCAGGTAGTGGCGCTCCACGGTGAGGCCGGGGGAGAAGAAGCCAGCCAACGCCCCTGCACGCAGGATGTGGATATCCAGGATGGCGACATCATCTGCATCAAGCCAGTTGCGAGCAATCCACGAAGCAGTCTTGTAGCCAATGCCCGGCAGCTCCAGCAGCCAGTCCCGAAGTGCCCGGCCAGAATGGAGAGGAACATTCCCTAAGACCAAAGCTGCAAGCGCCGAATGAAGGTAACGCGCCTTCTGTTTGGCGAAGCGGTAGCGCACTGAGCGGCTGCCGATTTTCAGTGGGGTGCTCAACCACTCTTGCAGTTGTTCCTCACTGGGCACCTCAGCGTCAAAAGCCCCGAGGTTTCTCAGGTGAGCGAAGGCCGCCAGTCCGACGTTCGCCTGGATACCATGGCCACCCAGCAGGCACGCTCCGACTTCTTCAGCCAAGGTGGCGCCAAGCTTATAGTTGAGCGGCTCGAGCTCTTGCTCGTTTGCCCACACCTGATAGGCCCAGTACGCCGGAGTCGGGAATGCTTCGATCAAGCCCCATGAAACACCGGGGAGCACTTCGCTCATAGCGTCAGGGAAATCGCGGCTGTAGATCTTGGCGTCTACGAATACAACACCGTTCTGCATTACCGGGCCTCCTGAACAAAGCCATAGGTCTGCGTGATCCAGTGGAGGAAATCACTACGCTCTACCGGATCCATCGCTATAACTCGATCTCGTAGACGGGACTGGCGCCTGGCAATGGTCTGCCGCTCACGAAACGTGTCACCTAAGAAACGAGTGTCGTGAAGCTCTTTGGGGGCAGCGTAGTTCATCCAAACGCACTCTTCCCTGACATCCGTGTGCGTCTTCGCCATAAACGTCACCTTTCTCCATCCTTGAAGTGTGTCGTTGTAGAGGACGCTGTCGTAACCTGAAATCATCACCTTGCAAGGGACACTATTAAGTGTTGAGAGCAGCTGCTCGTGCTGGCCCACGTCATACTCGAAACGGTAAATTTTGGCGCGACGGCGAGTCTCCGTCACGTACGGAGGGTCAGCGTAGATCAGTTCGCTACCGTCGAATGAAAAGCTGCTCAGGTAGCTCAAAGCATCGCCCTGGATGAGCTCAAGGCTCTCAACCTGGTGATCAGTCCAAGCTTCGTGAACAGCGGGATCTACGTCCACGCCGATGTTTCGAGCGGCAGACTTTTTGTGGCGCAGGACAGCGCCCGCCCCCAAGTGAGTCTCGATGTAGGTCTGATGCGGAGGCATCAAGTTGATCAAGCGCTGGTAGCACTTGCCTTTCCCGCCTGGATATCTCATGCACACATCATCGTCAAAAGTGACGATGATGTCAATGGAGCCTACCGACCAGAGAACCGTGGGAGCGGCACGAACGCTTGAAGTGCTCTAGCAGCTCGACAAACCATTAGCCGTTGCGGCGCAGGGGAATAGCAGTCCCAATTCATCACCGAAAAGGCTGATGTTTTTCGCTCATGACCGGCAGCAGTCGGCCAAAAGCAGACCATGGACATGAAGGTGATACGTAGGTAACGTGCTCAAAATTCATGTCGCTTTTACCCTTCGACTCTTGTCACGTGTCTTGCGCGCCACTCAAACCAATTAGGGAGTTATGCATGAACGAGGACCGTTATCATGAGAAAACGGCGGAAAATATTACGTCATCTGTGTCGTCTAATTATAGTTAGGCCACATACCACCCTTCCTTGTCACCCGGCAACGAGAGAGGAAAATTACTAAGACTATGCACTACACGACAGAGCTACTCATCCAAGGGGACAAAAATATTCTTCTTTACTACAGCGCGGCATTGAGTCGTTGGCGCGAAATACTTGCCGAATACGCAAGCAAGAGTTCAGAGGAACTAGCGAAGGAGCTAAGCTCACAACAGTTCTGGTTTGAAGAGAACTGTGGCTCACGCTGGGTAGGTCAAGAAATTATGGTAATAACGGGCATTACTCAGTTCTATACAACCGAGAGCGGATTTGATGAGAGCAAGCACTTAGCACTTAAGGTCTACCGAGCTTTCATGCAGAGCTATTGCAGCTTGGAAGTCAAGGGAGTCGCGGAAGATGTAGCAAAGAGCTACTGCCTTAATGAGGCGGACAGCGATTATGCCTGAATTTCCTCAAGCTTTCGCCAAAGATTTATATGTCTCTTGGCACAATAAATCCGTACCAGAAGATGCAGATATCGTCGCTAGGCTTGACGCCGTTAGATTAGAGTTGAAGAACTCTTCGCTTTCAAGCTTAGCAGCGCTTAGCCAATTGCTTACACAGATAAAGGTTTTTACGGAGAAGGAGTGCAAGGTCAGATTCAAAGGCATCAGTCAGGGTCAGTTTAGCGTGCCGACTGCACAGTTTTCCCCGCAGCCGAACAACAAGGGATTTGACCTTCTCTTCAAGAGTTCCGATTCAATACTTGAAAAACTGTGGCGAAAGAATCTCAAGCGTTCCGCGAATTACGCTAGCCTCTCCAATTTGGGGAGCGAAATTACGGACCTTGTGCGAACTTCGGTCGTCGCACCAACATTGGGGCACGCAAGGCTCTTTGCTGAGCGGCTTGAAAACTGGGTCGACATTGTTGATGCGCCCGACATTGAGAAGCACCTCGCCGAAATCGATCGAGTCGAAGTTGATATGGAGGCGAAGCTGGCTAGCGGCTACTTTGCATACCACAGCAACGTTCACTTCAAATCTGGGCTCTGCATTGAGGTTCAGATCTATTCCCAGTTAAGCGAGGCTTGGCGGAGTATCTCCCACAGACTCTATGAAACGACACGGTTGAAGGAGGGCTTGGCTACGGGGGCTGGGTCAGCTGAAGCACGACTAGTTTCCTTGGGGCACCTTCTTCACCTAGCCGAGTGTGAGCTGGATCGCCTGGCAATTGATTTCACTAAACCGTGATAGTGCACGAGTGAATCGACCTACTGTGTTGAAGTGAATCGCCCTTGGTTTCGTAGACGCCGCGACCGGCTGCAAAGGGTCGATTTCGGCCAATCATGACCTGCAGGAATCGGCCAAAAGCGGTCTCTCAGTTTCTTTGCGAATCAGGGGTAATTTAGTCACCGGTAGAGTTGAAAAAATTGTCCGCAGCGAGCCTGGAGGATACTTAAGAAAACCCGGTTATTTTAACTCTCGGGTTATGCAGCAATGATGATATTCGATATTTTGTTATAGCGCTCATAGAGCGGGTAATGATTGTCAGCTAAGGCGAAATTACAGGCTATGCATTCATCTCCTACAAGCTCCAGTGACAAAAGCTACCATTAAAGTAGCTTCTGTCAGCGACAACCTATTTTTTTGAGGACTTGCTAGGTTTTAAGTCGGGTTTGTTTCCCGGCGTGTCTTTGTTATCACGGCGACGCTGATCAAGTTCACCGGTTGACTTAGCAATTGGCTTTGGGCCTGGTTTAAGAGTCATAACATTTCTCCTTGATGTTAATATTTATTTTGGTTGTTGCAGGATCAGCTTATTGGTTCTGATGAATGCTTTCAATGGACATAAGACGCTTAATTTTAGCTATGTGACAAATTGAATTAGCTTTGGCAGCATATACTTGTTATCTAAAGATAGACCAGTTTGTTGATTTACGCCCATTGGTGCGACGTTGCAGGTAGCACAGCACGCCCAGAGTCATTCGAGCATCGCCTCGGGCGCGGTGGGCGCCGACCTCCGGCCTCGCATTCGCTGGTGGCCTTGATCAGCATGATCCAGCGCCATTGCAAGCCCTGGCGCCCTTCTACCCATTCACCATTCCATGAGGCATACAGCGGCATTGCGCAGGCGGTAGTCAGCTGGGGGGTGGTTAGTCCGTGGCGCCGGCGGGTCAGCGACAATAGGCGCCGATCTAAGGAGACGCTGTAAGCCACGACCATTCATCCCGCGGCGATAGCCGCATATTGCTCCGCCACCTCTGGCCCGGTCAATGCGGAGGCCATCATGTCGTCGGTGATACCTATGAGTCCATGTGAAATCGTGCACGGTCTGAGACAACCAGATCAAGGCCTCCTGACATGAGTATCGGCAGGCCCACCTGATGTTCACGGAAAGTCATATTAGTTAAAAGGACTATAGTGGTGTGAGGGAAAATGGGGTCAGGTATGTACTCGTCCACTGCGAAATTTCGCTGTCAAGCCGCTAGCACCCCGAGATTTAAGGACTGCTTCTGGCGAAAGAAGACTGCTGTGTTGGGCGGGCAGGAGATATCGTGGTTCGAAGGTGCAATTTGAGTGGCCGATTAAGTACCTGCTGTCCCCAACAGTCCTAGCCGCTTTGCTTCCAGATGTGACATGTATTTCATGGGCTGAAATTCAACCGAGAAGTTAGACTTGCTACGAGAACCTTGCCAGAGCTGGACGTGTTCATTTTGTCCTGCGAGAACTAACGCGATGATCTCAATCGCAGTGAGGGACATGTCTGGGCCGAAGTAGATGCCGGTAAGTGCTTCGGAAGGATACCGATAGGCCGTGCCGGCTTGGCTATGAATAGCACGCCACTCGTGCTCGTAAGCCCAATCAATCGCTTTGGTACAATATAGATCGGACACAGGATCGGAGTCTTCACCGCACAGGATCGGAACGATGTCGAGAATAGGCATGTCTTGTGTGTAGCGGACCTTCTTAATCTTGTGAAATGGATCGGCCAAGGTTGAAAACTGCAGGCAGAACCCTTTGCAATGATCCCCGTAGTGGGACCACATCAACAAGTTGTCCTTCTTCTCTGAAAAGCAGCTGACCCCACGTTGTGACAGAAACCTTTTGATCATGTCATCTAAGGTTTTTTGACCTGTGCGAAGGAGCATATTCCGAAGCACAGCAGGAGATGCCTTCTCGAACTCTCGCCGAATCCCATTTTCGGTTTCGGGCTTCGCTAAGTAATGGCTTCGCAATTTCTCAACATCGGCGTCAGTTGGCTCCTTGATGCGCGGTGAAAGCGCGCAGTCGTAAGGGTCATTGAAAGCGAGCGGGGAACCGAAATAGATTATTTGGTCCTTCAGGTTCTGAAGCGACTGTGCGGTAAAACGCTCGTATTTGTAGAGGTGCAGCGGCAATGACATGGGTTTAACTTCCTGGATAAAAACCTGACGCTACTATTTCGCCATCAGCATGTCCACTGTCCGTTGCTGGCCGGTTTCTGCCCGTCGCTACCCTCGGCGGCGGGGAGCTGGCGGTCAGTTAAGTATCGAGACTTTGGATGGAGCGTCAGTGTTAAATCCAGCCTGCGATATGATTAGCGTAACTGAGGTTTAAGGCCTCAATCGACACGAACTGGTCGGTCGGGTGACCCGCGATAACAGAAAGCGATTTAGTGCCAAATTAGAGGGGCCGCTTACATCGACTTGACCGATACAACTTCCACAAACCTGAATTTTTTTCTGGCCGTCTTTGTAGCTTCTTGCTCCGCAACTATTGAGCTCAGCGTATCGGCCTCATGTACCATCTCGTGCATTTTGCCTTCAAATTCATTTCCCACCCGCAACGTGACTCTCAGCCTGGGCGTGAAGCCTTTTGAGACTTTCTTTTTCTTCGCTGCGTTTACCGGTTGTACCATTACGACATCCGAGACGGTGTCTTGCACGTGTGTGTTAAATGCTGGCGCAGGGGACTGAGAATCACCGAATAGCGCCCGGCGCATCTCTTCTTCCGTCAATTCTGTATTCATAACATTTCTCAGAAGGGCGTTATGTACAACCATGCCGATTCTATCCGCGTGGTCGGACTCTGCATTATTCGTCGCTAGGTCAGACCTGAAGCGGTGGAGGGCCACCAGTCACCGTCGAGCGTCATCATCTGGCTGGCAGCTTCATTCGATGTATAGCTTATTGATACTGCATGCTTGTGTTGTCACTGCTTCACATTTACGCTTTGTCCCGTCACGGTCAATCCCGTGGCCGGGTGTCAGAACCTGAATTGTTCGAGGCGCATAGCGCCATAGCCAGCTATTAAGTGCTTACATAGGCTTAGCTGCTGCTTTTCTATGGCGGTCCGTGCGGGGCAGGCTTCGGCCTGGCCGGTTCCCTCGGACGCCGGTTTCTGACCCCCGTACGGTCCGCCACCCATTTTGTGTCAGAACGGCTGGGTGGACGGCTCCTTAACTGTCCGAGGAGATAAGGAAAATGACCTGTCCCCCTTTTAAGCTCGTGCGCCACCCTGGCCAAACGATTCAAGCTGCACAATATCTCGGAGGATTCCGCGATGTTTGATCTTTCGCTTCTCATTGGCCTACCCAAACCCAACAGCATCGATACTTCATCGCTTACCCCTGAAGATGCAGCGATTAAACTACGGCAGGCTGCAATACTTCGGCTTAATGGAGCACAGAGCGTCCTGCTTCATTTTCCACAGGATGTTGAGCTGGCGGTAGAGCTGTTGGATGACGCGGCTGTATTGTTCGACAAGGCGTTTCGATGTTTGTCCGGTATCCCAGCTCAGCGCGTTCATCAACAGGTTGGTGAGTACGTCTCTGTCCCTTCAGCTGAAGGCTGTCCTGGTCTTCGAACACCATGGGGCAATGAATTCCGCCCGATGATTGAGGACGGCGTTCGGTGCGCTGAGACCTGGCTCGATGGTTCATCATTGCCGCTGTGGTGGGCACTGGCGCAAAACCGAAAGCATCATCGTCCAGGTGATCCCCAAGAAGCATTTGAAGCAGGTTTTCTGCTGCGATTGCAGCAAACGCTGATCATGCGACGTGATGCAGTCACTTCCCAGTCAACCAGCATCGATGCCTGAGTTTGTAATTGACGTTTGAGACTTTGCTTTTCCCGCCAAACCCTCCGATTAAGCGATCTTTGATCGCGCCGATCGGAGGGTTCACTCGCTTTTCCTTGCAGCCACCGCGTTCCCCTCTTTCATTTCAAATTTGATCAGCGCCAGCCTTCTTTTACCCGTCAGTAATTGCTCGTGATCTGTATCGGGCGCAGGGCCATTTCAGTGTCAAAGCGGATCCTTTCGTTGGGCATGGATATAGGTATGGCGACAGCGGCGACAGTGGCGACAACTCGCGTATAACGTGGTCTGGAGCATGGCGACAGAAGTGGCGACAGTCGCCACTTTCTCAGCGCATTGGCGGTGCCGCTTGACCGCATTTTCGAGTGGGTATAACAATTGGCGCACGGATCGCTGTCGTTGACAGCACCTGCCCAGGTAGCCAGAACCTTTAAGGCTACGCCACTCGCGTGGTGGTTCTTCCCCAAGTGCGATTAGCGTCCGGCGGCTCGCACGGTCACTCCCAAGAGTGATGGATGCCTACTCGACCAATCTGCCTACTGCGGCAGACGATGGACCTTCCTCGCTGCACTGCAGCAACCTCACCTCTCGGCACACTTCGCTGCGCCAATCCGCGCCCGTCTCTTTCTTCTGGAAAGAGACGGGCGCTCGTACCACTGCTGCAAGCCACGTCGTACAAGGCATTGCCGCAACTCTCCTCGTGACAATCGGCCTGACAAATCCGATTCGTCGCCATCCGCAACGACACAGGCACCGGTGCCGCAGCCCATGGAAAGGCTGCACCTGACTGACAGTCAGGCATGCCCCAGGCGTCGATGTTGTTGCCTTCTCCCACTCAGGATCTCCAGGTGCCGAACTCGTCAGTCGGCACAGCCCGCCCGCCCGCATTTTCGGATGCGCTAAGAAGGCCAGATTCATGGGTTCATGCCCTCGCTCCCGGTCGTAAGGAGCCGCACGTTCCGCGTCAGTGAACACCTCACAGGCCGCAGGGGCCTTGATCCCTGATAACACTCAACAGCTGTGGCGGGCGTACGTGAGGACAGCCAGCAATCACTGAGGAGAGGGCCATGCAGCAGTTAGATCCGAAGCTTGAACTCCCACGATCCCCTCGATCGTTAATCGAGTCGAATCCCGTGGCTGAACCTTATCCGGTGCAGGCACTTGGTGGAATTCTTGGGCCTGCAGTTGAGCGCATGGCCGAGGTCATCGGCGTGCCTCAAGCACTGGCAGCACAATCGGTCTTGGCTGCCTCGGCACTGGCCACCCAAGGTCATGCGGGCTTACTCCTCGACGGTCGAAGCTATCCACTGTCGCTGTACCTAATTACAGTCGCCGCGTCAGGTGATCGCAAGACGGCGGCAGACCGATTTGCATTGCTGCCCGCACGGCAATGGGAGCGTGAACAGTGGCAGCGCTACCGCGAACAGCTCGTCCGGTATCGCGCCGCACAGCGACAGGCGCAGCATATCAACCCCGCCGATCCCGACTCCGCAAACTGCCTGCCGCTCGAAGCGGAGCCCTCGGCACCCCGGCTGATCACCACAGACCCGACTATCGAGGCCCTGATCAAAGGGCTCTGTCATGACTTGCCTAGCATGGGCCTGTTCTGTGACGAAGGCGGACAGTTCCTCGGCAGCAGCACCATGAGTAGGGATAACCGTTTGAAAGCGGTCACGACCTTGTCGTCACTCTGGGACGGTAGCCCGATTGATCGCGCTCGCTCCATGGTAGGCGAAAGCCTTAGGGCTTATGACCGACGCTTGAGCCTGCACCTCATGCTGCAACCGTACTTGGCCTTGCAGTTACTCAGTGACCCGTTGCTGCAGGGGCAAGGCATCCTCGGTCGTTGCTTGATGACCTGGCCCACCAGCCTGGCCGGACAACGGAGTTATCAGGCTGTCGACTTGTCCAAAGACGCCGCCCTGAAGCGATATCACCGCCGCCTTTCGGCCCTGTTTTGTCAGCCCTGGTCGCTTTCCGCTGATGGTGCCTTGCAGCTATCACCGCTTAGCCTCAGTCCGTTGGCCCGCCGTCGCTGGATTGATCTACATGATGCTATCGAAGCCCAGTTGGGTGAATTTGGTGAGCTGGCCAGCGTACGGCCTAGCGGATCGAAGGCCGCCGATAACCTGCTGCGCATCGCCGGTATCCTGGCAGTCGTAGAGGACAGCGGCGTGGTAGAGGTCGACCATATCCAACGGGCCTCCGCCTTAATCGGTTACTACCTCACGGAGATCCAGCGCCTGACCGAACATGAGCCGGTGGGCCGGGTAAAGGAGGAGGCGGACCGGCTACTGCGCTGGCTGCAGGTCAAGGATTGGAAGCGCTTCAGTATTCGGGAGCTGAACCGCAACGGTCCCCGCTTTGCCCGTAAGAGCAGTCGTCACGCCGCCAAGCTGCTGGTCGAGTTGATTGATCATCACTGGCTGATCACCGACGGCCACACTTTCGAGGTGCGCCATGTTCAATCTTGATGAAGCGCTACGTAACCATCTGGCTCTGCGCAAAAAGGAGCCAAAAACTCGGTTTGTCGCCGCTACTGTCGCCACTTTGTCGCCACGCTCAAAGCCAGGCAAACCACGGGTTGTCGCCGGTGTCGCCGATGTCGCCACTACCCATAAAACTATCACCTCGACGACAGCCATCATTCAATGGTTGAAAGAGGAGGAGGCGCATCTCTACGTCGCCGACAACACGCTGTGTTTTCGCCCGACTGATTGGGCCCAGTTCGCCATCGTAAGTGCGAACTGGCGAGCCCTTTTGCATGATCTAGTTACAGTCGATCAGGAGCAGAGAAATGGCTCGGGTCGGTAATCGATCTGGGCGTAATTTCGGCTTCGGTCGCCAGCTCAGCTATGCCGGACCGCAAGCCCTGAAAGATCTGTTTGGCGATGGCCATTTTGGTACCGTCAAAGCCCATAGCGATCGCTGGCAGGCATTCGTGCAATGGTGTCGATCCGAGGAGGGACCGGGACTCAACGACGCGCGACAGATCGACCGTGAGATCCTCATGCGGTATGCCTTCCATATGCGCGAGCAAGTTGAGCAGGGCAACGTCGGCATCGCCACCGCGCAGAACCGCCTGTCCAGTGTTAACCGAACGCTGGCCGCGCTGCGCGGTGATCAGTACGTCAAAATCCCCAGTCCGAGCAAGGCGCTGGGCTTGCAGCGCTCAAGCGTTCGTAGTGAGGCACCGCAAGGCCAAGACCGTGTGCAGGTCAGGCTGATTGCGCAAGCGCTGTCAGATCGTCAGCAGGAGAGGGTGAGTGCCATTGTGCTCCTTGCTCGGGAGACCGGTATGCGCCTGCGTGAAGCGATCTTGGCCGACCTGCCGCGCCTGCAACGAGAGGCTCAGCGACTGGGAAAGATCAATATCCAAGATGGCACCAAAGGTGGTCGATCAGGGGCATTGGCGCCGCGCTGGATTACGGTCACGGTTCAAGTTCGAGAGGCCCTGGATAGAGCCAGCGATGCGTCGCCCAGTGGGAGTCGGAATTTGTTGGCGCCCGACGAAAGTTACAAAGACTTCGTACAGACAGTTGTGCGGTCGGCACGGGATATCCTGCATGAGCATGGGTTGAAAGGCTTTCATGAGCTGCGAGCGGCTTACGCCTGCGAGCGCTATGAGCAACTGACCGGCTTCTCTGCACCCGTCAATGGCGGTCGTGGCCATCGAGAAGATCGAGAGCTTGATCAGCGTGCACGACAGCAGATCAGCCATGAGTTGGGACATAACCGCATCGATGTGATGAGTGCCTACATCGGAGGTCGGTGATGAAGTTTGAATTCGACATGGCGCTGTTTCTGAGTCCCGTGCTCAAAGGTGCGCATGCCACGCGGCAGCGGCACATTAGACAAGCAGAAAGGATGCACGAGGTGATTCGTGAGCGCTGGGGTTGCGCGACTCCCTGGTCCTGGAGAGAAAAGCACGTGAGATGGTTTCTGGAGCACTATCTGCGATGCTCAGCTCCAGCTACCGTCTACTACTACGAATTAACAGCAGGGATGATCCGCCGGAGAAAAGCGAAATTCGGGGTTGTCTGATAGATTTTTTAAGCGTGAGCCCCTGAGTATGGGAATGCGGAGCCTTCCCATACTCAGGGGCTTGGCTGAAGAGGCGCAGGCATACCAGAGATTTAGCGACAGTTGTCACTCCTGTCGCGCTGCTGCACGACATGGATTTTCGCCAGCGTCGCGTACCTTTGGATGCTCAGCGAATCGGTACGACGTTGCGGTCCCTGGTTTGATTGATGGCCGATGCCGACAGGCTGCCGATGGCCGCCTTCTGGATATGTTCACTCCACCAAGCCATCATCGGACGCCGGCGTTCGATGTAATCCGTCCGGTTGTAGGCGCTACGAACTTCGTCCTTGTCGACATGCGCCAGTGCGACCTCAATCAGTTCCGGATCCCAGCCATGCTCATTCAGAATGGTGCTCGCCATCGAGCGCAAGCCGTGGCTGACTAGACGGTCCTGAAAGCCCATGCGCTTCAACGCCATGTTGGCGGTCTGGCTATTGGCATGGGTGCGGGGATTTCTATCTGAGGGGAACACGTACTCTCTGTTACCGCTGAGTTGCTTGAGCGTCTCCAGTAACGCAAGTGCCTGATCGGTAAGAGGGATTGTGTGCGGCCGACGCTTTTTCATGCGCTCTGGCGGAATGGTCCAAATGCGCTTGTTGAAGTCGATATCTGCCCATCGTGTGGTAGCTGCTTCGGCAGGGCGGGTCATCGTGTGCAGTTGCCATTCGATCAGGCAGCGGGTCGTGCGCTTGATGCTGGCGTTCGCGATTTCCATCATGAGCTCGGGAAGTTCCTCAGGTGGTAGCGCAGCCATGTTCTCTTTCTTGGGTTTCTTGAACACCGCCCGAATGCCATTGAGAGGGTTCGCAAATATCAGCCCGGAGTTGACCCCGTAAGTCATGATCTCGTTGAGTCGTTGGCTCAATCGTTTCACGGTTTCGAGGCTCCCTTTGGCCTCGATTGGGCGAAGGATCTTGATGACCATTGGAGCAGTGATCTGCGAGAGCGGTGTTGTTTTCATGCTTGGGAGAACATGAAGCGTCAGTGATCGCCAGATGTCTTCGCCGTAGGCCTTGGTAACCGAGTCTTTCTTCAACTCGAACCAGGCCGTGGCCACCTTCTCGAAGGTGTGCTCAGTTTCAGCGAGCTTGGCATGCCGTACCTCATCACGTTGGGCTTTGGGATCAATACCCAGGGCGAGCAGCTCACGCGCCTCGACGGCTTTCTTTCGGGCATTGGCCAGCGAGAGGTCGGGGTACGGACCGAGGGCCATGTTGATACGGCTTCTGGTCAACGGCTCGCGATAATTGAAATTCCACATCATCGAGCCGCTGGCGCGCACTCGAAGCTGCAAGCCATCGCCGTCGCTAAGGACGAAGTCTTTACCAGTTGCCTTGACTGCCTTGAGCTGGCGATCGGAGAGGCGGGTTGCGTTAGTAGGCATGGGACTACCTCCAGCACCGTTTTGGTATCCTGAAAATAGCACCAGGTAGCGTGGGATACCACCCGGGATACCAAACCGCCTGGAACTCAGAGAACCTCCAAAGCCCCCAAAAGCCCTGAAAACCCCGTATTCATTGGATTTCAGGCACAAAAAAAGACGTCCGTGGACGTCTTTAGATGATGAAGTGGTGGAGCCGGGGGGATTTGAACCCCCGTCCGCCAGTACTCTGCTGTCGGTACTACATGCGTAGCCGTGTCTATTAAGTTAACCCTCAGCGACCCGACGGGCAGGGTGCTTTGGGCGAGTTGTGTAAGTTTTAGCCGCTTCGTCCACAACGTACTGCACGGCGATTCTGTTCTATATGACAATCACTTTGGGTTTACAGACATCCCCTAATGATTGCTGGACCCGAAGGTACCAGAAGCTCAGGCGTTAAGGCTGCTTACGCAGCGATAGCGTAGTCCTGGCCGTAGTTTTCGTCATTGGCAACTATAGAAGTTGCAACAGTGGATTTACGAGTTCTGTTACCAACTCGGCATGCACCTAAAGTTTCGCAACCGGCGTCGAATCCTAAACGGCCCCGAGCCTGACGCTTCGTGGATCTGCTGAAGCGGCAAGCATCTGCAGTGTACGCCAATCCGCGTCTGAGGCCAACCCGAAGGTTGGCCCAGCGGTCAGGAGCTTTTACCGTCTGTGCTGACCTTTTGGATCTCCTGGATGGTCTGGGTGGTTTCGGAGATGCATTTCTCGGTGCCTTCCTTGGTGTTCAGGGCTTGATGGGCCTTGGCTTGCTGGACGCTGGCCTCGACTTTAGCCTCGATATCCGAGCCCTGATACTGGCTCTTCGCGTTCTCGATGGCTTTCAGGTTGGTATCACAGAGATCGGCGGCAAACGAAGACGACGCTAGCATGGAGGCAGTGACGAACAGACCTAGCAGTACAGAGCGTTTCATGTGTCTCTCCTTGAACTGAGGGACCAGGCATCGCTGGCCATCAGGACGGCTACCAGTTTTTGGAAGGTCCCGCGTTTGCGGGACTTGATCAGTGGACTGTGCCCGTGCGCCAGGGTTCTATTTTTCTTCAGGTCGCCCTGGCCTGGGTGACCCGATCGATGAGGTAGACCAGCCCGTGGTAGTCGATTGCGCCGTGCTGCGTAAGGCCAATCTCACAGGTGCGGCTGGTGGAAATCCCTTCGCTGCAATGCTGTACCGCGTCCTTCAGTGAGCGCAGCGAGTGGGCGTTCAGCTCTGGTGTGGAGAAACCCTTGTCGCCGGCGAAACCGCAACAATGGATGCCTTCCGGGATGACCACGTTTTTACTGCACTTGCGCGCCAGGTCGATCAGTGCCTGGCTTTCGCCAAGGTGCTGGGTGCTGCACGTGACGTGCACCGCAATGGGCGCCTCTTGGGGAGTGAAGTCGAGACGATCCATCAGATGGGTGCGGATGAAGCGCACTGGGTCATACAGGTCCAGGCGCACCTCACCGAGGTCCTGGACCAGGCGCAATGTGCAGGGGCTGGTGTCGCAATAGATCGGATCGAGTCCGCCGCGGCTGGCGTGCAGCAGTGCGCCGATCAGTTCCTGGCGTTTGTGCTCGGCTTGTTCGGCGTAGCCTTTGGACGCGAAAGGTTGGCCGCAGCAAAGGCTGTCCACATTGTCGGGAAAGACGACTTGGTAGCCGGCTTTTTCCAGCAGCCGTTGGGTCTTTTCATACAGTGACATCTGCTCTTTATCCTCGGCCGCCGGGCCCATGACCCGCGATACGCAAGCCGCCAGGTACACCACGCGCGGGCGTTCATCCGACACGGTGGGGCTGAAACGGATGGCCTTTTCCGGCTGGGGCATGGCGTTGGTCCACTGTGGGACCTGGCCTTTGGACAGCCGCGTCAACGAAGCCGACAGTTTCGCCAGGCGGGGGGCGCCTAGCAGCATCCGCGCACCATTGGCCACGTGCAGGGCGAAGCGTGCGCCTTGCAATGTGGTGGCGAAATTTCCTTCAATCCAGTTGGCGGTTTTCGTCTTCGTCGCGTCACGGCTGCGCAGTTTTTTCACCAGCTCGCCGGTATTGATGCCTACCGGGCAACGTTGCGCGCACAGGCCCGTCGCGGCGCAGGTGTCGATGCCTTGGTATTGATAGGCCTGTTCCAGTTCGGTGGTGTCCGTACCGGCGCGTTTCTTCGCCTGGATGTCCCGCCAGATCACGATGCGCTGGCGCGGGCTCAAGGTCAGGTCCTTGGACGGACACACGGGTTCGCAGAAACCACACTCGATGCACTTGTCCACGATCTCATCGGCGGCTGGCAGCGGCTTGAGGTGCTTGAGGTGGATCTGCGGATCCTCGCTGAGCACCACGTCCGGGTTGAGGATGCCGTTGGGATCGAGCAGGCGTTTGAGCTGCCACATCAGTTGATAGGCATCGCTGCCCCATTCCAGCTCGACGAACGGCGCCATGTTGCGCCCGGTGCCGTGCTCGGCTTTTAGCGAGCCGCCGAATTCCACCGCCACCAACTGCGCCACGTCATCCATGAACGCCTGGTAGCGTGCGACTTCTTCAGGGTTGTTGAAGCCTTGGGTGAAGACGAAGTGCAGATTACCTTCCAGCGCGTGTCCGAAAAGGATCGCTTCGTCGTAGTGATGTTTGTCGAACAGCTCGATCAGGCGGTTTACGCCAATGGCGAGTTGTTCCACCGGAAAGGTCACGTCTTCGATGATCACCGTGGTTCCGGTTTTACGGACCGCGCCCACCGCTGGAAAGGTGTCTTTGCGGATGGCCCAGAGCCGGGCGTTTTCCCGTGGGTCTTCGGTGAAGTCGACCTGTTTTTCCACCGGGAAGCCGGCCAGTGAAGCCATGATCCGGACCAGTTGTTCTTGCAGTAAAGACGAGGAAGCGGCGCGGGATTCGATGAGCAAGGCGCAGGCATTGATCGACAGATGCTGTACGAAATCCGGCATGCCCGGTTTGTCCTGCACCGAGCGCAGGCTGCGGCGGTCCAGCAGTTCCACGGCCGAGACTGGCTGGCTTTTCAGCACGGTGACGGCGTTGCAGCAGGTTTCCACGTCCGGGAATACGATCAGCGCCGAAGCTTTGTTCGGATGGTCGATAACGGTGTTGTAGGTCACCGCGCTGATGAAGCCGAGGGTGCCTTCGGAGCCGACCAGCAGGTGGCTCAAGATATCCACAGGCTCGTCGAAATCCACCAGGGCATTGAGTGACAGGCCGGTGGTATTTTTCAGACGATATTTATGTCGAATTCGCGCAGCCAGTTCAGTGTTGGCGCGGGTTTCGCGACCGAGGGTGGCGAGGCGTTCCAGCAGTTCGCCATGGCTTGTACGAAAAGCCGCCACGCTGTTGTCGTCTTCGGTGTCCAGGCGCGTGCCATCGGCCAGTACCAGGCGGATACCGGCCAAGGTGTGATAGGTGTTCTGCGCCGTACCGCAGCACATGCCGCTGGCGTTGTTGGCGACGATGCCGCCGATCTTGCAGGCGTTGATCGACGCCGGATCTGGGCCGATCTTGCGTCCGAACGGGGCCAGCCAGGCGTTGGCCTGGGCGCCGATCACGCCGGGCTGCAAGCGAATCTGCGTGCCTTGCGCGCGGATCTCGCGACCGTTCCAGTTATCCCCGAGCACAATCAGCACCGAGTCGCTGATGGCTTGCCCGGACAGGCTGGTGCCGGCGGCGCGGAAGGTGACGGGCACCTGGTCGCGCTGGGCCAGTTTCAGCAAGGCAATCACTTCATCTTCGGATTCGACGCGTACCACCAGTTTCGGAATCAGCCGATAGAAACTGGCGTCAGTGCCGAAGGCCAAAGTCGACAGCGGATCGTCGAAACGGCGTTTCTGCGGGATCAGTTGTTGAACGTCGTGTAGGAAAGAGGCCGGAAGGGTCATTGGTCCTCCAGAATCAAAACCACCAGATCCTTCGGGCCATGGGCGCCGTAGGCCAGGACTTGCTCGATGTCGGCGGTTTTCGACGGACCCGATACCAGCAGGGCGTTGGTGGGCATGCCTTGGGCCCACTCGAATTCCTGCTGCACTTCATAGAAGTTGTCACGGATCTCGCTGGCCTTGAGCAGGGCGAAATGCACCGGTGGCACCAGGCTCATCAGCCGCGGTTCTTCCCGGGTTGGCCAGAGAATCAGGCTGCCGGTGGCGGCGATGGCGCCAAGGGTGCCGGTGAGGCTGGCGGGAGTGTCGTTGAACAACTCGGCTTTCCACTCTTCTATCGGGCGGTCGTAGGCCTTGAGGGTTGGCAGGTCCGGATTGTTCGCCCAGAACTGTGTGATTTTTTGCCCGTGTGCGGTGGTCGGGGCGATGAGCAGACTCGGCAATTGACGGTCGCGCAGCAATTGCGCGAGCAGGGTCGGCCAGCCTTCGTCGGACGTCAGGTGGATTTCGGTGTGCACCGCTTCCATCAGCTTGCGCAACTGCGGAATGCGCTCCTCCGGTGCGTAGCGGTAGGTTTGCGTCACTAGTTCGACATCGAAATTGTCGGCAACGGGTGTGGCGCCCGTCAGGCTTTTGCGCAGCTTGGCGAGGATATTTTCCTTGGCGCTCATCGGCGGTCTCCCTGCTGGTTCAGGTGGTCGCGGGCCAGGTCATGCAATGAGCGGGCGGCGGGTTTGGGGGCGCTGTGGTTCTGGGTCCAGGGGCCGACGTTGTTGGGCGTCAGGGCGCGCAGGCGCGTGGCGAGGAAGCCGAACAGCCGATACAGCCGTGGCGAACTGTTGAGCCGAGCCCAGGCATTCCAGATGAAGCGTTCCTTGGGCGAGTATTTGCTGCCCTGGCCGCGCATCACCTGATGGGGGCTGTCCGGCGCTTTGACGTTTTCTTCCCGCAACCGCCGCAGCAAAGCCGGGATCGGAATTTTCACCGGACACACTTCACCGCAGGCACCGCACAGCGAAGACGCGCTCGGATGATCCGGCACCTTGGCCAGGCCGACCATGTGCGGCGTGATGATTTTTCCGATAGGTCCCGGGTAAACCTCGCCGTAGGCATGGCCGCCGATTCGGGTATAGACCGGGCAATGATTCATACAGGCGCCGCAGCGGATGCAGTTCAGGGTCTGGCGCAGTTCACTGTCGGCAAACGCCTGGCTGCGGCCGTTGTCCAGTAGCACCAGGTGGACTTCCTGGGGGCCGTCCAGTTCATCGGCCTTGCGCGGGCCGGAGATCATGTTGACGTAGGTGGTGATGGGCTGGCCGAGGGCCGAGCGGGTCAGCAGTGAGAGCAGTGGCACGACATCGCGCAGGTTCTCCACCACTTTTTCGATGCCGGTCACAGCGATGTGCACGGGGGGGCACGGTGGTGGACATGCGTCCGTTGCCTTCGTTTTCCACCAACAGCAGCGTGCCGGTTTCGGCGACGGCGAAGTTGACGCCGGAGACGCCGATATCGGCCTCGAAGAATTTCTGCCGCAATACCTTGCGACCGATCTGAATGAGTTGGTCAACGTCCTTGGTGTACTCCACGCCGAGTTTGTCGTGGAACAAGGACGCGACCTGACCGGCATTCTTGTGGATCGCCGGCATAATGATGTGTGAAGGCTTCTCGTGGTCGAGCTGGACGATGTATTCCCCCCATGTCGGATTCGAGACATTCAATGTCCCGAGCCTCGAGGAAATGGTTCATCTCCATCTCTTCGCTGACCATCGATTTGCCCTTGATCACTTGCCGCGCCTCGTGAGCGCGGATGATCGAGAGGACGATGCCATTGGCTTCGTCCACCGTCTCCGCCCAGTGCACGTTCACACCGTTGCGGGTCAGGTTGGTTTCCAGTTGCTCGAGCAGGTCGGGCAGCTTGGATAACGCACGGGCGCGGACGGCATTGCCGAGCACTCGCAGGTGTTCTCTTTCGTGGGCATCGCTGAAAGACGTTGCCCGTTTGGTCATCAGTGAATCCATCGCGCTGCGAAAGTTGTTTCGCAGTTGCGTGTCGTCCAAAGCCTTGTGGGCCCGGGCGCGAAAATCTTCCTGCACCTCTACAGTCGGGATCAGCGTTGGCGTGCTCATGCAACACCTCCGCTACGCTGCCAGAGAAAGCTCGCCAGATGCTGGCCGCGTAACGCTTCCTGCTGTTTTTCCAGTGCGCCGTTGATGTTCATCAGGCAGCCACAATCGGCACTGATGACCTTGTGCGCGCCGGATTCCTTCAGCGCTCGGGTCTTGTCGGCCACCATCGCGCCGGAAATATCCGGCATGCGAACGCTGAACGTCCCACCAAAGCCACAGCATTCACTTTCGTGGCTGTGTTCAACTCGCTCCACATTGCGCAGCTGCGCCAACAACGCACGGCCATGCAGATGGGTGTTCATTTCACGCCGTGCCGAGCAGGACGTGTGCAGCGCGACTTTCACGGGTTCGCCGCTATCGTTCAACTGCACCTTGCAGACGAACAGCAGGAATTCAGCCAGTTCATAGGTCCGGGCCGCCAGGGCCTGAACCTGTTTGAGCGTGTCGGGCTCATCCTTGAACAGATCGGCGTAATGCTCGCGCAGCATGCCGGCGCAGGAGCCCGAGGGCACGACCACCGGATAATCTTCGGCAAACAGGGCCAACTGCGCCCGTGCCACCGTCCGCGCCTGCTCGGTGTAGCCCGAGGTGTAGGCCGGTTGGCCGCAGCAGCTTTGCCCTTGCGGGTAGTCCACCCGGATTCCTTCGCGCTCCAGCAGATGAATCGCATCCATCCCGGCTTCGGGATAGAACAGGTCGACCACGCAAGTGCCGAACAGGTAGACCCTTTGCGGTTTTTCGCTGGGGTACTGCCGAGGCTCGGGCAGTGGCGGGGCGACACGGGTCGCGTTCGGCACGGCGTTATAAAAAAGCTCGCTCATCAGGCGTGTCTCCGGGTGGTCCCGGTTATCCGTCCGCTGAGGCTGCTGAATATAGACAGGAAATCTTTCAGCAGCCTTGCAGACCCGGTGGTGAATAGCAGACGCCGAATCACGGTTCGGCGTCGGTTTTTTCAGTGTTGCGTGTAGGACTTAATGAACCAGCATGCCGGTAAACCAGTAGGCCTGGGCCAACGTGATCAGGCCGACAATCGTTGCAAAGAATAGGCTGTGTTTGAGGGTGAAACGGAACAGATCCGATTCCTTGCCCACCAGCCCGGTCGCCGCGCAGGCCACCGCGATCGATTGTGGCGAAATCATCTTGCCGGTCACGCCGCCGCTGGTATTGGCCGCCACGAGCAAGGTGTCGTTGACGCCGAGCTGGTGCGCGGTGGTGGCTTGCAGCGAGCTGAACAACGCGTTGGACGACGTATCGGAACCGGTCAGGAACACGCCCAACCAACCCAGGAACGGCGAGAAGAACGGGAACGCCGCGCCCGTGCCGGCCAGTACCAGGGCCATGGTCGACGACATGCCCGAGTAGTTGGTGACGAAGGCGAATGCCAGCACCATGCCGATGGACAGGATCGGCCAGCGCAGCTCGAAAAGTGTCTCTTTAAAAGTGGTAAGACCAGTTTTGATATTGATCTTCAGTACCAGCATCGAGATCAATGCGGAGAAGAAAATCGCCGTGCCGGTGGCGGAAATCGGATCGAGCTTGAACACGGCCGGAATGGCAGTGGGGTTGATCACGATGGGCGCGACCTTGATCACCATCTGGTCCAGGTGCGGGATGGCGAAGTTGAACACCCAGCCGTACATCGAACCGCCCGCAGCGAACATTGCCTTGAACGGCTTGAGGGTCCAGATCGTCACCAATACGGTCAGGATCAGGAACGGCGACCAGGCTTTGATGATTTCTCCCAGGCTGTAGGGCGAAGCCACCGTGCTGCGCGGTTGGCCGAAACCGCCGGCGCTGGCGGTGACCGTTGCGCTGGAGGTGGCGCCGGCAATCTGGGCGCCGGCGGTGCGCTTGGGCTGCCAGACTTTCAGGAACAGGGTCAGGGAAATCAGGCTGGCCAGGGCGGAGGTGATGTCCGGCAGTTCCGGGCCGATGAAGTTGGAGGTGAAGTACTGGGTGATGGCGAAGCTCAAGCCGGCCACCAGCGCTGCTGGCCAGGTTTCCCGCACGCCGCGCAGACCGTCCATCATGAACACCAGCCAGAACGGCACGAACAGCGACAGCAGGGGCAGTTGGCGACCGGTCATGGCGCCGATCTTGAAGGCGTCGATCCCGGTAACCTGACCGGCCACGATGATCGGAATGCCCAGCGCGCCGAACGCGACCGGGGCGGTATTGGCGATCAGGCACAGGCCCGCGGCATACAGGGGGTTGAAGCCCAGGCCGACCAGCAGGGCGGCAGTGATCGCCACCGGGGCACCGAAACCGGCGGCCCCTTCGAGGAACGCGCCGAAGCAAAAGCCGATCAGCAGCACTTGCAGGCGTTGGTCATCGGTAATCGACAGCACTGAGCTGCGAATCACCTCGAACTGGCCGCTCTTGACCGTCAGTTTGTAGAGGAATACGGCGGCGACGATGATCCAGGCGATGGGCCACAGACCGTAGGCAAAGCCATAGCCGGCGGCTGCGAAGGCCATGTCGGCGGGCATATTGAACGCGAAAATCGCCACAGCGATCGCCAGGGCCAGGGTAATGCTGCCGGCCACATGTCCCTTGAGGCGAAACACCGCCAGGGCCAGGAAGAAAAATACGATGGGAATGACGGCCGCGAGTGCGGACAAGCCGAGGCTGCCGAGCGGGCTGTAGAGCTGTTGCCAGGTTTGCATCATGGGTGGGCCCCTAATTGTTGTTGGTCAGGCACTGCCAGCGGATTTGGTTAATTGGTAATACCAATTTACAATCGCTGTTGGCTAGGGTAAAAGCCTTGGTTGTCGTGTGTCAATTTGCCGCCCTGAAACTTTCGTCGAATAAGCGGTGCAGATGGCATCTGATCCGTTGGTAGAAGCGGCTTTTACGGGGTGTGGATAAAGCCCGGATGGGCCAGAATAGAGGGCCCGGCGAGCGGTCGGGATCGTGGAGAATTGAGTTATGGGGTTTGATCAGATTCGTCAGCGCCGTTTGTCTGACGATATTGTCGAGCGGCTTGAAGGCATGATCCTTGAGGGCACGCTCAAGTCCGGTGAGCGGCTGCCGGCCGAACGGACCCTGGCTGAGCAGTTCGGTGTGTCACGCCCTTCGTTGCGCGAGGCGATCCAGAAGCTGGCGGCCAAAGGCTTGTTGGTCAGTCGCCAGGGCGGCGGCAACTATGTGGTGGAGTCGCTGGGCTCGACGTTCAGTGATCCGCTGCTGCAGCTTTTGGAAAGCAATCCCGAAGCGCAGCGTGACTTGCTGGAGTTCCGTCACACCCTGGAAGCGTCCTGCGCTTATTACGCGGCGCAGCGGGCCACGGATGTGGACCGCGATCGGCTGACGGCGGCATTCGAGGAGCTGCTGGATTGTTACTCGCGCCACGACGAGGTCAGCCGGGCGGAGGAGGGCGCGGCGGATGCCCGGTTTCACCTGGCGATCGCCGAGGCCAGTCATAACGCCGTGTTGCTGCACACGATTCGCGGCTTGTTCGACTTGCTCAAGCGCAACGTGGTGACCAACATCGGCGGCATGTACAAGCAGCGCAGTGAAACCCGCGACATGCTGATCAGCCAGCACCGGGAGTTGTACCAGGCCATCATGGGCGGGCACGCCGAACAGGCGCGGGAAGTGTCCAGCCGGCATATCTTGTATGTGCAGGAAGTTTTGGAAGAGGTGCGTCAGGAAGTGCAGCGCGTGGCGCGGGCGGAGCGGCGCAAGGGGATGTGAGCGTGCTTGCGAAGCCTGCGGGAGCGAGCTTGCTCGCGAAAGCGGTCAGTCTGACCCATCAATGCTGAATGTGTCGCCGTCATCGCGAGCAAGCTCGCTCCCACATTGGATCTTCAGTGAACACAAGACTGTGTATCGCCGTGATCGGGTGTGGGAGCGAGCTTGCTCGCGATAGCGGTCTCAAGGACGAAAGACTCAGTCTTCCTTGCCCTTGTTGCGCACTGCACGCTGCAGCTCGCGGCCGGCATCACGTTCACGCTCGGTATCGCGCTTGTCGTATTCCTTCTTGCCCTTGCCCAGGGCAATTTCGCACTTGATCAAGTGCTTGCTCCAGTACAACGACGTGCAGACGCAGGTGTAACCCTTCTGTTGCACCGAGGCGAAAAGTTTTTCCAGCTCGCGTTTGTTGAGCAGCAATTTGCGCGAGCGCACCGGGTCGGCAATCACGTGGGTGCTGGCGGTGGTCAGCGGCGTGATATGACTGCCCAGCAGCCAGGCTTCGCCGTCCTTGAGCAGCACATAGCTGTCGACCAGTTGCGCCTTGCCGGCACGCAAGCTCTTTACTTCCCAGCCGGCCAGGACCATGCCAGCCTCGAAACGTTGTTCGATGAAGTAATCGTGTCGCGCCTTTTTATTTTGCGCGATGGTCCCTGTGGGGTGTTTCTTCTGTTTAGCCATAGGGGCGGCATTATAGGCAGTTGCGCGCGTGTCGGCTACGGTGAAGCAGCGTGCTTGAGCACGTTGAGTGAATCCCGGACAATGCGGCCTCTTTTTTGAATGCTTGGGCGTGATCACGATGTCGACAGACAAGGTTTCTGTCCACGGCAGTTGGGCTAGCCGCTGGGTCTTCATACTCGCGGCGACTGGTTCTGCCGTGGGGCTGGGTAGTATCTGGAAGTTTCCGTACATGGTCGGCGTCTACGGTGGCGGCGCCTTCGTATTGATGTTCCTGGCGTGCATCGCGCTGATCGGCGCACCGGTGATGCTGGCCGAAACCCTGATCGGACGTCGGGCCCGGCAAAGCCCGGCCAATGCCCTGAAGGTACTGGCGGTAGAGGCTGGCCATTCGACCAAGTGGTCGTGGGGCGCCTTCGCCGGGATGATCACGGCGCTGTTGATCCTGTCTTTCTATAGTGTGGTCGGTGGCTGGTCCCTGGACTACATCATCGACATGGGGCGCGGGGATTTCCAAGGGGCCACGCCGGATCAGGTGGGCGCCTACTTCGGCAATGTGATCGCCGATCCCTGGAGGCTGACCCTCTGGCACACGATTTTCATGGTGCTCTCGGCGGTGGTGATTGCCCGGGGCGTGGTGGCCGGGCTTGAGCGCAGCCTGCGGATCATGATGCCGTTGCTGTTCGTGATGATCCTGGTGCTGCTGGGCTACAGCATGACCACCGGGCATTTCATGGAAGGCGTGCATTTCATGTTCGACTTCCAGCCGGAGAAAGTCCTGGACGGCCTTCTGCCGGCCATGGGGCATGCGTTTTTCTCCCTGAGCGTCGGGGTCGGTTCGATCATGATCTATGGCGCCTACATGCCCAAGAATGCCTCCCTGACCCGAACTGTGTTCGGCGTCGCACTGCTGGACACCTTCGTGTCGCTGCTGGCGGGCGTGGCATTGTTTCCGATTGTGTTCGCTGCCGGCCTGAATCCGAGCGAGGGGCCAGGGTTGATGTTCGTCAGCCTGCCCTTTGCCTTTGGCAGCATGGCGTTCGGCCAGGTGATGGGCGTGGTGTTTTTTCTCCTGGTGGCCATCGCGGCCTGGAGTTCGGCCATCTCCCTGCTGGAACCCATGGTGGCTTACCTGGTTGAACGGACCCTGCTCAGTCGTGCCTGGGTAACCTTCTGGCTGGCCTTCACCTGTTGGTTTGTCGGCCTGGGCACGGTGTTTTCCTTCAATATATGGAAGCAGGCGAAGTTTTTCGTGAACGAAGACGGGCTGTTCCATCTCTACCAGTGGGGCGCAACCGGAGGGCTGGATTTCTTCGGCGTGATTGATTTCTTCACCTCACGGATCATGCTGCCATTGGGTGGTTTGTGTTTCGTAGTGTTTGCAGGATGGATCATGGGGCGTGAAGCAGTGCGTGATGAGCTGTCGCTGCGTAGCCCGGTATTGTTCGGCTTGAGCCTGTTCTTGATGCGCTATGTGGCGCCCATCGGCATTCTTGTAGTGTTTGCCGCCCAGCTGTGGAAGTGACGCTTACATGACGACACATATTCAACGCTCGGCCTTGCTGCCCTACCCGGCGCAGGCGCTGTATGACCTGGTCAACGATGTGGCGAGCTACCCGGAGTTCTTGCCGTGGTGCTCGTCGGCCGAGGTGCTGGAAAGCTCTGAAACCCATATGCGCGCCAGCCTCAACATTGCCAAGAGCGGCTTGAGCCAGCGCTTTGTCACGCGCAATACGCTGGTACCGGGACAGTCCATCGAGATGAATCTGGAGGAAGGGCCTTTCAACCAGCTCCACGGTGTCTGGGTGTTCAAGCCGCTGGGTGAAAAGGCCTGCAAGATCAGCCTGGACCTGTCGTTCGACTACGCCGGTCCTCTGGTGCGGGCGACGCTGGGGCCGCTGTTCAATCAGGCCGCCAATACCCTGGTCGATGCGTTCTGCCAGCGGGCCAAGCAGAATGCAGAGCTCAAGCGTTGATTGAGATAGAAGTGGTGTATGCCTCGGCGGAGCGTCAGGTCTTGCGCACCTGCATGGTGCAGGAGGGCGCGAGTGTTCGCGCCGCACTGGCGGCATCCGGTATTGGCGATGTGTTTCCGGAGCTGGATCTGACGACTTGCCCGGTGGGGATTTTTGGCAAGCTGGTTGTCGATCCAGAGCATCAGGTGGTGCAGGCGGCCGATCGACTGGAGATTTATCGCCCGTTGTTGGCCGATCCGAAGGAAATTCGGCGCCTGCGCGCGGCCAAGGCTGCCCAGGCACGCCAATCGGAGCAATAACCTGGCTTGAATGACAGGCAATAAAAAACCCGGCATGCCGGGTTTTTTTATGCCGCCATTTATTGTGGCGATGTATCCAGGGGCTCTGGCGTCGGGACTGGTACGGTCTCGACTTTGTCCACATCCTTCTGGATCTGGTCCAGCAACGAACCTGGCTTGGCCGGTTTTTCCGGTTTTGGCTGTTCGGTCTTCTGGGTCGGGTCGGTAACGGTGTTGTCGCTGTCCTTGCCCAAGATGGCTTCGTCACGGCTTACGCCAGGCATGAAATCGCCTGACAGGCTGACGAGTTGGTCGTTGGGGCTGAAGATAACGCTGATGCGTTCCTGCTGGCGCTCACCGCCGCCTGGCTGCAAGCTGTATAGGTAATCCCAGCGATCGGCATGGAACGTGTCGGTCAGCAGGGGGTTGCCCATGATAAACCGTACTTGCCGGCGGGTCATTCCCGGGCGCAACTGGTCTATCATGTCCTGCGTGACGACATTGCCCTGCTGGATGTCGATTTTGTAAACCCCGGGGAATGAACAACCGGCGAGTGCGAGCAGTCCCACAAAGGTGAAACTGGTTAGCAAGAGCTTGGTGTTTTGCATCGGTGGGCGACTTCCACTATCTTGGCTGGGACAACGTAAACGCCGATCATACCCGCATTAAGAGAAGCTGCGAAGCAGCATCGCGAGAAAGCTGACCATGGTTGAAAATAGCGAACTACGCAAAGCCGGCCTCAAAGTGACCCTGCCACGGGTCAAGATTCTACAAATGCTCGATTCCGCCGAGCAACGCCACATGAGTGCTGAAGATGTCTATAAGGCGCTTATGGAGGCTGGTGAGGACGTCGGTCTGGCCACGGTTTACCGTGTTCTGACCCAGTTCGAGGCAGCTGGCTTGGTGGTGCGGCACAACTTCGACGGAGGCCATGCGGTCTTCGAGCTGGACGACGGCAAGCATCACGACCATATGGTCAACGTCGAGACCAGTGAAGTGATCGAATTCTTCGACGAAGAAATCGAGCGGCTGCAGAAAGCAATCGTCGACAAGTATGGCTTCGAGATGGTTGATCACAATCTTGTGCTGTACGTACGCAAGAAAAAGTAAGCATGTCGCGCGGACTATTACGGTTCGCGAAACGAACGAAGGCGACCTCAGGGTCGCCTTCGTGCTTTCTGCCGTTCTCAGATTTTCGCGGTAACGACCATTTTTTTCGCGTGGGCCAGGGATTCCTTGGTGAGGTCGATGCCCCCGAGCATTCGCGCCACTTCTTCTACGCGCTCGTTTTTGTTGAGCTTGGACACGGCGGTGCGAGTGGCATCCTCGCCGCGTACCTTATGCACAAATAGATGCTGGTGTCCCTGGGCGGCGACCTGGGGCAGGTGAGTCACCGTCAGTACCTGGCCGCGTTCCCCCAGTCGGCGCAGCAACTGGCCGACAATTTCCGCGGTTGGGCCACCGATGCCCACGTCCACTTCGTCGAATACCAGCGTCGGCACGCGAGAGGTCTGCGCGGTGATGACCTGGATGGCCAGGCTGATTCGTGACAGTTCGCCGCCGGATGCGACTTTGGCCAGCGCCTTGAGCGGTTGCCCGGGGTTGGCGCTGACCAGCAGTTCCACTTGCTCCAGCCCGTTGGGCTGGAGCTCGTCCCCAGCGTTGGGGCGCAATTCGATGGTGAAGCGCCCGCCGGGCATGCCCAGGCGCTGGATCTCCTGCTCCACGGCGCTGGCCAGCCCTGTTGCGGCGTGCTGCCGCAGTTCACTGAGCTCCTTGGCCTTTTCCTGGTAATGACGGGCATAAGAAGCCAGTTCGTCCCCCAGGCGCTCGATGGATTCATCGTTGGCGTTCAGGGTTTCCAGCTCTTCCAGCAGCCGCTGCTGGAGTTCGGCAACGTCGGCCGGCTGGATGCGGTGCTTGCGCGCCAGCGTATAGATGGTGTCCAGGCGCTCTTCCAGGTACTGCAGGCGGGCCGGGTCGGCATCGAAATGATCGAGGAACCGATTCAGCTCCCCGACGGCTTCTTCGACCTGGATCTGCGCGCTCGTCAGCAGGTTCGTCGCTTCGTTCAGGGCGCCCACCGAATTGTTCACGCTGGAGAGTCGGTTCAAGCTCGCTGTCAGCGCATTGAGCACATTGCCCGAATCGCTCTCGCTGCATTGTTCGACCACTTGCCGGCAAATGCCCAGCAGGGTTTCGGCGTTGGTCAGGTTCTTGTGTTCCTGCTCCAGCTCTGCCAGTTCATTTTCACCCAGGGCCAGGTTCTCCAGCTCTTCGAGCTGATAGCTCAACAACTGGTGACGGGCGCGCTGTTCGTCGCCGGAGTTGGAGAGTCGATCCAGTTCCTGCCGGGTTTGGCGCCAGCGTTGGGCCGCCAGTTGGACCTGTCGGGCCAGGTCGGTGGCGCCGGCGTATTCATCCAGCAAGCGGCGATGGGTGTCGGTCTTGAGCAGGGATTGGTGTTCATGCTGGCTGTGAATGTCGATCAGCAGCTCGCCGAGGGCCTTGAGGTCGCCCAAGGGGCAGGGCGTGCCGTTGATGTAGCCGCGGGAGCGGCCTTCAGCGGTGATGACCCGGCGCAGGATGCACAGGCCGTCGGTGTCCAGGTCGCGTTCGGCCAGCCAGGCGCTGGCCTCGGGGATGTCGACCAGGTCGAACGTCGCCAGGATGTCGGCCTTGTCCGCTCCGGGGCGCACTACGCCACTGTCGGCGCGGTCGCCCAGCGTCAGGCCCAGGGCATCGAGCATGATCGACTTGCCTGCGCCGGTTTCACCGGTGATCACACTCATGCCTCGATCAAGTTCGAGGTCGAGGTGTTCGACGATGGCATAGTTGTGTACGGACAGGTGCACCAGCATAAGGCCGCTCCCAGGCTTTAGGTCTGGTTATTTATACAGTGTTTTGTTTTGGCCTGACAATGCCTTCGCTTAGCTCGATTTGCTTGGATAAATGATTTTCTTAGCGCGGCGGGGAATGGTTATGCAGCTGTTTTTTGTAAGGTTAATTCGTCAGATGGGCCTTGAAGCTGCAAAACCCGACCCCATATACCGGGGCAGAAGCGCGAGTTGAGCTCGCGGACGAAGTTGAGAGGAGAAATCTATGGCTGACGAACAGACGCAGGACACGCAAAATCTAGACGCCAATCAGGCTTCCCAGGATTCCGGTGAAGACCTGGCGGCACGTGTACAAGTGCTCGAGGAGCAACTGGCCGGTGCGCAGGATCAGGCGTTGCGTGTAGCCGCCGACCTGCAGAATGTCCGCCGTCGCGCCGAGCAAGATGTAGAAAAGGCTCATAAATTCGCCCTGGAGCGTTTCGCCGGCGACCTGCTGCCGATCATCGACAGCCTGGAGCGTGGCCTGGAACTGTCCAACCCGGATGACGAAAACATTCGTCCGATGCGCGAAGGCATCGAGCTGACCCTGAAGATGTTCCAGGACACCCTCAAGCGTTATCAGCTCGAAACCCTTGATCCCCATGGCGAACCCTTCAACGCCGAGCACCACCAGGCCATGGCGATGCAGGAAAGTGCCGACGTCGAGCCAAACAGTGTGCTGAAGGTTTTCCAGAAGGGCTATCTGCTCAATGGGCGCCTGCTGCGTCCGGCCATGGTCGTGGTCAGCAAGACGCCAGCGCCGGTTTCGCCTTCTATTGATGAGCAGGCTTGAAATCGGTCTTAGCGGCCCCATCTATATGTCAAGCGTTTAAGTGCTACCGCAGTTAGCCACCACTGCTGCGGCAACAAAATCCAAGTTCCGGGAGAGTTAACATGGGCAAGATTATCGGTATCGACCTGGGGACCACCAACTCGTGCGTCTCCGTGCTGGAAAACGGCAAGGCCAAAGTCATCGAAAACGCTGAAGGCGCGCGTACTACGCCGTCTATCATCGCTTACGCCAATGATGGCGAGATTCTGGTTGGCCAATCGGCCAAGCGTCAGGCAGTGACCAATCCGCATAACACCCTGTACGCGGTGAAGCGTCTGATCGGTCGCAAGTTCGACGAAGAAGTCGTCCAGAAAGACATCAAGATGGTGCCTTACAAAATCGCCAAGGCTGACAACGGCGACGCCTGGGTTGAAGTGAACGGCCAGAAAATGGCGCCGCCACAGATCTCGGCTGAAATCCTCAAGAAAATGAAGAAAACCGCCGAAGATTACCTCGGCGAAGCGGTGACTGAGGCGGTCATTACTGTGCCTGCCTATTTCAACGACAGCCAGCGCCAGGCGACCAAAGACGCCGGCCGCATCGCGGGCCTGGACGTAAAACGTATCATCAACGAACCGACTGCGGCCGCTCTGGCCTACGGTATGGACAAGGCCAAGGGCGATCACACCGTGATCGTTTACGACCTGGGTGGCGGTACCTTCGACGTTTCCGTGATCGAGATCGCTGAAGTCGACGGCGAGCATCAGTTCGAAGTATTGGCAACCAACGGTGACACCTTCCTCGGTGGTGAAGACTTCGACATCCGCCTGATCGACTACCTCGTCGACGAGTTCAAGAAAGAAAGCGGCATGAACCTCAAGGGTGACCCGCTGGCCATGCAGCGCCTGAAAGAAGCCGCTGAAAAAGCCAAGATCGAACTGTCGTCGAGCCAGTCGACCGACGTGAACCTGCCGTACATCACCGCAGACGCCACCGGTCCTAAGCACCTGAACGTAAAAATCTCCCGCGCCAAGCTCGAAGCGCTGGTGGAAGACCTGGTTCAGCGCACCATCGAACCTTGCCGCATCGCGATGAAAGACGCCGGTATCGACGTTGGTTCGATCAACGACGTGATCCTGGTTGGCGGTCAGACCCGTATGCCACTGGTTCAGAAGTTGGTGACCGATTTCTTCGGTAAAGAAGCACGTAAAGACGTCAACCCTGACGAAGCTGTTGCCATGGGTGCTGCTATCCAGGGCGCGGTATTGGCTGGTGACGTGAAAGACGTTCTGCTGCTCGACGTCAGCCCGCTGACTCTGGGTATCGAAACCATGGGCGGCGTAATGACTGCGCTGATCGAGAAAAACACCACGATTCCTACCAAGAAATCCCAGGTGTTCTCGACTGCCGACGACAACCAGGGCGCAGTGACCATTCACGTGCTGCAAGGTGAGCGTAAGCAAGCCGCACAGAACAAGTCCCTGGGCAAGTTCGACCTGGCCGAGATTCCACCAGCACCACGTGGCGTGCCACAAATCGAAGTGACCTTCGACATCGACGCCAACGGCATCCTGCACGTCGGCGCGAAAGACAAGGCTACCGGCAAGACTCAGTCGATCGTGATCAAGGCCAACTCCGGTCTGTCCGAGGAAGAAATTCAGCAGATGGTTCGCGATGCTGAAGTCAACGCCGAGGAAGACCGCAAGTTCGAAGAACTGGCCAGCGCTCGTAACCAGGGCGATGCCTTGGTGCACTCGACTCGCAAAATGATCGCTGATGCTGGCGAAAAAGTGACCGCGGAAGAGAAAACCGCCATCGAAGCGGCCGTGGTTGCCCTGGAGGCTGCCGTCAAAGGCGACGACAAGGCCGCCATCGAAGCGAAGATCGAAGAGCTGTCCAAGGTCTCTGCGCCAGTGGCTCAGAAAATGTACGCCGAACAGGCTCAGCCTGCAGAAGGCGCGGCTGCGCAGGGCGAATCGGCCGAGAAAGCCGACGACGTCGTTGACGCCGAGTTCGAAGAAGTGAAAGACCACAAGTAATCGCTTGTTGGTCGGCCGGTTGACTGCATTTGTGCGGTGGCTGGTAGGATGTCGCCGCGCGGGAGCTTGCTCCCGCGTTGGCGTGTCTGGAGCCAATGAATTTTTACAGCATGCGACAGCGCTCGGATGCTGGCGGTGTGATCGGGAATGCTCCTGCTTTCCGAGCGGCGGACACCGCGTTTTGGCCGGGTCCCTGGCTGAAAAACTTAAGACCAGGATCGTTGAATCGACGTGAGTTGGGTCCGGGCCTGTATTGGGGCTCAACGAGTTTGGCAAGGTTCAGGAGAGGTTTGCCGGACGTCCTATAAGAGTGCAAAGACTAATGGCAAAGCGTGACTTTTACGAAGTATTGGGTGTCGAGCGGGGGGCCAGCGAGGCGGACCTGAAAAAGGCCTATCGTCGCCTGGCGATGAAGCACCACCCGGACCGTAATCCCGGCGACAAAGCGTCGGAAGAGATGTTCAAGGAGGCCAACGAGGCCTACGAAGTGCTGTCCGATTCGAGCAAGCGCGCGGCTTACGATCAGTACGGTCATGCCGGCGTCGACCCAAGCATGGGTGGCGGCGGTGCCGGTTTCGGCGGTCAGAACTTTTCCGATATTTTCGGTGATGTGTTCAGCGATTTCTTCGGTGGCGGTCGCGGCGGTGCCCGTGGCGGCGCTCAGCGTGGCAGCGATTTGCGCTACACGTTGGAGTTGAACCTGGAAGAAGCGGTGCGCGGTACTACCGTCAATATCCGTGTTCCAACGCTGGTCAATTGCAAGCCATGCGATGGCTCGGGCGCCAAGAAGGGCTCCTCGCCCGTTACGTGCCCGACCTGTGGCGGTATCGGCCAGGTTCGCATGCAGCAGGGCTTTTTCTCGGTGCAGCAGACCTGCCCGCGTTGCCATGGCCAAGGCAAGATCATTTCCGATCCGTGCGACTCCTGCCATGGTGAAGGGCGTGTCGAAGAGTACAAGACGCTGTCGGTCAAAGTGCCGGCCGGTGTCGACACCGGTGACCGCATTCGCCTGTCCGGCGAAGGCGAGGCAGGTGCCCAGGGCGGCCCGACTGGTGATCTGTATGTGGTCATCAATGTGCGCGAGCATGCGATTTTCCAGCGCGACGGCAAGCACCTGTTCTGCGAAGTGCCGATCAGCTTCGTCGATGCGGCCTTGGGTGGTGAGCTTGAGATCCCGACCCTCGACGGTCGCGTCAAGCTGAAAATCCCCGAGGGCACGCAGACCGGCAAGCAGTTCCGGATCCGTGGCAAAGGCGTCGCGCCAGTGCGTGGCGGAGGTGCAGGCGACCTGATGTGCCGCGTAGCGGTGGAGACTCCGGTCAACCTGGGGCGGCGTCAGCGTGAGCTGTTGGAAGAATTCCGCAACTCGCTGGCGGATGACAACAGTCACTCCCCGAAAACCACTGGTTGGTTCGAAGGTGTAAAACGCTTCTTCGGCGACCTGTAAGGAGTTCGCATGCGACGTATAGCTGTGATGGGCGCTGCGGGGCGCATGGGCAAGGCGCTGGTCGAGGCGGTGCAGCAGCGCTCGCCGCTCTCCGGCCTGACAGCGGCCATCGTGCGGCCCGACAGCACGCTGGTAGGCGCCGATGCGGGCGAGTTGGCCTCACTGGGGCGTATTGGCGTGCCGATGTCCGGCGGCCTGGAGAAAGTGCTCGACGAGTTCGATGTACTGATTGATTTCACCTTGCCGGAAGTGATGCTGAAAAACCTGGCGATCTGCCGCAAGCACGGCAAGGCCATGGTGATCGGTACGACGGGGCTGGATGCTGCGCAAAAGCAATTGCTGGCCGATGCGGGCAAGGACATTCCGATCGTGTTTGCCGCGAACTTCAGCGTGGGTGTGAATCTGTCGCTGAAGCTGCTGGACATGGCGGCCCGGGTCTTGGGTGACGATGCGGATATCGAAATCATCGAGGCGCATCACCGGCACAAGATCGACGCGCCTTCGGGAACGGCCTTGCGCATGGGTGAGGTGATTGCTGATGCGTTGGGTCGTGATCTGCAGGAAGTGGCAGTGTATGGGCGTCAGGGGCACACCGGTGCTCGTGAGCGCAGCACCATCGGTTTCGCCACTGTGCGCGGCGGTGATGTGGTGGGCGACCACACCGTGCTGTTCGCCACTGAAGGCGAGCGCCTGGAGATCACCCACAAGGCATCGAGCCGGATGACTTTCGCCAAGGGTGCCGTTCGCGCGGCGCTGTGGCTGGATGGCCGCGAGCCTGGTTTGTACGACATGCAGGACGTTCTCGACCTGCGTTGATGCCCCTGGGGGCGGGGTTCAGGTTATACTGAGCCCCGTTTTACACCGCTTCGCGACGGCCTGTCGCAACCCCCTGCCTTCAAGGCTCATTAGCGGTGGACCAAAAAAGCCTTTTTCTGTAAGCTACAGCTTTAGTGTGTCCACTAAAAGCGCGCAGAATAATTCAGTGAACAAGCGGGGTGACGTGTCCATACGTCACTCCGCTTTTTTACAACCTGCGATCGCCCTTTCAGGCTTTATTTACGGGAGGTCTTCTTGACTAAGCCAGCCATACTCGCCCTTGCTGATGGCAGCATTTTTCGCGGCGAAGCCATTGGAGCCGACGGTCAGACCGTTGGTGAGGTGGTGTTTAACACCGCAATGACCGGCTATCAGGAAATTCTTACCGATCCTTCCTACGCCCAACAAATCGTTACTCTGACTTACCCGCACATCGGCAACACCGGCACTACACCGGAAGACGCCGAGTCTGATCGTGTCTGGTCCGCCGGCCTGGTCATCCGTGACTTGCCGCTGGTAGCGAGCAACTGGCGTAACACGATGTCCCTGTCCGATTACCTGAAAGCCAACAACGTCGTGGCGATCGCCGGTATCGACACCCGTCGCCTGACCCGCATCCTTCGGGAAAAAGGCGCGCAAAACGGCTGCATCATGGCCGGCGACAACATTTCCGAAGAAGCCGCCATCGCCGCTGCCCAGGGCTTCCCTGGCCTCAAGGGCATGGACCTGGCGAAAGTCGTCAGCACCAAGAAACAGTACGAATGGCGCTCCACGGTCTGGGACCTGAAGACCGACAGTCACGCGACGATCGAGGCTTCCGAGCTGCCTTACCACGTCGTGGCCTACGATTACGGCGTCAAGCTGAACATCCTGCGCATGCTGGTCGAGCGTGGTTGCCGCGTCACCGTGGTGCCGGCCCAGACCCCGGCCGCCGACGTCCTGGCCCTCAAGCCCGACGGTGTGTTCCTGTCCAACGGCCCGGGTGACCCGGAGCCTTGCGACTATGCGATCCAGGCGATCAAGGACGTGCTGGAAACCGAGATTCCGGTATTCGGTATCTGCCTCGGTCACCAACTGCTGGCTCTGGCTTCGGGCGCCAAGACCTTGAAGATGGGCCACGGCCACCACGGTGCCAACCACCCTGTGCAGGACTTGGATACCGGCGTGGTGATGATCACCAGCCAGAACCACGGTTTCGCGGTGGACGAAGCCACTCTGCCGGCCAATGTGCGCGCGATTCACAAGTCGCTGTTCGACGGCACGCTGCAAGGTATCGAGCGCACCGACAAGAGCGCGTTCAGCTTCCAGGGCCACCCTGAAGCGAGCCCGGGCCCGAACGATGTGGCCCCGCTGTTCGATCGCTTCATCAGCGAGATGGCCAAGCGACGCTGACCGCGAGAAGCCCGAGGGCGGCCCCGAGCGCGGCGGCCCCTTCGGGCGCTTCAAAGATTGTTCGACGGCCTAGCCGACTGACCTGCGGATTTGAGTGACAAACCCATGCCAAAACGTACAGACATAAAAAGCATCCTGATTCTCGGCGCTGGCCCGATCGTGATCGGCCAGGCCTGCGAATTCGACTACTCCGGCGCCCAGGCCTGTAAAGCCCTGCGCGAAGAGGGTTACCGCGTCATCCTGGTGAACTCCAACCCGGCCACCATCATGACCGACCCGGCCATGGCCGACGCCACCTACATCGAGCCGATCAAGTGGCAAACCGTTGCCAAGATCATCGAGAAGGAACGCCCGGACGCGCTGCTGCCGACCATGGGTGGCCAGACCGCGCTGAACTGCGCCCTGGACCTGGAGCGCGAAGGCGTCCTGGAGAAGTTCGGTGTGGAAATGATCGGCGCCAACGCCGACACCATCGACAAGGCTGAAGACCGTTCGCGCTTCGACAAGGCGATGAAGTCCATCGGCCTGGACTGCCCACGCTCGGGCATCGCCCACAGCATGGAAGAGGCCAACGCCGTCCTGGAGCGCCTTGGCTTCCCGTGCATCATCCGTCCGTCCTTCACCATGGGCGGCACCGGTGGCGGCATCGCCTACAACCGTGAAGAGTTCGAAGAAATCTGCGCCCGTGGTCTCGACTTGTCGCCGACCAAGGAACTGCTGATCGACGAATCCCTGATCGGTTGGAAAGAATATGAAATGGAAGTTGTCCGCGACAAAAAGGACAACTGCATCATCGTCTGCTCCATCGAAAACTTCGACCCGATGGGCGTGCACACCGGTGACTCGATCACCGTCGCACCAGCCCAGACCTTGACCGACAAGGAATACCAGATCCTGCGTAACGCCTCCCTGGCGGTACTGCGCGAGATCGGCGTGGAAACCGGCGGCTCCAACGTCCAGTTCGGCATCTGCCCGAACACCGGTCGCATGGTGGTCATCGAGATGAACCCGCGGGTATCCCGTTCGTCGGCCCTGGCTTCCAAGGCCACCGGTTTCCCGATTGCCAAGGTCGCTGCCAAGCTGGCCGTGGGCTACACCCTGGACGAGCTGTCGAACGACATCACCGGCGGCAAGACCCCGGCGTCCTTCGAACCGTCCATCGACTACGTCGTCACCAAGCTGCCACGCTTCGCCTTCGAGAAGTTCGCCAAGGCCGATGCCCGCCTGACGACTCAAATGAAGTCGGTCGGTGAAGTCATGGCCATTGGCCGGACTTTCCAGGAGTCCTTGCAGAAAGCCCTTCGCGGCCTGGAAGTGGGCGTCTGCGGTCTTGATCCGAAGCTGGACCTGGCCGACCCGGAAAGCATGAGCGTGCTCAAGCGCGAGCTGACCGTGCCGGGCGCCGAGCGTATCTGGTACGTGGCCGATGCCTTCCGTGCCGGCATGACCGTCGAGCAGATCTTCGGCATGAACATGATCGACCCTTGGTTCCTGGTACAGATCGAAGATCTGATCAAGGAAGAAGAGAAGGTCAAGACCCTGGGCATGTCCAGCATCGACCGCGACACCATGTTCCGCCTCAAGCGCAAAGGCTTCTCCGACATGCGCCTGGCCAAGCTGCTGGGTGTGACCGAGAAGAGCTTGCGCGCGCATCGCCACAAGCTGGAAGTGTTCCCGGTCTACAAGCGCGTCGACACCTGCGCGGCCGAGTTCGCCACCGACACCGCCTACCTGTACTCCACGTACGAAGAAGAGTGCGAAGCTGCGCCATCGACCCGCGACAAGATCATGATCCTGGGTGGCGGTCCTAACCGGATCGGCCAGGGCATCGAGTTCGACTACTGCTGCGTACACGCGGCATTGGCCCTGCGCGACGACGGTTACGAGACCATCATGGTCAACTGCAACCCGGAAACCGTGTCCACCGATTACGACACCTCCGATCGCCTGTACTTCGAGCCAGTGACCCTGGAAGACGTGCTGGAAATCGTCCGCGTCGAGAAGCCAAAAGGCGTGATCGTCCAGTACGGCGGCCAGACTCCGCTGAAACTGGCGCGCGCCCTTGAAGCCGCGGGTGTGCCGATCATCGGTACCAGCCCGGATGCGATCGACCGCGCCGAAGACCGTGAGCGCTTCCAGCAGATGGTCGAGCGCCTGAACCTGCGCCAGCCGCCAAACGCCACCGTGCGCAGCGAAGACGAAGCGATTCGTGCCGCGGCCAAGATCGGTTACCCGCTGGTGGTGCGTCCGTCCTATGTGCTGGGCGGCCGTGCGATGGAAATCGTCTATCAAGAAGACGAGCTCAAGCGCTACCTGCGTGAAGCGGTCCAGGTGTCCAACGACAGCCCGGTGCTGCTGGATCACTTCCTCAACTGCGCCATCGAAATGGACGTGGACGCGGTCAGCGACGGCAAGGATGTGGTGATTGGCGCGATCATGCAGCACATCGAACAAGCCGGTGTTCACTCCGGTGACTCCGCTTGCTCGCTGCCGCCTTACTCGCTGCCGGCGCACATCCAGGACGAGATGCGCGAGCAGGTCAAGAAAATGGCCCTGGAGCTGGGCGTTGTCGGTCTGATGAACGTGCAACTGGCCCTGCAGGGCGAAGACATCTACGTCATCGAAGTCAACCCGCGCGCTTCCCGGACCGTGCCATTCGTCTCCAAGTGCATCGGTGTTTCCCTGGCGATGATCGCTGCACGGGTCATGGCGGGCAAAACCCTGAAGGAACTGAATTTCACCAAGGAAATCATTCCGAACTTCTACAGCGTGAAAGAGGCGGTGTTCCCGTTCGCCAAATTCCCTGGCGTCGACCCGATCCTCGGCCCTGAGATGAAGTCCACCGGTGAAGTGATGGGCGTGGGCGATACCTTCGGTGAAGCCTTCGCCAAGGCCCAGATGGGTGCCAGCGAAGTGTTGCCGACTGGCGGCACGGCGTTCATCAGCGTGCGTGATGACGACAAGCCACTGGTTGCAGGCGTAGCCCGTGATCTGATCAACTTGGGCTTCGAAGTGGTTGCCACTGCCGGTACTGCCAGGCTGATCGAAGCGGCAGGCCTGAAAGTGCGCCGCGTGAACAAGGTGACCGAGGGGCGTCCGCACGTGGTCGACATGATCAAGAATGACGAAGTCACGCTGATCATCAACACCACCGAAGGTCGCCAGTCGATCGCCGATTCCTACTCCATTCGTCGCAATGCGCTGCAGCACAAGATCTACTGCACCACGACCATTGCTGCGGGCGAAGCGATCTGCGAAGCGCTCAAGTTCGGTCCCGAGAAGACCGTGCGTCGCTTGCAGGATCTACATGCAGGATTGAAGGCATGAGCATAACCAAGTACCCGATGACAGTTCAGGGCGCGAAGGCCCTGGAAGAAGAACACGCTTTCCTGACCAAGGTCGAGCGCCCGCGCTTGAGCCAGGCTATTGGTGAAGCGCGTGAGCTGGGCGATCTCAAGGAAAACGCCGAATACCACGCTGCCCGAGAGGAGCAGGGGATGGTCGAGGCGCGTGTCCGTGATATCGAAGGTCGCATGCAGAATGCGGTGATCATCGATGTTACGACGATCCCGCACACCGGCAAGGTGATCTTTGGCACTACCGTGGAAATCGCCAACGTCGAGACCGATGAAAGCGTCACTTACCAGATCGTTGGTGAGGACGAGGCAGACATCAAGCTCGGCAAGATTTCCGTTGGTTCGCCCATCGCTCGCGCCTTGATTGCCAAGGAAGAGGGCGATGTGGTGGTGGTGAAGACGCCGGGTGGTGTCATCGAGTATGAGATTGTCGAAGTCCGTCACATCTGAACGAAGGCGCCCGCTGCGAGCGGGCGCCATGATCTGGCAGCTCACCCAGATGTTGTGGGTGGGCGGCGTCTGGTTGTTGCATGTCGGTTTGCTGCCGGTGCTGGGTCGAGTCGGCCTGGCACCGCTGCTCATCGATGAAATCGCAGGCATGCTGACGGCGCTGCTGGTGGGTTTCTCTGCGGCGTGCGTAATATTTCAGGCTTTGGTGCTGGTTCAGGCCGAGGGCCTTGCCAGTCTATGGCGCGACATTCGTGGGCAATTGTTGCTCATGTCGTTGTACGCGTGCGGGATGTTCTTCGCGGTGCGTCTCGGCTGGCCGGATGCGAGCCAGTGGCAGGCATTCAGTTACCTGGTGCTGGGTTTTTCCGGGTTGGTGCTGGTGTTGCAGCCGGTTCCCGGGTGGAGTGGCAGGGTGTGCGAGGCACACCCTTGACCCTTTGGCATCACTTGAAGCGGTGAACGTTCGACAGTTGCTTGTTGACGCTGAAATTCTTGCGATAAATCAGCGCCATCTTGCCGATGACCTGCACCAGGTCGGCCTTGCCGGTCTTGCACAGTTCGGCAACGGCAGCCAGGCGGGCTTCGCGGTCGAGGATGTTGAGCTTGATCTTGATCAGCTCGTGATCGCTTAAGGCGCGCTCCAGTTCGGCGAGTACACCTTCAGTCAAACCGTTGTCAGCCACAGTCAAAACCGGTTTCAGATGGTGGCCAATGGATTTGTATTGTTTCTTCTGCTCTTGAGTGAGCGGCATAATCTGACCCCTGCGTCTGATCTTGTAAAAAGCGGCGGCCAGTTTACCCGAGCAAGTCCGGGACCGCCCACTTAATCACGACCCGTTTTATTTTTAGAGGTGGCCCGTGGCCCGTTCCAAGACTAGCCAGAACTGGCTCAGAGAGCATTTCAACGATCCGTACGTCAAAATGGCGCAAAAAGACGGCTATCGCTCTCGCGCCAGCTATAAATTGCTGGAGATCCAGGAAAAGGATCGCCTGATCCGTCCAGGCATGACCGTGATCGATCTCGGCGCGGCACCGGGCGGTTGGTCCCAGGTGACCAGTCGTCTGATTGGCGGTCAGGGCCGCTTGATCGCTTCCGATATCCTGGAAATGGACAGCATCCCTGATGTGACCTTTATCCAGGGCGATTTCACGGAAGACGCCGTGTTGGCGAAAATCCTGGAAGCCGTCGGAAATACGCAGGTTGACCTTGTGATTTCCGATATGGCCCCCAATATGAGTGGATTGTCGGCTGTCGACATGCCTCGTGCAATGTTCCTCAGCGAGCTGGCCCTGGATCTTGCCGGGCGGGTTTTGCGTCCAGGTGGTGATTTTTTGATCAAGGTCTTCCAGGGTGAAGGCTTCGACGAATACCACAAGGGCATCCGCAAATTGTTCGACAAGGTGCAGATGCGCAAGCCATTGTCATCCCGTGACCGTTCTCGCGAGCAGTATCTGCTGGCGCGGGGCTTTCGTGGTGTTGAAGGTGCGGCCAGTGATGAGCGTCTTTGATAGAAGGCGATAGTTTTTTTTGTCTCGCGTTGAAAAAGCCGTGTAACGAAAATTACCCGGCCAAAGTTTCACAAAGGGTTACAGACGGCGCCTGCCAGAGTCGTAGGTAATGTAGTAAGTTAGGCCGGTGAATATCATGCGAAGCGCGCGCCAGTAGCGGAGCTTGCTTCAGAGGGTAGTTAATTGAACGATATGGCAAAGAATCTGATCCTGTGGTTGATCATCGCCGCTGTCCTTGTGACCGTGATGAACAACTTCTCCAGCCCTAACGAGCCGCAGACCCTCAACTATTCCGACTTCATCCAGCAGGTCAAGGATGGCAAGGTCGAGCGCGTAGCCGTTGATGGCTATGTGATTACCGGTAAGCGCACCGATGGCGACAGCTTCAAGACCATTCGTCCGGCAATCCAGGACAATGGCCTGATCGGCGACCTGGTGGACAACCATGTCGTGGTCGAAGGCAAGCAGCCTGAGCAGCAAAGCATCTGGACCCAGCTCCTGGTCGCCAGCTTCCCGATCCTGGTGATCATCGCCGTGTTCATGTTCTTCATGCGGCAGATGCAGGGCGGCGGCGGAGGCAAGGGCGGGCCGATGAGCTTTGGCAAGAGCAAGGCCCGGCTGCTTTCCGAAGACCAGGTGAAAACCACCCTGGCCGACGTCGCGGGTTGCGATGAAGCCAAGGAAGAAGTCGGCGAGCTGGTCGAGTTCCTGCGTGATCCGGGCAAGTTCCAACGCCTGGGCGGTCGTATCCCGCGCGGCGTACTGATGGTGGGTCCACCGGGTACGGGTAAAACCTTGCTGGCCAAGGCGATCGCCGGTGAAGCCAAGGTGCCGTTCTTCACGATTTCCGGTTCCGACTTCGTCGAAATGTTCGTCGGCGTGGGCGCCAGTCGTGTTCGCGACATGTTCGAACAGGCCAAGAAACACGCGCCGTGCATCATCTTCATCGACGAGATCGACGCCGTTGGTCGCCATCGTGGCGCCGGCATGGGTGGCGGTCACGATGAGCGTGAACAGACCCTCAACCAGTTGCTGGTCGAGATGGACGGTTTCGAAATGAACGACGGCATCATCGTGATTGCCGCCACCAACCGTCCTGACGTGCTCGACCCCGCGCTGTTGCGTCCAGGTCGCTTCGACCGCCAGGTCGTGGTGGGGCTGCCGGACATTCGTGGTCGCGAGCAGATCCTCAAGGTCCATATGCGCAAGGTGCCAATGGGTGACGACGTCGCTCCGGCCGTCATCGCGCGTGGTACGCCGGGCTTTTCCGGTGCCGACCTGGCGAACCTGGTCAACGAGGCGTCGCTGTTCGCCGCTCGTACCGGCAAGCGCGTCGTGGAAATGAAGGAATTCGAACTGGCCAAGGACAAGATCATGATGGGCGCTGAGCGCAAATCCATGGTCATGTCGGAGAAAGAAAAGCAGAACACCGCGTATCACGAGGCGGGTCACGCGATCGTCGGTCGTGTCGTGCCCGAGCACGATCCGGTCTACAAGGTCTCGATCATTCCGCGCGGTCGCGCCCTGGGCGTGACCATGTTCCTGCCGGAAGAGGATCGCTACAGCCTGTCCAAGCGTGCATTGATCAGTCAGATCTGTTCGTTGTACGGCGGTCGTATCGCTGAAGAGATGACGTTGGGCTTCGATGGCGTGACCACCGGGGCATCCAACGACATCATGCGCGCCAGTCAGATCGCTCGGAACATGGTCACCAAGTGGGGCCTGTCCGAGAAGCTGGGGCCGCTGATGTATGCCGAAGAAGAAGGGGAAGTGTTCCTCGGTCGTGGTGGCAGTGGCCAGCATGCAAGCTTCTCTGGCGAAACGGCCAAGCTGATCGATTCCGAAGTGCGCAGCATCATCGACCAGTGCTACGGCACAGCCCGGCAGATTCTCACGGACAACCGTGACAAGCTCGATGCCATGGCCGATGCCCTGATGAAGTACGAAACCATCGATGCCGAGCAGATCGACGACATCATGGCGGGTCGCGTACCTCGCGAGCCTCGTGGCTGGTCGGGTGGTACTGGCACCTCCGGTACACCCCCGGCAGTACAGGGTGAGCGTCCGGAAACACCGATTGGCGGTCCGGCCGCTGATGTCTAAGGCTTGAAATGACTTCTGTTCAGTCCTCGACCCGGTTGCCTTGCGGCAACCGGGTTCTTGATTTGGCCCATGCGCATGTCATGGGTATTCTCAATGTCACGCCTGATTCCTTTTCCGATGGTGGTCGATTCAGCCAGCTCGATGCTGCGCTGCGACATGCCGAGGCCATGGTGGCTGAGGGCGCAACGCTGATCGATGTGGGTGGTGAATCGACCCGGCCGGGCGCACGTGCGGTCTCGCCTACTGAAGAGCTGGAGCGAGTGGCGCCGATTGTCGAGCGCATCCATCGCGAACTTGATGTCATTATCTCGGTCGATACGTCCACGCCTGCGGTCATGCGTGAGACTGCGCGGCTGGGGGCGGGCCTGATCAATGATGTTCGGTCCTTGCGGCGCGATGGTGCCCTGGACGCGGCGGCGGCCACCGGATTGCCGGTGTGCCTGATGCATATGCTTGGCGAGCCGGGGACCATGCAGAATGACCCGCACTATGATGATGTGACCAGGGAGGTAGGTGAGTTCCTGGTGGAGCGTCTGGATCGGTGCGCCGCCGCGGGCATTCCCGCCGAGCGGATCATTCTTGACCCCGGGTTCGGCTTTGCCAAGACCCTGGCTCACAACCTGAGCTTGTTCAAGCATATGGAAGCCTTGCATTCCCTGGGGCGGCCCCTGTTGGTTGGGGTCTCGCGAAAGAGCATGATAGGCAATGCCTTGGGCCGCCCGGTGGGTGAGCGCCTATATGGCGGTCTCGCCCTTGCGGCCTTGGCCCTTGCCAAAGGTGCGCGCATATTGCGCGTGCATGATGTAGCCGAAACGATGGATGTCGTGCGGATGATCGCAGCTGTGGATTCAGCCGAATAAGAATGACGGAGCACTTATGAGCAAGAAATACTTTGGCACCGACGGTATTCGTGGTCGGGTCGGCGAATACCCTATTACCCCTGATTTCATGCTCAAGCTCGGCTGGGCGGCCGGCATGGCATTTCGCAAAATGGGCGCGTGCAAGGTGCTGGTCGGCAAGGACACGCGAATTTCCGGCTACATGTTCGAATCGGCACTTGAAGCCGGCCTGACATCGGCGGGCGCCGATGTGATGCTGCTGGGCCCGATGCCGACGCCAGCCATTGCCTACCTGACGCGTACGTTCCAGGCCCAGGCAGGCATCGTGATCAGCGCCTCGCACAACCCTCATGATGACAACGGCATCAAGTTCTTCTCCGGCCAGGGTACCAAGCTGCCGGATGATATCGAGCTGATGATCGAAGAGCTGCTGGACACGCCGATGACTGTGGTTGAGTCGAGCAAAATCGGCAAAGTGTCGCGGATCAACGATGCGTCGGGTCGTTACATCGAGTTCTGCAAAGGCAGTGTGCCGACCGGTACCAGTTTTTCCGGCCTGAAAATCGTCGTCGATTGCGCCCATGGGGCAACCTATAAAGTTGCGCCGAGCGTCTTTCGCGAGTTGGGCGCCGAGGTGGTGGTGCTTTCCGCCCAGCCCAATGGCCTGAACATCAACCACAACTGTGGTTCCACCCATACCGAGGCGTTGCAGGCTGCGGTGCTGGCTGAACAGGCTGATCTCGGGATCGCCTTCGATGGCGACGGCGATAGGGTCCTGATGGTCGATCACACCGGCACGGTTGTCGATGGTGACGAGCTGCTGTTCATCATTGCCCGTGACCTGCATGGACGCGGCAAGCTGCAGGGCGGCGTGGTCGGTACGTTGATGAGCAACCTCGGGCTTGAGCTGGCCCTGGCGGACCTGGATATCCCGTTCGTGCGGGCTAACGTGGGTGACCGCTACGTGATCTCGGAGCTGCTGGAGCGCAACTGGGTGATCGGGGGTGAGAACTCCGGCCACATCGTATGCTTCGACCATACCACCACGGGTGATGCGATCATTGCAGCCTTGCAGGTGCTGATGGCGCTCAAGGCGCGTAACGAAGGGCTCGCACAGTCGCGCCAGGCATTGCGCAAATGTCCGCAAGTGTTGATCAACGTGCGTTTCGGTGGCGGCGTGAATCCTCTCGAGCATGCGAAGGTCAAGCAGGCCAGTGAGCATGTGACGCAGGCGATGGCGGGGCGTGGGCGCGTGTTGTTGCGCAAGTCCGGCACAGAGCCTTTGGTGCGCGTCATGGTCGAAGGAGAGGATGAAGCGCAAGTTCGCGGTTATGCCGAAGAGCTGGCAAAACTGGTTACTGAAGTTTCTGCCTGAATTCGGCTTGCCAGTCATGAATCGGTTGGGTAACATCTGCGCCCACTTTGACCGACGAGGTACAGCATGCGTCGCCCTATGGTAGCTGGTAACTGGAAGATGCACGGTACCCGCGCCAGCGTCGCTGAGCTGATCAAGGGCCTTCGTCATCTGGCCTTGCCTAGCGGTGTTGATGTCGCGGTGTTCCCGCCTTGCTTGTATATCAATCAAGTGGTTGATGGCTTGAAAGGTAAGTCGATTTCGGTCGGCGCGCAGAACTCTGCGGTGGAATCCATGCAGGGTGCGTTGACCGGTGAGATTGCGCCGAGTCAGTTGGTGGATGCGGGTTGTTCTCTGGTCCTGATTGGACATTCCGAGCGTCGCCAGATCATGGGCGAGCAGGATAAGGCCCTGATTCGCAAATTTTCTGCGGCCCAGGCCTGTGGTCTGATCCCGGTGCTGTGTGTAGGGGAAACCCGGGAGCAGCGCGAGGCCGGAAAGACTCTTGAAGTTGTCGGGCGTCAGCTGGGTGGCATCATCGAAGAGCTGGGTGTCGATGCTTTTGCAAAGGCAGTCATTGCCTACGAGCCGGTCTGGGCCATTGGCACCGGGCTGACGGCTTCGCCGCAACAGGCGCAGGATGTGCACGCCGCCATTCGCGCGCAGTTGGCGGCAGAGAATTCTGAAGTGGCACGAGGTGTGCGGCTTCTATACGGCGGCAGCGTGAAGGCGGCCAATGCGGCCGAACTGTTCGGCATGCCGGATATCGATGGGGGGCTCATTGGTGGAGCGTCCCTGAATGCAGATGAGTTCGGTGCGATCTGTCGCGCCGCGGGAAACTGAAAAAATGCTGGAAACAGTCGTAGTCGTTTTTCATCTGCTGGGTGCACTGGGTGTAGTTGCCCTCGTATTGCTGCAGCAGGGTAAAGGTGCGGATGCTGGTGCGTCTTTCGGTGCAGGTGCTTCAAATACTGTGTTCGGAAGCCAAGGTTCCTCTACCTTTCTTAGTAAGTTTACTGCTATACTTGCCGCCGGTTTCTTCATGACCAGCTTAGGGTTAGGTTACTTTGCTAAAGAGAAAGCTCATGAGCTGACTCAAGTAGGTTTGCCAAACCCAGCGGTACTGGAAGCGCCTAAGCAACAACCGGCTTCTGATGATGTCCCGGTGCTTCAAGAGCAAAAGTCGGCCAACCCGGCGACTGACGTACCTCCAGCTCAAGAGCAGAAGTAAGAAGGTTTCAAACGCTGTATTGCCGAGGTGGTGGAATTGGTAGACACGCAACCTTGAGGTGGTTGTGCCCATAGGGTGTAGGGGTTCGAGTCCCCTTCTCGGTACCAATTATCAGGAGAGCCCGCGATTGCGGGCTTTCTTGTAGGTGGAAGGGTTACATTGACCCTGTAAGGGATCGGTCGTATACTTCCGCCCCAGCTTTGTCGCGGGATGGAGCAGTCTGGTAGCTCGTCGGGCTCATAACCCGAAGGTCGTCGGTTCAAATCCGGCTCCCGCAACCAGTTTCAGGGGCCCCTTCCAAGGGGCTTTTTGTTAGCTGGACACTTTATAACGCCGCTATTCGACGGCGTTTCAGGGATGGGCGATTCGCCCATTTTTTTTTATTTGCACAGCATGCACAAACATGCACGAGGGGGTTCAGGTGTCGAGCAAGCTAGAACAGTTGCAGGCCTTGTTGGCCCCGGTGGTCGTGGCCCTTGGCTATGAATGCTGGGGTATTGAGTTCTCGGCTCAAGGTCGCCACTCACTGTTGCGCGTTTATATCGATAAGGAAGGCGGCGTGTTGGTGGATGATTGCGCCATCGTCAGCCGTCAGATCAGCGGTGTACTGGATGTTGAAGATCCAATCACCTCCGAATACACCCTTGAAGTTTCCTCGCCTGGCATGGAGCGCCCCCTGTTCACACTTGAACAGTTCGCTTCGTTTGCCGGTGAACAAGTGAAGATCAAGCTGCGCTCGCCTTTCGAAGGTCGACGCAACTTCCAAGGCCTTCTGCGCGGTGTAGAAGAGCAGGACGTCGTGGTGCAGGTAGATGACCATGAGTTCCTGTTGCCGATCGATATGATCGACAAGGCCAACATTATTCCCAGTTTTGACTGATACGTGCCAGATACTGCGGATCCCGCGGATCCAATGGCTTGCGAAAGGCGAGGCGTACGATGAGCAAAGAAGTACTGCTGGTTGTTGAGTCGGTATCCAATGAAAAGGGCGTACCGGCTAACGTTATTTTTGAAGCGCTGGAGCTGGCTCTGGCCACTGCTACCAAGAAGCGGTTTGAAGACGAAGTTGATTTGCGTGTGGAAATCAATCGCCACACCGGTGCCTACGAGACTTTCCGTCGCTGGACGGTGGTCGAGGAAGCCGACCTGGATGATCCGGCTATCGAAACCTGGCCGAGCAAGGTTGCAGAAACGCATCCGGGCGCCAAGGTCGGTGATGTCGTCGAAGAAAAAATCGAATCCATTGAGTTCGGTCGCATCGCTGCACAGACTGCCAAGCAGGTCATCGTGCAGAAAGTTCGCGAAGCCGAGCGTGCACAAGTGGTCGACGCTTATCGCGAGCGCCTGGGGGAAATCATCTCCGGCACCGTGAAAAAAGTGACCCGCGACAACGTGATCGTCGACCTGGGCAACAACGCCGAAGCGTTGCTGGCTCGCGAAGACATCATCTCTCGCGAAACTTTCCGGGTCGGCGTGCGTTTGCGTGCGCTGCTCAAGGAAATCCGCACCGAGAACCGCGGCCCGCAGTTGATCCTGTCGCGTACCGCGCCGGAAATGCTGATCGAGTTGTTCCGCATCGAAGTGCCGGAAATTGCCGAAGGCCTGATCGAAGTGATGGCCGCCTCCCGTGATCCGGGTTCGCGTGCCAAGATCGCGGTCCGCTCCAAGGACAAGCGCATCGACCCGCAAGGTGCCTGCATCGGCATGCGTGGTTCGCGTGTCCAGGCCGTATCCGGCGAGTTGGGCGGCGAGCGTGTGGACATCGTCCTGTGGGACGACAACCCGGCTCAGTTCGTGATCAATGCCATGTCGCCCGCTGAAGTGGCGGCAATTATCGTCGACGAAGATGCCCACGCCATGGACATCGCCGTTGGCGCAGACAATCTGGCTCAGGCCATCGGTCGCGGTGGTCAGAACGTACGTCTGGCCAGCCAGTTGACTGGCTGGACCCTGAACGTGATGACCGAATCGGACATCCAGGCTAAACAGCAAGCTGAAACCGGCGACATCCTGCGCAACTTCATCGAAGAGCTTGAAGTCGATGAAGAGCTGGCGCAGGTGCTGGTGGATGAGGGCTTTACCAGCCTGGAAGAGATTGCCTACGTACCGGTGGAGGAAATGCTCAACATCGACGGCTTTGACGAGGAGATCGTCAACGAGCTTCGCGCTCGGGCCAAGGATCGTTTGTTGACCAAAGCCATCGCTACTGAGGAAAAGCTGGCAGACGCCCATCCGGCCGAAGACCTGCTCTCGCTTGAGGGTATGGACAAGGATTTGGCGATGGAACTGGCGGTGCGCGGCGTAATTACCCGCGAAGACCTGGCCGAGCAGTCTATTGACGATCTGCTCGACATCGACGGCATTGACGATGATCGTGCCGGCAAGTTGATCATGGCCGCCCGAGCCCACTGGTTCGAGTAATTAGGCGCGGCCTGAGGAGAGAAGTGCATGACGCAAGTCACGGTGAAACAACTGGCCGATGAGGTCAAAACACCGGTAGAGCGCCTGTTGCAGCAGATGCGTGAGGCAGGTCTGCCGCACACCGCCGCCGAGGAACATGTGACCGACAGTGAGAAGCAGTCCCTGCTGACTCACCTGAAGAGCAGTCACAAGGCGAAAGTGGAAGAACCGCGCAAGATCACTCTGCAGCGTAAAACCACCAGCACCCTGCGTGTTGCCGGTAGCAAAAGCATCAGCGTTGAAGTACGCAAGAAGAAAGTCTTCGTACAGCGCAGCCCGGAAGAAATCGAAGCCGAGCGCAAACGCGAACAGGAAGAACGTCGCGCAGTAGAAAATGCTGCTCGTCAGAAGGCTGAAGAAGAAGCCAAGCGTCGCGCCGAAGAAGAAGCGCGTCGCCAGCCTGCTGCTGCGCAAGCTGCTCCGGTAGAAGCCGTCGAGGCTGTTGCCCCGGTAGCCGAGCCTGTGCGCGAAGCCGCTCCAGTAGTGGCTGCGGCTCCGGCTCCAGCCGACACTCGCAAGCGCGACGAACAGCGTCGTCCCGACAAACCACGTGCCGACGACAACCGTCGTGGCAGTGGCGATGGCGAGCGCAAGAACGCGCCTCATCGTGCTTCGGTCAAGGAAAAGGCACCAGCGCCACGCGTTGCGCCACGTACCACCGACGAAGAAAGCGACGGCTTCCGTCGTGGCGGTCGCGGCAAGGCCAAGCTGAAGAAACGCAACGCCCACGGTTTCCAGAGCCCTACCGGCCCTGTCGTGCGTGAAGTGAAGATCGGCGAGACCATCACTGTGGGCGATCTGGCCCAACAGATGTCGGTCAAGGCTGCTGAAATCATCAAGTTCATGTTCAAGCTGGGTACGCCAGCCACCATCAACCAGGTACTGGACCAGGAAACTGCCCAACTGGTTGCTGAAGAGCTGGGCCACAAAGTGACCCTGGTCAGCGACACCGCCCTGGAAGATTCCCTGGCCGAGTCCCTGAAGTTTGAAGGTGAGGCGGTTTCCCGTGCACCGGTCGTGACCGTCATGGGTCACGTTGACCACGGTAAAACGTCCCTGCTCGACTATATTCGTCGTGCGAAGGTTGCGGCAGGTGAGGCTGGCGGTATTACCCAGCACATCGGCGCCTACCACGTTGAAACCGACCGCGGCATGGTGACGTTCCTCGACACCCCGGGTCACGCCGCGTTTACCGCGATGCGTGCCCGTGGTGCCAAGGCAACCGACATCGTGATCCTGGTGGTTGCAGCGGACGACGGCGTGATGCCGCAAACCATCGAAGCCGTTCAGCATGCCCAGGCAGCTGGCGTGCCGCTGGTGGTTGCGGTGAACAAAATCGACAAGCCGGGCGCCGATCTCGATCGCATCCGTAGCGAACTGTCGGTGCACGGTGTGACTTCCGAAGAGTGGGGTGGCGACACTCCATTCGTACCGGTCTCCGCGAAGATGGGTACCGGCGTTGACGAACTGCTCGAAGCCGTTCTGTTGCAAGCCGAAGTCCTGGAACTGACCGCTACACCTTCGGCCCCAGGCCGTGGTGTGGTCGTTGAGTCCCGTCTCGACAAGGGTCGTGGCCCGGTTGCGACCGTCCTGGTACAGGACGGTACGCTGCGTCAAGGCGACATGGTGCTGGTCGGCTCGAACTATGGCCGCGTGCGCGCCATGCTCGACGAGAACGGCAAGTCCATCAAGGAAGCCGGTCCGGCTATCCCGGTCGAGATCCTCGGCCTGGACGGCACCCCGGATGCTGGCGACGAGATGAGCGTTGTGGCTGACGAGAAGAAAGCCCGTGAAGTGGCTCTGTTCCGTCAAGGCAAGTTCCGCGAAGTCAAACTGGCTCGTGCTCACGCTGGCAAGCTGGAAAACATCTTCGAGAACATGGGTCAGGAAGAGAAGAAGACGCTCAACATCGTCCTCAAATCCGACGTCCGTGGTTCGCTCGAAGCGTTGAACGGTGCCTTGAACGGCCTGGGTAACGACGAAGTGCAAGTGCGTGTGGTCGGTGGCGGTGTCGGTGGTATCACCGAATCCGACGCCAACCTGGCACTGGCCTCCAACGCTGTACTGTTCGGCTTCAACGTGCGTGCCGATGCCGGCGCGCGCAAGATCGTCGAGCAGGAAGGCCTGGATATGCGTTACTACAACGTGATCTACGACATCATCGAAGACGTCAAGAAAGCGTTGACCGGTATGCTGGGCAGCGACGTGCGGGAGAACATCCTGGGCGTGGCCGAAGTTCGCGACGTGTTCCGTTCGCCGAAGTTTGGTGCCATCGCCGGTTGCATGGTGATCGAGGGTGTTGTTCACCGTAACCGTCCGATCCGTGTACTGCGTGAAGACATCGTGATCTTCGAAGGCGAGCTGGAATCCTTGCGCCGCTTCAAGGATGACGCTTCCGAAGTACGTGCCGGCATGGAGTGCGGTATTGGCGTCAAGAGCTACAACGACGTCAAGGTCGGCGACAAGATCGAAGTCTTCGAGAAGGTCCAGGTTGCTCGCAGCCTCTGACTCGCGCACTTCAAGAGCCGCACCGGGCAGCCGCATGAACATGCACTGCCTGGTTGGCGGACTCTAAATGCAACGCCCGGTCTGGCTTTTGCCAGGCCGGGCGTTTGCCGCTTTCAGACCTCGCGGGTTTCACCGTGGGGCAGTAACAGGTAACAAGACATGGCAAAAGAATACAGCCGTACCCAACGAATCGGCGATCAGATGCAGCGCGAGCTGGCCCAACTGATCCGTCGCGAAGTCAAAGACCCGCGCGTCGGCCTGGTCACCATTACCGCAGTGGAAGTCAGCCGTGACGTTGGTCATGCGAAGATTTTCATCACCGTGATGGGCCAGGACAGCGCCGAAGAAATCGCCCAGAGCATCAAGGTGCTCAACTCGGCCGCCGGCTTCCTGCGTATGCAGCTGGCCCGGGAGATGAAGCTGCGCAGCGTCCCACAGTTGCACTTCCACTACGACGAAAGCGTCGTGCGTGGTGCGCATCTGTCGGCGTTGATCGAACGCGCCGTGGCTGAAGACAGTCAGCACCCGGTTGCGGCTGAACCTGAAGACACCAAGGAGTAATTCGGTGGCTCAGGTCAAACGTATCCGTCGTAACGTCAGCGGCATCATCCTGCTCGACAAGCCGCTGGGGTTCACGTCCAACGCGGCGTTGCAGAAGGTTCGCTGGCTGCTCAATGCTGAAAAGGCCGGGCACACCGGTAGCCTCGATCCGCTGGCCACCGGCGTGCTGCCGCTGTGCTTTGGCGAGGCGACCAAGTTTTCCCAGTACCTGCTCGATTCCGACAAGGGTTATGAAACCCTGGCGCAACTGGGCAAGACAACCACCACGGCGGATGCCGAAGGTGAGGTTTTGCTCGAACGCCCGGTGACCGTTGGTCAGGCCGATATCGAAGCGGTGTTGCCGAAATTTCGCGGGCAAATCAGTCAGATACCGCCGATGTACTCGGCTCTGAAGCGTGATGGCCAACCGCTGTATAAACTGGCTCGTGCAGGCGAAGTAGTGGAGCGTGAACCGCGTTCTGTTACTATTGCGCGCTTGGAATTGCTGGCCTTTGACGGTAATACTGTGCGGCTGGCCGTGGATTGCAGCAAGGGCACCTATATCCGGACCCTGGTGGAGGATATTGGTGAACAGCTCGGCTGTGGTGCGTACGTGGCAGAATTGCGACGGACCCAGGCCGGGCCTTTCACGTTGGCCCAGACGGTCACGCTGGAAGAGCTTGAAGCGGTCCATGCCGAAGGCGGCAACGAAGCGGTCGACCGTTTCCTGATGCCATCGGACAGCGGGTTGCTGGATTGGCCGCTGTTGCAGTTCTCGGAACACAGCGCGTTCTACTGGCTCAATGGCCAGCCGGTACGTGCCCCGGATGCGCCGAAGTTCGGCATGGTCCGGGTACAGGATCATAATGGTCGCTTCATCGGTATAGGTGAAGTGAGCGAAGACGGGCGCATTGCGCCGCGTCGACTGATTCGGTCGGAATGACCGGAACCAGCCTGCGTAACAGCAGGTTGGCGAGTGTGGCTGTTAACAGGCACGGTCACTACTCATTTATAGATACAGGGATTTGTCCCTGGCCTGTTGAAGCTGTTTCCTCGGAACAGTTTCCTGACTAAAAGGATTGCCTCATGGCTCTCGACGTTCAAGAAAAAGCTCAAATCGTAGCTGACTACCAGCAAGCTGTTGGTGACACTGGTTCGCCAGAAGTGCAAGTTGCACTGCTGACCGCCAACATCAACAAACTGCAAGGTCACTTCAAGGCCAACGGTAAGGATCACCACTCCCGTCGTGGTCTGATCCGCATGGTAAACCAGCGTCGTAAGCTGCTGGACTACCTGAAAGGCAAGGACGTGAGCCGTTACAGCGCTCTGATCGCTCGCCTGGGTCTGCGTCGCTAATCAGCGATTGCGCTAGAGGTTGGTGGTCTGTCGTACGTCAGTGGGTTTCCCGCTGGCGCATGGCAGGCTCCCAGCCTCAAGTTTTATCTGGATACACGCTTTACCCTGGACAAACGTCGGGCCGATTCCCGTCATTGCCCAAGAATTTCGCAAGAAGACAAGTTCCCCAAGAGCCACAAAGAAGGTAGGACACCGTGAACCCGGTAATCAAAAAATTCCAGTTCGGTCAGTCGACCGTTACCCTCGAGACTGGCCGTATCGCCCGTCAGGCCTCCGGCGCAGTGCTGGTCACCGTTGACGACGACGTCAGCGTATTGGTGACCGTTGTCGGTGCCAAGCAAGCCGATCCAGGCAAGGGCTTCTTCCCTCTGTCTGTTCACTACCAGGAAAAGACTTACGCTGCCGGTAAGATCCCTGGCGGTTTCTTCAAGCGCGAAGGCCGTCCTTCCGAGAAAGAAACCCTGACTTCCCGACTGATCGACCGTCCGATCCGTCCGCTGTTCCCAGAAGGCTTCATGAACGAAGTGCAGGTTGTCTGCACCGTCGTGTCCACCAGCAAGAAAACCGATCCGGACATCGCAGCGATGATCGGTACCTCGGCTGCCCTGGCGATCTCCGGCATTCCTTTCGATGGCCCGATCGGCGCTGCCCGCGTTGCGTTCCACGAAAGCACCGGCTACCTGCTGAACCCGACCTACGAGCAACTGAAAGCCTCGAGCCTGGACATGGTCGTGGCCGGTACTTCCGAAGCCGTGCTGATGGTTGAATCCGAAGCCAAGGAACTGACCGAAGACCAGATGCTGGGCGCCGTACTGTTCGCCCACGACGAGTTCCAGGTGGTGATCAACGCCGTCAAGGAACTGGCCGCCGAAGCCGCCAAGCCAACCTGGACCTGGGCTCCGCAAGCCGAAGCCACCGAGTTGCTGGGCGCGATCCGTGCCGAGTTCGGCGAAGCGATCTCCCAGGCCTACACCATCACCGTCAAGGCCGACCGTTATGCACGCCTGGGCGAGCTGAAAGACCAGGTCGTTGCCAAGCTGTCCGGCGAAGAAGGCCAGCCATCGGCCAGCGACGTCAAAGCCGCTTTCGGTGAAATCGAATACCGCACCGTTCGCGAAAACATCGTCAACGGCAAGCCGCGTATCGACGGTCGCGACACCCGTACCGTACGTCCGCTGAACATCGAAGTTGGCGTTCTGCCAAAGACCCACGGTTCGGCACTGTTCACCCGTGGCGAAACCCAGGCCCTGGTCGTTGCAACACTGGGCACCGCCCGTGACGCGCAACTGCTGGACACCCTGGAAGGCGAAAAGAAAGACCCGTTCATGCTGCACTACAACTTCCCGCCGTTCTCGGTGGGCGAGTGTGGTCGCATGGGTGGCGCCGGTCGTCGCGAAATCGGTCACGGCCGTCTGGCCCGTCGTTCGGTCCAGGCCATGCTGCCTGCCGCTGACGTGTTCCCGTACACCATTCGCGTGGTATCGGAAATCACCGAGTCCAACGGTTCGAGTTCGATGGCTTCGGTCTGCGGCGCTTCCCTGGCCCTGATGGACGCCGGTGTGCCGATGAAGGCGCCGGTTGCCGGTATCGCCATGGGTCTGGTCAAGGAAGGCGAGAAATTCGCCGTCCTGACCGACATCCTGGGTGACGAAGACCACTTGGGCGACATGGACTTCAAAGTGGCCGGTACCGCCAAAGGCGTCACCGCACTGCAGATGGACATCAAGATCAAGGGCATCACCGAAGAGATCATGGAAATCGCCCTGGGCCAGGCCCTGGAAGCGCGCCTGAACATCCTTGGTCAGATGAACCAGATCATCGGTCAGTCCCGTACCGAGCTGTCGGAAAACGCTCCGACCATGATCGCGATGAAAATCGACACCGACAAAATCCGTGATGTCATCGGTAAAGGCGGCGCGACCATCCGTGCGATCTGTGAAGAAACCAAGGCTTCGATCGACATCGAAGACGACGGTTCGATCAAGATCTTCGGCGAAACCAAGGAAGCGGCAGAAGCAGCACGCCAGCGCGTCCTGGGTATCACCGCAGAAGCCGAGATCGGCAAGATCTACGTCGGCAAGGTTGAACGCATCGTCGACTTCGGCGCGTTCGTCAACATCCTGCCGGGCAAGGACGGTCTGGTTCACATCTCCATGCTGAGCGATGCTCGCGTCGAGAAAGTGACCGACATCCTGAAAGAAGGCCAGGAAGTGGAAGTGCTGGTACTGGACGTGGACAACCGCGGCCGTATCAAGCTGTCCATCAAGGACGTCGCAGCAGCCAAGGCATCGGGCGTTTAATCACCCCTTCGCCTAGCCGCTGAACAAGCAAGCGCCCCGACTGGTTCGGGGCGTTTTGCTATGTGGTGAAAATCCCTGTGTCGCGGGTTGCCTGGCCACAGGGGACGATGCTAGGTTTAGCCACCGCCCGTGTAGCTCAGTCGGTAGAGCAGCGCACTCGTAACGCGAAGGTCGCAGGTTCGATTCCTGTCTCGGGCACCATCTCTCCTCGTTATTTCACCTTCCTGCTCAGTTCCTCGACCGTGCGTTTGAGCTGGTCCATCTCTCTATCCTGATCGCTGAGTTCCCGTTTCAGGGACGAAATCTCGCTGTTGCTTGAACTCGAACTGGAGCCGCTATTGCGCTTGAGTTCTTCCACTTGCTTGCCAAGGTCGTTCAGGTCGCGTTCCTGTTCCTTGATGGTGCGCTTGAGCTCGTCAATCTCCTTGCTGCTGGACGAGGAGCTGGACCCGCTGTTGCGCTTGAGTTCTTCGATCTGACCAGCCTGTTCGCTGAGGGTGCGCTTCTGGTTTTCCAGTTCGTCGGTGTTGTTCTTCACGCTTTTCGGCAGGCTTTCCAGGACGCTGGCGCTGACATCGGTCTTGACGAGCTTGTACTTATCGGATTGGTCGTAATGAAGGGCGGGAATAAAGTCGTGGTAAGACGGCCCATCGGAGGAGACCTCAACCGCCGCTTGAGCAACGTCAGTCAAGGTCAGGCTGCCAAGCAGCAAAGTCGCGGTGGCAAGTGGGATCGAGGAGCGTTTCGAAAAGCTGCGCATCACTGGGGTTCCTTGTGAGGTGCCGGTATGGCACATGGCTATGACTGGTTATTTTGACAGATGTTCCAAAGCCCGCAGCGCTTCTTCTACCCAGGTTTTTTTTGTGAGATAGATGTAAAGAACCGTGTAAATCGTCGGCAAAACGTCCTATATTCGTTGCCTGCATGCGCATCGCCCAGCAGTTTTCAGATGATCCCCGAATGGTTCTGAAGGCCAGATAAACCGGGCTTCACACGGTTTTTTGCGTCAGAGAGATCCTTGATGATCCAGATCCATCTTCCATTCCCCAGATCAGCGAGAACGCCATGACCGTTAAAGCATTGACCCAAGAAGCCAGGCACGAAGAAGCGCTGAAAAAATACGTACTGGACGCGCCCCAGTTGCTGGAAGAGATCAAGGACTTGCCCGCCGACGATCAGAAAGACCAGATCCAATGGGCATTCGAGGACGAGGCCGAAGCCCAGGGGCTGCAGCCTTGGGAGTTGACGCTCAAGTACACCAGCACGCCTGAGGAATTCGAGGCACAGCGCCTTGCGTTGCACAAGGAAGCGGCCGAGGTGCTGGGTGTGGAATGGGATGAGTACTGCGAGATGAATAATCTTGTAGTTTAGAAGCAGCTTCAAGCTTCAAGCTTCAAGTTTCAAGTTTCAAGCTGCAAGGCAAGCGTCGAACCGCTTGAAGCTTGCAGCTTGAAGCTCGCCACTGCTGCTCAGATACTGAGCCGCATCGACAGGTCCACCGCCTTCACATCCTTGGTCATCGCGCCGATCGAGATGTAGTCCACCCCGGTCTCGGCAATCGGGCGCAACGTGCTTTCGTTGATCCCGCCGCTGGCCTCCAGCTTCGCCTTGCCGCCATTGAGGCGTACGGCTTCACGCATGTCGTCCAGGCTCAGTTCGTCGAGCATGATGATGTCGGCGTCGGCCGCAAGCGCTTCTTTCAATTCCGCCAGGCTTTCCACTTCGACTTCCACCGGTTTGCCCGGTGCGATCTTGTGGGCGGCAGCGATGGCCTGGGCGATCCCGCCGCAGGCAGCGATGTGGTTTTCCTTGATCAGGAACGCATCGTACAGGCCGATGCGGTGGTTATGGCAGCCACCGCAGGTGACCGCATACTTCTGGGCCAGGCGCAGGCCGGGCAGAGTCTTGCGGGTGTCCAGCAGCTTGACCTGCGTGCCGGCGACAAAGTCGGCCAGGTAACGGGCCCGCGTGGCAACGCCGGAAAGCATTTGCAGGAAGTTCAGCGCGCTGCGTTCGCCGGTCAGCAGCGAGCGGGCCGGGCCTTCCAGGTGGAACAGCACTTGATCGGGGTTGACCCGGTCGCCGTCGTGCACTTGCCAATGTACCGCGACACGCGGGTCCAGTTGCCGGAACACGGCATCGACCCAGGCCGTGCCACTGATGATTGCCGCGTCACGGGTGATGATGGTGGCCTTGGCCAGGCGTTCGGCGGGGATCAGTTGCGCGGTGATGTCGCCGCTGCCGATGTCTTCAAGCAACGCACGGCGCACGTTGGCTTCGATTTCGGCGGTCAGATCGGCGAGGCGTAGATTCGGCATAACGGGCTCCACAAACAAAGTGGCCTGATTATAGGGTGTCGAAACCTGCATTTGGTCGCGTCCTCGCAACATTTCCTTATTTCCCAGGTCACTTATTGCGCCGTATTTCGAGATGGATCACAGAGTGTGCTGGTACGACAGGGCTGTTTTACCCGATAATCCGCCTTTCGATTGACGTCATAGCTTTGACGTTGCGAGCCGCAGAAAGCCGTTTCAGGAGGCCAGGATGCACAACGACGGGAATGTAGTGCCTTTGCACAAGGTCGCTACCGATCAGGCGAGCCCATCGCCGCTCGCCCGCCTGCCTGTGATTCTGCTTCAGGTTCGCGACAAGGCCGCCCAGCAGTTGCGCCTGGGCTTGCAGGGGTTGTTCGATAATGCCGACGACACCTTGTTTGAAATGGCCGACCGGGCGCGCGACGACGTCGAGCAGAACCTGTACTTCGAGGCCATGCGGGACTTGCGCCTGAAGCGTAAAAGCATCGAGCGTGAATTCATCGAGCAGTTTTTCGAGACCTTCGTCAGCCTCGTCCAATACGACCTGACCCACGCCAGCTTGGCGCCGAACCTGGCGCCCGACAGCCAAATACAGCGCTCCCAGGACGACCTGGAGCGGCATCTGGCGGTCGAGGCGATGGTCACTCGGGTGCTCAGGCGCGATGGCGTGTCGCTGGAACAACTGACGGCCCGGCTCAGTGTGCTGCTGGCCCGACCGCTGGCCAATCAGCACAATCCCCTGAGCCCGGCATTGCTGTGCGAGAAGTTCCTGCAGGCCGGGCGCAACCTAGGCGTGGGAATCAAGGTCAAGCTGATCCTGCTCAAGCTGTTCGAGCGTTATGTGCTCAGCGATTGCGACCAACTCTATACCGAGGCCAACCAGTTGCTGGCCGCCACCGGCATCCTGCCAGAGCTCAAGGTCACGCTGGCGCGCCGGGCGTCGGATCGCACCGAGGATAACCCCAGGCCCAACGCCGAGATAGCTGCCAAGCCCAGCGATGCCGAGGTGGATGACAGCGTGCAGGAAGTGTTTGCCGCCTTGCAGAAACTGTTGATGCAGGTGCGTGGCACTGTGGCGCCGACCTTGGAGCTCAGCGCGCCGCCCCAGCCGATTTCTACCCGTGACCTGCTGCGGCTGCTCTCTCATTTACAGCAATACGTGCCGGCGCCTGCCGTTCACGACGAGTTCGATTTGCGTAGCCAGCTCGAACAACTGTTGACCCGGGTCAGCGTCAGGAGTGGCAAGTCTCGCGTGGTCGAAGGCGCCGATGAAGACGTGATCAACCTGATCTCGATGATGTTCGAATTCATCCTCGACGATCACAACCTGCCAGACTCCTTCAAGGCCCTGATCGGCCGTCTGCAAATCCCGATGCTCAAGGTCGCGGTGCAGGACAAGAGTTTCTTCAGCCGCGGCAATCATCCGGCCCGGCGACTGCTTAACGAAATCGCGGCTGCGGCCATGGGCTGGGGGGATTGCGACGATCATCAGCGCGACAGCCTCTACCTGCGCATCGAGCAGGTGGTGCAGCGCTTATTGAATGATTTTGTCGATGACCCGGCGATTTTCTCCGAGTTGCTGGCCGACTTCCTGGCCTTCACCAGTGACGAGCGGCGCCGCAGTGAGCTGCTCGAACAGCGCATCCGCGATGCCGAAGAGGGCCGGGCCAAGGCCGAACTGGCGCGCCAGCGCGTCGAAGGGGCGCTGAACCAGGTGATGTTGGGCAAAGTCCTGCCACAAGCGGTGGTGGAGTTCGTGCAACACGCCTGGAGCCAGGTGTTGCTGCTGACGTGCTTCAAGCATGGCAAGTATTCCGCCGAGTGGCAGGCCGACGTCTTGACCCTGGAGCAATTGATCTGGAGCGTCCAGCCTCATGATGAACCCGATGCCGGCCTGCGTTTGCTGGCGATAGTGCCCGAACTGCTCAAGGCCCTGCGTGAAGGCTTGAGTCGCTCGGCGTTCGATCCGTTCGCCACCAGCGAGTTTTTCAGTGAGCTGGAAGCCCTGCATGTGCAGGCGCTCGAGCGCACCGGCCAAGCGACGGAACAGGCCGAGTCGTTCACTTCACCGGTCATGGTCGAGGTGCTGGAGAAAATCGTCTTGCGGCCCCCTCAAAAGTCGGCGGGGGAGAGCGTAGCGGTGCATTTGCCGGCCGATGACGTGGGTCTGCTGCAGGTCGACCAGTTGCACCTGGGAAGCTGGGTCGAGTTCCAGGAGGACGATGACAACACCCTGCGTTGCAAGCTGGCGGCGATCATCGAGGCCACCGGCAAATACGTCTTCGTCAACCGCACTGGCCTCAAGGTGCTGGAGCACAGCCGCACCAGCCTGGCCCTGGAGTTTCGCCGTGGCGCGGCGCGGCTGCTGGACGACACCCTGTTGTTCGACCGCGCGCTGGAGTCGGTGCTGGGCAATCTGCGCCAGCTCAATCGCGGCAAGTGATCGCGCGGCCCGGTCCGATCACGGCATACTGGCGGCATTCACCGTCGTCATCGAAGGAACCTGTATGCAGTTGGACTCCGCGAGCGGTTGGTGCGAGGGGGTGCGTCATTGCCCATCGCCCAACTTCAATGCGCGCCCCGAGGGCGAAATCTCCCTGCTGGTGATCCACAATATCAGCCTGCCACCGGCACAATTCGCCACGGGCAAGGTGCAGGAGTTCTTCCAGAATCGTCTGGATGTCACGGAACATCCCTACTTTGTCGGTATCGCCGACCTGCGTGTCTCTGCGCATTTCCTGATCGAGCGTGACGGCGCCGTGACCCAATTTGTCTCTTGTCTGGATCGCGCGTGGCATGCGGGGGTCTCGTGCTTCGAGGGGCGTGAGGCTTGTAATGATTTTTCCCTGGGCATCGAACTCGAAGGCACGGATGATCTGCCGTTCACCGACGCGCAATATGTCGCATTGGTGGACCTGACCCGGCAGTTGCAAGCGGCGTTCAGGGCGATCACTGTGCAGCGTATCTGCGGGCACAGCGACATCGCCCCGGGGCGCAAGACCGATCCGGGACCGGCATTCGACTGGGTGCGCTATCGCGCGGCCCTGACAGAAGGGGAAGGACAATGAGTTTTCTGGTGTTGCTGCTGGCCGTCTGGATCGAGAAGTTCTCGGCCTTGCGCCAGCGGGTCCAGCGTGACGGCGGTTGGCTGCATGAGCTGAACAAGCTCGAGGCGAGCCCACGTTGGGTCAACCGACCCTGGCTGGTGCTGACGGTGATGGTTTTGCTACCCGTGGCGCTGCTGGCGTTGCTGCTCTGGGTGCTGGAGCCGGTGGCCTACGGTCTGTTGGCGCTGCCAGTGCATTTGCTGGTGGTGATTTACAGCCTGGGGCGCGGTGATCTGCTGGCCGGCCTCGGGCCGTTTCGCGATGCGTGGCGTCGGGAAGACCTGCAAGCGGCGGCCCATGTCGCCAAGCGCGACCTGGACATTGAAGCCAATGACGGTGAGCAGTTGCTGGAGCGTGTCCAGGGGCATTTGTTGTGGCAGGCCTACCAGAGCTTCTTTGCGGTGATTTTCTGGTACTTCGTGTTGGGCCCGGTCGCGGCCTTGAGCTATCGGCTGCTGGCGCTGGCCGCCGAGCACAGCCAGAACCCCGGTGTGGCCGAGCGGGCCGCACAAATGCGCCATGCCTTCGATTGGGTGCCGGTGCGGTTGCTGGCGGCAAGCTTCGCCCTGGTGGGGAATTTCGTCGCGGTCAGCCGGGTCATGTTGCATGAACTGCTGAACTGGAATATCAGCGCCGCCGACCTTATCGACAAGGTCGGCCTGGTGGCAGGCGAGATCCCCCGGCCCGTCGCCGGACCGGACGGCATCAACAGCCTGGACCGTCTCTGGGAATTGCTGCTGCGTGCGGCGGTGCTCTGGTATGCCGGGTTTGCGTTGTGGACGGTGTTGGCCTGACAGCTGTCGTCAAGATGCTTTCTGTGGCGAGGGAGCTTGCTCCCGCTCGGTTGCGCAGCAACCGAAAACCTGGGCAAGCGATTTTCCTGAAGGCACTCGGAGGCCTGCTTCGCAGGCCAGCGGGAGCAAGCTCCCTCGCCACAGGGACTTAACCATGTCCCCGGACCAAACAGGACTGAGTCACGACCAGGCTCGTTAACCTTAAGTTACAAATCTCCCCGCCAATTTAGGCTATACAAGAGCAGCGCCCGAATAGTGGCTTTCTGCTGTCTCTGTGCGCCTGCCTATAAAAATAAAAAACCTACCGGGAGACTTCCTTGTGAAGAGTTTGCTCTGGCCCGCCGTCGCGCTGATGAACCGCCTGAGCTTCGGCATGAAGTTCAGCCTGATCAGCGTGCTGTTCCTGCTGCCGATGCTGGTGACCAACTTCTTTCTGGTGCGCGATTCCTATCGGGAATTCCAGGGCACGCAAGTGGAGCTGCGAAGCCTCGACCTGCTGGGCAGCAGCCTGGTCCTGCGGCGGGACCTGGAAACCCTCAATAACCTGGTGCAGATCAACGCCAGCCTGGGCCAGTCCGGCAAGGCCGGTGATGTCGAAGCGAAGATCGGCAGCCTGGAACAACAGGTCCTCGCGCGGCTGCAAGGCATGACCCCCGTGGTCATCGAGCCTGAGCAGATCAGTGCCTTCGAGGCCAAGCGCGATGAGATGATCGGTGCTTTCAAGGCCCAGCAGGCCGAAAGCTCCCTGCAGAGCAAAAGTGCGCTGATCGGCAAGTTGCTCAACAGCGCCCAGATGTTCAGCCAGATCATCGCCAGCCAGGCGGGGCTGAGTCGCGATAACCAGAGCGATATCCGCCAGCTCAGCGAGTTGATTATCGGCACGACCCCCAAGGTCACCCAGATCCTCGGCGAAGGCCGGGCGCTGGGCGCATCCTCGTTGGGGCTGGGGTTTCTCAATTCGGCGTCGAGCACCCGCTTTGACGAGTTGCTGGCGCAGATCGAAAAGCTCCAGGGTGAATATGACTTGAAACTGCAGGATGCCTTGGGCTCCAGCAAGGCCGCCGGGCAGGCCCTTGCCGATCAGGCCAATGGCAGCAAGAGCACCCTCAAGAAGGCCAGTGAACTGATTGAAGAGCAGGTGGTGATGGCTGACACTCTCGATGCGCCATGGCCGGCATTTTATGAGCACGTCAGTGGCCTGATGGAGCAGACCTACCGGCTGAACGAGGCGACCCAGGGCTTCCTGGGGGTGCAGTTGCAGCAGCGTCTGGAGCAGAACCGCAGCCACATGGTGCTGCAAGCCGTGGCGCTGGTGCTGGTGTTCCTGTTGATTTTTTACCTGTACGCCGGGTTCTACGCCTCGACCCGCACCACGCTCCAGCATCTGGGCCAGATGATGGACAAGGTGGCGGCGGGGGATATGACGGTCAATTTTGTTGCCCGCAGCAAGGATGAGCTGGGCGAATTGGGTGAAGTGTTCAACGGTACGGTGGCGAAGATCCATGACCTGATCGAACAGGTCGGCCGTACTGTTGCCGAGGTCGAACGCCAGGCCGGGCAGGTGGAAACGGTATCGGCCCGGAGCAACCAGGCCGTCGCCGGCCAGCGCACCCAGATCGAACTGGTGGCGACGGCGATGAACCAGATGTCGGCCACGGCCCAGGAAGTGGCCCGCAGTGCCGCTGCAGCGGTGAGCAGTGCCCACAGCGTGAACGACGAGACCCTCAGCGGGCGTGGGCTGGTGGAGTCCCAGCAGGGCAGCATCGTCCGCTTGGCCAGTGAGATCGATCAGTCGGTGCAGGTGATCAACCAATTGGCGACCGACAGCCAGGCCATCAGCCGCGTGCTGGATGTGATCAAGAGCATCGCCGAGCAGACCAACCTGCTGGCCCTCAATGCCGCCATTGAAGCAGCCCGGGCCGGTGAGCAGGGTCGCGGTTTTGCGGTGGTGGCCGATGAAGTGCGGACCCTGGCCAAGCGAACCCAGCAATCGACCGAAGAAATCGAAGCGATGATCACCCGCCTGCACAGTGGTGTCGGCGCTGCGGTCAAGGCGATGGGCACCAGCCATGAGATGGCCAACGGCACGGTCAGCCAATCGGAAAAGGTCCAGCAGGCCCTGGAAAATATCCTTGGTGCCGTCGGCATGATCGTCGATCAGAACCAGCAGATCGCCGCCGCGGTAGAGCAGCAGACGGCGGTGGCCCATGACATCGACCAGAACATCGTCCAGATCAACCGCGCCGGCGAACGCACCGCCGAAGGTGCCCATCAGACCGAAGACGCCAGTCGCGAATTGTCCGCCCAGGTGGTGCAGCTCAAGCAGTTGATCAATGCGTTTCGGGTGTGATTGCTAAGTCGGCTGCAGATGATCGTTCCCACGCTCTGCGTGGGAACGCCTCCACGGACGCTCTGCGTTCGGCTCTTGATGGGACGCGGAGCGTCCCGGGCTGCATTCCCACGCAGAGCGTGGGAACGATCCTACCAACCAAACAAATCGCGGGCGTTGGTGGTGCTGGCCTCAGCCAGTTGTTCTGGTCTGACGGTCATGATCTGCGCCAACGCCTCGCAAATCGCCGGCAAATGCGCCGGGCTGTTGCGCTGCCCCGGGAACATCGCCGGGGCCATGTCCGGGGAATCGGTTTCCAGCACCACCGCGTCCAGCGGCAATTTTGCCAGCACCCGGTGCATGCGCAGGGCCTGGGGCCAGGTCGCGGCACCGCCCAGGCCGAGCTTGAAGCCGAGCTTGATGTACTCGCGGGCCTCCTCGAGGCTGCCGGCGAACGCGTGGATGATCCCCGTGCGTTTCAGGCCGAAGCGCTTGAGGGTCGCGATCACGGCGGCATGGCTGCGGCGCACGTGGATCAGTGCCGGCAGTTCGAATTCCGCCGCCAGCTGTAGTTGCGCCTCGAACAGCGTTTGTTGGCGCTCACGGTCGAGGGTTTCGATGTAGTAGTCGAGGCCGATTTCCCCTACGGCACACAATTGCCGATGCCCGGCCAGGCGGCTCAGCCACTCGCGCAGTAGCGCCACGTCGTCGGGGCGGTGCTGATCAAGATACACCGGGTGCAGGCCCAGGGCGGCATGCAGGTCCGGGTCGCTTTGCACCAGGTCCCAGACCCGCTGCCAGTTGTCCCGGTAAACGCCCAGTACCACCATTTGCCGCACGCCCAAGGCGCGGCTTTCGGCCAGCAATGCCGGGCGGTCCGCGTCAAAATCTGGAAAATCCAGGTGGGTGTGGGTATCGATCAACTCCATGCATCAATCCTGAAGAAGCTTCAGCCCTGGTGAATACGCTGCTTGAACGTCCGCGCGATGGCCTGCACGCCTGGCTGGTAATCATCGTTTTCGATGGCTGCCAGCGCCAGTTCCAAGGCCTTGTCGGCGATCAGTTGATGTTGTTGGGACATGGCGTTGACCGGCAGCGGTAGGAAGTCCAGCAACTGCGTGTCACCGAACGTGCCCAGGCGCAATGGCCGCGACTTGAGCGGGAAGTCGTGTAGGGCGTCGAACACCCCTTGCAGCAGTACATAGGATGTAGTGATCAACGCATCGGGCAGATGCCCCAGGCGCGCGAGCATTTCATCCATCAATTGGCGGCCGCATTCACGGCTGAACGATTCGCCGTGCTCGATCAGCACCTGGCCTTCGAAACCGGCCAGCGCCTCGTTGAAACCAGCGGTCCGTTCCTGGCTGATGCTCAGCTCGGGGCGGGCACTGATCAGCGCGATTTGTCGCGGATGGGTTTCCAGCAGGCTGCGCGTCAGTTGCAGGCTGGCCTGGCGATCATCGCTGATCACCGAGCAGAACCGCGCAGGGTCCATGACCCGGTCGATGGCGATGATCGGAATGCCCTTGGCCTGCAACTGCAGGTAGCTGTCGTCGCCGGCCGGCAGGCAACTGGCGACGATCAGTGCATCGCAGCGCCGGGCGCGGAACAACTGCAACAGTTGCCGTTCGCTGTCAGGTGCGTCGTCGGAACTGGCGATCAGCAACTGATAGCCCCGCGCCCGCGCCCCTTGCTCCAGCAGCTTGGCGATGCGTGCGTAACTGGGGTTTTCCAGGTCAGGCAGGATGAAGCCCAGGGTACGGGTGTGGCGGCTGCGCAGCCCGGCGGCCTGGGGATTGGGCGTGAAGCCGTGTTCCTGGACCACCGCCCGCACCCGTTCGACGGTGGCGCTGCTGATACGTTGCTGTTCGGCCTTGCCGTTGATGACATAGCTGGCGGTGGTCACGGACACACCGGCCAGTTGGGCAATATCACTGAGTTTCAACCCGGTTTTCCTTGTTTTTTCGAGTTAGCCCCGACGATAAGGGCCATCCTACCCGATTCAAGCTGACGGTCACCGTCCACGCGCTTACGACAAGTTGCACTTCAAGGATGAGAGATTATCGAGTAACGTGCCAATCTTTCTAGATTAAACGTTTCAGCAAGCGTATTTTCAAGGCTAGCAGGATTTTTGGCCCCTCTGCCGCGATCACGCCAAAAATCATCCTGCAACGCTAAGCTGATTCATTCAAAACAATACCTGGCGCCAACCGGACGCCAAAAAGGAGAAAGCATGCTCGAGCTCACTCTAGAGCAGATATCCATGGCTCAGACGGCTGTGGATAAAGACGCTGCACTGCAACTGCTCGCCGACAAACTGGTGGCCGATGGCTTGGTGGCTGAGGGTTACCTCGCCGGCTTGCAGGCTCGCGAAGCCCAGGGCTCGACCTTTCTTGGCCAAGGTATTGCCATCCCCCACGGCACTCCGCAGACCCGCGACCTGGTGCATTCGACTGGCGTGCGCCTGCTGCAATTCCCTGAGGGCGTGGATTGGGGCGATGGTCAGATCGTCTACCTGGCGATCGGCATTGCGGCCAAGTCCGACGAACACCTGCGCCTGCTGCAACTGCTGACCCGCGCCCTCGGCGAGACTGACCTGGGCCAGGCTCTGCGCCGGGCCGGTTCCGCCGAAGCGTTGCTGAAGCTGCTGCAAGGCGCGCCGCAGGAACTGGCCCTGGATGCCCAGATGATCGGCCTCGGTGTGTCGGCTGACGATTTTGAAGAACTGGTATGGCGCGGCGCGCGGCTGTTGCGCCAAGCCGATTGCGTGAGCAATGGCTTTGCCGGGGTGTTGCAGCAAGTCGATGCGCTGCCCCTGGGCGATGGCCTGTGGTGGCTGCACAGCGAACAGACCGTCAAGCGTCCGGGCCTGGCGTTCGTCACCCCGGACAAACCCATCCGTTACCTGGGCCAACCGTTGAGCGGGCTGTTCTGCCTCGCCAGCCTCGGCGAAGCCCACCAGGCCTTGCTGGAAAGGCTCTGCGCCTTGCTGATCGAAGGCCGCGGTCACGAGCTCGGTCGCGCCACCAGCAGCCGCAAGGTGCTGGAAGTGCTCGGCGGTGAACTGCCCGCCGACTGGCCCAGCGCGCGCATCGGCCTGGCCAACGCCCATGGCCTGCATGCACGCCCGGCGAAGATCCTCGCCCAGTTGGCGAAAAGCTTCGAAGGTGAAATCCGCGTGCGCATCGTCGACGGCCAGGACAGCGCCGTGTCGGCCAAGAGCTTGAGCAAACTGCTGAGCCTGGGCGCCCGTCGCGGCCAAGTCCTGGAGTTCATTGCCGAACCGAGCATTGCCAACGACGCGTTGCCGGCACTGCTGGCCGCCATCGAAGAGGGCTTGGGCGAAGAGGTCGAACCGCTACCGCCACCGAGTGCGCCACGGGAAACCGTGATGGCCGAGGTCGCGACGGTCATGCTGGCGCCCGAGTCCGGCAGCCTGATCCAGGCCGTCGCCGCCGCCCCGGGCATCGCCATCGGCCCGGCCCATATCCAGGTATTGCAGGCCATCGACTACCCGTTGCGCGGTGAATCGGCGGCCATCGAGCGCGAGCGCCTGCAAAACGCCTTGAACCAGGTGCGCCGCGATATCCAAGGCCTGATTGAACGCGCCAAGGCCAAGGCCATCCGCGAGATCTTCATCACCCACCAGGAAATGCTCGACGACCCGGAGCTGAGCGACGAAGTCGACACTCGCTTGAAGCTGGGCGAGAGTGCGCAAGCGGCCTGGATGGGGGTGGTTGAAGCCGCCGCGAAAGAACAGGAAGCCTTGCAGGACGCCCTGCTGGCCGAACGTGCCGCCGATCTGCGAGACGTCGGCCGTCGCGTGCTGGCGCAACTGTGCGGTGTCGAAACCCCGAACGAACCCGATCAACCCTACATCCTGGTGATGGACGAAGTCGGCCCGTCCGACGTGGCCCGCCTGGACCCGACCCGGGTGGCGGGGATTCTCACCGCCCGTGGCGGCGCTACTGCCCACAGCGCCATCGTCGCCCGGGCCTTGGGCATTCCGGCGCTGGTGGGCGCTGGTGCGGCGGTGTTGCTGCTGGCGCCGGGCACGTCCTTGCTGCTGGATGGCCAGCGCGGTCGCCTGCACGTGGACCCTGACGCCGCCACGTTGCAGCGTGCCAAGGAAGAACGCGATACCCGCGAACAGCGTCTCAAGGTCGCCGCCGAGCAGCGTCACGAACCGGCGCTGACCCGTGACGGTCATGCCGTGGAAGTGTTTGCCAACATTGGCGAAAGCGCCGGTGTCGCCGGTGCGGTGGAGCAGGGCGCCGAAGGCATCGGCCTGTTGCGCACCGAACTGATTTTCATGGCCCACAGCCAGGCGCCGGACGAAGCGACCCAGGAAGCCGAATACCGCAAGGTGCTCGACGGCCTGGCCGGTCGACCGCTGGTGGTGCGCACCCTGGATGTCGGTGGCGACAAGCCGCTGCCGTACTGGCCGATCGCGAAAGAAGAAAACCCGTTCCTCGGCGTGCGGGGCATTCGCCTGACCTTGCAGCGCCCGCAGGTCATGGAAGCGCAACTGCGTGCACTGTTGCGTTCAGCGGATAACCGTCCGTTGCGGATCATGTTCCCGATGGTGGGCAGTGTCGATGAATGGCGCCAGGCCCGGGCCATGACCGAGCGCCTGCGCCAGGAAATCCCCGTGGCGGACCTGCAACTGGGGATCATGATCGAAGTGCCGTCCGCTGCGTTACTGGCGCCCGTGCTGGCCAAGGAAGTCGACTTCTTCAGCGTCGGCACCAACGACCTGACGCAATACACCCTGGCGATCGACCGTGGTCACCCGACCCTTTCGGCCCAGGCCGATGGCTTGCACCCGGCGGTGCTGCAACTGATCGACATCACCGTGCGCGCCGCCCATGCCCATGGCAAATGGGTTGGTGTGTGTGGCGAACTGGCGGCCGACCCACTGGCGGTGCCGGTGCTGGTGGGTCTGGGCGTGGACGAACTGAGTGTCTCGGCCCGCAGCATCGCCGAGGTCAAGGCGCGGGTCCGCGAATTGAGCCTGGCGCAAGTACAAACCCTGGCCCAAGAGGCCTTGGCCGTGGGCAGCGCCGATGACGTGCGCGCATTAGTGGAGGCGCTGTAATGGCGAAAATTCTTACCCTGACCCTCAACCCGGCGCTCGACCTCACGGTGGAGTTGACGCGCCTGGAGCCGGGCCAGGTCAACCGCAGCGACGGCATGCACGCCCACGCCGCCGGCAAGGGCGTGAACGTGGCTCAGGTGTTGGCCGATCTCGGCCATACGCTGACGGTCAGTGGTTTTCTGGGCGAAGACAATGCCCAGGTGTTTGAGACGCTGTTTGCCCAGCGTGGATTTGTCGATGCTTTTATCCGTGTTCCCGGCGAAACTCGCAGCAATATCAAACTGGCTGAGCAGGACGGACGCATCACTGACCTCAACGGCCCGGGCCCGGTGGTTGATGAAGCCGCACAGCAGGCTTTGCTGGCGCGTCTTGAGCAAATCGCCCCCGGTCACGACGTGGTTGTGGTGGCGGGCAGCTTGCCCCGGGGAGTCAGCCCGCAGTGGTTGCAGGCCTTGATCACGCGCTTGAAAACACTCGGTCTGAACGTGGCCCTCGACACCAGTGGCGAAGCCTTGCGCGTGGCCCTGGCGGCGGGGCCGTGGCTGATCAAGCCGAACACCGAGGAGCTGGCCGACGCGCTGGGTTGCGAGGTGGTGAGCGAAGCGGCCCAGGCGCAAGCGGCGCAGCACCTGCATGCCCAGGGTGTAGAACATGTGGTGATTTCCCACGGCGCCGATGGCGTGAACTGGTTCAGTGTCGGTGCGGCGCTGCATGCTTCGCCACCCAAGGTCAGCGTCGCCAGCACCGTCGGTGCCGGGGATTCGCTGCTGGCGGGCATGCTGCACGGCCTGCTCAGCGCCGACACCCCGGAACAGACGCTGCGCACTGCTACGGCCATCGCTGCCATGGCGGTCACGCAGATCGGTTTTGGCATCCACGACACCGCGTTGCTGGCGTCGCTTGAACAGGGCGTGCGCGTGCGCCCCCTGACAGAACAATAAGAGGGTTCGCAAGATGAAATTAGCCATTGTGACGGCCTGCCCCAACGGCATGGTCACCAGTGTGTTGTGCGCCCGCCTGCTGGACGCTGCGGCGCAGCGCCAGGGTTGGAGCACCAGTGTCGAAGTCCACGACGCGGCCCATCCGGAACGCCAGTTGTCGGCGGCGACCCTCGAAGCGGCCGAGTGGGTCTTGCTGGTTGCCAGCGGCCCGGTGGACATGTCGCGGTTCGTCGGCAAACGCCTGTTCCGCAGCACCCCGGCCCTGGCCCTGCAAGACGTCGATTCGGTGCTGCGGCGTGGCGCCGAAGAGGCCGAGGTTTTTCTCGCCTCGGATGTCGTGGAGCAGGCACCCGCGGTGTCGACCGACCGTGCGCCGCGCCTGGTTGCCATCACCGCATGCCCGACCGGCGTTGCCCACACCTTCATGGCCGCCGAAGCCTTGCAGCAGGCGGCGACGAAGCTTGGCTACGACCTGCAAGTGGAAACCCAGGGCTCGGTCGGTGCACGCAATCCGTTGAGCGCCGAGGCCATCGCCGAGGCAGACGTGGTGCTGCTGGCGACTGACATCGAAGTCGCCACCGAGCGTTTTGCCGGCAAGAAGATCTACCGCTGCAGCACGGGCATCGCCTTGAAACAGGCCGAAGCGACACTGAACAAAGCACTGGTCGAAGGTCGCCAGGAAAGCGCCTCGAGCGGTGCCAGCGCCCCGGCCAAGTCGGAGAAGACCGGCGTCTACAAGCACCTGCTGACGGGCGTGTCGTTCATGCTGCCGATGGTGGTGGCCGGTGGTTTGATGATCGCCTTGTCGTTCGTGTTCGGCATCGAGGCCTTCAAGGAACCTGGAACCCTGGCGGCCGCGCTGATGCAGATCGGTGGCGACACAGCGTTCAAATTGATGGTGCCGCTGCTGGCCGGCTACATCGCCTATTCCATCGCCGACCGTCCGGGCCTGGCGCCAGGCATGATCGGCGGGATGCTGGCGAGCACCCTGGGCGCCGGCTTCATTGGCGGGATCATCGCCGGTTTCCTGGCCGGTTACGCGGCCAAGGCGATCAGCCGCTACGCGCGTCTGCCCCAGAGCCTGGAAGCGCTCAAGCCGATCCTGATCATCCCGCTACTGGCGAGCCTGTTCACCGGCTTGGTAATGATCTACATCGTCGGCAAACCGGTGGCGGGCATGCTCGAAGCCTTGACCCACTTCCTCGACAGCATGGGCACCACCAACGCGATCCTGCTGGGCGTGCTGCTGGGAGCGATGATGTGCGTCGACCTCGGTGGGCCGATCAACAAGGCCGCCTACGCGTTTTCGGTGGGGCTGCTGGCGTCGCAAAGTTACGCACCGATGGCCGCCACCATGGCCGCCGGCATGGTGCCGCCGATTGGCCTGGGCATCGCCACCTTCATCGCCCGGCGCAAATTCGCCCAGACCGAGCGCGAGGCCGGTAAAGCGGCACTGGTGCTGGGACTGTGCTTCATCTCCGAAGGCGCGATTCCGTTCGCGGCCAAGGATCCGTTGCGGGTGATCCCGGCGAGTATCGCCGGTGGTGCGTTGACCGGTGCGCTGTCGATGTACTTCGGCTGCAAGCTCATGGCCCCCCACGGCGGCCTGTTCGTGATGCTGATCCCCAATGCCATCAATCATGCGCTGTTGTACTTGCTGGCGATCGTGGCGGGGAGTCTGCTGACGGGGGTGGCGTATGCGCTGCTCAAGCGGCCTGAGGTGGTAGAGATGGCGTTGGAGCCGGCGAAGGCCTGAGACTTCTTTGAAGCCATCCCCCAGTGAGAGCCTAATGCTGTTCACTTGAGAAAATGATGGGCCTGTGGCGAGGGAGCTTGCTCCCGCTCCGCTGCGAAGCAGTCGTAAACCGGCGGGTGCGGTGTGTCTGATGCTGCGCATTTGGCAGGTTTATGGGCCGCTTCGCAGCCCAGCGGGAGCAAGCTCCCTCGCCACGGGTTTGTCGATGACCTGAAGCGAACAGCATTACCTGTGGGAGCGGGGGATCACAAGATCCCTGTCACACCCACTTCACACAGCCATGCTTAAGTTTTCCCATTTCAAGGGAGAACACCATGAGCGAATTTGACCTGGGTCGTCGTCGTGTGATGCAAGCCGTGGGCGCGGGGTTGTTGTTGCCGGGGCTGGCGCCGGCGGTGATGGCTTCGGTCAAGGATCGTCCGGTGCTCACCGACGGTGTGCAGTCCGGCGACTTGCAGGGCGACCGGGCTATGATCTGGAGCCGCAGCGACCGTCCGGCGCGGATGGTGGTGGAGTGGGACACTCGCAGCAAGTTCAGCAATCCGCGCCGCTTCGTCTCGCCCCTGGCCGACGCCCGCAGTGATTTCACCGCCCGGGTCGAACTCACCGGGTTGCCCCGCGACCAGGCGATTTTCTACCGGGTGCATTTCGAAGACGCCCAAAGCGGGGTTGCCAGCGAACCCTGGCTCGGTCATCTGCGCAGCGTGCCGCAGTTCAAGCGCAACATTCGTTTTGTCTGGAGCGGCGACACCGTCGGCCAGGGCTTCGGCATCAACCCGGACATCGGCGGCATGCGCATCTACGAAGCCATGCGCCTGCGCCTGCCGGATTTCTTTATCCACAGTGGCGACACCATCTACGCCGACGGCCCGGTGCCGGCGCAAATCACCGTCGAGGGTGGGCGCATCTGGCGCAACCTCACCACGGACGCCAAGAGCAAGGTCGCCGAAACACTGGATGAGTATCGCGGCAACTATCGCTACAACCTGATGGATGAAAACGTACGCCGCTTCAATGCCGAAGTACCACAGATCTGGCAGTGGGACGACCATGAGGTGGTCAACAACTGGTCGCCGGGCAAGCAACTGGACGAACGCTACCAGACCAAGGATATCCACAGCCTCGTGGGGCGTGCGCGACAGGCCTGGCTGGAATACGCACCGATGCGCCTGCAAAAGGCCGACGGCGGCGGGCGGATCTACCGTAAGCTCGGTTATGGGCCGCTGCTGGATGTGTTCGTGCTGGACATGCGCAGTTACCGCGAAGCCAACGACGCCAACCTCGGCGCGGCCAAGCCGTTCCTGGGGCGTGAGCAGTTGAATTGGCTCAAGCGCGAATTGAAGCAATCCCGTGCCCAGTGGAAAGTCATCGCCGCCGACATGCCCATCGGCCTGGGGGTGCCGGATGGCGAGGTCAGCCCCGGGGTGTCGCGTTGGGAAGCGGTCGCCAACGGTGATCCGGGCGCTGCCCAGGGGCGGGAAGTGGAGATCGCCGAATTGCTGGGTTATCTGCGCAAGCATCAGGTGCGCAACTATGTCTGGCTCACCGCCGACGTCCACTATTGCGCCGCTCATCACTACCACCCCGAACATGCCGCGTTCCAGGATTTCGAACCATTCTGGGAGTTCGTCGCCGGGCCATTGAACGCCGGCAGCTTCGGGCCCAATGCCCTGGACAAGACCTTCGGCCCGGAAGTGGTGTTCCAGAAAGCCCCGCCGGCCCAGAACACCTCGCCGTTTGCCGGGTATCAGTTCTTTGGCGAGGTGAACATCGACGGGCCAAGCGGGGAGATGAGCGTGGTGTTGCGGGATCTGGAAGGTGTGGCGGTGTTCGAGAAGAAGTTGCAGCCGGTTTGAGAAGACTGATCGTTCCCACGCTCCCGCATGGGAATACATCCCGTGACGCTCCGCGTCACATCCAAGCGGAACGCAGAGCGTCCCTGGCGGCATTCCCACGCGGGAGCGTGGGAACGATCAGCAAACAATCAGAAACCCGTCAGTAGACATCCCGCCGATATCGCCCCTGCTCGATCAGCCGCTCCACTTCCTCGCGCCCCAGCACGTTGTTGAGCACGTGATCCACCCCGGATGCCATGCCCTGCAAGCTGCCGCAGACATAGATCGCCGCGCCGTCGGCCACCCATTGCTTGAGCAGCGCGGCCGACTCCAGCAGGCGGTCCTGGACGTAGACTTTCTGCTTCTGATCCCGGGAGAAAGCCAGGTCCAGGCGCTCCAGGTCGCCAGAGGTCACCCATTCCTGCAGCTCATCGCGGCAGTGAAAATCGTGTTCGCGGTTGCGCTCGCCAAACAGCAGCCAGTTGCGCTGTATGCCCTCGGTGACGCGCGCCTTGAGCAGGCTGCGCAGGCCGGCCAGGCCGGTGCCATTGCCCAGCAGGATCATCGGCACGCCCTGGGGCGGCAGATGGAAGCTGCTGTTGCGGCGCAGCCGCAGGCTGACGGCGCTGCCCAGTGGTGCGTGTTCGGTCAGCCAGCCGGAACCGACGCCCAGTCTGCCGTCGGCGTGACGTTCCTGACGCACGATCAGTTCCAGTACACCGTCGGCCGGTATCGAGGCGATGGAATACTCGCGTATCGCCAGCGGTGCCAGGGCATCCACCAGTGCCTGGGCATGCAGGCCGACCAAGTGGGCGCGGTTTTCCGGGAGTTGGCGGGTCGCCAGGGCCTGGTCGAGGCTCTGGGACAGGCCATCGATTTGCACGCGCGCGTGGCCGGAGAGGCCGAGCCCGTCGAGGAAATGCTCGATGGCCGACAGGTCATTGCGCGGCAGGATTTCCACCAGGTCACCGGCCAGCCAACTGCTTGGGCCGGGTGCGGTGAAGCCCAGCAGGTATACCCCCGAGCCGCTGCTGTCGGGGTTGAGCAGGGTGCGCTGGCTGAGCGTCCAGTTTTCGAAGCTTGGCGCCTGCCAAGTGTCCAACGGGGCTTGGCCGGTCAGCTCCGCCAATTGTTGTTGCCAGTGGCGCAGGGCGTAAGGGTCGCCGCTGTCGACTTCCACCGGCGCGAACAGCGTCTTGCCGCCGTGTTCCGCCAGCCAGGCATGCAGGCGCCGGGCGAAACCGCAGAAGTGTTCATATTGCCGGTCACCCAGGCCCAGCACCGAATACTGCAGGCGCTCCAGGCTCAAGGCCTGGCCCAGCACCTTGCGTTCGAAACCGCGGGCACTGTCCGGCCCTTCGCCGTCGCCAAAGGTGCTGACGACAAACAGCGCGTGGGTGGCGTCGTTCAGGTCCTGCTCACGCACACCGGCCAATGGCTGGACCTTCACCGGCAAGCCGGCGGCCTGGAGTTGGCCGGCGGTCTGCCAGGCCAGTCGCTCGGCGAAACCGCTTTGGCTGGCGAAGCCGATCAGCCAGGCCGGCGCATCGGTCGGGTTGGCGCTCAGGGCCTGGCGGGCGTTTCTGGCCTGGCGTTGCTTGCGGCGGCGGTCCAGGTACAGCAACCAGCCGGTGATGAAGAACAGCGGCATGGCCAGCGCGGCGACGGTCACCAGGATCCGCCCGACCAGGCCGAAGTAGCTGCCGATATGCAGGGCATAGACACTGGTCAGCAACTGCGCCTTGAGGCTCTTGTCGCTGTAGCGGCTATGCCGGCTGATGACGCCGGTGGTCGGGTCGAGGATGAGCTGGTTCAGCGCCCGGTCGTGAGGTGAGTTTTTCAGCAGGTAGAACACGGTCGCCGGCTGCCCGGCCACGGGCGGCATGCGCACGTTGTAGGTGGACAGGCCCGGGCCGGCGGCGCTGTAGATGCTGCTCCACATGGCCCGGTAATCGGCCACGGGCAATGGGCCGCTGGGTGCCGGGCCGCGATTGCGCACCCGTTCCTCTTTCGGTGAATCGGAAAGCAGGCGGGTCACGCCTTTGTTGTACCAGTCGTAGGACCAGGTCAGCCCGGTCAGTGCCGCCAGTAGATAGAACGCCAGGCACCAGGTGCCCGCCACCGAATGCAGGTCCCAATTGAAGCTCCGGCCCTTTTTCCCCCAGTCGAGGGTCAGCCAGGCGCGCCAGCTTTTCCATTGGCGCGGCCAACGCAGGTACAGTCCGGACAGGCAGAAAAACACCAGGATCAGCGTGCAGGCACCAGTGATTTGCCGACCGACATCATCCAGGGTCAGGACGCGGTGCAACCTGAGCATCAGGCCGAAGAAGTCCTGGCCCGTCACATCGCCCATGAACTGCCCGTTGTAAGGGTTGAAATAGCGCATGGCGCCACGTTTTTCCCCAGGCGGCGCCGCGAAGATCACCCGCGCGGCGTTGCCGCTGTCGGTCTCGACCCAGAGCATGGCGACGGTCTTGCCGGAGGCAGCCTCGATCTGTTCCACCAGTTCGGCGGGCGGCAGGACGCCGGCCGGTTGTTTCTCGACCATCAGCACTTGCGGGTTCAAGGCCCGCAGGATTTCATCCTGGAACGACACCACCGCCCCGGTAACGCCCATCAACGCCAGGACCAGCCCGGCACTGATGCCGAAAAACCAGTGCAACTGGAACAGGGTTTTCTTCAACACGTCGCTCGCCTTGTTCATTTACTGTTCATCAAGGCGTGCATTATGCCGTGTGTTATCGAGAAGCATTCATAAACACACCCAAAAGTTGCCGAACAGTGATGAGGTGAGCGGCAAAGTCCCACAGGGGGAACTCGGTCTTATCAAGAACAAAAACAAAAAAACGGCGCTTTCCATTTCTGGAAAACGCCGTTTTTTATTACGCGACAGGGCCGGAACGATGAACGTTCAAGCGCCCGAACACATCACACGTAGAACGATTTCAGCGGCGGAAAGCCATTGAATTCCACCGCGCTGTAGCTGGTGGTATAGGCCCCGGTCGACAGCCAATACAGGCGATCCCCAATAGCCAGGTTCAACGGCAAACCATACTTGTAGTTTTCATACATGATGTCGGCGCTGTCGCAGGTCGGGCCGGCGATGACCACTTCTTCCATCTCGCCTTTCTTCTCGGTCCAGATCGGGAACTTGATGGCTTCGTCCATGGTTTCGATCAGGCCGGAGAACTTGCCCACGTCCGTGTACACCCAACGCTCGACGGCGGTACGCGATTTACGCGCCACCAGCACCACTTCGCTGACCAGGATGCCTGCGTTGGCAATCAACGAACGGCCCGGCTCCAGGATGATTTCCGGCAGGTCGTCGCCGAAGTCTTCCTTGAGGAAGCGGATGATTTCCTCGGCGTAGGTTTCCAGGCTGTTGGTGCGGGTGATGTAGTTGGCCGGGAAGCCGCCACCCATGTTGATCAGCTTCAGGACGATGCCGTCTTCTTCTTTCAGGCGCTCGAAGATCACCTTGACCTTGGCGATGGCTGCGTCCCAAACACTGATGTCGCGCTGTTGCGAGCCGACGTGGAAGGAAATGCCGTACGGCACCAGGCCCAGGTCGCGGGCCAGGATCAGCAGGTCCATGGCCATGTCGGTCTGGCAGCCGAACTTGCGCGACAACGGCCAGTCAGCGGTGGTCGAGCCTTCGGTGAGGATCCGTACATAGACTTTCGAGCCCGGCGCGGCCTTGGCGATGTTGCGCAGGTCGGCTTCGGAGTCGGTGGCATACAGGCGCACGCCCTTCTCGTAGAAGTAGCGAATGTCGCGGGATTTCTTGATGGTGTTGCCGTAGCTGATCTGGTCCGGGCCGACGCCACGGCCCATGACTTTATCCAGCTCGTAGATCGAGGCGATATCGAAGTTCGAGCCTTTATCCTTGAGCAGGTCGATGATTTCCACCGCCGGGTTGGCCTTGACGGCGTAGTAGACCTTGGCGAATTCGAAACCGGCGCGCAGGTCGTCATAGGCCTGGGCGATCATCGCGGTGTCGATCACCACGAACGGGGTTTCCTGCTTGTCGGCGAACGCTTTCATTTTCTGGAAAGTTTCGCGCGCGAAATAATCTTCGACCTGGATCGACATACTTGGGACTCCTACTGGCAAACATCAGGATCAATGGGTGTGAGGGCAAGCAGCCCTCGTGAACGTCCTCCGTATCCCCACTTTGGTTCGCCTACTTCCCAAGGCATGTCGCCGAAAGCAAAAAGGCCACGGGATACATGATTCCCTTGGCCTTGCTGTCTCGTCGTCAGTACTTGAGCCGGATGGATCGTTTCCAGCATGGACGTTCGGCGCGAACTTTAGGGCGTGAGGGGCCTGAGATCAACTAAAAATGTCGCGTTTTTGCACACATCCGTCGTGCGGCCCGCGACAGCTCATGATGTAACCGACCGGCGTGACAGATTGATGTTCCCTTGGATGGGTTTTTCAGGCCGTCGGATGTGCTTTTGTGGCGAGGGAGCTTGCTCCCGCTTGAGTGCGCAGCGCTCATCGCTTTTTTTGGGGCCGCTTCGCGACCCAGCGGGAGCAAGCTCCCTCGCCACAGGTCCCAGGCTACCTTCCAGAGTGTGGGAGTTATCAGTAGTCAGGCCAACGCAGTCTCGGCCGGCGAAACAATACTGGTCTTGCCGCCACGCGAGCGTCCGGAGCTCAGGTATTCGGCAATCGATTCCTGGGTCACTTCCCCGAGGAACACCCGCTCGGCGTCCATCACCGGTAGCCACGAACGGTTGAACTCGTACATGCGCGACAGCAGGATGCGCAGGTGTTCGTCGTAGGCGGCGGTGGCGTTGAATTCGCGCAGGTATTGTCCGCAGGTGCCGGTCTGGCGGTACAGGTCGCGACGGCGTACATAGCCCAGGGCCTTGTTCTCGGCACAGGTGACCACCACGTAGCGACGGTCATGTTCGTCCATCAACTCCAGTGCCTCATTCACCGGGGTTTCGGGGCTGACCGACGGCGCGTTGTCGGCGGCGTCCTCGGCCTTGACCAGCAACAGGCGCTTGAGCGTGCTGTCTTGGCCGACGAAGCTGCTGACGAACTCGTCGGCCGGATGCGCCAGCAGCGTGTCCGGGTGATCGCACTGGACCAGCTTGCCGGCGCGGAAGATCGCAATCTTGTCCCCCAGCTTGATCGCCTCGTCGATGTCGTGGCTGACCATGATCACGGTCTTGTTCAGCGCCCGTTGCATCTCGAAGAACTCGTTCTGGATCATCTCGCGGTTGATCGGGTCCACCGCGCCGAAGGGTTCGTCCATCAGCAACAGCGGCGCATCGGCCGCCAAGGCACGGATCACCCCGATCCGTTGCTGCTGACCGCCCGACAGTTCGCGAGGGTAGCGATGCAGGTACTGCTTGGGTTCGAGCTTGATCATGCTCATCAATTCGCGGGCACGGTCGTGGCATTTCTGCTTGTCCCAGCCCAGCAGGCGCGGGACCACCGTGATGTTCTCCTCGATGGTCATGTTCGGGAACAGGCCGATCTGCTGGATCACATAGCCGATGTTGCGGCGCAGGGTCACTTCGTCCAGGCCGGTAGTGTCCTCGCCGTTGATCAACACCTTGCCCGAGGTGGGCGGGATCAGGCGGTTGATCATCTTCAGCGTGGTGCTTTTGCCGCAGCCCGACGGCCCGAGGAACACGCAGATCTCGCCTTCGTTGACGGTCAGGTTCACCGAGTCCACGGCCTTGACGTCTTTGCCGTTGCTCTTGAAGGTTTTGCTGAGGTTTTGAAGTTCGATCATTTCAATAGTCCTTTTGGGGTCAGCGAGCGTTGCAGCCATTGCAGGAGCAGGTCGGCGAAGATGGCCAGGAGACTGACCAGCACGGCGCCGACGATCAGCATCGACATGTCGCTGCGGCTGATGGAAGCGAGGATGAGCACGCCCAGGCCACCGGCACCGATGGTGGCGGCGATGGTCATGACGCCGATGTTCATGACCACGGCGGTGCGCACGCCGGCCAGGATCACCGGCACGGCGATGGGCAGTTCGACCATGCGCAAGCGCTGGCCGAAGGTCATGCCGATGCCGCGGGCGGCTTCACGGATGCCCGGTTCGACACCGGTCAGGGCCAGGTAGGTGTTGCGCATGATCGGCAACAGCGAATAGAGAAACACCGCGGTGATCGCCGGCATCGGGCCCAGGCCTTGGCCGAATTTGGAATAAAACGGCAGCAACAGGCCGAACAGCGCGATCGACGGAATCGTCAGCAGCACGGTGGCGCTGGCCTGTAACGGGCCCGCGAGCGTCGGGAAGCGGGTCATGAAGATACCCAGCGGCACGCCGACGACAATGGCCAGGGTCACGGCGATGCCCACCAGGGTGATGTGCTGCCAGGTCAGGTGCAGCACCAGCGGCCAGTCCAGATGGGAAAAGGCGTCAAGAAAATCCATGGCTTTTCCTCCAGGTCATTGGGTTGAGAGCAGCGAATGCTGGCGCAGGAAATCAGCGGCAACGGTGGAAGGGCTTTCGTGGTTGACGTCCACGCGGGCGTTGAGCTGGCGCATGGTTTCATCGTCGAACAGCTCGGCCAGGGGCTTGAGCTGCGCGGCCAGCTGCGGGTGCGCGTCGAGGTACGCCTGGCGCACCACGGGCGCGGCGGTGTAGTCGGGGAAGTAATGCTTGTCGTCTTCCAGCAACTTCAGCTTGAACGCGTTCAACCGGCCGTCGGTGGTGTACACCAGACCGGCGAACACCTGGCCGTTGCGCAGGGCGGTGTAGACCAGGCCCGCGTCCATCTGCCGGATGTTCTGGCGGGTCAGGTTCATGCCGTACTGCTCGACCATGCCCGCCAGGCCGTCGGAGCGGTTGGCGAACTCGGTGTCCAGGGCCACCAGATGATTGTCAGCGGCTTCGGCCTGCAGCACCGTGTTCAACTGGCTGATGCTGTTGATCTGCGGGTACTGACGGGCGATTTTTTCCGGCAGGGCCAGGGCGTAGGTGTTGCTGAATTTCGACGGTGTCAGCCAGACCAGGCCTTTTTTCGCGTCGAGTTCTTTCACCCGGGCGTAGGACTGGGCGCTATCGAGTTTTTCCGTAACGTGGTTGTAGGCCACCAGCGACACGCCGGTGTATTCCCAGAGCATGTCCAGTTGCCCGGTTTCATGGGCGCTGCGGGCCAGGTTGCTGCCCAGGCCACCGGTGATCTGCGCGTCGTAGCCCTTGCTGCGCAGGTATTGCGCGGTGATTTCCGCCAGCAGCGTCTGTTCGGTGAACACCCGGGCGCCAAGGCGGATCAGCGGTTTTTCAGCGGCTTGGGCGAATCCTGCGAACAGCAGGACGCAGCCCAGTATCAAGCTCAACTTCTTCATAAACGATTTCCTTTATCCAGCCGGCTTATGACGGTCGCAGACCGCGTTCCAGCCAGAGGCGGCTGGCCAGTGTCACCAGGCCGTCGAGCAGCAACGCCAGCAGGGCGGTGCAGGCCGCGCCGAGCAGCAGCTGCGGCTGGTTGTTCAAGGCGATGCCGGGGAAGATCAGGCTGCCGAGGCTGTTGGCGCCGATCAGGAACGCCAGCGGCGCGGTGCCGACGTTGATCGCCAGGGCCACGCGCACGCCACCGACGATGATGGGCACGGCGTTGGGCAACTCGACTTTCCACAGCACCTGGCGCGGGGTCATGCCGATGCCGACGGCGGCTTCCTTGAGGGAGCCCTGGACGTTTTTCAGGCCTTCATAAGTGTTGCGCACGATGGGCAACAGCGAGGCGAGGAACAGAGCGAAGATGGCCGGCCCGCTGCCGATGCCCAGGATGCCCAGGGCGATGGCCAGTACGGCCAGGGGCGGCACGGTGTTGCCGATGTTGAACACTTGCATGAAGCGTTCGGCGCGCCCGACCATGCCGGGGCGGCTGAGGGCGATGCCAGCGGGAATGCCCACCAGCAGGGCCGCCAGCATGGAGGCCAGGACAAGCAGCAGGTGCGCTTGCAGGTAGAACAGCAGATCGTCGTGGTAGCGTTGGATCGTATCGATGCCGATCCAGTGGACCAACAGGGCCAGGAGCGCGACGACGACCGCACCCCCGATAAGCCCTTTGCCATAGCGGATAGCCACAGGCGGACTCCTTTGTCTTTCAGTCGGCGCACGCTTTCCCGGGCGGCAAACCATCACTGGTTGCCGGGAAAACGTTCGCGAGAAGCAGCTCTTTTCCATACCGGTAAAACGGCAGGTAAATCGAGCCATGAGCGCAGCCTCGTCAGGCTAACTTGCTGATTTTTCAGACCCTGACGAACAGCCGTAACAGGGGGGTGGACGCCTCCACGCGGCTAAAGGTTCCCATGCCAGGGAAGATCTGGCCACCCTGGATGTGCTCAACGGTTCGGTTCCTGGCGCAAGTTGAGCTATGATCGCCGCCCTTTTTTGAATCACCTGCCAAGCGATTTCCCATGACCAAACAGGCCGCCGAAGTCGCGAAACGCCGCACTTTCGCCATTGTTTCCAGAGTCAACACAGGATCTGGCAGGGGGTGAGGATATACTCTTGACGGAATATTCGCTTAAGGACATATTTGATCATGGCATGGGTTGTCGAATTTTGTGATGAGTTTGAGCCGGAATTCGAGGCCATGACCGAGGCGGTTCAGGATGAACTGCTGGCCCAATTGAAGGTGCTTGAGCGATTTGGCCCGGAATTGGGGCGTCCGCAGGTGGACACTCTTAACGGCTCAAAGCATGCCAATATGAAAGAGCTGCGTTTCAAGGCTGATGATGGGGTTTGGCGTGTGGCCTTCGCGTTCGATCCAGAAAGGAAAGCGGTCCTGCTGGTCGGTGATGACAAGTCAGGCGGTAGCCAGAAGAAATTCTATAAGGACTTAATCAAGAGAGCAGATGTCCGATTCGACCGGCACCTGAGCACACTGAAGAAAGGGTAAGGCAATGGCTAAATCACTCGACCAGGTTATGAAAGGGCTTCCCGCTGCCCGTCAGCAGCGGATCGAGCAGCGCGGCGCAGCGCTCATCCAAGAGCAAATGACCTTGCAGGAGCTACGCAAGGGGCTGAACCTTACGCAAGAAGCAATGGCCGATATTCTCGATGTGAAACAAGGAAACGTCTCCAAAGTGGAGAAACGCACCGACATGCTGATTTCCACGCTGCGCGAGTACGTTGAGGCTATGGGCGGAACACTGGAGTTGGTAGCCCGCCTTCCCGGACGCGCCCCGGTGAAGCTTGAAGGTTTCCGCGACCTGAATGCGGATCACAAGTAAGCACGACCCTATGTGGAAATTCGACGCTTACTAAATGTGGACGCTTATCTCTGCACACGAGAAAGCTGGGGTTCGCACCGTGGAGCCCTTGTTGCGCGAAGGTCGTCCAAAGGCGCATTCCGTGGGCGTTGGAGTCTCCCTTTTGTTATCATGCGCGGTTTCCTGCGCTGGCCCATGCAATCGGCCAAAGGCACCTTTTCAGCTGTGTACATAGCAGCGTACACAATCGAGATTTTGAACGATGTCCGACAGCAAAATTGTCAATGAAGTCAACGCCAGACGCACTTTCGCCATTATTTCCCACCCCGATGCCGGTAAGACCACCATCACCGAGAAGCTCTTGCTGATGGGCAAGGCGATTGCGGTCGCCGGCACGGTGAAGTCTCGCAAGTCCGACCGCCATGCCACCTCCGACTGGATGGAAATGGAAAAACAACGGGGTATTTCCATTACCACGTCGGTCATGCAGTTCCCGTATCGCGACCACATGATCAACCTGCTCGACACCCCGGGCCACGAAGACTTCTCCGAAGACACCTACCGCACCCTGACGGCAGTGGACTCGGCGCTGATGGTCCTCGACGGCGGTAAAGGCGTCGAGCCTCGCACCATCGCGCTGATGGACGTGTGCCGCCTGCGGGACACGCCGATTGTCAGCTTCATCAACAAACTCGACCGCGACATCCGCGACCCGATCGAATTGCTCGACGAGATCGAAGCGGTGCTGAAGATCAAGGCCGCGCCGATCACCTGGCCGATTGGTTGCTACCGCGACTTCAAGGGCGTGTACCACCTGGCCGACGACTACATCATTGTCTACACTGCCGGACACGGGCATGAGCGCACCGAGGTGAAGATCATCGATAAGCTCGACTCCGATGAAGCCCGCGCGCACCTGGGCGACGAGTATGAGCGTTTCGTCGAGCAACTTGAGCTGGTGCAGGGCGCCTGCCACGAGTTCAACCAGCAGGAATTCCTCGATGGTCAACTGACCCCGGTGTTCTTCGGGACCGCCCTGGGCAACTTCGGCGTGGACCATGTGCTCGACGCCGTGGTCAATTGGGCACCACGCCCGCTGGCCCGCATTGCCAACGAGCGCACCGTGGAGCCGGTGGAAGAGAAGTTCTCGGGCTTCGTGTTCAAGATCCAGGCGAACATGGACCCCAAGCACCGCGACCGCATCGCCTTCATGCGCATCTGCTCCGGCAAATACGAAAAAGGCATGAAGATGCGCCATGTGCGCACCGGCAAGGACGTGCGCATCGGCGACGCCTTGACCTTCTTCTCCTCGGAACGCGAGCAACTGGAAGAAGCCTTCGCCGGTGACATCATCGGCCTGCATAACCACGGCACCATCCAGATCGGCGACACCTTCACCGAAGGCGAAACCCTGGGCTTTACCGGCATCCCGCACTTCGCCCCGGAACTGTTCCGCCGCGTACGCCTGAAGGATCCGCTCAAGTCCAAGCAATTGCGCCAGGGCCTCCAGCAACTGGCCGAAGAGGGCGCTACCCAGGTGTTCTTCCCGACCCGCAGCAACGACATCATCCTCGGCGCGGTCGGTGTGCTGCAGTTCGACGTGGTCGCCAGCCGCTTGAAAGAGGAATACAAGGTCGAGTGCTCCTACGAGCCGATCACCGTGTACTCCGCCCGTTGGGTCGAATGCGGCGACAAGAAGAAACTCGAGGAGTTTTCCAACAAGGCCGTGGAAAACCTCGCCTTGGACGGCGGCGGTCACCTGACCTACCTGGCCCCGACCCGGGTCAACCTGGCGCTGATGGAAGAGCGCTGGCCGGATGTGAAATTCCGGGCGACGCGTGAGCATCATTAAGCCTTGAGCTTCATCCCCCAAACCCCGTAGCGAAATCTGCGGGGTTTTTTATTGCCTCCGGGTCTCGTCCATAAGCCACTCACTTGTGGGAACGAGCTTGCTCGCGATAGCGGTGGGTCATCATGTCAGGATGTTAAATGTGCCGGCCTCTTCGCGAGCAAGCCCGCTCCCGCATGGAATGTTGGGTGTTAGTTGGTTTGGAGATAACACTTATTCGAAACCAATCTGTCGCGTTGTGGCATTTCTAACGGTTATCGAGCGTCCTATCTGGTGAACCGGCCTGTTCAGAACTAGATTTTCTTGAGCGCCGTCAGGCCCCGGCTTCATCCGGAAAAGAAGGAATTGGCTATGAACATGTTTCTACGCATGATGTTTTTGCTGAAGGTTTTGGTGATGCTGTCCCTGGGGTCTACCGCGGCATGGGCTGAATGTGATGAGCATGAGCAGCACGCGTCGAGTGGCTCGGTAGTTCAGGGTGAGTTGATGCTTGCCGCGACCGATGCGGACGCCGGTGATCCGGACGATGGTGAGGATGATGATGGTTCGCCCGTCGATCCGCCGGACGGTGATGAGGATGAAGAGGGTGAAGAGAGCGATAGCCAGACGTAGATCTCTGACCTGAAGAAAACCCCTCCAGCCCCAACTGAGACACAGTCTGGGCTGGAGGGGTTTTTCATGCAGGGCGCATAATCCAAAGCGAAGACTTACCCCTGTGGCGAGGGAGCTTGCTCCCGCTGGACTGCGCAGCAGGCCTTTTTTAGCGCCCACCTTTACGTTACGCGCCGACGTGAACAGTCTGGCCAAGGCAGCGTCCGAGCCGGCGATCGACCAGAGCGGCAGCAAATTGATGGAAACTCAGGCACTGATGAATCGGATGCCGACGATGGCGATGGTGACAGGCAGTCGTAAATCACCGGCAATAGAACTCCCTTCTGCCTCGATGGATTGCAACCGAAGCTGCGGAGATTTAGCAATGGGCCGAAAACATTTGTAGGTTTTCTCTGTAATGCTTTTCTCCGTTACTCGTAGCTCCATTCTTCTTTCGCATGGCCAGACGCTTTGCTCTCGACGTTGAAGTCACAAGCGATTAGTTTTAAGCCGTCGGCAAACATCGACAAAGGAAAAGCCGCGAGCTAGGGGGGGGCTGTTTTTTCAGGTCCGATTTCATTAAGCCGTTATCGTGGCAGGGCTTTGATCCCGTGCCGGTCAACGACATGAGCAATTAGGAATCGATATTTAAAAATTAAATTTGCAATGATGTTTCTTGACGGTACAAATTATTGCGTGATATTTCTCGGCGTCGAAACGATATGCGCAATGGATAGCTCATTTTTTTCAAGGTATCAGTCGCGATGGATAGCATCAGTGTAAGAAATTTGTCCAAGACTTATCGAATAAAGGAGCGCTCAGAAAGGGCGTTCGGTTGGCTGAAAGACCTTGTATCTCCCAAGACTTCTGAAAAAACAGCAGTTGACGATATTTCTTTCACCGTCAAGCAGGGTGAGGTCGTGGGCTTTCTCGGTCCGAATGGCGCAGGTAAAACCACTACATTGAAAATGCTGTCGGGGTTGCTCTACCCGACTGTCGGACAAATATCGGTTCTGGGTCATAAGCCTCAACTGCGCAGTAAGGAGTTTCTCAAGTCCATCTCGCTGATCATGGGGCAGCGTCAACAGTTGATCTGGGACTTGCCAGCCATGGAAACCTTTCGGCTGAATCAGAAGATATTTGAGATTCCTGATGCACAGTTCAAAAAAACTTATGGTTATTTGGATGAGTTGCTTCAGGTGTCGAAGTTGGCCAAGGCGCCAGTGCGTACTTTATCGCTTGGCGAGAAAATGAAGTGTGAACTGGTTGCGTCATTACTTCATGATCCCAAGGTTCTTTTTCTCGATGAGCCTACCATCGGGCTTGATGTCGGCGTGCAGAAGATAGTTCGTTCATTTATTCGGGACTATAGTCGCGAGCGCAATGTAAGCGTACTGCTAACGTCACATTACATGCAGGATATTGAAGCCCTGTGTGAGCGAGTCGTTGTGGTTTCCGATGGCAAGATATCCTTCGATGACACCCTGGAGTCATTGCGTAAACGCATGTCGGATCACCGCATCATCACTGTGGAGTTATCCGAAAATATCGTGGCTTCAGCGCTGGGCAGATATGGTCTGGTGCGTTCCACGGACGGCTTTGTGCATGAAATGCTGGTCCCGGCTGCCGAGGTCGTGGCCGTTTGTTCGCGAGTTCTAGCCGAGCAGCCGGTCATCGACATTTCCATTGGTGATCCGCCGATCGAAGAGGCGCTGTTGAAGCTGTTCGTGGCCTCCCAGTCCGATACCCGGAAAAAGGTCCCGGGTGCTTCCGGGGAGCGTGTCGCATGAGCCGGTTTGCAGTGAAAGTCGCAGGGGTGGCGCGCACGGCCATTCGTCGCAAAATTGCACATCGCGCAGAGTTATTCGTATTGGTGCTCGCGTCTTTGGTGCCGTTGTTCATGATGGTCATCTGGATGGGTATTGCAAAAGATGCGGCACTGGAAGGTTTTACGCCAGTAAGGTTTGCGGCTTATTTTGCGCTAGTATTTCTAGTTGGTGAAATAGTCTCTAGTACGGCTGCTGAGGAAGTGGAGAACGACATCCATTCGGGCGATATCGGCAGTCTCCTGTTAAGGCCATTCAACATTGCCCTGTATTATTTTTTGAGCGAGCTGGCTTCGGCAATGGTCAGAGTTATTCCAGTGTTTTTTCTGGTGGTCGGAGTATTCTTGTTTTCTGAAGCGGGTCAATATTTACATCTGAGCTATCTACTCCCCGCACTGCTCGGGGTAATACTTGGGTTTGCCATAAATTACTTGCTATATTTTATTGGCGGGCTTGCGGCGTTCTGGTCCGATCAGGCAAGTACCTTTGATTTGGTCTTGACTTACATGCTTACTCTATTTGGTGGTGTTCTCGCACCCTTGACCCTTTATCCCGCATGGATGCAGTCGATACTTGAATGGTCACCATTCCCTTATATCATTAGTTTTCCAATACGAATCATTATGGGGGAGCTGACCGTCGAGCAACTGATCAACGGATTGCTGTTTCAGATAGTGCTGGTCGTTGCGCTCTCGTTGTTGGCTCATTTTGTCTGGGGTAAAGGTGTTAAGCGTTATTCGGTGTTTGGGTAATGAAGACATTAGGCGTAGTCAAGGCGCTTCTAACTGCAAGGTTGCAGGCGAATATGAAGGATCGTGTTCCGGTCTTTGTCAGCCTGCTGAACACTGCTTTGCTGGGATTGTCCGTTTATGTCGTGATCGAGATTTTCTTTGGAAATGTCGAGACAATTGGTGGCTGGAACAAGCAGCAGTCGATTGTGCTGTATGGGGCATTCATTTTTATTCGCTCCTTTGTACAGATGGTGGTGTTGCCTAATTGCGAGGCTGCCTCGAAGTTGATTATCAACAAGTCCATTGATACGTACTTGTCCAAGCCGGTTGACCTTCAAACTATCCTGGCTTTTGGGCAGCTAAGCCTGTGGCATATCTTCGGCGTCCTGCTGGGGCTGGGATTGATGCTGGGCGGTAGTCATGCGCAAGGGCAATTGACGTTTCAGACGCTGGGCGCTTTCTTCATGTTTCTGATACTGGCATGTGCGCTGGTTTATTCGGTCTGGTTCAGTATCGCGAGCCTGGCGTTTTGGACCAAGAGGACCGGCAACATTTCCCACCTGCTATTCATGTTTTTGACTACCGGTCGGTTTCCGTCCGGCGCGTACCCGGAGTGGATCCAGGTCGTGATCATGACCGTAGTACCTGTCTTTTTCATCATGGAAGTGCCCGCACAATCAGCGATGGGGTTGACGACGGGGCGGTCATTGGCGGGCGCTGTTCTGGCCACCCTGGCCTTCTTGTTGTTGTCGAGATTGCTTTGGCATTGGGGGGGCAAGAAATACCTTCGAGAAGGTGCCTGACACAAGAAGCATCGAAATTTAGACCATAAACATGGAATGATATGGACAATTTTCTGGATGTATTCGCCGACCAGGTTCGGCGGGCGCCTGGCGCCATTGCAGCTTCGGATGGCTGCAACCGTCTGAGCTATCGCGATCTTGACGAAATATCCGACGGCTTCGCCCGCATGCTGAGCGCGGCATCTGTCAGACCGGGCGATATTGTCGCTATCGGTCTGGAAAGGGGACTCGGATTTCTGCTTTCGATGATTGGCCTGTTCAAGGTAGGGGCCGCTTATCTCCCTCTGGATCGTACTCTGCCGCTGGATCGGCGGGCCTATATGCTGGAGCAATGCAGTTGCCGATGGCTGATAGTGGAAGACGACGCCCAGTTACTGATCGACGGTATTGGCCTTCTGACAATGCCGGTCCGGCTCGAAGACCTTAAGGACGGGGCGCCGTTCGAGCGCTGCATACTGGCGGACGATAGTCTCGCTTATGTGATTTTCACCTCTGGCTCGACAGGGATGCCCAAGGGGGCGATGGTCCATCACGGTGGAATGCTCAATCATCTGCTGGCCAAAGTCGAAGATCTGGGCATGCACAAGGCGCCCAACGTGGCACAAACAGCGCCACAGAGTTTCGACATTTCCGTCTGGCAGTTCCTGGCGCCGCTCATCTGCGGCGGGCGTACGGCAATCCTGACCCGTTCGGAGTTTCTTGATCTGGATCGTCTGGGGGCACGGATCGAGCTCGACGAAATCGATATCCTGCAAGTGGTGCCGAGTCATCTGTTGGCCATTCTGGATACGATTTGCGTAGATGCCCAAAACGCACGCTTCGACCGTTTGAGCTGCCTCGTCGCTACGGGCGAGGTGCTGCCCGTTTCACTTGCCCGACGTTGGTTGACGACCAAGCCTCACGTCCCTTTGGTCAATGCCTACGGGCCGACTGAATGCAGTGACGACGTCACTCACCAGGTTATTACCCGGATGCCTGCGGCTGACCAGGCGATCCCGATCGGGCGAGCGGTACGCGGTGTTCGGCTGGTGGTACGCGATGCTGACCTGGTAGCTTTGCCCGTAGGTGAAGTCGGCGAACTCTACGTCGAAGGGGTTGCGGTGGGGCTCGGCTATATCGGTCGCCCCGACCTGACTGCCAAGGCGTTTGTTAATGTCGATGGCCGCCGAGCCTACAAGACCGGCGACCTCGTCAGTTGTGATGGAGAGGGTGTCTTTCACTATCACGGTCGGGCCGATGATCAGGTCAAGGTGCGAGGTCACCGGATCGAGCTGAGTGAAGTCGAATTCGGCATCCTGCGACTGGCTTACATCAAACAGGCGGCAGCGGTACTCAACACTTCGCGCACTCATGCCTTCCTGACGGCTTTCATCGTCGAGCAGGAGGGCACCGCAACCGATCTTGATAGGCTGCGTCTCGACCTGCACGACGTCTTGCCGGAACACATGATTCCATCCGAGTTTCGGGTTCAGTCGTCTCTTCCCCAAACGTCCAATGGCAAGATCGACAAGAAAAAGCTCACGGCCATCGCTAATGAAACAACGGCGCCTGACACCGTACAGAGCGTTGCGACAACTGCTACTGTCGGCGCAGAGGCGCTGCTTGAGACCTGGCGTGAATTGCTGCGAAACCCGGCGTTGCGACCCGCTGACGATTTTTTCAAGCAGGGGGCTGATTCGATTCTCGCCTTGCAGTTCATTGCACGGGCGAAGGCCCACGGATATGCCTTCACACTCGGGGACATCTTCCGGCATCCAACCACGCTCGGGCTGCTCAAGATAGCCAGAACCCAAAACGCGGTGGCCGGCACCGCAGCGAGGATGGGCGTTACACAGTTGGATCCGCAACAAGCGAAGGGCGATTCGACATCCTTCAAGCAGATTTCGCCGGCGCAGAAGGGCATCTACGTTCAGTCGCTGCGAACCCGTCATCGCACGACTTACGTGCTGCAGTATTCGTTCCGCATGCTGCTGCCTGATGGCGGTGCCGTGCTGGAAGACGGATGGCGCAAGGCACATCAACACCATGAGTTGCTGCGCAGCGCGTTCGTTCTCGCGCCGACGGGCCAACCGGTGCGTGTCGTTGTCGAAGACGCTCCACTACGATGGTCTCGGACCAGTCTTCTGCACCTTGACGACGAGCACCAGCGCAAGCATCTGGAAGACTTCATCGTTCAGGAAAAACAGACCGGTTTCGAGCTGGATCAGCCGGCGCTCTATCGGGTGCATCTGTTCCATTTGGGGGGCCACGATTATCAATTTATCCTCAGTGCCCACCATCTCGTGCTCGATGGTGCATCAATCTTTGCGCTGATGAGCGAAGTATTCTCGGGAGCGCCGGTGGCGCAGGATGCATTTTCAACCTATATCGCCGGCCAGGAAAAATTCCACTTGCAACGGGAGGATCAGCAACTCTGGTCGGATCTCCTGGAACCCTTCCATGTGCCGGTCTGCGTAGCTGACAAGCTTGCTGAGCCGTCCTTGAAACCGGTCGAACATCGAATCTTCAACAGACGACTGCCCGCGACGCTTGAGCAGGGCATCACGGGGCTGTCTGGTCGTGCCGGGGTCACGATTGCCGCTGTTGCGGCAACGGCCTGGGGGATGGCACTCAATGCAATAAATGGCGGGCAGCACCAATTATTTGGAATGATTGTCTCGGGGCGTGCCGACACCGGGGTTGGGCTGGATGATATCGGGATGTACGCCAATACCTTGCCGATTCCCTTGGCACTGGCGGCGACGCAGAGCCCCGAGGTCAGCCTGCAGGCGGTCAGTAGGCGCATCGCCGAGCTGCTTCGCTTCGAATCGATATCCATGAACGAGGCGTTGGCCAGCACGCGTTCGCGTTTTGCCAACGGCGCTTTTGATACGGTGCTGAACGTCGAGACGTTGGCGGATTGGGCTGTGCTTGAGGCCCCCGGCGTCACGGTCGAACTCACGCAGGTGACTGACCTCACCGAGTTTGCCTTTGCCGTTGAAGTCCTTAGCGGCGTAGATGCCATCACTGTGGATTTCATTCGCGATCCTGAATATGTCTCCGAGGAGCGAGCAGAGGCGCTGTGCGAACATTTCCTGAGTGCACTGACCTATATCTGTGAAGCACATCGCCCGCTGCAAGAGTGGCGGGGCTGGCAAGGTGTGCCCATGGTCGGTGACGAAACTTCGGCTCCGAAAGATCAACACCCGACGTCTTCGCAGCACACGTCCTTCGACACGATGGTGCTGGCTGCGGCGCGTGCAATCATCGGCGATGACACGATTGCCCTGCAGCAGAATTTCTTCTCTTCGGGCGGAGACTCGATCGGTGCGTTGCAACTCATCGCTCGTTTGAGAAGCGATGGGATGACAATTGATCTCGACAGCATCTTTGCCAGTCGATCACTGTTCGAAATCGCCCAGGCAGTGCGGCCGCTGCACTGTACCGCCCGCAGAGAAATTCATCCGCCGACCGGTGCAACCGCACTGGTGCCTGTACAGCGCTGGTTCGCCGAACAGCAGCTAGTCAATCCTGACCATTGGTGTCTCGGCACGGCGGTCGAGATTCACCGTCCCGTCGCGGCCGATACCCTTGTCGCGATCACTCACAAGATACTGGAGCGCTATCCGATATTGAGTGCGCAGTTCAAGATCGGCGATGGATACGACCAGACTATTCCGGCCAATCCCGTCGATGCGAAGTCGAGTTGCAGAACAGCGCAACTGGCTGCATCGATCGATCAATCGCTGGAGCATATCCGGGCGGTGCTGGACGAGTCTCTGTCCGGTCTCGACCTCGAGCAGGGCGATCTGTTTCGCGTGGTGCTGTTTCGCACCCCGGATCCCGACACCAATCTACTGGTGCTGGTGGCGCATCACCTCGTGACCGATGCGGTGTCCCTGCGAATCCTCGTCGAGGATTATCTGCGCCTCTATGCCGGCAGCACGGTTCCTGCGCAGGTCACCCCGTTTCGCGCTTGGGCGCAGCAGCTTGCGAGTCACGGCCAGGCATTCAAGAACGATGTCCTGTCGCAGACCGCCTACTGGTCGCGGGTCATCGAGGCAGTTCCCGCTGCGATACCTTTTGACCTGAACCGACGTCCATCGGGTCGCACCGCAATGTTGTCCCGGGGGTTGAGCTGCGCGGCGACCAGCGCCTTGATCCGGGAGGTACCTGCGGCTTACAACACCCATATCAATGACATTCTGATCTCCGCGCTGGTCCGGGCGTTTTCCGGCTGGCGGGCGAGACCGGACATTGCGATCAACCTCGAAGGACATGGCCGTGAAAGCGTCTTGGAGGGTGTCGACGTGTCCCGCACGGTAGGCTGGTTCACCTCTGTGTTCCCGGTATGCCTGAATGATCCCCAAGAGGGGCTTGGAAGTTTGATTCAGGCGACCAAACGTACACTCGCGGATATCCCGCAACGAGGTGTAGGGTATGGTCTGTTGCGTTACCTGTTCAATGAGTCCCGGGTGATTCCTGCTGCCGAGCCCATGGTGCAGTTCAACTATCTCGGGCAATGGGACAACGTGTCATTTGATGACCCGGATGTGTCGATGCCGTCTGCCCAGGTCCTGAGTCTCCTCGATCAGGTGTCGGTGGACCCGCGCAACGGACGCCAACATGCACTGGAGGTCGAGGCAAGGATTGCCCAGGGTCGATTTGAAATTGACTGGTATTACGACGACGGGATCCTGTCCCCGCAGGAGGCCGAGGATCTTGCGACGCGCTACGTCGATGCCTTGGCGCAGATCATCGAGCATTGCACGGCGGGCGCCGTGGTGCGGGTGCCCGGCGACTATCCGGATGTCGATCTGACGGACGATGAGTTGCAGTCGCTGATTGCAGGCGTCGGCGCCGTACCGGCGGATATCTATCCGTTGTCACCGACACAGGAGGGAATCCTGTTCCAGCACCTGATGAGCGATGACGACACCTATACACTGCAGTACGTCATGGACATTAATGGTGACGTCGACATCAGTGTGCTGGATGCGGCGTGGCAGGTGCTGGCCGAGCGTCATCCGATCCTGCGCACGGGGTTCTTCTGGGATGCGGTGGCGGGACCGGTGCAATATGTGCTGCAGAAGGCAACTTGCAGTTGGCAGATCATCGCGGGTAACGGTGATCCGGCGCAATATGAACGCCTGATGCATGATGATCGTTCACGGATCTTTGATCTTGCGACGCCTGCTTTGACTCGCTTCACGTTGCTGTCCGATGGTTTGCAGGCGCACAAATTGATCTGGACCTACCATCACATCCTTCTGGACGGCTGGTGTGTGGCCAAGGTCATCAAAGAGCTGTTTGCCATCTACGACCAGATGATCCTCGGTGTGCAGCCCGAGGCGGTCTTCGGTCCCGTCTATCGTGACTACATCGAGTGGCTGGCCAGTCAGCAGGCGCGGGAAAATCGTCCGTTCTGGCGACATTATCTGGCGGACGCCAGGCCCAGTCTGTTTACCAGTCCGGTTGCCTATCAGCCGTCCTCGCGTGCAGCTCACAACGTCTACCGGTTTACCCTCGGACGTGACCTTTCGGGTTGCATCGAGCGATTCTGCGCCGGGCTGGGTGTGACCGTTGCGGTTCTCTTCCAGCGTATCTGGGCACAGATCCTGGCCGATAACACCCAGAGCTTCACACCCATCTTCGGCTGGGCTATTTCGGGACGGCCTGTCGACCTTGAGGGCTCCCAAGACATCATCGGGCTGATGGCTTCCATCGTCCCGTGCAAGGTCGATGCACAGGTGCCGTTCTCCGCCGAGGCCCTTCGGCAGTTGCAGCGCAGCAGTGCAGCCCTGCAGGACGAAGGGCATGTCTCGATGAGTCATTTCCGGAGTGCTGCCGGACTTGGTCTGGAGGCGTTGTTCAATACCGTTCTCGTGGTCGAAAACTTCGAGCTTCAGGACAACTTGCCGGTCGGTGATCGCTACCGCCTCAGTAATCTGCAGTGGATCGAGAAGTCGGAGTTTCCTTTGGTTCTCGGTCTGGTTCCGGCAGATGATTTTCTGATCGAACTCAATTTCAACCCCGAAAAGTTCTGCGTCGCGCAAATGGTCGATCTTCAACAAAGGATTGTTTTCCATTCGCGTCAAATATCTTCTCTTGGAAATGGATACCTTGAGCATGATGCAAATTTACAGTGCGAATCAGTATCACAAGCTGGCTAACTTCATTGGCGACGTGCCGGTCTACCTGAAGATCGAAGGGTTGAATCCGGCCGGGTCGATAAAACTCAAGACTGCAATATCGCTGATCGAAGAAAGTGAGCGTCTGGGGCTACTTTCGCCCGGACGAAAAGTGATCGAGTCCAGCTCGGGAAACCTCGGTGTTGCGTTATCGATGATTTGTGCGCAGCGCGGTTATCCGTTTACCTGCATAACCGATCCCAACGTCAATCAGGTCAGTGTCAACCTGATGAAGGCTTACGGCGCCGAAGTCATTGTCTGTGACACCCGCGACCGAAATGGCGGTTTTCTCGGCGCGCGCATTACGCTGATTCAGGAAATGATCCGTCAGGATCCGAGGTATTTCTGGACCAACCAGTACGCCAACCCGGCCAACCCACTGGCGCACTACAACCGGACTGCGCCGGAAATCCTGCAGCAGCACCCCAACTGCAAATGGTTGTTTGTCGGTGCCGGTACCACCGGGACGCTTATCGGCTGCGCGCGATATCTGCGTGAAAAAGCGCCAGAGGTAAAACTGATTGCCGTCGATACCGTGGGTTCGATCAACTTTCAGGAGGTACCCAAGAAGAGGCTCATTCCCGGTTTGGGGACGAGTCGGCGCCCGGAAATTCTCGAGCGGGATCTAGTCGAGCATATCGAGTTCGTTGATGAGGTCGAGACGATCCGCATGTGTCGCAGTGTTGCGCAGGACTACGGACTGCTGCTCGGGGGGTCCACGGGGACCGTACTGGTTGCGGTCAAGCGCCTGAGGAAACAGATTCCGGCGGGCGACGAAGTTGTCGTGATCAGCCCCGATATGGGTGAGCGGTATCTCGAAACGATCTATTCGGATAAGTGGTGTGACGCCAACTTTGGTAGCCAGATGTATCAACACGCGATGGTGGGTTGAGTCTCGGCGGTGCGTTGGTTGATGTTTTCTCAGAGCAGAAGGAATCTAGCTTGTCACAACTTCAATTCCCCCCGAGCGACGCTGCGCAAACACAGATATTTCTCGATCAGTGGGCCCGCGTTAGTCACGATTTCAAGGGAGAACCCGCCATAGAAGATGGCGGTGTTCTGCATACCTATGGCGAAGTGGACACCGACAGTCAGCGAATCGCGGCCTACCTGGCACACAACGCGATTGGTGCAGGCGCGGTAGTGGTCATTGGTTGTCCGCGCGGCAAGGATCTGCTGGTGGCCTTGCTAGGTGTCATGAAGAGTGGCGCAGCCTTCATCCTCATGGACCTGGACGCCGCCCCAGCCCGCTTGTCCGTACAGCTGGACGCTGCCAATGCGAAGCTGGTTCTGGTCCCTGATGGGTACATCGTTGGCAACAATCCTGCCCTGGTCGCTGAAAAGGTCGTGACCCTCGGCCAGGCTCGGGATACGGCGCAGTCCCTGCACTTCGAACAACCGCGGATAGCGCCACAAGACCTGGCGTACATCATTTTCACTTCGGGCTCTACTGGGCAACCGAAAGGGGTGATGGTTTCGCACCGGGGCATCCCTAACCTTGCCCATCATGCGCTGACGTATGGCATTACGCAGGGCAGTCGGGTGCTGATGTTTTCCCCGGTCTGTTTCGACGCGATCATTGCCGAAATCACCATGACCCTGTTTGCAGGTGGCTGTCTGGTTGCCGTGGCTGACCACGAGCTGTGGGATTTCGACAATCTGCAAAACCTGCTGTGCAATCGTCGCATCGATGTCGCCACGTTGCCTCCGTCACTGGTGTCGTTGCTGCCGTCCGAGTTACCGATCAGCCTGAGTACATTGATCGTGGCCGGCGAGAGGTGCAACAAGGAAGTCATTGTCAACTGGGCGAGCAAGACCCGTTTGATCAATGCCTATGGGCCTTCTGAGGCGACGGTCGCTACAACAGTGAAGTTGTGCTCCCTCGACACCTCTCCAGCGGATATTGGCCAAGCGATCTCCAACGTCACGGTGCGCCTCCTTGACGAAGCGCTGGAGGACGTTCCGGATGGCGAACTCGGCGAGATCTACATCAGCGGAGTGGGTGTTGCCTTGGGCTATCTGGGCAATCCGGACCTGAGCGATGCACGGTTTATCCGTGGCTTGGCCGGCGACGACAGCTTGAGCTTTCGAACCGGGGATTTCGCCAGGCGCGATGTGAACGCAGGCATCCTGTTCGAGGGACGCAAGGACGATCTGGTCAAGATCAACGGAAACCGTGTCGAGCTGGCCGAGATCGAGGCCTGTGCCATGGCTTCGCGGCTGATTAGAAGCTGCCACGCTTGTTGCGTCGATGCCGGCACTTCGGGCGTGAGGATCTCGCTTTTTGTGACGCCGTCTGACAAGGCTGACGATGGGCGGCTGGAGCCTGAGCTGAGGGCCCGGATCAGCGCCGAGTTGCCCGCTTATTTCATGCCTGCGCGGATCGTCGTTCTGGATGAACTGCCGCGCAATCCGGCGGGTAAAGTCGATCGGGCAGCGTTGATCGCGCAGTTGGGCGACCTGGTGGAGGAGGGCGGGGCCCCGAAGGCAATGACCCCTCAGGAAGAAACCCTGGCGCTGATCTGGGCACAGATTCTAGGGCGTCCGATTGAAAACCGTGAGGCGAATTTCTTTGCGTTGGGTGGTAACTCCCTCTTGGCGATGCGTCTCGTCGCGCTGATGAAACGCAGTGGTATTCAAATCAATCTCAAGCGCGTGTTTGGCGCTCCGACACTGGCAAAAATGGCCTGTCTGATGGAGGGGTAGGTAATGGCGGGCAAAGGACTGAACCCATACCAACGCTATTATTGGAGCGCGTCCAGCGCCTACGACCTCGCGGAAACGGCCTGCGTGAGCATTGGGTTTGTACTGGACGGGCCATTGAACATCGCGCAGTTCAGCCGAGCGGTGGACGCGGTGGTCAATCGTCACGAACAACTGCGGTCCCACTTCTACGAAACGGAAGAAGGCCCTCGACGGTTTCCCGCAACCGAGGTAACTGACGTACTGAGCGTCGATGGTGAACCGTTCGAGTTGTCCAGACTGGAAGACTGTATCGAGAACTTGTGCCGACGGCCGCTCGATATGAAGGTGGATATACCGTTCAGGGCCTATCTGAAAAAGCTCGGGCAGGATCGTTGCCTGTTTGCACTGATCATTCACCACATCGTTGTCGACTCATGGTCGCTGGAGGTCATCCTCGACGATCTGGCGACCGCCTACAACGGTTTGATATCCGCCGCGTCGGAACCGTTGCTGGAGCCGCTCACTTTCGATCATGAAACGCTGGCAACGCCGTTGGAGCAGGATGAGCATCAGCGTCAGGCGCTGTTCTGGCGACACTATCTCAAGGACGCGAAGATCCCGCTGATTCCGGGTTTGCTCATCGGCGAGAGCGCGCAAGCCAAGTCGACCTTCGATGTAATGACTCCCGGTGTGGAGATTCATGGGGCCATCAACCGACTTTGTAATACGTTGGATGTAACGCCTTTTGTGGTTTACACCGCGGCGGCGTCTATCGCTCTCGCACATTTTTGCGCGACGGACGATTTTTTGATCCAGACCAATGTGACGCCGCGTTGGACGGAAGGCACGCAGACTGTCGTCGCCTACTTGTCAGCGCGCATTCCATTGCGAATACGCGTTGACTCGAAATTGTCGTTGCAGGCTCACATCCTCAATGTCGCCGACTCACTCTACGAAACCTTCGACAGCGTCGGTCTTTCTATCGGTGAAATCATGGCCGAATCCGAAATCAGACAAAGCTTGCCTATTCATATCGGTGCCGAAAGCCCGTTTGAAAGCTGGGACCTTGAAGGTGTCGCTGTCTCCCAGGTCCAGCTTCCCGACTATCAGCCGTGGCCGCTATTTTTGTGGGTACCTGTCACGACTGATCATTGCTTTATCAAGCTGCAGTACCAGGCCGACAGAATCTCGCCTGAAAACATGCTGAAACTAAAACATCTGCTGAACGAAACGTTAGATCAATTCAGTCTCCTGGAGGCCGAAGGAAGCGCTCGTGACACAGCGGTTTTACAACACGATGCCATTCAATGAGACCTTCCATGAAAGACTCCCGACACCTATCGTCCCACGCATTGACCGTCGTTTCTGGCGCGCAGATCGCCAATCTGATGCCTTCGTTGCGCGAGGACATTCTGCGTCTGGTCGAAGAAACCTACTTGCAGCACGATGCCGGCCTGACCAACAACCCCGACAGTTATTTCCTGAGATTCGAAGAACGTCAATCGGATCGGATCATCGCTTTGCCAGCTGCCATTGCCAACGACACGCCCATTTCGGGCATTAAGTGGATTGCCAGTTATCCGAAGAACATTGAGCAAAATCTACAGCGTGCCTCGGCCGTCCTGTTGCTCAACGATTACGAAACGGGTTACCCGGTGGCATGCCTTGAAGCCTCGCAAATCAGTGCGGCCAGGACCGCGGCGTCTGCAGTGCTCGCTGCAAGGGCGCTGGTGGCGGATCCGAAGGAGGCGGTGAATATTACATTCGTCGGCGCCGGGGTGATTTCCCGCGCAATCTTTGATTTTTTCATGGCCGATGGCTGGAGGTTCGGTCAGGTAAATGTCTGTGATCTGGACGCGGGGTCGGCCGCTGAGCTTCGTCATCACATAGAGGCCGGGACAGGCCAGGAAGCGCGTTTCGTCGAGAACTGGAAGTCTGCTATCAGCGCTGCCGATATCGTTGTTTTCGCCACCAACGCAGGCACGCCTTATGTATCGGGAGACGATGTCTTTGCGCCCGGACAGATCATTCTGAATGTCTCGCTGCGCGATATCAGCCCGGACATCATCTGGCATGCGTTCAACGTATTCGACGATGTGGAACATTGCATGAAAGCCAATACTTCTCCCCATCTGACGGAACAGAAGTACGGCGATCGCTCATTTGTGCACGGCACGCTCGCGCAAGTCCTGAAGAACCCGAGCTTGATCAACCGTTCGCGTCCGCTGATTTTCTCGCCGTTTGGGTTGGGTGTCCTGGATCTTGTGGTGGGCCAACTGTTCGTCGACAAATGTATGGAGGCTGGGGCCTATACCAACATCGCGGACTTCATTCCGGACACGCGACGGTGGGCCACGTCCCACGGCTGAAGTCATCAAGCAGTAGAAACGCGAGTATTTGCTCGTTCCATTCCAGGGAGGAATGACCCGATGCCTATTAAAAAATGCATGATCATCGGCTTCAATGATTTCTCGTTTGACGACTACTGTCAGATGCTCGATCAACTTGCACCTGAAGCGGCAGCGAAACGGGATCTGCGCTTGGCGTTTATCAATTATGAGGGCTCGCGGTTTCATGCATTGGGCGTGCTGAACAAGACGCGTGAGTTGCAGGGGCTAGCTGACCTGGACCTGAACAATGCCGACTTTCTATGGCCGGTTGTGATGGTGTTGGGGACCTATCTCGACAAGCACGGCATTGCCTTTGACTACGTCAACCTTTTTCAGAAAGAGAAGGACGTTCTGGCGCAAAAACTGACATCCGGGACGATCAACGCGGTGGTCATCACCACGACCCTCTATGTGATGCCCCATCCGGTGCAGGAGATTGTGGACTTCGTGCGCTCCTTTGCCCCTGAGGTGCAGATCATCATCGGCGGGCCCTATATCAGCGGTCTGTTCAAGGCCCATGATCGCGAGCTGCTCGGTGACTACTTGAGTGTTCTTGGTGGTGATATCTATATCAACAGCAATGAAGGGGAGGACACACTTCGCCAGGTACTGGAGGCGCTCAACCAGAACCGTTCAGTCATCGGCTTGAGCCGCACAGCGGTATGGGACGGTGATACGTGGGTGTTCGGTGCGGATGAGCCGGAATACAACGAGCTGAAGGAAAACTTCGTCAATTACAAGTTGTTCGAACCGCGCGGCATCGGACGTTTTTTGTCCACGCGTACAGCCAAGTCGTGCCCATACTCCTGTGCATTCTGCGGTTTTCCCCAGCGGGCCGGTAAGTACCGCTACTTGTCCACCCGTGATGTAGAACGCGAACTGGACGCGGTAAAGGCGATCGGCACCGTCGATACGCTGACGTTCCTGGATGACACATTCAATGTGCCCAAGCAGCGCTTCCGAGAAATCATGCAGATGATGATCGACAACCAGTACAACTTTAAGTGGAACTCCTTCTATCGCTCTGATCAGGGCGACCCGGAAACCATAGAACTGATGGCGCGCGCAGGGTGCGAAGGCGTTTTTCTGGGGATCGAGTCTGCCTCCGACAAGATGCTTGCATTGATGCGCAAGACGTCACGTCGCAAGAACTATGAACAGGCCATCAGTGCATTCCGCTCGGTGGGCATTGCGACGCACGCCTCGTTCATCATTGGCTTTCCAGGGGAAACCATCGACACGGTGCAAGAGAGCCTGGACTTCATCGAAACCTTTCGGCCGGACACCTTCCGAGCGCAGGTGTGGTATTGCGACCCGCTGACACCCATCTGGAATGATCGGGAGAAGTACGGCATCACCGGGTCGGGCTTCGACTGGGCGCACGACACGATGGACAGCGAACTGGCTGCATCCATTACCGAGCGGTTTTTCCTTACCGCACAAAACTCCACGTGGTTGCCACAGTTCGGCTTTGAGCAATGGAGTCTGTTTTATCTGCATCGCCAGGGAATGGAGCAGAGTAATATCCTCGGGTATCTGGACGGCTTCAATGCGGCAGTCAAGCATCAGCTGTTGCATGGCGATGAGGTTGAGTTGCCTGCCTCAATCGTCGACCGTTTCAGGTTCAATGCCCATTTGCCGGCGCAAAGTCCTGCCGTGCCGCAGTCCAGGTTATCAATGGAATCGGCGACGCACTTCAAGGCTGCGGAGGCACGCTTGCGGGCCGTGGCCGCGTGGCTGGATCCGCAGAATATCGGGGCAATGCCGGTGCACACGGGGGAGCAGACGCAAACAGCGCTTAGCTGGCCCGAGGGTATCGTCAATGGCAGCGATCCGGACGTCGGCTGGATCGTGGCCTTTTTGAAGCACGCTTCGAGCATTCTTCAGGGCAGTCGATTTGTTTGGCAACACGTCGTCAAGGAAGGCTCCCGACTGATTGCGATCGATGATGTCGACCGTTGCAGCGAGGCTGCGCTGTATGACCGCGTCGCGACATTACTTGCCCAGGCCCCACTACTCGACAGTCACGACAACTATCTGCTGTCGCGCAATTCACGGTTGGGTGCTTGCGGCATCGTTTTATGTCAGCCGGTCCTTCGCGTGTTCGCCGATGATGTTGTCGCCCCTTCGTCTGACAGCCGGCTTTACATGCACCTGCTGCTGTCCGGTAGCGGGCAGGGACGGGTGCTGAGCAATTTTGTCCGATGGGCTCCCGAGCTTCACACTGCGGATGCGCAGAGTTCGCTTGCCGAGCAGGCCGTGTTTGTCAGAGTGCAATAGGTGCGATCCGGGGAGGAGAACGCCAGGAGCTCCCCTCCCTGATCCTTTGTCACACGCTTAGCGGGGGGAATCTTGCAACGCCGCTCTCTTGCGTTCTTCGCGGGCGCGGGCAGCCGCTAGCAGTTGTTCGGCTATGCGCCTTTCCAGACGCTCCTCACCGAGCCGGATGAACAGCGGATGGCCGACAATGGTCGCGTCGAGTTCATAACCGCGTCCTTCGGGTTCTCGCATCCAATAGTTGCCATCAATCAGCGTACGCCGCAGCTCCACCACATCGCTTCGCAGCATGGGGGCGTATTGGGTTTTCCATTGATCCAGCCGCGCGGTGGCTTCACGTTCGCTATAGCGTTCGCCGGGCTTGAGCGCGCAGCTGATGTACAAAAGTATTACCGCCAGTTCCTGGCGATTCAGCCGGCCCAGGGTCAAGCCGTTCTTGTTGCTCAAGCGCGTCAGTGTCTCGACGAAGTGCTCAAAGTCTGTTGGAAGTTCCTTGTTCAATGTCTTGCTCCTTTGGATATTCATGGTTCTCGCAGTTTAGCGGTGAAGCACGGCACGAGTGAGCCGGTATGGCGGTTGTCATGCAATGTTGTATGGGCGTTCCCGAAAAAAGAAAACCCCGCCAGCCCAAACTGAGACTCAGTCGGGGCTGGAGGGTTTTTTCATACCAGGAGCACTGCTCAAGGCGAAGATTTACTTCTGTGGCGAGGGAGCCTGCTCCCGCTGGACCGGTCCGGCGCTTCGGGCGCAGTAGGCCCAAGAAGAGGGGCCGCTTCGCGGCCCAGCGGGAGCAAGCTCCCTCGCCACAAGTGCTCTATCTGCCTTTTGCCTTACGCCGCGCCGGCGAGGAACCGCTCGGCGTAGTGACACGCCACCAACCGATTATCGAGCGGTCGCAAGGCCGGTTCTTCGGTCTTGCAGCGCTCGGTGGCATACGGGCAGCGCTTGTGGAAGGCGCAGCCGGACGGTGGGTTGAGCGGGTTGGGCAGTTCGCCGACGATCTTGATCTTCGGCTTGTTCGGGTCCGGGTGGATGGTCGGGGTGGCCGACAGCAGCGCCTGGGTGTATGGGTGCAGCGGGCGGCTGTAGATGGACTCGTTGGGGCCCATTTCCACCGGACGACCGAGGTACATCACCATCACGTCGTCGGCCACGTGCTGTACCACCGCCAGGTTGTGGGAAATGAACACGTAGGCGGTGTTGAACTCCTGCTGCAAATCCATGAACAGGTTGAGCACCTGGGCCTGGATCGACACGTCCAACGCCGACGTCGGTTCGTCCGCCACCAGCACCTTGGGTTGCAGCATCATGGCGCGGGCCAGGGCGATGCGCTGGCGCTGGCCGCCGGAGAACATGTGCGGGTAGCGCTGGTAATGCTCAGGACGCAAGCCCACCTGCTTCATCATCGCCTGGACTTTTTCGCGCCGCTCAGTCGCTGACAGCTTGGTATTGATCAACAACGGCTCGGCCAGTTGATCACCGATCTTCTGCCGTGGGTTGAGCGAGGCGTAAGGGCTCTGGAATACCATCTGTACATCTTTGCGCAGTTGCTTGCGTTCGGCCTTGTTGGCGCCGGCGACTTCCTGGCCGGCGATTTTCAGGGAGCCGGCGGACGGTTCCTCGATCAGCGTCAGGGCCCGGGCCAGGGTGGATTTGCCGCAACCGGATTCACCCACCACGGCCAGGGTCTTGCCGGCCTCCAATTCGAACGACACGCCATTGAGGGCGCGAACGGTCGCATGGCCCTTGAACATGCCGCGGGACACTTCGTAATGACGGGTCAGGTCACGGGCGGTAAGTACGACGGCCATCACGCCACCTCCTGGTTCAACGGGTAGAAGCAGCGGGCGAGGCTGGCGGTTTTCGGATCAAGGGCGGGGCGTTGTACGCGGCAGTTATCCTGCACGTACGGGCAGCGCGGCGACAGCAGACAACCCTGCGGACGGTCGTAGCGACCGGGCACGATGCCCGGCAGCGTCGCCAGGCGCGCGGCGCCCATGCTGTGCTCCGGAATCGCCGCCAGCAGTGCTTCGCTGTACGGGTGGGCCGGGATGTCGAACAGCTCGGGCACCTTGCCCACTTCCACGGCCTGGCCGGCGTACATCACGCACACGCGCTGGGCGGTTTCGGCGACCACGGCCAGGTCGTGGGTGATCAGCACCAGGCCCATGTTCTGCTCTTTTTGCAGGGCCAGCAGCAGGTCCATGATCTGCGCCTGGATGGTCACGTCCAGGGCGGTGGTCGGTTCGTCGGCGATCAACAGTTTCGGCTCGCCGGCAATCGCCATGGCAATCGCCACCCGTTGGCTCATACCGCCGGACAACTGATGAGGGTAGGCGTCCATGCGGCTGGCAGCGCCGGGGATCTCGACTTTTTCCAGCAGTTCGATGGCGCGCTTGCGGGCGGCCTTGCCGGACATCTTCAGGTGCAGGCGCAGCACTTCTTCGATCTGGAAGCCCACGGTGTAGCTGGGGTTGAGCGCGGTCATCGGGTCCTGGAAGACCATCGCCAGGTCCTTGCCGACGATCTGCCGACGCTGGCGGTTGCTCAGCTTGAGCATGTTCTTGCCGTCGAAGTTCAGCGCGTCGGCGGTGACGATGCCGGGGTGCTCGATCAGGCCCATCAGCGCCATCATGGTCACGGATTTACCCGAGCCCGATTCGCCGACGATGGCCAGCACTTCGCCTTTTTCCACGGTCAGGTCGAGGCCGTCGACCACCGGGACGGCGGTGGCGTCGCCGAAGCGAACGTTGAGATTCTTGATTTCTAGCAGTGACATGGGAATCTCCTCAGGCGGCATTCTTGAGTTTCGGGTCCAGCGCATCGCGCAAACCGTCGCCCATCAGGTTGATTGCCAGCACGCTGAGCAAAATGGTCAAGCCAGGCAGGCTCACCACCCACCAGGCGCGTTCGATGTAGTCGCGGGCCGAGGCCAGCATGGTGCCCCACTCCGGGGTCGGCGGCTGGACGCCCAGGCCGAGGAAGCCCAGGGCGGCGGCGTCGAGGATCGCCGAGGAAAAGCTCAGCGTCGCCTGGACGATCAGCGGTGCCATGCAGTTGGGCAGCACGGTGATGAACATCAGGCGCGGCAGGCCGGCACCGGCCAGGCGGGCGGCGGTCACGTAGTCACGGTTCAGCTCACCCATCACCGCGGCGCGGGTCAGGCGCACGTAGGACGGCAGCGAGACGATGGCGATGGCGATCACGGTGTTGATCAGGCCAGGGCCGAGGATGGCGACAATCGCCACGGCCAGCAGCAGCGAAGGCAGGGCCAGCATGATGTCCATCAGGCGCATGATGGTCGGGCCGAGGATGCGCGGGAAGAACCCGGCGAACAGCCCCAGCAGGATGCCCGGGATCAGCGACATCACCACCGACGACAAGCCGATCAGCAGCGACAGGCGCGAACCCTGGATCAGCCGTGACAGCAAATCGCGGCCCAGTTCGTCGGTGCCCAGCAGGAACTGGATCTGCCCGCCTTCGAGCCAGGCCGGCGGCGTCAGCAGAAAGTCGCGGTACTGCTCGCTCGGGTCGTGAGGCGCGACCCACGGCGCGAAGAGCGCGCAGAACACGATCAGGATCATGAACAGCAACCCGGCCACGGCGCCCTTGTTGCGGGAAAACGCGTGCCAGAATTCTTTGTACGGGGACGGGTACAGCAGGCTTTGATCGACTGCTACCGCGGTAGTTGGAGTACTCATGGTTTTGATCTCAGCGCTGGTGACGGATGCGTGGGTTGGCAAAGCCGTAGAGGATGTCCACGACGAAGTTGACCAGAATCACCAGGCAGGCGATTAACAGGATGCCGTTCTGCACCACGGGATAGTCCCGGGCGCCGATGGCTTCGATCAGCCACTTGCCGATGCCCGGCCAGGAGAAGATCGTTTCGGTCAGGACCGCACCGGCCAGTAGCGTGCCGACTTGCAGGCCGACCACGGTCAGCACCGGGATCAGCGCATTGCGCAGGCCATGCACGAACACCACGCGCGACGGCGACAGGCCTTTGGCCTTGGCGGTGCGGATGTAGTCTTCGCGCAGCACTTCGAGCATCGAGGAGCGGGTCATGCGGGCGATCACCGCCAGCGGAATGGTGCCCAGCACGATGGCCGGCAGGATCAGGTGATGCAGGGCATCGAGGAACGCGCCTGGCTCGTCGGCCAACAGCGTGTCGATCAGCATGAAGCCGGTTTTCGGCTCGATGTCGTAGAGCAGGTCGATCCGCCCGGACACCGGGGTCCAGCCCAGGGACACCGAGAAGAACATGATCAGGATCAGGCCCCACCAGAAGATTGGCATCGAGTAACCCGCCAGGGAGACGCCCATTACCCCATGGTCGAACAGGGATCCTCGCTTGAGTGCCGCGATCACCCCGGCCAGCAGGCCCAGGATACCGGCGAACAACAGGGCGGCCATGGACAGTTCCAGGGTCGCGGGAAACAGGGAGCTGAACTCGGTCCATACGCTTTCACGGGTACGCAGCGATTCGCCGAGATCGCCCTGGGCCAGTTTGCCGATGTAGTCCAGGTACTGGGCATACAGCGGTTTATTGAGGCCAAGGCGTTCCATTGCCTGAGCGTGCATTTCGGGATCGACCCGACGTTCGCCCATCATCACTTCCACGGGGTCACCGGGGATCATGCGAATCAACGCGAAGGTCAGCAAGGTGATGCCGAAGAACGTGGGGATCAACAATCCCAGTCGGCGGGCAATAAAACTAAACATCTTCAGGTGTACCTCATCAGCCGGTTAGGCGTGCCCGGCAGCCCTCGATAAAGGATGCCGGGCGTTTTCTTATCTACTTCACCTGGGTGGTGGCGAAGTTGTTGGTGGTGAGCGGGCTAATCACATAACCCTCTACGTTGTTGCGCATTGCCGTGAACATGCGGGTGTGGGCCATGCTGATCCACGGTTGGTCCTGGTTGAAAATCACCTGGGCCTGTTCATAGAGCTTCGCGCGCTCCTCGGGGTTCACGGTGGCGCGGGCCTGGTCGATCAGCGCCTGGAATTTCTCGTTGCACCAGCGCGCGTAGTTTTCGCCGTTCTTGGCGGCCTCGCAACTGAGCATAGGCGTCAGGAAGTTATCCGGGTCGCCGTTGTCGCCCGCCCATCCGGCGGACACCATGTCGTGCTCGCCGTTTTTCGCGCGCTTGAGCATTTCGCCCCATTCCATCACGCGGATGTCGACCTTGATCCCGACCTTGGCCAGGTCCGCCTGCATCATCTGCGCGCCGAGCATCGGGTTGGGGTTGGTCGGGCCGCCACCGTTGCGGGTGAACAGGGTGAACACGGTGCCTTCCGGCACGCCGGCTTCCTTGAGCAGCTCGCGGGCCTTGTCGAGGTTGCGGGGCGGGTTCTTCAGGTCGTGGTTGAAGCCCAGCAGGGTCGGTGGGTACGGGTTGACCGCCACGGTGGCGTTGCCCTTGCCGAACAGCGCGTTGACGTAGGCTTCCTTGTCGAAGGCCAGGTCGATGGCTTTGCGCACCCGCACGTCGCTCATGTATTTGTGGCTGGTATTCATGGCGGTGTAGGAGACGGTCATTGCGTCCAGTTCAGCGACCTTCAGGTTCGGGTCTTTCTTGATGCCAGGGATGTCATCGGGTTTGGGGTACAGCGCGATCTGGCACTCGTTGGTCTTGAGCTTCTGCATGCGCACGTTGTTGTCGGTGGCGATGGCCAATACCAGCGCATCCGCCGGCGGCTTGCCGAGGAAGTAGTCCGGGTTGGCCTTGAAGCGCACCTGAGCGTCCTTGTTGTAGCGCTGGAAGACGAACGGGCCGGTGCCGATTGGCTTGCTGTTGAGATCGCCTGTCTTGCCGGCCTTGAGCAATTGGTCGGCGTATTCGGCCGGGTAGATCGAGGAGAAGGCCATGGCGATGTCGGCTAAAAATGGCGCTTCGCGGCGGGTCAGGCTGAACTTGACCGTGTGTTCGTCGACTTTCTCCACGCTTTTGAGCAGCTCCTTGAAGCCCATGCTCTCAAAGTAAGGGAAGCCCACGCTCGACAGTTTGTGCCACGGGTGATTCGGGTCCAGCTGGCGCTGGAAGCTCCAGACCACATCGTCGGCGTTCATGTCGCGGGTCGGCTTGAAGTATTCGGTGGTGTGGAACTTGACGCCCTTGCGCAGGTGGAAGGTGTACGTCAGGCCATCGTCACTGATGTCCCAGGATTCGGCCAGGGCCGGAATCACTTCGGTGGTGCCGGGCTTGAAGCCCACCAGACGATTGAAGATGGTTTCGGACACCGCGTCGCCTGTGACTGCAGTCGTGTACTGGACCATGTCGAAGCCTTCCGGGCTGGCTTCTGTGCAAACCACCAGGGGTTTGGCCGTGGCGCCAACGGCGACGCTCAGCAATGCGGCGGCGATGGCGGCGCGTAGGGGGTTCATGTTCATCGTCAATCCTCTGCAATCGGGTCAATGGCAAAAGACCGGGCGGTCAACCTTGTGAGTCGACCGCCCGGTGGCAGTTTAGAGAATGTTGAACGGGATGGTGGTGACCAGGCGGAACTCGTTGAGGTTGCCATCAGCCTGGTTTTCGCTGGCGCGGTGCGTGGTGTAGGTCGCGCGTACCGCGGTGGCTTTCAGCGGGCCGCTTTGTACGGCGTAAGACGCACCGATGCCGTATTCGTAATGATGTTCACCGTCCATGGTTCTCACATCGGTATAGCCGGTGCTGTTGTAATGCGTACCGTCGATGCCCCAGCCGCGAGCCTGGTAGATGTTGAACTTCAGGCCAGGCACGCCGTATTCGGCCATGTTCAGGCCGTAGGCGATCTGGAAGGATTTCTCGTTCGGGCCGTTGAAGTCCGACAGCAGGGAGTTGGCCAGATAGATGCCGTTGGTTTCGTGCAGATAGTCGAAGTACTCGTTACCGTCCACTTCCTGATACGAGAACGTCAGGCTGTGGGCCTGGTGAGTCAGACCAAACGACAGGGAGTAGGTGTTGTTGTCGATATCACCCAGTTTGCTTTTGCCCGAATCCACAGTCCTGTAGTAGTTCAGGCCGGTGGTCAGGCTCAGCACCGAGCTGTCGCCCAATACGTGGCTGGCGCCGAAGTAGTATTGGTTCCACAGGTCTTCGGCCTGGGTGCCCCACAGACTGGTGGTGAGGCTGGCGAACGGCTGGTAGGTGATACCGGCGGTGTTCACATGATCAGCTTCGGCCGAGGAGCTGCCGTATTCGGAGCGGAACTTGTTGAGGCTTTGCTCGGTACGGGGGGAGTTGCGGTCGAAGGTCGCGACGTCGAATGCCAGGTTTTCGAGTTCTTCGCTGTGCAGGCTCACGCCCTGGAAGCTCGAAGGCAGGGCACGGTTACCGATGACGTCGACCATCGGGCTGCTGAAGTTTTGACGACCGGCGGTCAGGGTGGTGTTGGAAACGCGTGCCTTGACGTTCGCCAGGCCCAGTTTGCTCCATTGGTCGACGGCGTCGCCGTCGGAGTGCGCCAGGGTACGGTTGGAACCGCCCATGATGTCATCGTGGTCGCCGAGCAACGCGATCGCGTTATAGGCCGCGACTTCAGTGCTGAAGCCAACGGTACCTTGGGTGAAGCCGGAGGTGTAGTTCAGGATGGTGCCCTGAACCCAGTTGGTCCGGCGCGAATCGCTGCGTGTAACGCCGTCACGTGTGTAGCTGAAGGTGCTACCGCGGCGTCGCAATTCGTTGGAATACCAGTTGCGAGTGCTGCCACTGACCGACTGGCCTTCTACGAAACCGGTGGCTTCGGATTGAGCGCTGGTGGTCTTGACGGTCACTGGATTGAACGCCTGGCTCTGCGATTCTGCGTACGCCGTGGCGGTAACGCTGCTGATGGCCAAGGCCAGTATTGCGGTGCTGTTCAGTTTCATCCGTAACGCTCCTTTTCTTGCTTTTTTATGCCGGTCTTTTTGGGTGATCCGGCTATCGGTTTACAACTCATTCACAGCTTGCAAACGTTTGCTTGGCGCCTGATCGGCGAATTGTGGCAAGACGTCGGCACGGGGCTTCCAAAGGAAGCCCGCGCTGTGTGGCTAACGGTTATGGGTTCAGGCTGACGCCCGAAAAGACATTGCGACCGAAGGGGCTGACTTTGAACCCTTCGACTTTGGCACTCAGCGGCTGGTTGACCGTCGAATGGGCAACAGGGGTGATCGGCACTTGCTGCTTGAGCAACTGCTGGGCCTGTTTGTAGAGCACGGTGCGCTGGTCGCGGTCGGTGACGACCTTGGCCTGCTTGATCAGCTTGTCGTAATCCTGGTCGCACCACATGGAGTAGTTGTTGCCGCCAATGGCATCGCAGCTGTACAGCGTGCCCAGCCAGTTGTCCGGATCACCGTTGTCGCCGGTCCAACCGATCAGGCTGACGTCATGCTCGCCGTTCTTGGTGCGCTTGATGTACTCGCCCCATTCGTAGCTGACGATCTTCACCTTCAGGCCGATCTTGGCCCAGTCGGCCTGGAGCATCTCGGCCATCAACTTGGCGTTGGGGTTGTACGGGCGCTGCACGGGCATGGCCCAGAGGGTGATTTCGGTGCCTTCCTTGACCCCGGCGGCCTTGAGCAATTCCTTGGCTTTTTCCGGGTTGTAGGGAGCGTCCTTGATGGTGTCATCGTAGGACCATTGGGTCGGCGGCATAGCGTTCTGCGCCAGTTGCCCCGCGCCCTGGTACACGGCGTTGAGAATGCCTTGCTTGTTTACCGCCATGTCCAGTGCCTGGCGCACTTCGACCTGGTCGAACGGCTTGTGGCGGGTGTTATAGGCGATGTAGCCGAGGTTGAAACCGGGCTTCTCGATCAGTTGCAACTTGGGGTCGTTCTTCAAGGCTGGTACGTCGGCCGGACGCGGATGCAGGGTGACCTGGCATTCGTTGGCCTTGAGCTTCTGCACCCGCACCGAGGCGTCGGTGTTGATGGAGAAGATCAGGTTGTTCAGCTTGACCCGCTCCGGCGCCCAGTACTGCTGGTTGGCGACGTAGCGGATGTTGGAGTCTTTCTGGTAGCTCTTGAACTCGAACGGCCCGGTGCCGATCGGCTTCTGGTTGATGTCGCTCGGCTTGCCGTTCTTGAGCAGTTGGTCGGCGTATTCGGCCGAGAGGATCGCGGCAAAACTCATGGCGATGTTCTGGATGAACGCGGCGTCCACGCTGTTGAGGGTCATGACCACGGTCAACGGCCCGGTCGCTTCCACCTTGGCGATGTTCTTGTTCAGGCTCATGCCGTTGAAGTACGGGAACTCGGTGGGGTAGGCCTTGCGGAACGGATGCTGCGGATCGAGCATGCGGTTGAAGGTGAACAGGACGTCGTCGGCGTTGAAATCCCGGGTCGGCGTGAAGTAGTCGGTGGTGTGAAATTTCACCCCTTCGCGCAGATGAAAGGTGTACTTCAAGCCGTCTTCGGAAATGTCCCAGCGGGTTGCCAGGCCAGGGACGACATTGGTCGCGCCTTTTTCAAACTCGGCCAGGCGGTTGTACAGCGGCTCGGCGGCATCGTTGTCGGTGGCCGTGGTGTATTGCGCGGTGTCGAAACCGGCAGGGCTGCCTTCGGAACAGAACACCAGGCTGCCGCCAGCGGCCTGGGCTGCGGATGTGGCGGCCAACAGGCCGGTGCCCAGCAATGCGGATAAAACCAAGGTATGGCGCATGACGCTCCCTCTCTCGTTCGGGGTGTTTTAACAGTGAACCGCTGTCCCTCCGGGGACCCGGAACACTGAGCTCATTCCATTGCGTCGCGATGCCGCAGGATCAGCAAGCCGTCCAGGCCCCGACGGTAGGAGTCGTGGGCCAGGCGGTAAATGCGTAATGCCTGAAAGACTTGTGGGAAAAGGCGATACGTCCTAAACCAACTGCTGTGGTATGCAGTGCTTTTGGATGTAGGCGATTTCCTGAGTCTTGGCTTAAAGCAACGGCATGCCGTGGGAGCGAGTCCTGCTCGCGATGGCGTTGTGGGTACATTGCCATCGCGCTTGCAAAAGGGGCTGCTACGCAGCCCAGCGGGAGCAAGCTCCCTCGCCACGGGTCACCTTATTTGCTGACGCTGACGCCGTAGAAGGAGTTCAAGCCAAATGGGCTGATCTTGAAGTCCTGCACGTTGGCGCGCATGGGTTGATACACCGTCGAGTGAGCGATAGGTGTCATGGGCACGGCATCCTTGAGGACGTGTTGTGCCTGTTTGTACAGTTCGGTGCGCTTGGCCTGGTCGGTGGTGCGCTTGGCTTCCTTGACCAGACCGTCGAATTTCTTGTCGCACCATTTGGAGAAGTTGTTGCCGGCCAGCGAGTCGCAGCCGAACAGCACGTTGAGCCAGTTGTCCGGGTCACCGTTGTCACCGCTCCAGCCGATGATCATCGCCTGGTTCTCACCGCCTTTGGAGCGCTTGATGTACTCGCCCCATTCGTAGCTGACGATGTTGACGTTCAGGCCGATTTTCTTCCAGTCGGACTGCAGCATCTCGGCCATCAGCTTGGCGTTCGGGTTGTACGGACGCTGGACCGGCATCGCCCACAGGGTGATGTTGGTGCCTTCCTTGACGCCGGCCTCCTTGAGCAGCTCCTTGGCTTTCTCAGGGTCGTACTTGGCGTCCTTGATGGTGGTGTCGTAGGACCATTGGGTCGGCGGCATGGCGTTGACCGCCAGCTGGCCGGCGCCCTGGTAGACAGAGTCGATGATCTGCGGCTTGTTGACCGCCATGTCCAGTGCCTGACGGACCTTCAGGTTGGCCAGGACGTTCGGCTCGTTGCTGCCCTTGATCTTGTCCATCACGTTGTAGGCGATGTAGCCCAGGTTGAAGCCAGCCTGGTCAGGCATCTTCAGTGTCTTGTCTTCTTTCAGGGCCTTGAGGTCGGCCGGACGTGGGAAGAGGGTGATCTGACACTCGTTCTTCTTCAGCTTCTGCATGCGCACCGACGGGTCGGTGGTGATGGCGAAGATCAGGTTGTCGATCTTCACGTCGTCAGGCTTCCAGTAGTCCTTGTTCCCGGTGTAGCGGATGTTGGAGTCTTTCTGGTAGCTCTTGAACACGAACGGGCCAGTGCCGACCGGCTTCTGGTTGATGTCGGGGGCCTTGCCTTCCTTGAGCAGCTGGGCGGCGTATTCGGCGGACTGGATCGAGGCGAAGCTCATGGCCATGTTCTGGATGAACGCGGCGTCGACATCCTTGAGGGTGAACTTGACGGTGTGGTCGTCGACTTTATCGATCTGGGTGATGTTGGTGTCCATCCCCATGTCGGTGAAATACGGGAATTCGGTCGGGTATGCCTTACGGAACGGGTCATCCTTGCTGATCATGCGATTGAAGGTGAACAGCACGTCGTCGGCGTTGAATTCGCGGGTCGGCTTGAAGTACGGGGTGGTGTGGAACTTGACGCCTTCACGCAGGTGGAAGGTGTAGGTTAGGCCGTCGTCGGAAATATCCCACTTGGTTGCCAGGCCAGGAATCACAGCGGTGCCGCCGCGTTCGAACTGGGTCAGGCGGTTGAACATGGTCTCTGCGGAGGCGTCGAAGTCGGTTCCGGTGGTGTACTGACCCGGGTCAAAACCGGCCGGGCTCCCTTCGGAGCAGAACACCAGGTTAGTCGCGGCTTGGGCGAAAGGTGCGCTGGCTAATAAGCTCGCGCCGACTAAAAACGGAATGACCGCTTGTTTAAGCATGTTGGCCTCATGATTTGTTGTCATTTTTGGATTTGAGGGCGACCTCGTGAGTCGTCCTGCGGATACTTATGCAGGCCCCATACCCAATGCAAGATCCAGAGCGGTTGCAAGTCTGAAACAGTGGCACGAACGTACCTTAATGTCGCATTCGTGTAACTTCTGACGCAGTTGACCGTTTGCGGGTGTTTTTTTGGCGCCAAAATCGCCCTTTGTCGGTGCGTCGCGCAGCCGCGGCGCACCGGTTTGGCTCGGGTGCTACTTCGTCAAACCCACGCCGTAGAAGGGTGTCAGGCCGAATGGGCTGAGTTTGAAATCCACCACTTTCCTGTTTACTGGCTGGAAGACCGTGGAGTTAGCGATGGGCGTGATCGGCACCTGTTGCTTGAGGATTTTCTGCGCTTGCCGGTATAAATCGATCCGTTGCTGGCGGTCGGTCGAGACTTTGGCCTGCTGGATCAGTTGGTCATACGCCGGGTCGCACCACTTGGCGTAGTTACTGCCCTTGACCGCCGCGCAGCTGTACAGCACACCCAGCCAGTTGTCCGGGTCGCCGTTGTCGCCGGTCCAGCCGTAAATCATTGCGTCATGTTCGCCATTTTTTGCGCGCTTGATGTACTCGCCCCATTCATAGCTGACGATGTTGGCTTTGATGCCGATCTTGGCCCAGTCCTGCTGGATCATCTGCGCAGACATTCGCGCATTGGGGTTGGAGGCGCGCTGCACCGTCATCGCCCATAAATCGATGGTTGTACCGGGCGCAACTCCGGCCTCCTTGAGTAGCGCCTTGGCCTTGGTCACGTCATGGGGCGCGTCCTTGATATTGGGATCGAACGACCACTGGGCCGGTGGCAAGGCGTTTTGCGCCAGTTGCCCGGCACTTTGGTAAACGGCCTTGATGATCGCCGGCTTGTCGATGGCCATGTCCAGCGCCTGGCGGACCTTGAGCTGATCCAGGGGCGGGTGCGTGACGTTGTAGGCCAGGAAACCCAGGTTGAACCCCGGTTGCTTGAGCACCTGCAGGTTCGGGTCTTGCTCCATCACTTCGATGTCGGCCGGGCGCGGGTAACCACTGACCTGGCATTCGCCGCGCTTGAGCTTTTGCAGGCGCACGGCGGCGTCCGGGGTGATGGAGAAAATCAGGTTGTCGAGTTTCACGTCCTCGGGTTTCCAGTACGCCGTGTTGCCGGCGTAGCGGATCTGCGAGTCCTTCTGGTAGCGCTTGAACACGAACGGCCCGGTGCCGATGGGTTTCTGGTTGAGGTCGCCGGCCTTGCCTTCCTTCAACAACTGCGCCGCGTATTCGGCGGACTGCACGGAGGCAAAACTCATCGCCAGGTTCTGCACGAAGGCCGCGTCGACGTTGTTCAGGTTGAAGCGCACGGTGTGCTCGTCGACTTTCTCGACGCTTTTGATCGTGGTGTTCAGGCCCATGTCGGTGAAGTACGGCGACTCGGTGGGGTAGGCCTGGCGGAACGGGTGCTGTGGGTCGAGCAGGCGCTGGAAGGTGAACAGCACGTCGTCGGCGTTGAAGTCGCGGCTGGGGCTGAAGTAGTCGGTGGTGTGGAATTTTACGCCTTCGCGCAGGTGGAAGGTGTAGACCAGGCCATCGGCGGATACGTCCCAGCGGGTGGCCAACCCGGGTTCGACCTCGGTGCCGCCGCGCTTGAATTGGGTGAGGCGGTTGAAGACGGTTTCGGCCGAGGCATCGAAGTCGGTGCCGCTGGTGTATTGGCTGGGGTCGAACCCGGCGGGGCTGGCTTCGGAGCAGTAGACCAGGGTGGTGGCGGCTTGGGCCATTGGGGCGCTGCTGATCAGGGCTAGGGTGAGCAGGAGGGGCTTGAAGGTGGTTCTGTCCATGAAATCCCTTGGGGGTGGTGACGGTTTTCAGGAGAGTAGCGTTGCGGGTGGGGGTGTTGGAAATATCGAAAAGTGAGGGGAGCTGTTGGGTTTGGGTATAGCGCTTTTCGACGAGGCGGCCTGACAGCCGGCCTGGATTTTGTTGACCAGGTACATATCCATTCCTGCGGTAACGGCTACTTAGGGTTCCGCCCTGACGGCGGGTCACTTTCGAAAAGCGTGTACGGACCGGACACATGGTTGACGGGGCGCCGAGATCAACGTCCACCGCGAGGCGGCCTGATAGCCGGCCTGGTTCCCACGGTCGTACTCCGATCCAATTTGTGGGAGCGGGCTCGCCCGCGAAGGCGGCTTGAAAGCCCAAGTGTGAAATCTGAGCATTTCATACCTAAGGAAAATATTTTGACTTTTCAAGGTGGTCGAATTTGTCGCTGTCCACATTCCATAAAACGTGGACAGCTTTCTCGCGCTGTTTTTGGAAATGTCAAAAACTATTCTGCGAATCCGTTTCTGAGAAAGAACCCTGCGGAGGTTGAGGCAATACGCCTCTGCTCAGCCGAACACCAACCCCGTGGCGAGGGAGCTTGCTCCCGCTGGGGCGCGAAGCGGCCCTAAAGGCGACGACTCCATTCATCTGACACAACGCGGCGCCGGGGTTGGGTCTGCTGCGCAGCCCAGCGGGAGCAAGCTCCCTCGCCACGGGGTTTGCGGCGGGGCGGAAGGCTGCATAAATCATTCAGGTGCGTCGGAAGGATCCGCTCTCCAGAACGAAACATCCGACAAGCTTTTAAGGTTGTCCCTCGGAAGTGGGCTCTCTACTCTTTTTCCTGTCGCTGCCATTCAGCGACCGGGCGTGAGAAACCCGAATAATAGGCATCCAGCCTCTGTACCTGCATAATTGCCGCCAGCTTATCCGCTGCCTGTAGTAGATGCATTATGGCGGCTGTGTGCGGGCAGGCCTCGGTCTGGCCGAGTACCTATTTCTCGGATTTCTCACCCCTGCACACAGCTGCCACCACTTTGCCGAGTGAGAAACGGCAAGTGATGGTTCTCATCACTAAATAGGTACAAATCAATGGATAAGTCAGTCCCCGATCCACCCTTCAACAAAACCAATCCCCTTTCCGGCTTCGACGCCATCGAAGACCTACTCAAAGACCGCGCCGCCGCCGAACGCGCCCTTGATCATTACCTGAATCCAAAAAAACCAGAGCCAAGCACCGATCAGCGCATCGATAGCCTGTTTTCAGTCACCGCCAAAGCCGACACCGATACGCTGCTCACCAGCACTTCCGAAACCCTGGCCTCGATAAAAGCCATGGCCGAGGACCTGGCTTTCGAAGTGGAGGGCACGCGCCGGAGCGTGGCGTTGGGGATTCATCAGTTGGTGGAGCTGTGCCAGTTGCTGGTGGACAAGGCGTTGGATCAGGTCGAGGCACCGGCCAGTTCGGCCTGCCCGCCCACCTAAGGTCGGGCACCGTCCTGTGGCGAGGGAGCTTGCTCCCGCTGGGCTGCGAAGCGGCCCCAAAAGCAGCGACTGCATTTATCTGACACCCCGCGGTGCCAGGGTTTAGGTCTGCTGCGCAGCCCAGCGGGAGCAAGCTCCCTCGCCACGGGGAGCGCCGATGCTGGAGGTTAGCGTTCAGCCAGCAGAGAACTGGCTGAGCCGCTGCCCATCATAACTACAGCGACACCTCAACCACCCCATCCGCCGTCATCGTCACCTTGCTGGTACCCGCTTCCACGTCAGGCGTCACGGATTCAGCATCCATGGAACCGCTTTTCATCATCATCGTTGGCGCGCGCATGAACGGTTGTGGATAACCGTTGGTATTGAGGTTCAGGTTGACGATTTTGTAACCCTTGCCGCCCAGGGCCTCGGTGGCCAGTTGGGCGCGGGCCTTGAAGGCGTTGACCGCATCCTTGAGCAAGGCATCTTCGCTGCCCTGGCGGGTGGCGGTGGAGATGGCGAAGTCCATGCCGGCCATTTTCATATCGGTGAGCAACTCGCCGGTGAGTTTGGACAGGGCAGCGAAGTCGGCGCTTTCCAGACGCAGTTCGGCGCGTTCACGCCAGCCGGTGATTTTCTGGCCCTTGTTATCGTAGATCGGGTAGCTGTTACGGCTGCCCTGGCGCAGGGTGATGTCCTTGATCTCTTTGGCCTGGCCTATGGCTTTGTTCACCGTGGTGCTGACAGCAGCGGCGAGTTTGGCCGGGTCGGTGTTCTGTTCTTCGGTGTAGAGGGTCACGATCATCAGGTCGCGGGCCACTTCCTGGCTGACTTCGGCGCGCAGGGAAATCTGGTTGTAGTGCAGCTCATCGGCGGCCAGGGCCGGCAGGCTGGCGAGGGTGCCGAGGCTGAGGGCAAGCAGGGCAGCGGGGCGACTGAACGTGTGCATGAAAGCTCCTTGGGATGAGGCGCAGGGGTGATGTCCGGGCCTGCGTGAAGGATAAGACTCTAGCTTTTATGGGTGGGTTCGCACAGTTACAACTTCTATACAGATACCTGAAGCCAATGAAGATCCCCTGTGGCGAGGGAGCTTGCTCCCGCTGGGCTGCGCAGCAGACCCAAACCTGACACCTCGGTGTGTCAGACAGATTGAGTCGCTGCTGTTGGGGCCGCTTCGCGGCCCAGCGGGAGCAAGCTCCCTCGCCACAGGGGGAAAGGTGACATTTGGAACTGTGGCGCTTTGCCGCATAGCTGCCGCTGCAAGCCGCGCCTTGGTTATACTCCGTGCGATTCGCCTGGAGCGCTCATCAGGAGAGCTCATGCTCGCCCCTTTGCAAATGACATCCGCCTCTCGCCAGAACCTCTGGCGCCTGACATTCATCCGCATTCTGGTCCTGGCGGCCCAGGCCGGCTCGGTGGGGCTCGCCTATTGGTTCGACCTGCTGCCGCTGCCCTGGCTGCAACTGGCGATCACCCTGGTCTGTTCCAGTGTGCTCTGCGCGCTGACGGCCGTCCGCCTGCGCACCTCGTGGCCAGTGACCGAGCTTGAATACGCCGTGCAACTGGCCTGTGACCTGTTTATCCACAGCGCGCTGCTGTATTTCTCCGGCGGCTCCACCAACCCCTTCGTCTCTTATTACCTGGTGCCGCTGACCATCGCCGCGGTGACGTTGCCGTGGCGGTTTTCGCTGATTCTTTCCGGCATCGCCCTGGCGCTGTACACCTTGCTGCTGGCGCGTTTCTACCCGCTGGAAACCTTTCCCATCGCTCGGGAAAACCTGCAGATCTACGGCATGTGGCTGAGTTTCGCCCTGGCCGCGGCAGTCATTACGTTTTTTGCCGCGCGCATGGCCGAGGAGCTGCGCCGCCAGGAAGAACTGCGGGCCATTCGCCGTGAAGAGGGCCTGCGGGACGAGCAATTGCTGGCCGTGGCGACCCAGGCCGCCGGTGCCGCCCATGAATTGGGCACGCCGCTGGCGACCATGAGCGTGCTGCTCAAGGAGATGCGCCAGGATCATCATGATCCAGCATTGCAGGAAGATCTCAGCGTGTTGCAGGATCAGGTCAAGCTCTGCAAGGAAACGCTGCAATACTTGGTACGCGCGGCCGAGGCTAACCGCCGGCTGGACATCGACATGCAAGCAGTCACCTTCTGGCTCGACGATGCCCTGAACCGCTGGCACCTGATGCGCCCGGAAGCCAGTTATCGCTTCCAATGCCTGGGCAAGGGCGTGGTACCGCGCATGGCGCCGCCGCCGGACCTGACCCAGGCGCTGCTGAACCTGCTGAACAACGCCGCCGACGCTTGCCCCGAAGGGCTGGAAGTGGCGTTGGATTGGAATGCCTATGAGCTGACCATCAGTATTCGCGACCACGGCGCCGGTGTGCCGCTGGCGATTGCCGAGCAGATCGGCAAGCCGTTCTATACCACCAAGGGCAAAGGTTTCGGCCTGGGCCTGTTTTTGAGCAAAGCCAGCGTGACACGCGCCGGCGGCTCGGTGAAACTCTACCCCCATGAGGAAGGCGGCACGCTCACCGAGCTGCGCCTGCCCCATGCCGACCGAGGAGACGAATATGAGTGACGAGATCCAAGTCGACGGCGAAGAACTGCCGCACCTGTTGCTGGTGGATGACGACGCCACGTTCACCCGCGTCATGGCCCGGGCCATGTCCCGCCGCGGTTTTCGCGTCAGCACCGCAGGTTCTGCCGAAGAAGGCCTGACCATCGCCCAGGCCGACCTGCCGGACTACGCCGCCCTGGACCTGAAGATGGACGGCGATTCCGGCCTGGTACTGCTGCCCAAGCTGCTGGAGCTGGACCCGGAGATGCGCGTGGTGATCCTCACCGGTTATTCGAGCATCGCCACCGCGGTCGAGGCCATCAAGCGCGGTGCCTGCAATTACCTGTGCAAACCGGCGGACGCCGATGATGTACTGGCGGCGCTGTTGTCCGAGCACGCCGACCTCGACACCCTGGTGCCGGAAAACCCCATGTCGGTGGATCGCCTGCAGTGGGAGCACATCCAGCGGGTGCTGACCGAGCACGAAGGCAATATCTCTGCGACGGCCCGAGCCCTGGGCATGCACCGGCGGACCTTGCAGCGCAAATTGCAAAAGCGACCCGTGCGTCGCTGAACCTGCGCTGAACGAATGCTGTCCACCCTCGCGACACATCGGGCCGTTGCTTTATGATCGGCCCCAGCGTCATGTATCACAAATACTGTTCCTTTTTGACGGCGTCTGTTGCCGTCATGCTGCGTTGCCGCTCCTCGCCATAGCGGGCTATGACTCGTCGCGGCGCCTTGCCTGACGACAACAGCCACTCGTCAAAAAGAAACGTATTTGCGAAACATGACACTAGTTCTTTTCCCTATTGAGCCTTAACCATGAATCAGAACGCTGAATATTCCGCGGTCAATGACGCGGTGCGCGGCCAGTTTTTCCGCCGTGTCTGGCAAATGACCACGCCGTACTGGCGCAGTGAGGAGAAGGGCAAGGCCTGGACGCTGTTAATTGCCGTCATCGCACTCTCGCTGTTCAGCGTGGCGATCTCGGTGTGGGTCAACAGTTGGTACAAGGATTTCTACAACGCCCTGCAGGAGAAGAACAGCGCGGCGTTCTGGCAGTTGATCCTGTACTTCTGTGGTATCGCGGCGGTGGCGATCCTGGGCGCCGTTTATCGCTTGTACCTCACGCAGATGCTCACTATCCGCTGGCGGGCCTGGCTCACCGAGCAGCATTTCGCCCGTTGGCTCAGTGACAAGAACTATTACCGGCTGGAGCAGGGCGGCTACACCGATAACCCGGACCAGCGGATTTCCGAAGACCTCAACAGTTTCACCACCAACACCCTGAGCCTGGGCTTGGGATTGCTGCGCACCGTGGTCAGCCTGGTGTCGTTCTCGATCATTTTGTGGGGCGTGTCGGGCAGTATCGAGGTGCTCGGCTACACCATCCCGGGTTACATGTTCTGGTGTGCCCTGGTGTATGCGGCGGTGGGCAGTTGGTTGACGCACCTGATCGGCCGACGCCTGATCGGTCTGAACAACAACCAGCAACGTTTCGAAGCCGACCTGCGTTTCTCCATGGTGCGGGTGCGAGAGAACGCCGAGAGCATTGCGTTGTACAACGGCGAACCGAACGAGAACCGTCGCCTGAGCGGGCGTTTCGGCCTGGTCTGGCACAACTTCTGGGACATCATGCGGGTGTCCAAGCGCTTGACGTTCTTCACCTCCGGCTACGGCCAGATCGCGATCATCTTCCCGTTCATCGTCGCCGCGCCGCGTTATTTCGCCGGCAAGATCCAATTGGGCGAGCTCATGCAGATCAACTCGGCGTTCGGCAATGTGCAGGAGAACTTCAGCTGGTTCATCAGCGCCTACGCCGACCTCGCCGCGTGGCGCGCCACCTGCGATCGTCTGCTGAGTTTCCGCCAGGCCATGAGCGACAACGAAGACCGCGTGCCGGCCATTGACGTACAAAACCAGGGCGATGGGTTGAAGGTTCAGCACTTGGGGTTGGACTTGGCCGATGGTCGCCATCTGCTCGATAACGCCGACATGACCGTGGAACCGGGCGAGCGGGTGATGCTCAGTGGCCGTTCGGGCAGCGGTAAATCGACCCTGCTGCGGGCGATGGGGCATTTGTGGCCGGCGGGGCACGGGACGATCCGGCTTCCGGCCGCGCGTTACCTGTTCCTGCCGCAGAAGCCTTATCTACCGATTGGCAGCCTGCGTGAGGTATTGAGTTATCCACAGGCCGGCGATATCTACCCCAACGAACGTTATGTCCAGGTGCTGGAAACCTGCCGCCTGCCGCACCTGATTGCGCGGCTGGATGAAAGCAACCACTGGCAGCGCATGCTCTCGCCCGGCGAGCAACAACGCCTGGCCTTTGCCCGTGCATTGCTTTATGCACCGCAATGGTTGTACATGGACGAAGCCACGTCGGCGATGGATGAAGAAGACGAAGCCACGCTGTACCAGGCGCTGATCGACCAGTTGCCGGGCCTGAGCATCGTCAGCGTTGGCCACCGAAGCAGTTTGAAACGTTTCCATCCGCGACATGTGCGTATCGAAAATGGCCAACTGGTGGAGCGTACTGTGACCGCTTGATGACCATCGCCGAACATTGTTGTGGCGAGGGGATTTATCCCCGCTGGGCTGCGTAGCAGCCCCTTGATTGGTCTGGATTGGGGCCTGTGATTTGATGGGGCGCGTTGCGCCCAACGGGGATAAATCCCCTCGCCACAACGGTCACCCTCAACGAGGGCTGTCCGGTGGGACGGTGATCGTACAACCACGTTGCGCTATGATGTTGCCATTCAGCCGTTTACCGAGACACAGCCCCATGGAAAACCCGATCGAAGTACCACGCTTTCCCCGCAAGCGCCGCAGCCTGGCGCAGGAGCTGGTGACGGTGTTGACCGAGCAGATTCGCGACGGCCTGCTCAAGCGCGGCGATAAATTGCCCACCGAGTCGGCGATCATGGAAGCCCATGGCGTCAGCCGAACCGTGGTGCGCGAGGCGATTTCCCGCTTGCAGGCGGCCGGCCAGGTGGAAACCCGCCATGGCATCGGCACTTTCGTGCTGGACACGCCGAGTCCGAGCGGTTTTCGCATCGACCCGGCCACCGTGGTCACCTTGCGTGACGTGCTGGCGATCCTGGAGTTGCGCATCAGCCTGGAAGTGGAATCCGCCGGGTTGGCGGCGCAGCGACGCAGCGACGAGCAACTGGCCGCCATGCGCGCCGCCCTCGACGCCTTGAACGAAAGCGCCGCCCACGCCAGCGATGCGGTGGCCTCGGACTTCGCCTTCCACCTGGAAATCGCTCTGTCCACCGGCAACCGCTACTTCACCGACATCATGACCCACCTGGGCACCAGCATCATTCCGCGTACCCGGGTGAACTCGGCGCGCCTGGCCCACGATGACCAGCAGCGCTACATGAACCGCCTGAGCCGTGAGCACGAGGAGATCTACGACGCCATCGCCCGCCAGGACTCCGAGGCGGCGCGTGCGGCCATGCGTTTGCACCTGACCAACAGCCGTGAAAGGCTGCGCCAGGCCCATGAAGAGGCGCAGGCGCAGGGCTGAAGACGCTGGTGACAGGATGCTTTTGTGGCGAGGGAGCTTGCTCCCGCTGGGCTGCGCAGCAGCCCCTCTCAAGCTCACTCAATCAACCTGATCCACCGCGTTGCCGGGTTCTAGGGCCGCTGCGCGCCCCAGCGGGAGCAAGCTCCCTCGCCACGGGGAATTGGGCACGGCGCGGGTTAAGGGAATGCCTCGAATCAGTGTCAGTTTCAAGAGCAAATCGGTTGGTCGAGCGGGATGCTTTTGAGCTTTTGAGCTTTTGAGCTTTTGAGCTTTTGAGCTTTTGAGCTTTTGTGGCGAGGGAGCTTGCTCCCGCTGGGCTGCGCAGCAGCCCCTCTCAAGCTCACTCAATCAACCTGATCCACCGTGTCGCCGGGCTCTAGGGCCGCTGCGCGCCCCAGCGGGAGCAAGCTCCCTCGCCACAAAAAGCATCCCCTCGGCAAAGAGAGCGGTGTCCGGTTTTCGATCTGTTTGCCTGTCTGACAAATCGTAGGCGCCAATCCTACGCACTGATCCGCAACATTTGCGGCTCGGATGTATCGGGATCCCAGCTCTCGTAACTCACCACGTAACGAAGCTCAACCAATTGGCCGACGTAAGCTGTCAAGTCGGCATGGGTTAGCGTCACTGTCACCCCCTTGCGTGGCGTACCTTCCTCGCCGTCGGTCAGAGATGTAAACGCGCCTACCGAAGTTGGATGTGTCGAGCCGACGCCCAGAGTCAGTTGGGCGTTCGAGTAGCGGTCGAAATCTGCATCCGGAATTTTCACGGTTAACGTCTTTGTCTTTGACAAGCTGACCGTGACTTCCCCTGTGGCTGGAAAATCCCTGAGCGTCGGTTTCGCATACGTCTTCGCCATGATGTCACTCCTTGTGAGGCGGCCCTGATCGTCGCGTACGGGCGACTCACTTTAAAGGTTTCGGAAAAGGACCACGGCCGGGCGTTGCACGGCCACACTGCCGTTATGCCTCCGTCCCGTAACGTCGCCTACTGACAGAGTTGACAGTCGCGATGAGCGGTCCTGGGCACTCGCCCGCAAGTTTCATTGCTTTCCAATTCCGCCAGACGGCCCGATTTACAAGGCTTTGCGAGCGCTCCCTGTGCTCTCACACCTGACAAAAGACGAAATGCAGTTGACGTGTGTATTTTAAGTTGTACGATGACCTACAACTTCTGGCCGAAGCTTAACCATTTCATACACATTTTGCGTCCCAGGGTGTTCGAATAATGAATCCACAAGAACTGAAGTCCATCCTCTCGTCTGGCCTGCTGTCGTTCCCGGTCACCGATTTCACTGCCCAAGGCGATTTCAATCGCGCCAGCTACATCAAGCGTCTCGAGTGGCTGGCCCCGTACGGCGCTTCTGCGCTGTTCGCAGCAGGCGGCACCGGTGAATTCTTCTCCCTGGCCGCCAGCGAGTATTCGCAAGTCATCAAGACCGCCGTCGATACCTGCGCCACCAGCGTGCCAATTCTTGCCGGTGTTGGCGGTGCCACTCGCCAGGCCATCGAATACGCTCAAGAAGCCGAGCGCCTGGGCGCCAAGGGCCTGTTGCTGCTGCCGCACTACCTGACCGAAGCCAGCCAAGACGGCGTCGCCGCCCACGTTGAAGCCGTGTGCAAATCGGTGAAAATCGGCGTGGTGGTGTACAACCGCAACGTTTGCCGCCTGAACGCCACTCAGCTGGAACGCCTGGCCGAGCGCTGCCCGAACCTGATCGGCTACAAGGATGGCCTGGGTGATATCGAGCTGATGGTGTCGATCCGTCGTCGCCTCGGCGATCGTTTCAGCTACCTGGGCGGCCTGCCGACCGCTGAAGTCTATGCCGCGGCCTACAAGGCCCTGGGCGTGCCGGTCTACTCCTCGGCGGTGTTCAACTTCATTCCGAAAACCGCGATGGACTTCTACCACGCCATTGCCCGCGACGATCACGAGACCGTCGGCAAAATCATCGACGACTTCTTCCTGCCTTACCTGGACATCCGCAACCGCAAGGCCGGTTACGCGGTGAGCATCGTCAAGGCCGGCGCGAAAATCGTCGGCTACGACGCAGGTCCTGTGCGCACGCCGCTGACCGATCTGCTGCCAGAAGAATACGAAGCCCTGGCCGCGCTGATCGACAAGCAAGGCAAGCAATAACAGACCCGAGAAGGCCGCTGAGCGATCAGCGGCTTTTGCGTAAGGCTTGATCGTTCCCACGCTCTGCGTGGGAATGCAGCCAGGGACGCTCTGCGTCCCTTAAGCCGAACGCGGAGCGTCCGTTGAGGCGTCCCCGCGCAGCGCGTGGGAATGATCTTGGGACTAGACAGGCTTTTTGTTAGGAGGAGCATCCGTGGCAGATTCAAAGCGTTTCGATAACTACATCAACGGTCAGTGGGTGGCCGGTGCTGACTATTGCACCAACATCAACCCGTCTGACCTGTCCGATGTCATCGGTGAATACGCCAAGGCTGACGCAGCGCAAGTCAATGCCGCCATCGAAGCCGCCCGCGCCGCGTTTCCGGCCTGGTCGACCTCAGGCATCCAGGCCCGTCACGATGCGCTGGACAAAGTCGGTAGCGAGATCCTCGCCCGCCGTGAAGAACTCGGCCAATTGCTGGCCCGGGAAGAGGGCAAGACCCTGCCCGAAGCCATCGGCGAAGTGACCCGCGCCGGTAACATTTTCAAATTCTTCGCCGGTGAATGCCTGCGCCTGTCCGGCGATTACGTGCCGTCGGTGCGTCCGGGCGTCAACGTCGAAGTCACCCGCGAAGCCCTGGGTGTGGTCGGCCTGATCACCCCCTGGAACTTCCCGATTGCCATTCCCGCGTGGAAAATCGCCCCGGCCCTGGCCTACGGCAACTGCGTGGTGATCAAACCCGCCGAATTGGTGCCGGGCTGTGCCTGGGCCCTGGCGGAAATCATTTCCCGCGCCGGTTTCCCGGCCGGTGCGTTCAACCTGGTGATGGGCAGCGGCCGTGTGGTCGGCGACATTCTGGTCAACAGCCCGAAAGTCGACGGCATCAGCTTCACCGGTTCCGTGGGCGTGGGCCGGCAGATCGCGGTCAACTGCGTGTCGCGACAAGCCAAGGTTCAGTTGGAGATGGGCGGCAAGAACCCGCAGATCATCCTCGACGACGCCGACCTCAAGCAAGCCGTCGAACTGGCGGTGCAGAGCGCGTTCTACTCCACCGGTCAACGTTGCACGGCCTCCAGTCGCCTGATCGTCACCGCTGGCATTCACGACAAGTTCGTCGCGGCGATGGCCGAGCGCATGCAGTCGATCAAGGTCGGTCATGCGTTGAAGGCCGGCACTGACATCGGCCCGGTGGTTTCCGAAGCCCAGCTCAGCCAGGACTTGAAGTACATCGACATTGGCCAGAGCGAAGGTGCGCGGCTGGTGAGCGGTGGTGGCTTGGTGACCTGCGACACCGAAGGTTACTTCCTGGCGCCGACCCTGTTCGCCGACAGCGAAGCCTCGATGCGCATCAGCCGCGAAGAGATCTTCGGCCCTGTGGCCAACGTCGTGCGCGTGGCCGACTACGAGGCGGCGCTGGCAATGGCCAACGACACCGAGTTCGGTCTGTCCGCCGGTATCGCTACCACCTCGCTGAAGTATGCCAACCACTTCAAGCGCCATTCCCAGGCGGGCATGGTGATGGTCAACCTGCCGACCGCCGGCGTGGATTACCACGTGCCGTTCGGCGGTCGCAAAGGTTCGTCCTATGGTTCGCGTGAGCAAGGCCGCTACGCGCAAGAGTTCTACACCGTGGTTAAAACTTCTTACATCGGATCGTAAGTGCGACACCGCCAGGGCGGATGATCCCGCCCTGGCGTCACAATCTGCTAACCCGCATAAAAATAAATAGTGGGAGTACCTCTACATGCAAGCGACCAAGCCGACGCACGTCCGCTATTTGATCCTGCTCATGCTGTTTTTGGTGACGACGATCAACTATGCCGACCGTGCCACCATCGCGATCGCAGGCTCCAGCCTGCAAAAAGACCTCGGCATCGATGCCGTTACCCTCGGTTATATCTTCTCCGCTTTCGGCTGGGCCTACGTGGCTGGGCAGATTCCTGGCGGCTGGCTGCTCGACCGTTTCGGCTCGAAAAAAATCTATGCCTTGAGCATTTTCACCTGGTCGTTGTTCACCGTGCTGCAAGGCTATGTCGGTGAATTCGGCATGTCCACGGCCGTGGTTGCGCTGTTCATGTTGCGCTTCCTGGTGGGGTTGGCCGAAGCGCCGTCCTTCCCGGGCAACGCACGGATCGTCGCCGCCTGGTTCCCCACCGCAGAACGCGGCACCGCCTCGGCGATTTTCAACTCGGCGCAGTATTTCGCCACCGTGTTGTTCGCACCGCTGATGGGCTGGATCGTCTACCGTTTCGGCTGGCAGCACGTGTTCATCGTGATGGGCGTGATCGGTATCGTGTTCTCGCTGATCTGGCTGAAAGTGATCTACAGCCCGCGCCAGCACCCGATGATCAACGAAGCCGAGTTCAATCACATCGCCGCCAACGGCGCGATGGTCGACATGGACCAGGACAAGGGCAAGGAAAAGAAAGCCGACGGTCCGAAGTGGGATTACATCCGTCAACTGCTGACCAACCGCATGATGCTCGGCGTGTACCTGGGCCAATACTGCATCAACGGCATCACGTACTTCTTCCTGACCTGGTTCCCGGTGTACCTGGTGCAGGAACGCGGCATGACCATCCTCAAGGCCGGTTTCATCGCGTCCTTGCCGGCGATCTGCGGTTTCATCGGCGGTGTCCTTGGCGGGGTGATTTCCGATTACCTGCTGCGCAAGGGCCACTCGCTGACCTTCGCCCGCAAGACGCCGATCATCGCCGGCCTGCTGGTTTCCAGCAGCATCGTGGCCTGCAACTACGTGGACATCGAATGGATGGTGGTGGGCTTCATGGCCCTGGCCTTCTTCGGTAAAGGCGTGGGCGCGCTGGGCTGGGCCGTGGTGTCCGACACCTCGCCAAAACAGATCGCCGGTCTGAGCGGTGGCCTGTTCAACACCTTCGGCAACCTGGCGTCGATCACCACGCCAATCGTCATCGGCTACATCATCAGCTCCACCGGTTCGTTCAAATGGGCATTGGTGTTCGTCGGTTGCAACGCGCTGATGGCGGTGTTCAGCTACCTGGTCATCGTTGGGCCGATCAAGCGTGTGGTGCTCAAGGAACCAACGGCCAAGGATGCCGGCATCTCCAGCCTGTCTGAAGCTAAATCCTGAAGGAGCGGCATCAATGCAACTGATTGAACATGCCGATTCGCCGCGTTACATCCGCCTGCACGAGCGGGACAATGTGGTGATCGTCGTCAATGACCAAGGCGTACCGGCCGGGACCGAGTTCCCGGACGGCCTGGTTACCGTGGACTTTGTCCCCCAGAGCCACAAGGTCACCCTGGAAGATATTCCCCAGGGTGGCGAGGTGATTCGCTACGGCCAGGTCATTGGCTACGCGTTGCAACCGATTCCCCGTGGCAGCTGGGTCAAGGAAGACCAGTTGCGCATGCCCACCGCGCCGCCGCTGGACAGCCTGCCGCTGTCCACCGATGTGCCGGTGGCCGATGCGCCGCTGGAGGGCTACACCTTCGAGGGTTATCGCAACGCCGACGGCACCGTCGGCACGCGCAACATCCTGGGCATCACCACCACGGTGCAGTGCGTGACCGGGGTGCTGGACCACGCGGTCAAGCGCATCAAGGATGAGCTGCTGCCCAAGTACCCGAACGTCGATGACGTGGTGGCGCTGACCCACAGCTACGGTTGCGGCGTGGCGATCACCGCCACCGATGCGTACATCCCGATCCGCACCGTGCGCAACCTGGCACGCAACCCGAACCTGGGCGGCGAGGCACTGGTGATCAGCCTGGGCTGCGAGAAATTGCAGGCCGGGCAGGTGATGCACGAAAACGACAGTTCAGTGGATCTCAGCGAGCCGTGGTTGTATCGCTTGCAAGATTCCAGTCACGGTTTCACCGAAATGATCGAGCAGATCATGGAGCTGGCCGAAACCCGCTTGAAGAAACTCGACCAGCGCCGCCGCGAAACCGTGCCGGCGTCGGAGCTGATCCTGGGCATGCAGTGCGGTGGCAGCGATGCGTTTTCCGGCATCACCGCCAACCCGGCGCTCGGCTACGCCTCGGACCTGCTGCTGCGGGCGGGGGCGACGGTGATGTTTTCCGAAGTCACCGAAGTGCGCGATGCGATCTACCTGCTGACCTCCCGGGCGCAAACCCAGGAAGTCGCCCAGGAGCTGGTGCGGGAAATGGACTGGTACGACCGCTACCTGGCCAAGGGCGAAGCCGATCGCAGTGCCAACACCACGCCAGGCAACAAGAAGGGCGGGCTGTCGAACATCGTCGAAAAATCCCTGGGCTCGATCGTCAAGTCTGGCAGCAGCGCGATCAACGGTGTGCTCGGCCCGGGCGAACGCTTCAAGCAAAAGGGCCTGATCTTCTGCGCCACACCGGCCAGCGATTTTGTCTGCGGCACGTTGCAACTGGCGGCGGGGATGAACCTGCACGTGTTCACCACCGGCCGAGGCACGCCGTACGGCTTGGCGATGGCCCCGGTAGTGAAAGTCTCGACCCGCACCGAACTGGCCCAGCGCTGGCCGGACCTGATCGACATCGATGCCGGTCGCATCGCCACTGGACGCGCGACCATCGAGGAACTGGGTTGGGAGCTGTTCCACTACTACCTGGACGTGGCCAGCGGCAAGAAGCAGACCTGGGCCGAGCGGCACAAGTTGCACAACGACATCACCTTGTTCAACCCGGCGCCGATTACCTGACCTAGCGTTGTCGTTGATCGTTCCCACGCTCCGCGGGGGAATGCCTCTGCGGACGTTCCGCGTTCGGATCTTGGGACGCGGAGTGTCCTTGGCTGTATTCTCACGCAGAGCGTGGGAACGATCAGTTCACCAGACGCCAGTGCCGTGAGTGGCTTATCATTAGCCACCTAACGACACCCTTCTCAAGGTCCCCGGCATGCTGGCAATTTTCCTCGAAACCCTGAACATCACCGCACCGGTGTTTGCCATGCTGTTTCTGGGGGTGTTGCTCAAGCGCATCTATTGGATCAACGACAACTTCATCCACATCGCCTCGTCCCTGGTGTTCAACGTCACCATGCCGGCGCTGTTGTTCCTCGGCATCCTCCATGCCGACCTGCACGCGGCGTTGCAGCCGGACCTGCTGATTTATTTCTCCATCGCCACCCTGGTGAGTTTTTCCATGGCCTGGGGCTGGTCGATCTGGCGTTGCCCGCGAGAGGATCGCGGCATCTATACCCAGGGTGCGTTTCGCGGCAACAACGGCGTGATTGGCTTGGCGTTGGCGGCGAGCATGTACGGCGACTACGGGATTTCCCTGGGGGCGATCCTCGCGGCGTTGGTGATCCTGTTCTACAACACCTTGTCGACCATCGTGCTGGCGGTCTATAGCCCGGTGATCAAGTCCGATCCGTGGAGCATCTGCAAAAGCGTGATCAGCAACCCGCTGATCATCAGCGTGATCGTCGCTGCACCGTTCGCTTATTGGCACATCGGCCTGCCGAACTGGTTCGAAACCTCGGCCAAATACCTGTCGCAAATGACCTTGCCCCTGGCGCTGATTTGCATCGGCGGCACGCTGTCGCTGGCGGCGTTGCGCAAGAGCGGTAAGATGGCCCTGAGTTCGAGCCTGGTTAAAATGGTCGGCCTGCCGCTGCTGACCACCCTCGGGGCCTGGCTCTGGGGCTTTCGCGGTGCGGAGCTGGGGATTCTGTTCCTGTACTTCGGCAGCCCCACCGCCGCCGCCAGTTACGTCATGGCCCGCGCGGCCGATGGCAACCATGAACTGGCGGCGGCGATCATCGTCATCACCACGCTGATGGCGGCGATTACCACCAACCTGGGGATCTTTGTGTTGCAGTGGGGTGGGTGGATCTAGCCCACGATCTTCTGGATGGTTAAGAGTGGTGGCTCATTGGTATCATTGTGTTGGGACTTAATCAGACCGACACAAGGAAGACTATATGATCACTTTCGAAGAGGCTTTTTCCTTCGTCGATTACAGCGGCAAGCGTTCCATTTTGTTGGCAAATGGGTTTTCTCAAGCCTGGAACAAAGATGTTTTCAGTTACAAGAGTCTGTTTTCCAGCGCGCACTTCGGCGAAAGGCATCGGGTGATCCGACGTATCTTCGATACGTTCAAAACATATGATTTTGAGAAAGTCATGAAACGGCTGATTGCCGCGGAAGATATCCTCAGGATCTACAATGCCGACCCGGATCTGATTGAAGAGATCAAGGCCGATCAGGAAGCCGTCAAAAACGCTCTGATTGAGGTGATATCGGCCACCCACCCGGAATTGCCTCGTGAAGTGACGGATGAGCAATATGTTTCGGTGAGGAAATTTCTCAAGCCCTTCAGCAATGTGTTCACGCTCAATTATGACTTGTTGTTTTATTGGGCGAGAAACCAGTTTGGTCTCGAGCCGGAATATTACACGGACGATGGGTTTCGAGGCGGGCCGTGGGAGGGCCCTGAAACCCAGAATGTTCATTTCCTCCATGGCGGGCTGCACATCTACGACACCCAGGGCGGTATCAGAAAGCACGCGTGTTCGGATCAGGGCGAGTCGATCATTGAGCAAGTGAAATGGAACATGGAAAACAGGAAGTTCCCCACCTTTGTCTCAGAACCTACACATGAGCGAAAGAAGGTCAGAATTCAGCACAACCCCTATCTCAGTTATTGTTTTGAACGATTGGGCCGGTTGCAAGGGGTGTTGTTTATCTATGGGCATTCGTTCGATGACAATGACCGACACATCTTCGATCAGATAAAACAGAGCTCGGTAAGCAAGGTTTTTGTGAGTGTCTACGGCGATAAGGACAGTGAAGACAATGTCTTGCTGAAGGGGCGCGCTCAAGCTTACCTGGGAGCGCACCGGGTGGAATTCTTCCAGGCTGAGAGCGCTCGGATCTGGGGCTAACGGCCGGTGCACCCGGCTGTGGGAGCGGGCTTGCTCGCGAAGACGCCTGACCTGCTACCGCAAGGCTCAGGCCTTTACTCGGGCTTCTGATAAGTATCGATCACTTCCTGCGCCGCCCGAAACGCATCGATCGCCGCCGGTACGCCCGCGTACACCGCACAATGCAGCAACGCCTCGCGAATCTCTTCCACCGTACAGCCGTTGTTCAGCGCGCCACGCACGTGGCCTTTCAATTCCTGCGGGCACTTGAGGGCAGTGAGGGCGGCCAGGGTGATCAGGCTGCGGGTCTTCAGTGGCAGGCCTTCGCGGCTCCAGACGCTGCCCCAGGCATGCTCGTTGACGAAATCCTGCAGCGGTTGGGTAAATTCCGTGGCGTTGCCCAGGGCGCGGTCGACGAATGCGTCGCCCATGACCTGGCGACGCATGTCCAGGCCGGTCTTTGGAGTGTCGGTCATGGCAAATCCCTCTTGTGGTGTTGGCGGCGCCAGGCGCGCAGGGAGGTGAACAGCAAAAATGCGAGCAGGGCCGGCAGCACATAGAACAGCATCAGCCGTTCCAGTTGGCCGGCCAGGGGCATGCCGGTGGTGAACGACACCACGTGTAGCCCATAGGCCAGGTACAAGCCCAAAAACAGCAGGCCTTCGGCGCGAGTGACGCGGTAGCCGGAATAGAACACCGGCAGGCACAGCACCGCTACGCCGAGCATCACCGGCAGGTCGAAATCCAGGGCGTTCGGTGAGACCGACAGTGGCGTGGGAGCGGCGAGGGCGGTTATCCCCAATACCCCGAGCAGGTTGAACAGGTTGCTGCCGATGACGTTACCCACCGCAATGTCCCGTTGGCCGCGCAGGGCGGCGATCAACGAGGTGGCGAGTTCCGGCAGCGAGGTGCTGACGGCGACGATGGTCAGGCCGATGATGCGCTCCGAAAGCCCCAGGTCCATCGCCACTTCCACCGCTGCGCCCAGCAGCAGGTGGCCGGCGAAAATCAGCATTGCCAGGCCCAGCACGATCATCGCCAGGCTCTTGGGCCACGCCCCTTGCGCCACATCGACACCCACGGGGTGCGGTCGTCCTGAGTGTCGCGATTGGCGCAGCAACAGGCCCAGGTACACCGCCAGGGCCATCAGCAGCAGCACACCGTCCAGTTGCGTCAGTTCCTCATTCCAGGCCAACACGAACACCAGCAGGCTGGCGCCGATCATCAATGGGATGTCCAGGCGCACCAATTGGCGCGAGACGCGCAACGGAATGATCAGCGCTGACAGCCCGAGGGTGACGAGGATGTTGAAGATGCTGCTGCCGATCACGCTGCCCACAGCGATGTCGGCGTTCTGCGCCATAGTCGCCTGCAGACTGACGGCCATTTGTGGCGCGCTGCTGCCGAAGGCGACGACGGTCAGGCCGATGATCAGCGGCCGCACTTGCAAGCGAACCGCCAGGCCTATTGCAGCCCGCACCAGCAGCTCGGCGCCGCTGATCAGCAACAACAGGCCACCGAGCAATTCGATCAGGCTGAGCAGCGGTAGGGCGGTAATCAGGGAAATGGCCGGGCTCCGTCTATCAATCGTCGAGGGCTTGCACGCGTACCCGTGCGGTGCCGCTGCGTAGCATGCCCAGTTGCTCGGCTGCTGCGCGGGATACGTCGATCAGACGGCCTCGAGTATACGGACCGCGGTCGTTGATACGGACCACGACGCTGTCGTTATTTTTCAGATTGGTGACTTTCACCCGGGTGCCGAACGGCAACTGGCGATGGGCGGCGGTCAGGCCGTTCTGGTTGAAACGCTCGCCGCTGGCGGTGCGTTTGCCGTGGTGTTTTGCACCGTAATAGGAGGCGACGCCGGTCTGGTCGTAGCCGTGAGGATCGACCGTCCCGCTCTGGCTGGCGCAACCGGCCAGCAGGGACAGCAGGGCGCAGGCGCCGAGGAGACGCTTCATCAAAGGGTTTCCCACATCAGTGTGGTTGTGAGGATCATTGTGGCGAGGGAGCTTGCTCCCGCTGGGGCGCGAAGCGGCCCCCAACAATCTGCTGCCAGATACGGGGGCTGCTGCGCAGCCCAGCGGGAGCAAGCTCCCTCGCCACAGGGGAATGAGCCAGATACAGGTACTGGCTCCATGTCCATCAGCCCTCGAGCTTGCTTTTGAGCAGTTCGTTGACCTGTTGCGGGTTGGCCTTGCCCTTGGAGGCTTTCATGGCCTGGCCGACGAAGAAGCCGAACATCTTGCCGCGCTTGGCTTCGTCTGCCGCGCGGTACTGTTCGACCTGCTCGGCGTTGGCCGCGAGCATTTCATCGAGCACGGCGGAAATGGCGCCGGTATCGGTGACCTGCTTCAGGCCGCGCTTCTCGATGATCTCGTCGGCGCTGCCCTCGCCATTGGCCATGGCTTCGAACACCATCTTGGCAATCTTGCCGGAAATGGTGTTGTCCTTGATCCGCAGCAGCATGCCGCCCAGTTGCTCGGCCGAGACCGGCGACTGGTCGATTTCCAGGCCCTGTTTGTTCAACAGGCTGCCCAGTTCCACCATCACCCAGTTGGCCGCCAGCTTGGCGTCGCCACCGATGCTCACGACTTTCTCGAAATAATCGGCCTGTTCGCGGCTGGTGGCCAGGACGTTGGCGTCATAGCTCGACAGCCCGAACTGGGCCTGGAAGCGCTCGCGTTTTTGCGGCGGCAGTTCCGGCAGGGTGGCGCGCACCTCGTCGAGGAACGCGTTCTCGATGACCACCGGCAGCAGGTCCGGGTCGGGGAAGTAACGGTAGTCGTTGGCTTCTTCCTTACTGCGCATCGGACGGGTCTCGTCCTTGTTCGGGTCGTACAGGCGGGTCTGCTGGATGACCTTGCCACCGTCCTCGATCAGTTCGATCTGGCGCTGGATCTCGCTGTTGATCGCCTTCTCGATGAAGCGGAACGAGTTGACGTTCTTGATCTCGCAGCGCGTGCCGAACTCAACCTGGCCTTTAGGCCGGATCGACACGTTGCAGTCGCAGCGCAGCGAGCCTTCGGCCATGTTGCCATCGCAGATGCCCAGGTAGCGCACCAGCGCATGGATCGCCTTGACGTAGGCCACGGCTTCCTTGGCGCTGCGCATGTCCGGCTCGGAAACGATTTCCAGCAGTGGCGTGCCGGCACGGTTCAGGTCGATGCCGGTGGCACCGTTGAACTCTTCGTGCAGGCTCTTGCCGGCGTCTTCTTCCAGGTGCGCCCGGGTGATGCCGACGCGCTTGACCGTGCCGTCTTCCAGGGCGATGTCCAGGTGGCCCTTGCCAACGATCGGCAGTTCCATCTGGCTGATCTGGTAGCCCTTGGGCAGGTCCGGGTAGAAGTAGTTCTTGCGGGCGAACACGTTGTGCTGGCCGATCTCGGCGTCAATCGCCAGGCCGAACATCACCGCCATGCGCACCGCTTCGGCGTTGAGCACCGGCAGCACGCCGGGCATGCCCAGGTCGACCAGGCTGGCCTGGGTGTTGGGCTCGGAGCCGAACGTGGTGGAGCTACCGGAAAAGATTTTCGACCGGGTGGTGAGCTGGGTATGAATCTCCAGCCCGATCACGACTTCCCATTGCATGTGTTTCTCCTCAGAAGCCGGTTGGGGTGCGGGTGTGCCAGTCAGTGTTCAACTGATACTGGTGAGCCACGTTGAGCAGGCGGCCTTCCTGGAAATACGGCGCGAGCAGTTGCACGCCCACCGGCAGGCCATCGACGAAACCGGCCGGCATGGACAGGCCCGGCAAGCCGGCGAGGTTGGCAGTGATGGTATAGACGTCTTCCAGGTACTCGGCGACCGGGTCACTGTTCTTGGCGCCGAGCTTCCAGGCCGGGTTCGGCGTGGTCGGGCCGAGGATGATGTCGACCTCGTTGAAGGCCGCCATGAAGTCGTTCTTCACCAGGCGGCGGATTTTCTGCGCCTTGAGGTAGTAGGCGTCGTAGTAGCCGGCGGACAGCGCATAGGCGCCGACCATGATCCGGCGCTGCACTTCGGCACCGAAGCCTTCGCCACGGGAGCGCTTGTACAGGTCGATCAGGTTTTCCGGGTTCTCGCAGCGATAGCCGAAGCGCACACCGTCGAAGCGCGACAGGTTCGAGGACGCTTCCGCCGGGGCGATCACGTAGTACGCCGGAATCGCGTGCTGCATGTTCGGCAGGCTGATTTCCTTGATGACCGCGCCGAGCTTCTCCAGCTCTTTGACACTGTTGTGGACCAGCTCGGCGATGCGCGGGTCGAGGCCGGCGCTGAAGTACTCCTTCGGCACACCGATGCGCAGGCCCTGCAGCGAGCCGTTGAGGCTGGCGCTGTAGTCCGGCACGGGCTCATCGATGCTGGTGGAGTCGTTCGGGTCGAAGCCGGCCATGCCTTGCAGCAGGATCGCGCAGTCTTCGGCGGTGCGGGCCAGCGGGCCGCCCTGGTCGAGGCTGGAGGCGTAGGCGATCATGCCCCAGCGCGAGACGCGACCGTAGGTCGGCTTCAGGCCGGTGAGGTTGGTAAACGCCGCTGGTTGGCGAATCGAACCGCCGGTGTCGGTGGCGGTGGCGGCCGGCAACAGGCGTGCGGCCACGGCGGCGGCGGAACCACCGGACGAGCCGCCCGGTACGTGTTCCAGGTTCCACGGGTTTTTCACCGCGCCGTAGTAGCTCGACTCGTTGGCCGAGCCCATGGCGAATTCGTCCATGTTGGTCTTGCCCAGGGTCACGGTGCCGGCGGCGGCCAGCTTGGCGACCACCGTGGCATCGTACGGGGCTTTGAAGTTGTCGAGCATCTTCGAACCGCAGCTGGTGCGGATGCCCTGGGTGCAGAACAAGTCCTTGTGGGCAATCGGCGCACCGAGCAGGGCACCGGTTTCACCATTGGCGCGCCGGGCATCGGCGGCCCTGGCCTGGCTCAGGGCCAGCTCCTGGGTGAGGCTGATGAAGCTGTTGAGCTGCGGGTCGAGCTGGGCGATGCGCGCCAGCAGGACCTGGGTCAGCTCTTCGGAAGAAAACTTTTTATCGGCGAGTCCGCGGGCGATCTCGGCCAGGGTCATGTGATGCATGAGAGGCTCTTTCCCTTTAGTCGATGACTTTCGGAACCAGGTACAGGCCGTTTTCGACCGCTGGTGCGATGGACTGGTAGGCCTCGCGGTGATTGGACTCGGTCACGACGTCGGCGCGCAGGCGCTGGCTGGCTTCCAGTGGGTGTGCCAGTGGTTCGATGCCGTCGGTATTGACCGCCTGCATCTCGTCGACCAGCCCCAGAATGCTGTTCAGGGCAGAAGTGATGTGTGGAAGATCGGCTTCATTGAGGCCCAGACAGGCCAGATGAGCGATTTTTTCCACGTCGGAGCGTTCAAGCGCCATGGGATTCTCCAGTGGAAAACAAAACGGACGCAGTCTGTCCGTGTGTTAGATTGTCGGAACACTACCGCATTTCTACGGCCCTAGTGCCCTGTATCACAAGTGCTGTTCCTTTTTGACGGCGTCTATTGCCGTCATGCTGCGTTGCCGCTTCTCGCCATAGCAGGCTATGACTCGTCGCGGCGCCTTGCCTGACGACAATAGCCACTCGTCAAAGAAGGAGCGCACTTATGACACAGGGCACTGGCCGCGATTGTGGGGTTTGGTGCACAGAAAAGCGGCCAATTTAACATATTGGCGCCTTGCCCAAAATCCCTGTCGTTGTTAGAGTTTGCCGCACTTTTTTACCCACGCGTTGCCTAGGGTCCCTTTCCCATGTTCAAGAAACTGCGTGGCATGTTTTCCAGCGATCTTTCCATTGACCTGGGCACTGCCAACACCCTTATTTACGTGCGCGAGCGCGGTATCGTCCTGAATGAACCCTCGGTCGTGGCCATCCGCACCCACGGTAACCAGAAAAGTGTCGTGGCTGTCGGTACGGAAGCCAAGCGCATGCTGGGCCGTACACCGGGCAACATCGCGGCCATTCGCCCAATGAAGGATGGCGTGATCGCCGACTTCAGCGTCTGCGAAAAGATGCTGCAGTACTTCATCAACAAGGTTCACGAAAACAGCTTCCTGCAGCCCAGCCCTCGTGTGCTGATCTGCGTTCCATGCAAGTCCACCCAGGTAGAGCGACGCGCTATCCGTGAATCGGCCCTCGGCGCCGGTGCCCGTGAAGTGTTCCTGATCGAAGAGCCAATGGCCGCTGCCATTGGTGCCGGCCTGCCGGTGGAAGAAGCCCGCGGCTCGATGGTCGTCGACATCGGTGGTGGTACCACTGAAATCGCGCTGATCTCCCTCAATGGTGTGGTCTACGCCGAATCCGTACGTGTGGGCGGCGACCGTTTCGACGAAGCGATCATCACTTATGTGCGTCGCAACTACGGCAGCCTGATTGGCGAATCCACCGCCGAGCGCATCAAGCAGGAAATCGGCACGGCCTACCCGGGCGGTGAAGTGCGTGAAGTTGACGTACGCGGTCGCAACCTGGCCGAAGGCGTTCCACGGGCCTTTACCCTCAACTCCAACGAAGTGCTCGAAGCGCTGCAAGAATCGTTGGCGACCATCGTCCAGGCGGTCAAGAGCGCCCTGGAGCAGTCGCCGCCGGAGCTGGCGTCGGACATCGCCGAGCGCGGCCTGGTGTTGACCGGTGGTGGTGCGTTGCTGCGTGACCTCGACAAGCTGCTGGCCCAGGAAACCGGCCTGCCGGTGATCGTTGCCGAAGACCCGTTGACCTGCGTTGCCCGCGGCGGTGGCCGAGCATTGGAAATGATGGACAAGCACACCATGGACCTGCTCTCCAGCGAATAAGTTTTGCTGAAGTGGTCTATGTTGTTCGCTCCCGGGCAGCACTTTGCAGTGCTGCCCGTTGGCGTTTATCTTCTGTCATTCGTATCCAGGCCGGTTTGATGCCGTATGAATAAAGAAAACATTTGCCTGGGAGGAGCGGCCTATTAAACCGCTTTTCGCCAAAGGCCCCTCATTGGGTGTGCGCCTGCTGGTGCTGACCGTGCTATCGGTCGCGCTGATGGTGGTCGATGCCCGCTTCACGCTGCTCAAGCCTGTACGCAGCCAGATGTCGCTGGTGTTGATGGAATCCTACTGGATCACCGACCTGCCGCAGCGCTTGTGGCAAGGTGTCGCCAGCCAGTTTGGCAGCCGGACCGAACTGGTCGCCGAAAACGAAAAACTCAAGACCGAAAACCTGCTGTTGCAGGGGCGCATGCAGAAGCTGGCGGCCCTCACCGAGCAGAACGTTCGGCTGCGCGAGTTGCTCAATTCTTCGGCGCTGGTCAACGAGAAGGTCGAAGTGGCCGAGTTGATCGGCATGGACCCCAACCCCTTCACCCACCGTATCATCATCAACAAGGGCGAGCGCGACGGCGTGGTCCTCGGCCAGCCGGTGCTCGACGCCCGTGGCCTGATGGGCCAGGTGGTGGAGTTGATGCCCTACACGTCCCGCGTGTTGTTGCTGACCGATACCACCCACAGCATTCCGGTGCAGGTCAACCGCAACGGCCTGCGGGCGATCGCCAGCGGCACCGGTAACCCGGAACGCCTGGAGCTGCGGCATGTGGCCGATACCGCCGATATCAAGGAAGGCGACCTGCTGGTCAGTTCCGGCCTCGGCCAGCGCTTCCCGGCCGGGTATCCGGTGGCGACGGTCAAGGAAGTCATCCATGACTCCGGCCAGCCGTTTGCCATCGTTCGCGCGGTGCCGACGGCGGCATTGAATCGCAGCCGGTACTTGCTGCTGGTATTCAGCGACAACCGCACGCCCGAAGAACGTGCCAACGATGCCGCCGTGGCCCAGGAAGCCCAGGACCGCCAGGGCGGCGACTCGGTCGCCCCAGTGACCGCAGTGCCGGCGCCTGTCCCGGCCGCGGTGCCAAAACCACCAGTGCCTGCACCCGCGACGGCGGCTCCGGCCACCACGCCGGCGGCAACCCCAGCCACCGCGCCCGCCGCGCCTGCTGTGAAACCGACCCGCTCGGCCACCCACGCGCCCGCCGCGCAGCCTGCTCAACCAGCCCGGCCCGCCGCCAAACCGCCAGCCTCCACGCCGGCCACCGCGCCAGCCCCCAGGGGAGCACGAGAAGAATGAGCAGTACCCAATCCGGTAACGGCTGGATGGTCTGGCTGACCTTCGCCATCGGCCTGTTGCTCAGCGTTTCGCCGCTGCCGCAGTTCATGGAAATCCTGCGCCCACTGTGGCTGGCCCTGTTGCTGGCCTTCTGGGCGCTGGCCTTGCCGCACAAGGTCGGCATGGTCACCGCCTGGTGCCTGGGCCTGGCCGAGGACGTGCTTTATGGCACGTTGCTGGGGCAGAACGCGCTGATCCTGACGTTGATCACCTTCTTGGTGCTGTCGCTGCAACAACGCCTGCGGATGTTCCCTATGTGGCAGCAGTGCCTGGTGATCCTGGTGATCTTCGGCCTGGCGCAACTGGTGCAGTTGTGGCTCAGCGCGCTGACTGGCAACCGCCAGCCGACCCTGGCGCTGGTCTTGCCAGCCCTGGTCAGCGCCTTGCTCTGGCCCTGGGTCAGCTTCGGTTTGCGTGGCCTGCGCCTGCGTTTCAAAATCAACTGATTCGGTCAGGATACCTACACTTTTTCTGATGACTTACATCCCTGTGGCGAGGGAGCTTGCTCCCGCTCGGTTGCGTAGCGACCGTAAAAGTTGGGGCCGCTGCGCAGCCCAGCGGGAGCAAGCTCCCTCGCCACAAAAGCTGTTTTTGTCTGGATGGCTGTGCTTTGAGAGGGAGATGTCTTGATGAAACCGCTTTACCTCGCCTCAGGTTCGCCGCGTCGGCGTGAACTGCTCACGCAGATCGGCGTGCCCTTTACCGCCGTCGGCGCGGACATCGACGAAACTCCCCTGGACCACGAAACCCCTTCGGCCTATGTCGAGCGCCTGGCGCGCGGCAAGGCCGAGGCGGGTCGGCGAGCCCTGGACGCCGGCATGGATGGCTGCGTGTTGGGCGCCGATACGGCTGTGGTACTGGACGGGCGAATTCTCGGCAAACCCGTGGACCAGGCCGATTCCATGGCGATGCTCTTGAGCCTGTCCGGTCGCGAACATGAAGTATTGACCGCCATTGCCATACTGGGAGGGCAGCGTTGTGAATCCCGCGTTGTGCGCAGCCTGGTGCGCTTTCGGTCGATCACGGAACAGGAAGCGGCGGCCTACTGGGCCAGCGGTGAACCCCGGGACAAGGCCGGCGGCTATGGTATTCAAGGGTTGGGTGCGGTATTCGTCGCCGGGCTTGAAGGCAGTTATTCAGCCGTGGTTGGCCTGCCGCTGTGCGAAACCGCAGAACTACTGGGCCATTTCGGCATACCCTGTTGGCAAACCTTGAGCGCGCGCTGAGCGCCGTCTGACTTGATGCGGCCATAATCGTGAACATGCCTGAACGAGACCCTGCCATGAGTGAAGAGATCCTGATCAACATCACGCCGATGGAATCGCGCGTGGCGGTGGTTGAAAACGGTGTTCTGCAAGAGGTCCACGTCGAGCGCACGCAAAAGCGTGGCATCGTCGGCAATATCTATAAAGGCAAGGTGGTGCGGGTGCTGCCGGGCATGCAGGCGGCCTTTGTCGACATCGGCCTGGACCGCGCGGCATTCATCCATGCGTCGGAAATTTCCATGCGCGAAGGGCCGGCCGTGGAGAGCATCAGCGCGCTGGTGCATGAAGGCCAGAGCCTGGTGGTGCAGGTCACCAAGGACCCCATCGGCTCCAAGGGCGCGCGCCTGACCACGCAACTGTCTATTCCGTCGCGCTACCTGGTGTACATGCCGCGCACCGCCCATGTCGGCATTTCCTTGAAGATCGAAGACGAGGCCGAGCGCGAGCGTCTCAAGCAGGTGGTCAGCGACTGCGTGGAAAAAGAAGGCATCAAGGAAGCCGGTGGGTTCATCCTGCGCACCGCCGCCGAAGGGGCCGGGGGCGATGAGATCCTCATGGACATCCGCTACCTGCGCAGGCTTTGGGACCAGATCGCCGCGCAGATCAAGACCATCGCCACCCCCAGCGTGATCTACGAAGACCTGGGCCTGGCGCTGCGGACCTTGCGCGACCTGGTCAGCCCCAAGATCGAGAAAATCCGCATCGATTCCCGGGAAACCTTCCAGAAAACCACACAGTTCGTCGCCGAACTGATGCCGGAAATCGCCGACCGCCTCGAGCATTACCCTGGCGAACGGCCGATTTTCGACCTGTACGGCGTCGAAGACGAAATCCAGAAAGCCCTCGAGCGCAAGGTGCCGCTCAAGTCCGGCGGTTACCTGGTGGTCGACCCGGCCGAGGCCATGAGCACCATCGACGTCAACACCGGGGCGTTCGTCGGCCATCGCAACCTGGAAGAAACCATCTTCAAGACCAACCTGGAAGCCGCCACCGCCATTGCCCGGCAACTGCGCCTGCGCAACCTGGGTGGGATCATCATCATCGACTTCATCGACATGGAAGATGAAGAGCACCAGCGCCAGGTGCTGCGGACCCTGGAAAAACAACTTGAACGCGACCACGCCAAGACCAACATCATCGGTATCACCGAGCTGGGCCTGGTGCAGATGACCCGCAAGCGCACCCGCGAAAGCCTCGAACAGGTGCTGTGCGAGCCGTGCAGCAGTTGCCAGGGCCGCGGCAAGCTCAAGACCCCGGAAACCGTGTGTTACGAAATCTTCCGCGAAATTCTCCGGGAGGCGCGCGCCTATCAGGCGACTGGCTATAGAGTGTTGGCGAACCAGAAAGTCGTGGACCGCCTGCTCGACGAGGAGTCAGGCAATGTCGCAGAGCTGGAAGCGTTTATTGGACGCACGATTCGCTTCCAGGTGGAAACCATGTATTCCCAGGAACAATACGACGTGGTGTTGCTCTGAAGCGCTTGGGAAGCGGCGGGCCCGCGGATTTGATCGTCTTTGCCAGGGGAGCCCACTGACATGGAGCGTCTGACACGCATTTTGGCGGCGCTGACTCGCTGGGGGCTGGGGCTGTGCGCCCTGCTGCTGGTGTTGCTGGCGTTGTACGTCAGCCTCGGTCGCGAGCTGGTCCCGCTGGTGGCCGAATATCGCGCCGAGGTCGAGACCCGGGCCGGCGCTGCCTTGGGCATGCCTGTGCACATCGGACGCCTCGACGGTAGCTGGAGCGCCCTGGCGCCAATCCTGGCTGCGCGCGACGTGGTGGTCGGCGAAGGCCCCAACGCCTTGCACCTGGATCAGGTGCGAGTCGTGCCTGACCTGTGGGACAGCTTGCTGGCACGTCAGGTGCGTATTGCCCACCTGGAAGTCAGCGGCCTGAAGATCAGCCTCAAGGAGGGCACCGACGGCAAGTGGGCCCTGGAAGGCCTGCCGGTGAAGGACGACCAGCCCCTCGATCCGCAGCAATTGCTCGAACGCATGCAGGTGGTCTCCAGGTTCTCGCTGCTCGATAGCCAGGTGACGTTGCAACCTGTCGAGCAACCACCGCTGACCCTCACCTACGTCGGTTTGAGCTTGCGCACCGGCGCCATCCGTCAACGGCTGGACGTGCGCTTGACCCTGCCTGACGGTCAGCCGGTGGCGATCAACCTGCGCACCCGGATCCGCGCCAGTGACTGGAAGAACGGCCAGGCCGATGCGTACCTGAGCCTGCCGCAAAGCGACTGGTCCAAATGGCTGCCCAAACGCCTGACCCAGCAATGGAATTTTTCCCGGATCAAGGCCGGTGGCGAGTTCTGGCTGAGTTGGGGCGGCGGTACGGTGCAAAGCGCGGCCATGCGCTTGAACGCTCCTGACATCCTGGGTGCCTACGCCGAGCGCAAGCCGGTGCAGATCCATAACCTGGCGCTCAATGGATACTTCCAGCGTGGTGACCAGGGATTTACCGCGACCTTCGATTCCCTGGCGATGAACCTGGGCGAAACCCGCTGGGAATCGCGCCTGCAACTGCAACAGAGTGCTGCCACCGAAAAGGCCGAGGAGCGCTGGCACCTGCAGGCCGATCGCCTCGACCTGACCCCGCTTACGCCTTTGCTCAACGCCCTGGCACCGTTGCCTGAAGGCCTGGCGACGACCATCGACCGTCTCAAGGTGACCGGTGGCCTGCGCAACGTGCTGCTGGACTACCGGCCGCAGAACACCGGTGACCAGAAAATCAGCTTCGCCACCAACCTGGACACCGTGGGCTTTGACGCCTATCGCGGCGCCCCGGCTGCGCGCAATGTATCGGGGAGTCTGAGCGGCGACCTCGGTGGCGGCGAGCTGCGCATGGACAGCAAGGATTTTTCCCTGCACCTGGACCCGATTTTCGCCAAGCCCTGGCAGTATCTGCAGGCCAACGCCCGGTTGACCTGGAAGCTCGACAAGCAAGGCTTCACCCTGATCGCGCCGTATTTGAAGGTGCTGGGCGAGGAGGGCCGGATTGCTGGCGATTTCCTGATCCGCCTGCATTTCGACCACAGCCAGGAAGACTACATGGACCTGCGGGTTGGCCTGGTGGATGGTGACGGACGCTACACCGCCAAGTACCTGCCGGCGGTCCTCAGCCCGGCGCTGGATGAGTGGCTGCGCACGGCCATCGTCAAGGGCGCGGTGGACGAGGGCTTCTTCCAGTATCAAGGCTCGCTCAATCACGGTGCCGAAGACGCGGCACGCAGTATCAGCCTGTTTTTCAAGGTGCATGACGCCGAACTGGCGTTCCAGCCGGGCTGGCCTTCGGTCAGCAAGGTCAGCGGTGATGTCTTCGTCGAAGACAGCGGCGTACGCATCTTCGCCAGCCAAGGACAATTGCTCGATACCCAGGTCAAGGATGTTTCGGTGAACATTCCCCATGTACCCAGCGGGCAGAGCGTTCATCTGTTTCTGGACGGCGGGTTCGCTGGAGGACTGGGGGACGGTCTGAAAATCCTCCAGACCGCGCCGATCGGGACCGCCGAGACATTTGCCGGCTGGGAAGGCGAGGGCGACCTGCAAGGCAGCGTGAAGCTTGACATCCCCCTGGTCAAAGGCGAACAACCGAAGATCCTGGTGGATTTCGCCACCGACAAGGCCCGTCTCAAGCTCAGCGAGCCGGTACTGGAACTGACCCAACTCAAGGGCGATTTCCGCTTCGACAGCAACAAGGGCTTGAGCGGCAAGGGCATCAGTGCCCGGGCATTCGACCGACCCGTGACCGCACAGATCTTCGCCGAAGGCCGCGCCGGAGCGCTCAACACACGAGTCTCGGCGTCCGGGCAGGTGGAGATCAAGAAACTCACCAGTTGGCTGAATGTCACCCAGCCGTTGCCGGTATCCGGTGTCGTGCCGTACCAGTTGCAAGTGATCCTCGACGGCGCCGACAGCCAGTTGTCGGTCAGTTCCAACCTCAAGGGCGTGGCGGTGGACCTGCCGGCACCCTTCGGCATGGCCGCCGATGTCGGGCGCGACACGGTGTTTCGCATGACCCTGCAAGGGCCGGAGCGGCGTTATTGGCTCGATTATGGCGATCTGGCCAATTTCACTTACGCCGCGCCGAGCGGGAAAGTCGCCGATGGTCGTGGCGAATTGTTGCTGGGGGCCGGCGATGCCGTTCTACCCGGGGCCAAGGGACTGCGACTGCGCGGCACACTGCCTGCACTGGACGTGAGTCCCTGGCAGGACCTGGTCAACAAGTACGCCGGCCAGGATCCGGGCGGCAGTGCCAAGCAACTGCTCAGCAGCGTCGATCTGACTGTCGGCAAGCTCACGGCCATGGGTACGACCCTGGACCAGGCATCGGTGCAATTGGACCGCAGGCCGGACGCCTGGGCCTTGCGGCTCGACAGCCAGCAGGCCAAGGGCAATGTCAGCCTGCCGGACGCAAAGGCCGCCCCGATTGGTATCAAGCTTGATTATGTGCGCCTGCCGGCCACAGACCCGACGGTCCAGGCGGATGAAAACTCACCGGATCCGTTGGCGTCGGTCGATCCCGGCAAAATCCCGGCCATGGATATTGCCATCGACCAATTGTTCCAGGGCCCTGATCTCATCGGTGCGTGGTCGTTGAAAGTACGACCGACCGCCAAGGGCATCGCGCTGAACGAGCTGGACATGGGCCTCAAGGGCATGGTGTTGAACGGCAGTGGTGGTTGGGAAGGCGCGCCCGGTTCCACCAGCAGTTGGTACAAGGGCCGTATCGGCGGCAAGAACCTGGGCGACGTGCTCAAGGGCTGGGGTTATGCCCCAAGCGTGACCAGCCAGACGTTCCGCCTGGATGTCGATGGCCGCTGGCCCGGCTCGCCAGCGTGGGTCGCCACCAAGCGTTTTTCCGGCAGCCTCGACGCGTCGCTGAGCAAGGGCCAGTTTGTCGAAGTGGAAGGCAGCGCCCAGGCGTTGCGGGTATTTGGCCTGCTGAACTTCAACTCCATCGGCCGACGCTTGCGCCTGGACTTCTCCGACCTGTTCGGCAAGGGGCTTAGCTACGACCGGGTCAAGGGACTGCTGGTGGCGAGCGACGGTGTGTACGTGACCCGCGAACCCATTACCCTGACCGGGCCGTCGAGCAACCTGGAACTCAACGGCACGCTGGACATGGTGGCCGACCGGGTCGACGCCAAGCTGCTGGTGACGCTGCCGGTGACCAACAACCTGCCAATCGCCGCGCTGATCGTCGGTGCCCCGGCGGTGGGTGGCGCGCTGTTTTTGATCGACAAACTGATCGGCGACCGCGTGGCGCGTTTCGCCAGCGTAAGATACGACGTCAAGGGCCCGTGGAAAGAGCCGAAGATTACCTTTGATAAGCCGTTCTGACAGACGATGACAATCCCCTGTGGGAGCGAGCTTGCTCGCGATGAGGCCGGTACATCCAACATCTTTGTTGATTGATCCACCGCAATCGCGAGCAAGCTCGCTCCCACAGGGGCACTACCAAACAACGGGGAACTGCCATGTCCGTCGCAGTGATTCAAATGGTCAGCCAGAGCGATGTGCTCGCCAACCTGGCCCGTGCTCGTGCGCTGCTGGAGCAGGCTGCCGCAGGCGGCGCCAGGCTGGCCGTGCTGCCGGAGAATTTCGCGGCGATGGGACGGCGGGACATTGCCGATATCGGTCGTGCCGAAGCCTTTGGTCAGGGACCGATCCTGCCCTGGTTGAAACAGGTCGCCCGAGACCTCAAGTTATGGATTGTGGCCGGCACGTTGCCGTTGCCACCGGTGGACCAGCCCGAGGCCAGGTCCCACGCCTGTTCGTTGCTGGTCGACGATCAGGGCCAGATCGTGGCGCGCTACGACAAGCTGCACTTGTTCGATGTGGATGTGGCGGACAATCGCGGGCGCTATCGCGAGTCGGATGACTATGCTTATGGCGCTAACGTGGTGGTTGCCGATACCCCCGTGGGCCGGGTCGGCCTGACGGTCTGTTACGACTTGCGGTTTCCGGAGCTCTACAGCGAGTTGCGGGCTGCCGGGGCCGAACTGATCACGGCGCCGTCGGCGTTTACCGCGGTGACCGGCGCGGCCCATTGGGAGGTATTGATTCGCGCCCGGGCCATCGAGACCCAGTGCTACATGCTGGCGGCCGCCCAGGGCGGCGTGCATCCGGGGCCGCGGGAAACCTTTGGCCATGCCGCGATTGTCGACCCGTGGGGCCATGTGCTGGCACAACAGGATCAAGGTGAGGCCGTGCTGCTGGCCGAGCGCGACAGCAGCGAACAGGCGTCCATCCGGGCGCGCATGCCGGTGGCTAGCCATCGGCGCTTTTTCTCGCAGGGCGCTTCACCGCGACCTGTCCAAGACGACGAATTCAAGGCGTAAAACATATGAGCGGGTTGTTGTCCTCAGTCAGTGAACACCTCTTAGCCCCTGGCGGCGTAACCCTGGAGAGCCTGCAAGGCGTGCTGGGCGACCTGGCCGGCCCGGGCATCGATGCGGCCGACCTGTATTTCCAAGGGCAGATCTCCGAGTCCTGGTCGCTGGAAGACGGCATCGTCAAGGAAGGCAGTTTCAACCTTGACCAGGGCGTGGGTGTGCGCGCCCAGTCCGGGGAAAAAACCGGTTTTGCCTACAGCAACGCCATCACCCTGGAGGCCCTCGGTGCCGCGGCCCGTGCGGCCCGCTCGATCTCCCGCGCCGGGCAGAACGGCACGGTCCAGGCGTTCAGCAGCCAGGACGTGGCGCAGTTGTATGCGCCGGATAACCCGCTGGAAGTCATGAGCCGCGCCGAAAAAGTCGAGCTGCTCAAGCGCATCGACGTCGCCACCCGTGCCCTCGATCCGCGTATCCAACAAGTGACGGTGAGCATGGCCGGGGTCTGGGAGCGGATCCTGGTGGCTTCCACCGACGGCGGTCTGGTGGCGGACGTGCGGCCGCTGGTGCGGTTCAACGTCAGCGTGATCGTCGAGCAGAACGGTCGCCGTGAGCGCGGTGGCCATGGCGGCGGCGGACGCACCGATTATCGTTATTTCCTCAGCGAAGACCGTGCCATGGGCTACGCCCGCGAAGCGCTGCGCCAGGCGCTGGTCAACCTCGAGGCCATTCCGGCCCCGGCCGGTACGTTGCCGGTGGTGCTGGGGTCCGGTTGGTCCGGCGTGCTGCTGCACGAAGCGGTGGGTCACGGCCTGGAAGGCGATTTCAACCGCAAGGGCAGCTCAGCCTACAGCGGGCGCATGGGGGAAATGGTTGCCTCGAAACTCTGCACCATCGTCGATGACGGCACCCTGGCCGGGCGTCGTGGCTCCCTGAGCGTCGACGACGAAGGCACGCCGACCGAATGCACCACGCTGATCGAGAACGGTGTGCTCAAGGGCTACATGCAAGACAAGCTCAATGCCCGGCTGATGGGCGTGGCCCGCACGGGCAATGGTCGCCGTGAATCCTACGCGCACCTGCCCATGCCGCGCATGACCAACACCTACATGCTCGGTGGTCAAAGCGATCCGGCGGAAATTATCGCCTCGGTGAAAAAAGGTATCTATTGCGCCAACCTCGGCGGCGGCCAGGTGGACATCACCAGTGGCAAGTTCGTGTTCTCCACCAGCGAGGCCTACCTGATCGAAGACGGCAAGATCACCGCGCCGGTCAAAGGCGCGACCCTGATCGGCAACGGGCCGGAGGCGATGAGCAAGGTGTCGATGGTCGGTAACGACCTGGCGCTGGACAGCGGTGTGGGCACGTGCGGCAAGGACGGGCAATCGGTGCCGGTGGGCGTCGGCCAGCCGACCTTGAAGATCGACGCGATTACCGTGGGTGGCACGGGCGCATGAAAATATTCAGCGGCCCCGTGGCGAGGGAGCTTGCTCCCGCTGGGCTACGCAGTAGCCCCAATGCGGTCGCTGCGCCCGAGGCGTCGGACCGACCGAGCGGGAGCAAGCTCCCTCGCCACGGTAATGGTTTCTGGTGAAGTTGGGAGGTTCAGCGCAAGCCGCGTTGGGTTTCGTCCAGCTCACGGATGTACTTGAAGATTTTACGGCTCGAGGCCGGTGGCTTGTTCTGCGCCAGTTCGTGCTGGGCCTGACGGATCAGGGAGCGTAATTGCTGACGATCAGCCTCCGGGTAGTCGATGACGAATTTTTCCAGGGTGCCGTCGTCGCCTGCGATCAAGCGATCGCGCCAGCGCTCCAGGTTGTGGAAACGTTCGTTGTATTGCCGGGTGGAGGCATCGAGTTGATCGAGCAGGACCAAAATGGCGTCAGTGTCCTGATCGCGCATCAGCTTGCCGATGAATTGCAGGTGCCGTTTACGCGCGATATTCGCGGTGTGCTTGGGCGCATCGGCCAGGGCCCGGCGCAAGGCGTCGGTCAAAGGCAGTTTGGCCAGCAAGTCAGGCTTGAGTGTTGTCAGTCGCTCGCCGAGGTCAACCAGAGCATGCAGCTCGCGTTTGACCTGGGATTTGCTTTTTTCACCCTCGTAGAGGGAGTCGTCGTAAGAATCAACCATGGTGGCAGTCCGCAAAGAAACGCCGCCATGATAACCAGTCGGGGGCCGCTTGTCCGGCCCGGTCGCTCGAAGGCCATCACCGAAAGAAGAATTTGAGTGGAGAACACCATGAGTGCAGTTCAAAGCGTCGGCCCGCAAGCATTGCCGGCACTGCAGGAGCAAGTCGAGCAGATCCTTGCCGAGGCCAAGCGCCAGGGCGCCAGTGCCTGTGAAGTGGCTGTATCGCTGGAGCAGGGCCTGTCGACGTCGGTGCGCCAGCGCGAGGTGGAAACCGTCGAATTCAATCGCGACCAGGGCTTTGGCATCACCTTGTACGTGGGCCAGCGCAAGGGCTCGGCCAGCACTTCGGCGAGTGGTCCGGAGGCCATTCGCGAAACCGTCGCCGCGGCACTGGCTATTGCCAAGCACACCTCCGAAGACGAAGCCTCGGGCCTGGCCGATGCTGCGCTGATGTGCAAGGAGCTGCGCGACTTCGACCTGTTTCACGCCTGGGACATCACCCCCGAGCAGGCCATCGAACAGGCACTGCGTTGCGAAGCGGCGGCATTCGAGGCCGACAGCCGGATCAAGAATGCCGACGGCACGACGCTCAATACCCACCAGGGCTGCCGGGTCTATGGCAACAGCCACGGCTTCATCGGCGGTTATGCATCGACTCGCCACAGTCTCAGTTGCGTGATGATCGCCGAAGCCGATGGCCAGATGCAGCGCGATTACTGGTACGACGTGAACCGCCAGGGCACCTTGCTGGCGGACCCGGTGAGCATTGGCCGGAAAGCCGCACAACGGGCGGCCAGCCGCCTGGGCGCGCGGCCGGTGCCGACCTGTGAAGTGCCGGTGTTGTTTTCGGCCGAGCTGGCCGGCGGCTTGTTCGGCAGCTTCCTGTCGGCGGTGTCCGGCGGCAACCTGTACCGCAAGTCGTCGTTCCTCGAGGGCGCGCTGGGGCAGAAACTGTTCCCGGAATGGATGACCATCGACGAGCGTCCGCACCTGATGCAGGCCATGGGCAGCTCCGCGTTCGACGGCGACGGCCTGGCCACCTACGCCAAGCCGTTCGTGGAAAAGGGCGAGTTGGTGTCCTACATCCTCGGCACCTATTCGGGCCGCAAACTCGGCATGCCGAGCACCGCCAATGCCGGTGGCGTGCATAACCTGTTCGTGACCCATGGCGAAGAAGACCAGGCCGCCTTGCTGCGGCGCATGGGGCGTGGCCTGCTGGTGACTGAACTGATGGGCCATGGCCTGAACATGGTCACCGGCGACTATTCCCGTGGCGCGGCGGGTTTTTGGGTCGAGAACGGCGAGATCCAGTTCCCGGTCCAGGAAGTGACCATCGCCGGGAATATGCGCGACATGTTCAAGCAGATCGTAGCGGTGGGCAACGATCTGGAACTGCGCAGCAACATCCGCACCGGTTCGGTGTTGATCGAGCGGATGACGGTGGCGGGTAGCTGACCTTCAATCGCAGTAAAAAAGGCGCGTCATCCTAGCGGGTGACGCGCCTTTTTCATGTTCGCAGAAACCCCTGTGGCGAGGGAGCTTGCTCCCGCTCGGCTGCGCAGCAGCCGCAAAAATCTCAGCAGCACCGCAAAGACATGACAACCCTGATAAACAGGGTCTGCTTCGCAGACCAGCGGGAGCAAGCTCCCTAGCCACGGTGAATTTTGTACGGGCTTACAGTTGTGTTGCTTCTTATTATCATCTAATAATGAATCTCATTCGCCGAGTGAGCCCCGGTCATGAGTTCTGCCCTGCACGAGCAACCCTACCTTGAAAGCTGGCGCTGGATGAGTCGCCAGATCCGTTGTGCGATGAGTCCGGACGAGCCGCGGCTGATCGAGCATTACCTGGCCGAAGGCCGTTATCTGGCCTGCTGCACCGCCACTTCGCCGTGGATGATTTCCGAAACCGCGTTCCGCTTGCTGCTCGACACCGCCGCCGACGTCGCGCTGCCGTGGCATTGGCGCAATCTCTGCCTCGACCAGGCCTGGCGTCCTCTGCGTGAGCTCGAACAACAATCACTGTGCCGCTGCCGCCTCAAGCGTTGGCAGAGTCATGCCTGGGCGCTGGCGACCTGCGCCCTGGAGCCGTCGATTCCTCTTATTGAACTGGTGCAAGGATCTCCCGATGAGTAATACCCGTATCGAACGCGACAGCATGGGCGAGCTGCAAGTCCCGGTGGATGCCCTCTATGGCGCCCAGACCCAGCGCGCAGTGGATAACTTTCCGGTCAGCGGCCAGCGTATGCCGGCGCAGTTCATCCGCGCCCTGATCCTGGCCAAGGCGGCTGCCGCTCGGGCCAACGTAGAGCTGGAACAAATCAGCCCTGCACAGGGAAAGGCCATTGTCGACGCCGCCCAAGGGCTACTCGAAGGCCAATTCATGGACCACTTCCCGGTGGATATCTTCCAGACCGGCTCGGGTACCAGTTCCAACATGAACGCCAACGAAGTGATCGCCACCCTCGCCAGTCGTCTGTTGGGGGAAACGGTTAATCCGAACGACCACGTCAATTGCGGCCAGAGCAGCAATGACATCATCCCTACCAGCATTCATGTCAGCGCTGCGCTGGCCTTGCATGAGCAACTGCTGCCGGCGCTGTTGCACCTAGTGCAGGTGATTGAGCGCAAGGCCGAGGAGGTGCACCCGTTCATCAAGACCGGTCGCACCCACCTGATGGATGCCATGCCGGTGCGCCTGAGCCAGGTGCTCGACGGCTGGGCGCAGCAACTCAAGGCCAATATCGGCCACTTGCAGGACCTGCTGCCGAGCCTGCAATCCCTCGCCCAGGGCGGTACGGCGGTCGGCACCGGGGTCAACGCCCATCCACGCTTCGCCGAGCTGTTCAGCCAACAACTGACGCAACTGACCCAGGTGCAGTTCACCCCAGGCCAGAATCTGTTCGCGCTGATCGGCTCCCAGGACACCGCCGTGGCGGTGTCCGGACAGCTCAAGACCACGGCGGTGTCGCTGATGAAAATCGCCAATGACCTGCGCTGGATGAACTCCGGGCCACTGGCGGGCCTGGGCGAGATCGAACTCGAAGGCTTGCAGCCGGGCTCCTCGATCATGCCCGGCAAGGTCAACCCGGTCATTCCTGAAGCCACCGCGATGGTGGCGGCCCAAGTGATTGGCAACGACACGGTGATCACTATCGCCGGTCAATCGGGCAACTTCGAATTGAACGTGATGCTGCCGATCATCGCCCAGAACCTGCTGAGCAGCATCGCGCTGATGTCCACTGCCAGCCGCTTGCTGGCGGACAAGGCCATCGCCACCTTCAAGGTCAACGAGGCCCGGCTCAAGGAAGCGTTGTCGCGCAATCCGATCCTGGTGACCGCGCTGAATCCGATCATTGGTTACCAGAAGGCCGCTGAAATCGCCAAGAAGGCTTACCAGCAAGGTCGGCCGGTCATTGATGTCGCCCTGGAGCACACCGACCTGACACGCAGCGAACTCGAAGTCCTGCTGGACCCGGAGAAGCTCACCGCCGGCGGCGTGTAACCCCCGACACCTGTGTGGAGGACTCATCATGGAACACTGGAAACGTACGATTGAACGGGCCAACCGCTGTTTCATGCTGGGCGAGCTGGTAGATGCCCGCGAAGCCTACCTGCAAGCCCTGGCGCTGGCCCAGGTGCTGTTCGAGCGTTGGTCGGATGCCGACGAAGCCGTGGCCGCGTGCGTCGTCTCCCATCACAACCTGGCGGACCTGCACTTGCGCCTGAACCAGCCGGAGGAGAGCGCCGAGTACCTCTGCGCCATCCACCAGCGGTTGTTGCAGACCCTGCAGGACGAGCGCATGGCGCCGGCCCTGCGTGCTGCTGCGTTGCGTCAGAGCCACAAGACCTATGTCGAACTGCTGACGTTCATCAGCGAACACGGTGAATACCCTCGTACCCAGCGCCTGCTGGGTTGCAATGCCGCTTCGCCCCAGCAGCGCGATGCCCCTGTTCATTACGGAGTTCATTGAAAATGGCTTTTACCTTGCCTGCATTGCCCTACGCCTACGATGCCCTGGAACCGCACATCGATGCGCAAACCATGGAAATCCACTACACCAAGCATCACCAGACCTACATCAACAACCTCAACGCGGCGGTGGACGGTACCGAATACGCCGAATGGCCGGTCGAAAAACTGCTGTCCAGCATCGAGCAATTGCCGCAAAGCCTCAGGGCCGCGGTGATCAACCAGGGCGGCGGCCATGCCAACCATTCGTTGTTCTGGGAGGTCATGGCGCCCCAGGGCGGTGGACACCCAGAGGGGGCCCTGGCCGCCGCGATCGAAGCGCAACTGGGTGGGCTCGAACGGTTCAAGGAAGCATTCACCAAGGCGGCGCTGACCCGTTTCGGCAGCGGTTGGGCCTGGTTGAGCGTGACCCCGCAAAAGACATTGGTGGTGGAAAGCAGCGGCAACCAGGACAGCCCGTTGATGAACGGCCATACGCCGATCCTGGGCCTGGACGTCTGGGAGCACGCGTATTACCTGCTGTACCAGAACCGTCGGCCGGAATACATCAACGCGTTCTACAACGTGATCAACTGGCCGGAAGTCGCACGCCGTTACCGGGCTGCGCTGGCCTGAGTGCCTCATAAACAATCCAAGGCTGACTATGGATACTGAAACGCTGGCGATAGGGAGCGGACGGATGTTCCGCTACGCCTTGGGATCGCTGTTATTGTTGGCCGGGATGACATTGCTGGTAGCCCAGGGCCTGGCGTGGCTGGACCTGGAGCCGAAACTGTTGCGTGCCCTGCAGGGCGGTGGGCTTTGCGCCTTGGGCACGGCGTTGGGCGCTGTGCCGGTGCTGGTGATCCGCCGCATGCCCCAGGCCGTGAGTGATTCGTTACTCGGTTTCGGGGCTGGCGTGATGCTGGCCGCGACGGCGTTTTCGCTGATCGTGCCGGGCATTGCCGCAGCCGAACAGCTGGGGCTCACGCCTTGGGCGGCCAGTGGCCTGATCAGCTTCGGTATCCTGCTGGGGGCATTCGGGTTGTACCTGGTCGACCGTAAAGTGTCAGCCAGCCCTGCAAGGCTGGTAGAGGCGCCCGGACGTCCGATCATTGCCCCCGCGGATCTGGCTGTTTGTGTTTGCCATCGTGGCTCACAACATTCCTGAGGGGATGGCCGTTGGCGTATCGGCGGGTGGCGGCATGCCAGATGCCGACAGCCTGGCGATGGGGATCGCCTTGCAGGATGTCCCTGAAGGGCTGGTGATCGCGCTGGTGCTGGCTGCGGCCGGGATGTCGCGGCTCAAGGCGTTCGCGATTGGCGCTGCGTCAGGGCTGGTCGAGCCAGTGTTCGCGCTGTTGTGCGCCTGGTTGGTGAGCCTGGCCGAGATGCTGCTGCCCCTGGGGCTGGCGCTGGCGGCCGGGGCGATGCTGCTGGTGGTGACTCACGAGGTCATTCCCGAATCGCGCCGCAATGGCCATGACAAGCTGGCGAGCCTCGGGTTGCTGGTGGGGTTTTGCCTGATGATGGTGATGGATACGGCGTTGGCGTGACAGGGAAAGTCTGTGGGACAGAGATCAATCTGTGTGGCAGGGGGACAATCTGTGGGGCAGGGATCAATCTGTGTGGCAGGGGGGACAATCTGTGGGGCAGGGGGACAATCTGTGGGGCAGGATCAATCTGTGGCGAGGGGATTTATCCCCGCTGGGCTGCGAAGCAGCCCCAAAACCTACTCTCGCGGTGGCCCTGGTTGATTGCATGGGCTTTTTTGGGGGGGCGCTTCGCACCCCAGCGGGGATAAATCCCCTCACCACAGGGGGGTTATTCGCCTTCGTCGAAGTACCTGTTGATCAGGTCCACCAGGGCATCCATCGCTTCCTGCGCCCGATCGCCTTCAGTGTGCAGGTGGATCTTGGTGCCCTTGCCGGCGGCGAGCATCATCATCGCCATGATGCTTTTACCGTCGACCGCGGTCTCGGGTGTGCGACCCACCCTGATGGTGGTGTCCTTGAACTGGCCCGCGACTCCGACGAACTTGGCCGACGCTCGGGCATGCAAACCCAGCTTGTTGATGATTTCAATTTCCTGAGCAGGCATCGCGATGTGAATCCTTTAGCTGAGGTCGCGGTGGCGAACCTGGACGTTCTTCAGGGATTGTTGCAGGAGTTGACCCAGGCGTTCGGTCAGGTAGACGGAGCGGTGATGACCGCCAGTACAACCGATGGCGATCGTGACATAGGCGCGATTGCTCGCGGCAAAGCGGGGTAGCCATTTGAGCAGGTAGCTGGAGATGTCCTGGTACATTTCTTCGACATCCGGCTGGGCGGCCAGGTAGTCGATCACCGGTTGGTCGAGCCCGGACTGAGCGCGCAACTCCGGTTTCCAATAAGGATTGGGCAGGCAGCGCACATCGAACACCAGATCGGCGTCTACGGGCATGCCACGCTTGAAACCAAACGACTCCACCAGGAACGCCGTGCCCGGCTCGGGTTGGTTGAGCAGGCGCAGCTTGATGGTGTCGCGCAACTGATACAGGTTCAGGTGCGTGGTATTGACCTTCAGGTCTGCCAGGTCGGCGATCGGCCCCAATAGCTGGCTTTCATCCTCGATGGCTTCGGCCAGCGAACGGTTGGCATTGCTCAGTGGGTGGCGTCGGCGGGTTTCGGAAAAACGCTTGAGCAGTGTCTCTTCATCGGCATCCAGGTACAGCACGTCGCATTGGATATGCCGGCTGCGCACTTCCTCAAGCAGTTCAGGAAAACGCGACAGGTGGCTTGGCAGATTACGCGCATCGATCGACACCGCCACCAGCGGCTGTGCCAGCTCGGTGTGGATCAGGGCGCGCTCGGCCAGTTCCGGCAGCAGGCCGGCGGGCAGGTTGTCGATGCAATAGTAGCCGCTGTCCTCAAGCACGTTGAGGGCCGTGCTTTTACCGGAGCCGGAGCGACCACTGACAATGATCATGCGCATTTTTAATGACCGTTCTGCTCGTCCAGGACAACCTGGTACAACGCTTCGTTGCTCGGTGCGCTGCGCAGTTTTTCGCGCACTTCCTTGCGGTCCAGCATGCTGGCAATCTGGCGCAGCAGCTCGAGGTGCGCATCGGTCGCCGCTTCCGGTACCAGCAATACAAACAGCAGGTCGACCGGGGCGCCGTCGATGGCGTCGAAATCTATAGCAGTTTCAAGGTGCAACAGCGCGCTGATCGGCGCGGCACAACCCTTGAGACGGCAGTGGGGAATGGCGATGCCGTTGCCAAAACCGGTGGAGCCGAGTTTTTCACGGGCAACCAAGGCCTCGAAGACGTCCTGCATTTCCAGATCCGGTACCTCGCGGTGGATCAGGTTGGCAATGTGTTCGAGGGCTTTCTTTTTACTGCCGCCCGGCGCGTTCACCTGGGAACGGCCGGGGGTCAGGATGGTTTCTAGTCGGATCATGGATTGGGGGGGTTAACGACCGGTTGCGCCCTGGAGGAGGCTCTGGGTCTTTTCCTTATGCTTTTTGAGTTGGCGATCCAGCTTGTCGGTCAGCAGGTCAATCGCGGCATACATGTCTGTGTGCTCTGCGTTGGCAACCACTTCTCCGCCGGGGATATGCAGCGTGGCTTCGATTTTCTGCAGCAGCTTCTCGACGTTCATCGTGACTTGCACGTTGGTGATCTTGTCGAAATGCCTCTCCAATCGGTCGAGTTTTTCGCCGATGTAGGTGCGCAGGGGTTCGGTCACTTCCAGTTGGTGTCCACTGATGTTGACTTGCATACAGCTTCTCCTTCGTTGCCAGTGCATAAAGCGGCAGGCAGAAATGCCTGCCACTGGAACGCTGTGGCGTGGCCTGTTACATCAACCGCTTACGTTCGCTCGAAGGCGCGATCCCGAGGGATTCGCGGTATTTGGCGACGGTGCGGCGGGCCACCTGAATGCCTTGTGCCTCCAGTAAACCAGCGATCTTGCTGTCACTCAACGGCTTTTTCTGATTTTCCGCGGCCACCAGTTTTTTGATGATCGCGCGGATGGCCGTGGATGAGCATTCGCCGCCTTCGGAGGTGCTGACGTGGCTGGAGAAAAAGTATTTCAATTCATAGATACCCCGAGGGGTATGCATGAATTTCTGGGTGGTTACCCGGGAAATCGTCGACTCGTGCATGCCCACTGCCTCGGCAATGTCATGCAGGACCAACGGTTTCATCGCTTCATCGCCGTACTCCAGGAAGCCGCGCTGATGCTCGACGATCTGGGTGGCAACTTTCATCAGGGTTTCGTTGCGGCTTTGCAGGCTCTTGATGAACCAGCGCGCTTCCTGCAACTGGTTGCGCATGAAGGTGTTGTCGGCACTGGTGTCGGCACGCTTCACAAAGCCGGCGTACTGGGCGTTGACCCGCAGCTTGGGCACCGACTCCTGGTTGAGCTCCACCAGCCAGCGATCATTGTGCTTGCGCACGATCACGTCGGGGACTACATATTCGGGTTCGGTGGATTCGATCTGCGAGCCGGGGCGCGGGTTGAGGCTCTGCACCAGTTCGATGACCTGGCGCAGCTCATCTTCCTTGAGTTTCATGCGCCGCATCAACTGGCTGTAGTCGCGGCCGCCCAACAGGTCGATGTAATCGGTGACCAGCCGCTTGGCTTCGGCCAGCCACGGCGTCTTGGCGGACAACTGGCGCAGTTGCAGCAACAGGCACTCGCCCAGGTTGCGGGCGCCGATGCCGGCCGGTTCGAACTGCTGGATGCGATGAAGGACGGCTTCGATCTCGTCCAGCTCGATGTCGAGCTCGGGGTCGAAGGCTTCCAGGATTTCTTCGAGGGTCTCGTCCAGGTAGCCCTGGTTGTTGATGCAGTCGATCAGGGTCACGGCGATCAGGCGATCGGTGTCGGACATCGGCGCCAGGTTCAACTGCCACAGCAGGTGGCTTTGCAGGCTTTCGCCCGCAGAGGTGCGGGTGGTGAAGTCCCACTCGTCGTCATCGCTGCTTGGCAGGCTGCTGGCGCTGGTCTGGTAGACGTCTTCCCAGGCCGTGTCCACGGGCAGTTCGTTGGGGATGCGTTCGTTCCATTCGCCGTCCTCGAGGTTGTCCACCGTCGGGGCGGTTTCCTGGTAGGTCGGTTCCGGGATTTCGGTGTTGGTCTTCTGCTCGACGTTGTCGGCCAGCGGATCGGTGTTGTCGAAGTCGTCGCCTTCTTCCTGGCGTTCGAGCATCGGATTGGACTCCAGGGCCTCCTGGATTTCCTGCTGCAGGTCCAGGGTCGACAATTGGAGCAGGCGGATGGCCTGTTGCAGCTGCGGTGTCATCGTCAGCTGCTGGCCCATTCTCAAGACTAGCGATGGTTTCATGGCAGGGGCTTAACACCTTATTAGCCGGCGCACATGCGCCATCCACTACAGGGCGCCGAAGCGCCAAACTTAAGCAAATTATATGCCTGAAACTGAAGTGTTTGCCTAGAGCGTCGCCACAATAAAATTAAACGACGCTCGGACAATTCGCCAGACACTTGTGATTACAGGCGGAACTCATGGCCCAGATACACTTCCTTGACCAGCTCATTGGCCAGGATGGCTGCGGAGTCGCCTTCGGCGATCAGTTGGCCATCGTTGACAATGTAGGCGGTTTCACAGATATCCAGCGTCTCGCGCACGTTGTGGTCAGTGATCAGCACGCCGATCCCCTTGGCCTTGAGGTGATGGATGATCTGCTTGATATCACCTACCGAGATCGGGTCCACGCCAGCGAACGGTTCGTCGAGCAGGATGAACTTCGGTGCGGTGGCCAGGGCGCGGGCAATTTCCGCGCGACGCCGCTCACCGCCAGACAGGCTCATGCCCAGGTTGTCGCGAATATGGCTGATGTGGAATTCCTGCAGCAGGCTTTCCAGCTCCTGGCGACGACCGGCCTTGTCGAGTTCCTTGCGGGTCTCGAGGATCGCCATGATGTTGTCGGCAACCGACAGTTTGCGGAAGATCGATGCTTCTTGCGGCAAATAGCCGATACCTGCCTTCGCCCGGCCGTGCATCGGCTGGTGGCTGACATCCACGTCGTCGATCAGTACGCGACCCTGATCGGCCTGGACCAGGCCGACGATCATGTAGAAGCAGGTGGTCTTGCCCGCGCCGTTGGGGCCGAGCAGGCCGACGATCTGGCCGCTGTCGATGGACAGGCTGACATCACGCACGACTTGACGGCTCTTGTAGCTCTTGGCCAGGTGCTGAGCTTTCAGAGTTGCCATTACTGGGCCTTCTGCTCGTCGGTTTTCTTTTTCGGTTGGATCACCATGTCGATCCGCGGACGCGACTCGGTCACCTTGCTGCCGGTGGCGCGACCGGCGCTGGCGAGTTTCTTGTTGGTGTCGTAGACGATTTTCTCGCCTTGGGTCACGTTGTTGTCCTTGTCGACGACCTTGGCGCGGTCGATCAGGACGACGCGATCCTGGGAGGCGTGGTACTGGATGGTTACCCCGTAACCCTGCACAGGCTTGGTATCGCCTGCGGTTTGCAACTGCTCGAAATAGGCCAGGTTGCCCACCGAGGTCACCACGTCGATGTCGCCGGACTGGGTGCGGGTGATGGTCACGGTATTGCCGGTGACCTTCATCGAGCCCTGGGTGATGATCACGTCGCCTTTATAGGTGGCCACGCCATTCTTGTCGTCGAGCTGGGCGTCGTCGGCCTGGATGCGGATAGGCTGGTTGCGGTCGTCGGGAAGAGCCCAGGCGCTCGCGCTTCCCAGTGCTGCTGCGCCCAGACTGAGCAAAATAGGGAGGGTTTTAGCGAGCTTCATACTGTCCTCTTACGTTCGATAGCAGGTGTATCCTGCTTTCCTTCAAATACGCTTTCATTCCCGTGCCGGTCGATACACCCCCGGCGCCGTCGATTCTAACGGGTTGCTCGGTCTGCGCATATTCTTGCTGTGGGAACACGGTCATGCGCGTGCTGGTGATGATGGTCGTACGGTTTTTCTCGTCGGTTCGGGCGATGCGCACCGAGTCGATCAGTTCCACTTCGGTGCCGCCGGAATTGACTTCGGCATGCTCGCTCTGCACATGCCACGGAAACTCGGTGCCGCGGAACATGTTCAGATCGGGCTTGGTGACCAGCGTAATGTCAGTGGCCTTTACGTGGTCGACCTTGTCGGACGTCATCTCGTACTGCACTTTGCCGTCGGGCAGGTACTGCAGGGTATGCGTGTTGGTCGCGTACCAGTCGATCTTTTCCTCGATCTGGGCCGCAGGCCGGTCGAGAAACCGTTCGGGGCTGATGTTCCAGTAGCCCACCGCAGCAAAAATCGCCGCGATACAGCCGAACACCACGATGGTGCGAATCTTCTTGCTCAGCATAAATGGCTCACAGGTACGCGGCGTTGGCCGCTTCGAGGTGGCCCTGGGCGCGCAGGATCAGTTCACAGAATTCGCGGGCCGCCCCTTCGCCGCCTCGCGCCGTGGTGACGCCGTGGGCGTGCTCGCGGACGAAGCTGGCCGCGTTGGCGACCGCCATGCCCAGGCCGACCCGGCGAATCACCGGCAGGTCTGGCAGGTCGTCACCGAGGTACGCCACCTGTTCATAGCTTAGGTTGAGTTGACCCAGAAGCTCGTCCAGCACCACCAGTTTGTCTTCGCGCCCCTGGTAAAGGTGCGGGATGCCGAGGTTCTTCGCGCGCCGCTCGACCACAGGGGTCTTGCGGCCGCTGATGATAGCGGTCTGCACGCCGGCGGCCATCAACATCTTGATGCCTTGGCCGTCGAGGGTGTTGAACGTCTTGAACTCGCTGCCGTCTTCAAGGAAGTACAGGCGACCGTCGGTCAGCACGCCGTCCACATCGAAAACCGCCAGCTTGATGGCTTGGCCGCGTTGCAACAGGTCTGTGTTCATTTACATGACTCCCGCACGCAGCAAATCGTGCATGTTCAGGGCGCCCACCGGACGGTCTTCGTCATCGACGACCACCAGGGCGCTGATCTTGTGGTCTTCCATGATCTTCAGGGCCTCGGCGGCGAGCATCTCGGCGCGGGCGGTCTTGCCGTGGGGCGTCATGACTTGCTCGATGGTCGCACTGTGGATGTCGATGGTGCGGTCCAGGGTGCGGCGCAGGTCGCCGTCGGTGAAGATCCCGGCGAGCTTGCCGTCGGTCTCCAGGACCACCGTCATGCCCAGCCCTTTGCGGGTCATTTCCATGAGGGCGTCCTTGAGCAGCGTGCCGCGCAGCACTTGTGGCAAATCCTGGCCAGCGTGCATCACGTTTTCGACTTTCAGCAGCAGGCGACGGCCGAGGGCGCCACCGGGATGGGAAAAGGCGAAATCTTCCGCGGTGAAGCCCCGGGCTTCGAGCAGCGCCACGGCCAGGGCGTCGCCCATGACCAGGGCCGCGGTGGTGGAGGAGGTCGGTGCCAGGTTCAGCGGGCAGGCTTCGTGTTCGACATGAACATTGAGGTTGACTTCGGCGGCCTTGGCCAGCGGCGAGCCCGGGTTGCCGGTCATGCTGATCAACTGGATGCCCAGGCGCTTGATCAGCGGCAGCAGCGTTATGATCTCATTGGTGGAGCCGGAGTTGGACAGGGCCAGGATGACGTCGTCCCGGGTGATCATGCCCATGTCTCCGTGGCTGGCTTCGGCCGGATGGACAAAAAAGGCCGTGGTGCCGGTGCTGGCGAGGGTGGCGGCGATCTTGTTGCCAATGTGCCCGGACTTGCCCATGCCGACCACGACCACCCGGCCTTTGCTGGCCAGAATCATCTCGCAGGCGCGTACGAAATTAGCGTCGATATGGGGCAGCAAGCCTTGCACGGCTTCGAGCTCGAGGCGGATGGTACGTTGTGCCGATTGAATCAGGTCGCTGGATTGGCTCATGTCAGAAATCGTATAGCCCGATGAAAAGGCGGCGATTATAGCGGCAATGAACAATTCCCTCACGTAAGTTCGTCATGCTTTGTTCGGGAGGCCGCAAGGTTCGACATAAAATGTGGCTTTTAACCTTAAGCCAGGCTTAACAGGCGGGGCGTTGGCCTTGGGCGCTTGGCCGTTGCAGTGATATAGTTCGCCGCCGGTTCGCATGCCCGGCGGTACCGGCGCTTGTCGGCTGCCCAGGGCATTCGAATGTGAGGCTGCATCGCAAGGAGTTTAGATGAGTGCCGACAACGCCTACGCGGTCGAGCTGAAGGGACTGTCCTTCAAGCGAGGGACGCGCAGCATTTTCAATGACATCGATATTCGCATTCCGCGCGGCCAGGTCACCGGCATCATGGGACCTTCCGGGTGTGGCAAGACCACGCTGTTGCGGCTGATCGGGGCACAACTGCGCCCCAGCGCAGGCGAAGTCTGGGTCAATGGTCAGAATCTTCCCCAGTTGTCTCGCAGCGACCTGTTCGATGCGCGCAAGCACATGGGCGTGCTGTTCCAGAGTGGCGCGCTGTTTACCGATCTCGATGTGTTCGAGAACGTGGCGTTCCCGTTGCGGGTCCATACCGAGCTGCCGGAAGAGATGATCCGCGACATCGTCCTGCTCAAGTTGCAGGCCGTCGGGCTGCGGGGCGCCCTCGACCTGATGCCCGACGAGCTGTCCGGCGGCATGAAGCGGCGGGTCGCGCTGGCGCGGGCGATTGCCCTCGATCCGAAGATCCTCATGTACGACGAACCCTTCGTCGGGCAGGACCCGATCGCCATGGGGGTGCTCGTGCGCCTGATCCGCCTGCTCAACGATGCGCTGGGCATCACCAGCATCGTGGTCTCCCACGACCTGGCCGAAACCGCGAGCATTGCCGACTATATCTATGTGGTTGGCGATAGCCAGGTGCTGGGGCAGGGCACGCCTCAGGAACTGGCGGATTCTGACAATCCGCGCATTCGCCAATTCATGAAGGGTGATCCGGACGGGCCGGTGGCGTTCCATTTTCCGGCCACGGATTACCGTACCGATCTGCTGGGGAAGCGCTGATGCGCAAGAAATCACTGTTGGAAAGAATTCGCCTGTTTGGTCGCTCGGGTATCGATGTGGTGGCGGTACTGGGCCGCTCCTCGCTGTTCCTGATGCACGCCTTGCTCGGTCGCAACTCGACGGGCGGCGGTTTTGGCCTGCTGGTCAAGCAGTTGCACTCGGTGGGCGTGATGTCCCTGGTGATCATCGTGGTCTCCGGGATCTTCATTGGCATGGTGCTGGCGCTGCAGGGCTTCAGCATTTTGTCCAGCTACGGTTCGGAGCAGGCGGTCGGGCAGATGGTTGCGTTGACGCTGCTGCGTGAGCTCGGCCCCGTGGTAACGGCGCTACTGTTCGCCGGGCGTGCCGGTTCGGCGCTGACGGCCGAAATCGGTAACATGAAGTCCACCGAGCAGTTGTCCAGCCTGGAAATGATTGGTGTCGACCCGCTCAAGTACATCATTGCCCCGCGCCTGTGGGCCGGTTTCATTTCCCTGCCGGTGCTGGCGATGATTTTCAGCGTCGTGGGGATCTGGGGCGGCTCGTGGGTGGCTGTCGACTGGCTGGGGGTCTATGAGGGTTCCTACTGGTCGAACATGCAAAACAGCGTCGACTTCCTCGACGATGTCCTCAATGGCGTGATCAAAAGTGCCGTATTCGCTTTCGTCGTGACCTGGATCGCCGTGTTTCAAGGCTATGACTGTGAGCCCACGTCAGAGGGGATCAGCCGTGCCACAACCAAGACCGTGGTGTACGCCTCGCTGGCGGTCCTGGGCCTCGACTTTATTCTGACCGCCTTGATGTTTGGAGATTTCTGATGCAAAACCGCACCCTGGAAATCGGTGTCGGCCTTTTCTTGCTGGCTGGCATCCTGGCTTTGCTGCTGCTGGCCCTGCGGGTCAGTGGACTGGCGCCGACGGCAAGCACCGATACTTATAAACTTTATGCCAACTTTGACAATATCGCCGGTTTGACGGTCAGAGCAAAGGTGACCATGGCCGGTGTCACTATCGGCAAGGTCACGGCAATCGATCTGAATCGCGAGGATTTCACCGGTCGGGTGACGCTGCAGTTGGAAAAGCGCGTGGATAACCTGCCGACTGATTCCACTGCATCTATCCTCACGGCTGGGCTGCTGGGTGAGAAGTACATTGGCATCAGCGTGGGTGGGGAAGACTCCGTGCTCAAGGACGGTGGTGTCATCCACGACACGCAGTCGTCCCTGGTGCTCGAGGACCTGATCGGTAAATTCCTGCTCAATACCGTTAGCAAAGACGCCAAATGAGGAGCTTTTGAATGATCTCTATCTTGCGACGTGGCCTGTTGGTGCTGCTTGCCGCGCTGCCGTTGATGGCTAACGCCGTGGCTGCGCCTTCGGCCCATGACATCATCCAGGACACGACGACCCGGCTGTTGGCGGACCTTTCCGCCAACAAAGAGAAGTACAAGCAGGACCCAAGTGCGTTCTATGACGCGCTGAACGGCATCGTCGGCCCCGTTGTGGACGCCGACGGCATCTCCAGGAGCATCATGACTGTCAAGTACTCGCGCAAGGCGAGTCCGGCACAGATGACTCGTTTCCAGGAGAACTTCAAGCGCAGCCTGATGCAGTTCTATGGCAACGCCTTGCTTGAGTACAACAACCAGGGCATCACCGTTTCGCCGGCCAAGGACGAAAGCGGCACCCGCACCAGCGTCGACATGCAGGTCAAGGGTAACAACGGCGCGATCTACCCTGTCTCCTACACTCTTGAGAAAATCAACGACGAGTGGAAGGTGCGCAACGTGATCATCAATGGCATCAACATCGGCAAGCTGTTCCGCGATCAGTTCGCCGACGCGATGCAGCGCAATGGCAACGATCTGGACAAGACCATCAACGGTTGGGCCGGTGAGGTCGCCAAGGCCAAGGAAGTGGCCGAAGAAGCCGAAGAGAAGCAGGCGCAATGATCGAGTCGGTGAGTGAATCGGCCGTTCGTCTGGGTGAGGCTGGCGTGCTGATGCTCAGTGGCGTGCTGGATTACCGCACGGGCCCGGCCCTGCGCAAGGAGGGCCAGGCGCTGATCAAGTCCATCAGTGCCGCCGAGGTGGTCATTGACTGCTCGGCGGTGCAGAAGTCCAGCAGCGTCGGCCTGTCGCTGCTGCTGTGCTTCATGCGGGACGCCAAGGCTGCCGGCAAAACGTGGAGCATCCGTGGGATGCCCGAAGACATGCGCGAAATAGCCCAGGTCAGCGAGCTGACCGAGTTGTTGGCGCACCCCTGACCCATTGTGGCGAGGGAGCTTGCTCCCGCTGGCCGCGCAGCGGCCCCTGCTTTTATTGGGACAGCTTTGCAGCCAGGCGGGAGCAAGCGCCCTCGCCATGATGATTCACGCAAGCAAGTGGCCAGCGTTACTCGTCAGAGTCCTGCTTCGCGGGGTTCGCAGGCGCGGGGCTTTTTTGTATGATGTGCGACCCGCGCGCACAGGGCGCCGATTGAGGTTGAGCATGCAGGCTGTAGAAGTGAAGAGCTTCCTAGAAGGAAAGCTGCCTGGTACGCAGGTGGAAGTTGAAGGCGAAGGCTGCAACTTCCAGCTGAACGTGATCAGCGATGAACTGGCGGCGTTGAGCCCAGTGAAGCGTCAGCAGAGCATCTATGCCCATTTGAACCCATGGATCGCCGATGGCAGCATCCACGCGGTCACGATGAAATTTTTCAGCAGCGCGGCCTGGGCCGAGCGCACCTGAGCCCAAGGGCCTCGAGATTCTTATGGATAAACTGATTATTACCGGCGGCGTTCGTCTTGATGGCGAAATCCGTATTTCCGGGGCAAAGAACTCCGCCCTGCCGATCCTGGCCGCGACCCTGCTATGCGATGGCCCGGTGACCGTGGCCAACCTGCCGCACCTGCACGACATCACCACGATGATCGAGCTGTTCGGCCGCATGGGCATCGAGCCGGTGATCGACGAGAAGCTCAGCGTCGAGATCGACCCGCGCACCATCAAGACCCTGGTCGCCCCGTACGAGCTGGTGAAGACCATGCGTGCGTCGATCCTGGTACTGGGCCCGATGGTCGCCCGTTTCGGTGAAGCCGAAGTCGCCTTGCCTGGCGGTTGCGCCATTGGCTCGCGCCCGGTGGACCTGCACATTCGCGGCCTGGAAGCCATGGGCGCGGTAATCGACGTCGAAGGCGGCTACATCAAGGCCAAGGCGCCGGAAGGCGGCTTGCGCGGCGCGCACTTCTTCTTCGATACCGTCAGTGTGACCGGGACCGAGAACATCATGATGGCCGCCGCACTGGCCAAGGGCCGTAGCGTGCTGCAAAACGCCGCACGCGAGCCTGAAGTGGTCGACCTGGCGAACTTCCTGATCGCCATGGGCGCCAAGATCAGCGGCGCTGGCACCGATACCATCACCATCGATGGCGTCGAGCGCCTGCATTCGGCCACCTACAAAGTGATGCCGGACCGGATCGAAACCGGCACCTACCTGGTGGCCGCTGCGGTCACCGGTGGCCGCGTCAAGGTCAAGGACACCGATCCGACCATCCTTGAAGCCGTCCTGGAGAAACTCAAGGAAGCCGGTGCCGAAGTCACCTGCGGCGAAGACTGGATCGAAGTGAACATGCACGGCAAGCGGCCAAAAGCCGTCAACGTGCGGACCGCTCCGTACCCGGCGTTCCCGACCGACATGCAGGCGCAGTTCATCTCCCTCAACGCCATTGCCGAAGGCACGGGTGCGGTGATCGAGACGATCTTCGAAAACCGTTTCATGCACGTCTACGAACTGCACCGCATGGGCGCCAAGATCCAGGTGGAAGGCAACACGGCCATCGTGACCGGCACCGAGAAGCTCAAGGGCGCGCCAGTGATGGCCACCGACCTGCGGGCCTCGGCCAGCCTGGTCATCTCGGCCCTGGTTGCCGAAGGCGATACCCTGATCGATCGCATCTACCACATCGACCGTGGTTATGAGTGCATCGAAGAGAAACTGCAGATGCTCGGCGCCAAGATCCGCCGCGTGCCGGGCTAGTTCCGGCTGCATGGGCGCAGGGACGCGTCCGTTGATTTCGTTTTATCGAGGGTGGTTGCACCCTCGATGTGTGTCCGGCGCCGCTTGCGACCGGGCATGAGTACCTTGATAAGGACTGACGTTTCCCATGTTGACCATCGCACTGTCCAAGGGCCGCATCCTTGACGACACCCTGCCGCTTCTGGCTGAAGCGGGCATCGTGCCGACCGAGAATCCGGACAAGAGCCGCAAGCTGATCATCCCCACGACCCAGGCCGATGTGCGCTTGCTGATCGTGCGTGCCACCGATGTGCCGACCTACGTGGAACATGGCGCCGCCGACCTGGGCGTTGCCGGCAAGGACGTGCTGATGGAATACGGCGGCCAGGGCCTGTACGAGCCCCTGGACCTGCAGATCGCCCGCTGCAAGCTCATGACCGCCGGTAAAGTCGGCGCGCCGGAGCCCAAGGGGCGTTTGCGCGTGGCGACCAAGTTCGTCAACATTGCCAAGCGTTATTACGCCGAGCAGGGCCGTCAGGTCGATATCATCAAGCTGTACGGTTCGATGGAACTGGCGCCGCTGATCGGCCTGGCGGACAAGATCATCGACGTGGTCGACACGGGCAACACCCTGCGGGCCAATGGCCTGGAACCCCAGGATTTCATCGCCGACATCACCTCCCGGCTGATCGTCAACAAGGCTTCGATGAAAATGCAGCACGCCCGTATCCAGGCTCTGATCGATACCCTGCGCAAGGCAGTGGAATCGCGACACCGCGGCTGATTCACCTGCGCGACCTTGAGTCGCGCCCGTCTATCCGTGTCATAGCCAATTTTCTCAGGTGCCCACGCGAATGGACTGGTAGCTTAGGGCGCCTGAGCATTTGCCATTAATGAGGCCTTCGCTATGACCGCTCCCACTTCGATTCGCCGACTCAACGCTGTCGACCCGGATTTCGCACATCATCTGGATCATCTGCTGAGCTGGGAAAGCGTGTCTGACGACTCGGTCAATCAGCGGGTGCTGGACATCATCAAGGCTGTGCGCGAGCGTGGCGATGCCGCCCTGGTGGAATTCACCCAGAAGTTCGACGGCCTGCAAGTGGCGTCCATGGCCGACCTGATCCTGCCGCGCGAGCGCCTGGAACTGGCCCTGACCCGGATCACCGTGCCCCAGCGCGAAGCCCTGGAAAAAGCCGCGTCGCGGGTGCGCGACTATCACGAAAGGCAGAAACAGGACTCCTGGAGCTACACCGAAGCCGACGGCACGGTGCTGGGCCAGAAGGTCACGCCGCTGGACCGCGCCGGCCTGTACGTGCCGGGTGGCAAGGCGTCCTATCCGTCCTCGGTGCTGATGAACGCGATCCCGGCCAAGGTCGCCGGCGTGACCGAGGTGGTCATGGTCGTCCCGACCCCGCGGGGTGAAATCAACGAGCTGGTGCTGGCCGCCGCTTGCATTGCCGGCGTGGACCGGGTGTTCACCATTGGTGGTGCCCAGGCCGTGGCTGCGCTGGCCTATGGCACCGAAAGCGTGCCACGGGTCGACAAGGTGGTCGGCCCGGGCAACATCTATGTCGCCACCGCCAAGCGCCACGTGTTCGGCCAGGTCGGCATCGACATGATTGCCGGCCCTTCGGAAATTCTCGTGGTGTGCGACGGCCAGACCGATCCGGACTGGATCGCCATGGACCTGTTTTCCCAGGCCGAGCACGACGAAGACGCCCAGGCGATCCTGGTCAGCCCGGACGCCGAGTTCCTCGACAAGGTCGCCGCCAGCATCGATAAGCTGCTGCCGACCATGGACCGCGCCGAAATCATCAACACCTCGATCAACGGCCGTGGGGCGCTGATCCATGTCCGCGACATGGAGCAGGCCATCGAAGTCGCCAACCGTATCGCGCCGGAACACCTGGAGTTGTCGGTCGCCGACCCGCAGGCCTGGTTGCCGCAGATCCGTCACGCCGGTGCGATCTTCATGGGGCGCCACACCAGTGAGGCCCTGGGCGATTACTGCGCAGGTCCCAACCACGTGTTGCCGACCTCCGGCACCGCGCGCTTCTCGTCGCCGCTGGGGGTGTATGACTTCCAGAAGCGTTCGTCGATCATCTTCTGCTCCGAGCAGGGCGCATCCGAACTGGGCAAGACCGCTTCGGTGCTGGCCCGTGGCGAATCGCTGAGCGCCCACGCGCGCAGTGCCGAGTACCGCATTCTTGACGAGCCATCCATTGAAGGGCAGGGGAACTGAAATGAGTAAATTCTGGAGCCCGTTCGTCAAGAATCTGGTGCCCTACGTGCCGGGTGAACAGCCGAAGCTGACCCGCTTGGTCAAGCTCAACACCAACGAGAATCCCTACGGCCCATCGCCCAAGGCCCTGGCGGCGATGCAGACCGAGCTGAACGACAACCTGCGCCTGTATCCGGATCCCAACAGCGACCTGCTCAAAGGCGCCGTGGCCCGCTATTACGGCGTGCAGAGCAACCAGGTGTTCCTGGGTAATGGCTCGGATGAAGTGCTGGCGCACATTTTTCACGGCCTGTTGCAACATGACCAGCCGCTGTTGTTCCCCGACATCAGCTACAGCTTCTATCCAGTGTATTGCGGGCTGTACGGCATTCAGTTCGATGCGGTGCCGCTGGACGCGCAATTCCAGATCGACCCGGCAGACTACGCCAAACCCAATGGCGGGATCATTTTCCCCAACCCGAACGCGCCGACCGGCTGCCTGCTGGCGCTGGAAGCGGTCGAGCAGATCCTCAAGGCCAACCCGGATTCGGTGGTGGTGGTCGACGAGGCCTATATCGACTTCGGCGGCGAGACGGCCATCAGCCTGGTGGATCGCTATCCGAACCTGCTGGTGACCCAGACCTTGTCCAAGTCCCGCTCCCTGGCGGGGCTGCGCGTGGGCCTGGCGGTGGGCCATCCGGAGCTGATCGAAGCGCTGGAGCGGATCAAGAACAGCTTCAACTCCTACCCGCTGGATCGCCTGGCGAATGTCGGCGGCGCGGCGGCGTTCGATGATCGCGAGTATTTCGATCGGACTTGCCGGTTAGTCATCGAGCACCGTGAATGGGTCGTGGCCCAACTGCAAGCCAAGGGCTTTGAAGTGCTGCCTTCGGCGGCCAACTTCATTTTCGCCCGCCATCCTCGGCACGATGCGGCCGGGTTGGCGGCGAAACTGCGGGAACAGGGGGTGATCGTGCGGCACTTCAAGCAGGAGCGGATTGCCCAATTCCTGCGGATCAGCATCGGTACACCGGAGCAGAACCAGGCCCTGATCGAAGCCCTCGGCGAACTCTGAAACTCTGCAAATCCCCTGTGGGAGCAGGCTTGCCCGCGAAGGCGTAGTGTCAGTCGCTTCGATGTTGGCTGAACCGACGCCATCGCGAGCAAGCTCGCTCCCACAGTTGTTTTGGGGTGTTCGCACTGTCGGCGTTCCACCGCCAATCCCTCTGTGGGAGCGAGCCTGCTCGCGATGGGGCCTTCGGATCAGACCCTGAACTGATTGATCAACCGCCGCTGCTGCTCCGCCAGTTTGGTCAACCCGGCGCTGGCCGCGCTGGATTCGTCGGCGCCGCTGGCGACTTCGTTCGCCACTTGCCCGATGTTGATCACGTTACGGTTGATGTCGTCGGCTACGGCGCTTTGTTCCTCGGCGGCGCTGGCGATCTGGGTGTTCATGTCGTTGATCACCGACACGGCCTGGGTGATCGTTTCCAGGGCCTGGGCCGCTTTCGCCGCATGCTGCACGCTTTCGTCGGTGCGGGTCTGGCTGTCTTCCATCACCCGCACCACATCCCGGGTGCCTTGTTGCAACTGTTGGATCATCGTCTGGATTTCTTCGGTCGCCTGTTGCGTCTTCTGCGCCAGGTTGCGCACTTCATCGGCGACTACCGCGAAACCACGGCCCTGTTCACCGGCCCGGGCGGCTTCGATGGCGGCGTTGAGGGCGAGCAGGTTGGTCTGCTCGGCGATTCCGCGGATGGCGGTGAGGATCGCGTTGATGTTCTCGCTGTCCTTGGCCAGGGTCTGTACCACGCCCACCGCCTTGCCGATTTCCACGGCCAGGGCACCGATGGAGGTGGAAGTGTCCCGCACGATCTGCATGCCCTGGCTGGCAGCCTGGTCTGCATGGCTGGCGGCCTGGGCGGCTTGGGTCGCGTTGCGGGCCACGTCCTGGGCGGTGGCGGTCATTTCGTGCACGGCAGTGGCGACTTGATCGATCTCTGACATCTGCTTGTGCACGCCCTGGTTGGTGCGGATCGCGATATCGGCGGTATGCTCCGACGAATCGCTGACGCTCTGCACCGAGGTCACCACCTGGGTGATCATGCCCTGCAACTTGCTCAGGAAGGTATTGAAGCCCCTGGCGATCGCCCCCAGCTCATCGGCGCGGTCGCTCACCAGGCGGCGGGTCAGGTCGCCTTCGCCCTGGGCGATGTCATCGAGCATCGCCACCATTTGCTTGAGCGGTCGGGCAATGCCGTGGCCCACCAGCCAGATCACCAGCAGACCGATGCCGGCAATCACCAGGCCCACTATCGCCATGCCGAAGATATCGGCCTGGCGCTGATGGTCGAGGTCTTTCTGCAGCGCTTGCAGGTCGGCCATGACCGCGTTCAGTGGCAGCTGCAGCATCAGCGTCCAGCGGGCGTTGGTCTCGCCGATGCCGAACGGCATGTACACCTCGATATGCCCGTGTGCTTCGTCGATGTCATAGCGCACTTCGCCGTCGCCCAGCTTGGCGAGGTTATCCAGTGCACTGGCGTCCAGCAGGTCGCTGGCCTTTTCTCCGAGTTTGCTCGGGTCCTTGGTGAAGGCCACCAGTCGATTATTGCTGGAGAGCAAGGCCATTTCCCCGGCGCCGTCGTACAACTTGCCATCGGCGGCCACGAGCATGTCCTGGATGAAGTTCACCGACAGGTCGGCGCCGACGATACCCTGGAACTGGCCATCGATCATGATCGGTTCGATGAACGAGGCGAGCATGGTCATCGTGCTGCCAACGCGATAGGGCGCCGGGTCGATCACGCAGGCTTTCTTGCTGTCCTGGGAGCACAGGTAGTACTCACTGGCGCGGATGCCGGTGGAAAGTAGTTTCTGGTCGGTCACGTCGGCGAGTTTTTCCAGGCCCAGGGACCCGTCCTGGTTACGGAACCACCACGGCAGGAAACGCCCGTTGGTTTCCATGCCCACCACCTGTCTGTTCACATAGTTGGCGTCGTCGTGGTCGATGGCGTTCGGTTCCCAGGCGATGTAGGCACCGAGGATCTTCGGGTTGCGCACCACGGTTTCGCGCAACAGGCTGATCATTTGCTCGCGGGGCACCTTCAATTGCGGGTTGCCGTCCGTGCCGTTCATGCCCATCAAGGCGTTGCTGGTAGCCAGGCCGCGGGCGAGCAGCAGCGGGGCTTCCAGTTCCCGCTGGATCAGGCTCGCCTGGGTGCGGGCCAGGGCAGTGAGACGTTGCTCGATGAGTTGTTCGAACTGGGCCTTGGTCCGCTGTTGCACCATCTCCTGGGTGCGCGCGCCGGCAAACAACGAGTACAGCACGAGGGCGCCCACCACGCTGAGCACGATGGCACCGGCCAGGGCGGCCACGGAAAACTGGATCGATCTGAATTTCATAAAGGCTCCGGACGCGGAAATGACGTCTGGAGCCGTTATCGGCGTTTCTGTGGCGCGGCATGAGGCGCTGTTCGTCGGGTGACTGTTTTAGCTGCGTAGGTGTCGCAAATGGACTGGGTGGGGTCTGTCAGAAAAACCTGTAATCCTTCGTTATGTATCTGGCGCCGATACAGATCAAGGCCTAGGATACGCCCACGTTTCCAGGGAGCTTTTTTACATGAACAAGACATTGATGGTGAGTGCTCTGAGCGCGGCGCTGCTGCTCACCGGTTGCCAGTCGGTCAATACCACCAGCGGCGGAGCCGTGGGCGTGGAGCGCAAGCAGTACATGTTCAGCATGCTGTCGACCGATCAGGTCAACCAGATGTACGCCCAGTCCTATCAAAAGACGATGGGTGAGGCGAGCGCCCAGGGCGCGCTGGACAAGACCAGTAACGATGCCAAGCGCATCCAGGTCATTGCCGATCGCTTGATTGCCCAGGCGCCGATGTTCCGCCCGGATTCGGCCCAGTGGAACTGGGAAGTGAACCTGATCAAGAGCGATGAACTCAACGCCAATTGCGGCCCTGGCGGTAAGATCATGTTCTACACCGGCCTGATCGACCAGTTGAAGCTGACCGACGCTGAAATCGCCGCGATCATGGGCCACGAAATCGCCCACGCCCTGCGCGAGCACGGGCGCGAAGCGATGTCCAAGGCCTATGGCATCGAGATGGCCAAGCAGGGCGCTGGTGCCTTGTTCGGCCTGGGCCAGGACAGCCTGGCGTTGGCCGACACCGTCGCCAACTATGGCATGACCTTGCCCAACAGCCGTGGCAACGAGAACGAAGCCGACCTGATCGGCCTCGAACTGGCCGCCCGCGCCGGCTACGACCCGAACGCGGCGATCACCTTGTGGAACAAGATGGCCAAGGCCTCGGAAGGCGCGCCACCGGAGTTCATGAGCACCCACCCGTCGTCGAGCAGCCGTATCGCTTCATTGCAGGCGGCGATTCCGAAGGTGATGCCGCTTTATCAGCAGGCCAAGAAATAAGCATCGTCATGCGGTAAAAGCTGTTTTTTGTGGCGAGGGAGCTTGCTCCCGCTCGGTCGCGTAGCGGCCGCAAAAGCTTAGGGCTGCTTCGCAACCCAGCGGGAGCAAGCTCCCTCGCCACAGAACCTGCATCAACCTGATCAAACCCATCCGCTGCTCTGCATCGCCTTGTACACCGCCACGATCGCCAGGACGAAGAATGCCGAGGCGGCCAGGCGGCGGATCAGGGCCAGGGGCAGCTTCTCGGCGGCGAAATTGCCCGCCAGCACTACCGGCACGTTGGCAATCAACATGCCCACGGTGGTGCCGATGATGACCAACCACAACTCCGGGTATTGCGCGGCGAGCATCACCGTGGCGATCTGCGTCTTGTCGCCGATTTCCGCCAGGAAGAACGCAATGAGCGTGGTCAGGAACGGCCCGAACTTGCGGGCCGTGTTCGCTTCCTCATCGTCCAGTTTGTCCGGGACCAGGGTCCACAGCGCCGTGGCGGTGAAGCTTGCCGCCAGTATCCAGTGCAGCACCGCATCGGAGAAAAATCCACTGACCCAGGCCCCTACTGCCCCGGCGGCTGCATGGTTGGCGAGTGTTGCGGCAATGATGCCGGCGATGATCGGCCAGGGTTTGCGAAAGCGAGCGGCCAGGATAAGTGCGAGCAATTGCGTCTTGTCGCCAATTTCGGCCAGCGCAACGATAGCGGTAGGTACGAGGAGTGAGTCCAGCATCAGGAATTCCTAAAGGGGCGGGTCGACACGGCTATGACACGTACAGCCTTCCCGCCCCGGGTAAGGTGTGCGTGTCATAGGTCTTGTCAAACCCAGCGACCATCTGCGTGGACGCTTGGGCCGCATACGCCATGGTCTGCTGACCAAGTATGTTGACGTATGCCGGGCGAGCATGGCGCTCGCGGGAGACTACTCCCCTAGGACGGAGCGGATTCTGCCTAGGCAAATCCGATTGGGCAAGTGCTGTTGCCTAAAAGATTTCAACCGCGTTTGGCGCGGTAGATGCGAAAGCCCTGGCCTTCGGCCTTGATGGCGCAGACGCCCAGATGCTCCTCGATCAGTGGCTGGTACTTGAGGAAACTATTGGCAACCAGCCGCAGTTCGCCACCATTTTTCAGATGTTTGGCCGCTTTTCGCAGCAGGTTTTCCGTTGCGTGGTAGTCGGTATGCACGCCGACATGGAATGGCGGGTTGCTCAAAATCGCGCTCAAACCCATCGGCGCGGCGTCGATCCCATCACCAGTCAGCACCTCGGCTTCCAGACCGTTGGCAGCCAGGGTCAGGCGACTGCTGGCGGCGGCGAATGCGTCCACGTCCAACAGGGTGACGGTGTTGTGCGGGTAGCGCCGCTTGACCGCCGCCCCCAGCACCCCGGCACCGCAGCCGAAGTCCAGCAAGTGCCCGCTGGGCAGTTTATCCAGGTGTTCCAACAGCAGCGCACTGCCGCGATCCAGGCGACCGTGGCTGAACACCCCCGGCAAGCTGATGACCTTCAGCGGGCCTTCGGCCAGGGGCAATTCGTAGGTCTGGGCCAGGCTTTCCAGGGGCGTGGCCTCGGGTGCGTTGGCGACGGTGACTTGCCACAGTTGGCAATGCCGCGCACTGTCGAGTTTGCGCGGCTTGCCGAACGGGTTGAGCTGCTTGGACGCGCCTTCGATGCCGCTGCGTTTTTCCCCCACCAGGTACACCTCGCGACCGGCCAGGCGCGCCGCCACGGCATTGAGGATGTAGTCGGTCAGGTCCTTGGCCTTGGGCAGGAACACCACGGCTGTGTCGAACCCACGCTCGGGCACGGTCACGCCAAAGTGGCTGCGCTCGGGAAAGCGAGCGTCCAGCGCCGCCTGATCGCCGGCATGCCAGCACCAGCCATGGGCCTCTGGCAAACGGCCGAGCAGATCGTCGGCGGGCAGGCCGGCCAACAACACCGAGCCCTGGAATAACTCGGCCTGACGAAGCAGTACTTCACTGCGCGGATCCATGGTCTGCTCCTTGATAAAGCGGGTAAAAAAAAGTGCGGCAGTTTATCAACTGACGACACGCCGCGCTGTACCGCTGAAAAAGCCCAGGGCGTTTTCGCTCATTTGCCCGACGATCCGTTGCCGCGCCTCGCGGCTGCCCCAGGCGTTGTGCGGTGTGACGATCAAGCGTGGAATATCGCCGGCCAGCAGCGGGTTGCCTTGGGCCGGCGGCTCCACGCTGAGCACGTCGGTGGCGGCGCCCCCCAAGTGACCGTTGCGCAGGGCTTCGGCCAGGGCCTGTTCGTCGATCAGGCCGCCACGGGCGGTGTTGACCACGAATGCGCCGGGCTTGAGCTGCGCCAGTTCGCGAGCGCCGATGAAGTTCCGCGTGTGCTCGTTGAGCGGGCAGTGCAGGGTCAAGGCATCGACTTGCGGCAACAACTGCTCCAGCGGCAAGCGGTCAGGGCGGGCCGGGCGCCCGGGGATCTGCCCCAGCAGCACACGCATGCCAAAGGCTTCGGCCAGCCGCCCGACGGCGCTGCCCAATTCACCATGGCCCAGCAAACCCAGGGTCTTGCCTGCCAGCTCGACAATCGGATAGTCCAGCAGGCAGAACTGCGAAGCCTGTTGCCAGCGACCTTCACCCACCGCTTTTTGATAATCGGCCAGGCGCGTCGCCAGGTTCAGCAACAGCATGATGGTGTGCTGGGCCACCGACGGTGTGCCGTAACCCTGGCAATTGCACACCGTGATCCCATGGCTGCGGGCGGCGGCCAGGTCGACATTGTTGGTGCCAGTGGCGCTGATCAGGATCAGCTTCAGTTCGGGGCTGGCCGCCATGGCCTGTGCATCGATCACGATTTTGTTGGTGATCGCCACGGTGGCGCCCTTGAGCCGCTCGATGACCTGCTCCGGCGTGGTCCGGGCGAACAGTTGCAGGTCGCTGAAGCAGTTGCGCAGCGGGCCCAAGTCCAGGTCGCCAAGGTCCAGGGAAGGGTGGTCGAGGAAGACTGCGCGGGCGGTGTTCGTCATCAGCTGTACCTTTTATCTCAAGAATCGAAGGCGTAATGTGGCGAGCCTACCAGATGGGTTATAGCTTTGGTCTTGTGCGATATTGGCGGGATCATGAAGAACCTTGTGGCGAGGGGATTTATCTCCGCTGGACTGCGAAGCAGTCCCAAAAGCTCTGGAAATGATTTTTGCCTGACACACCGAGTATTCAAGTATCAGGGCTGCTTTGCAGCCCAGCGGGGATAAATCCCCTCGCCACATACCCACTTTCCAAAAAGTTGATGTTTGTTTCGAGATTGCGTTAGCCAAGGAGCTCCACCATGTACCTCGCCGAATTCCTCACCGTCGCCCTGATCCACCTGCTGGCCGTTGCCAGCCCTGGGCCGGATTTTGCCGTGGTGGTGCGCGAAAGCGTGACCCATGGCCGGCGTGCCGGAACCTGGACGGCGCTGGGCGTCGGCACGGCGATTTTCCTGCATGTCGGGTATTCGCTGTTGGGTATCGGCCTGATCGTGTCGCAATCGATCGTGCTGTTCAACGCGCTGAAATGGGCCGCCGCTGCGTACCTGCTGTACATCGGCTTCAAGGCACTGCGGGCGCAACCGGCCAAGCCCACCGAGGACAACCTGCACAAGGAGGCCGGTGAACGTACTCCTCGCGGCGCGTTCACCTCGGGCTTCGTCACCAATGGCCTGAACCCCAAGGCGACGCTGTTTTTCCTGTCGCTGTTCACCGTGGTGATCAACCCACACACGCCGTTGGCTGTCCAGGCCGGTTACGGTGTGTACCTGGCGGTGGCGACGGCCGCCTGGTTCTGCCTGGTGGCGCTGCTGTTCAGCCAGCAACGGGTGCGCGCCGGTTTTGCGCGCATGGGTCACTGGTTCGACCGGACCATGGGCGCGGTGCTCGTCGCCATTGGGGTGAAGCTGGCGTTTACCGAAGCGCATTGACCGTTGCGCGCTGTCCTTTGATCGCTTCCACGCGGATGGAAGGGGCCACGATCGACATTTTCTGTCAAAAAGTGGTGGCATGCTGGAGACCTGCCAGGGCATTTCCCCGCAGGTTTTTGTAACAAGCGTGATACTTGTGCTCGCTGTTGGATCCCGATGAGACAAGGTTTGGTTGCGCCATGCTTGCGAAACCTGGGGGCTAGATGGCTCAAGGCTAGTATTTGCGCGCGGATCAAATCATTCCTTTGGCTGATTTGATCTGTGTACAAGCGCTCTAGAGTGCTTGCTTCCAGCCAAGACCGTGCAGTCAGAAAAGGGACTCTTATGTTGCAGACTCGCGTTATTCCCCCAGCCGAAGGCGCCTATCAATACCCGCTGCTGATCAAGCGGCTGCTGATGTCCGGTACGCGTTACGAGAAAACCCGCGAGATCATCTACCGCGACCAGTTGCGCTACAGCTATCCGACGCTGATCGAACGGGTCGCGCGCCTGGCCAACGTATTGACCGAGGCGGGGGTCAAGGCTGGCGATACCGTGGCGGTGATGGACTGGGACAGCCATCGCTACCTGGAATGCATGTTCGCGATCCCGATGATCGGCGCGGTGATCCACACCATCAACGTGCGCCTGTCACCGGAGCAGATCGTCTACACCATGAACCACGCCGAGGACCGCTTCGTGCTGGTCAACAGCGAGTTCGTCGGCTTGTACCAGGCGATAGCCGGGCACCTGACCACGGTGGACAAGACCCTGCTGCTGACCGACCTGCCGGAAAAAACTGCCGAGCTGCCGAACCTGGTGGGTGAATACGAGCAATTGCTGGCCGCCGCGGCGCCCACCTACGACTTCCAGGATTTCGACGAAAACTCCGTCGCCACCACGTTCTACACCACCGGCACCACGGGCAACCCCAAGGGCGTTTACTTCACCCATCGGCAACTGGTGCTGCACACCATGGGCGTGGCGACCATCATGGGGGCCATCGACAGCGTGCGGCTGCTGGGCACCAACGACGTGTACATGCCCATCACGCCGATGTTCCATGTCCATGCCTGGGGCCTGCCCTACGTGGCGACCATGCTCGGGCTCAAGCAGGTCTACCCGGGGCGCTACGACCCCGAATTCCTGGTTCAGCTGTGGCGCAAGGAAAAGGTCACCTTTTCCCATTGCGTGCCAACCATCCTGCAAATGGTCCTCAATGCCAAGGGCGCCCAGGACACCGACTTCGGTGGCTGGAAGATCGTCATCGGCGGCAGCGCGCTGAATCGCAGCCTGTACGAAGCGGCCAAGGCGCGGGGCATTCAGCTCACTGCCGCCTATGGCATGTCGGAAACCGGCCCGCTGGTGTCTTGCGCCCACCTCAATGAGGAACTGATGGCCGGCAGCGAAGACGAGCGCACCACCTACCGGATCAAGGCCGGCGTGCCAGGCCCGCTGGTGGAAGCGGCGATCGTCGACACCGAGGGGCGCTTCCTGCCGGCCGACGGCGAGACCCAGGGCGAACTGGTGCTGCGCGCGCCGTGGCTCACCGAGGGCTATTTCAACGAGCCGCAGAAGGGCGCCGAGCTCTGGGCCGGCGGCTGGCTGCACACCGGCGACGTCGCCACGCTGGACAACATGGGCTTCATCGACATCCGTGATCGCATCAAGGACGTGATCAAGACTGGTGGCGAATGGATCTCCTCCCTGGACCTGGAAGACCTCATCAGCCGTCACGTGGCGGTACGCGAAGTAGCAGTGGTCGGCATCCCCGATCCGCAGTGGGGTGAGCGGCCGTTTGCCTTGCTGGTGGTTCGAGAAGGGCATGAGATCGGGGCTCGCGAACTCAAGGAGCACCTCAAGCCGTTCGTCGAGTTGGGGCACTTGAGCAAGTGGGCGATCCCGAGCCAGATCGCCCTTGTTACGGAAATTCCCAAGACCAGCGTCGGCAAGCTCGACAAAAAGCGCATCCGCGTCGACATCACCGAATGGCAGAGCAACAACAGCACCTTCCTGTCCACGCTTTAGGCCTTTTTGCCGTGCCCGAAAGGGCACGGCAGCCCCACCAAGCAAGCGCTTGACTTGTCAAACCGCAAATTTCAGCCATCCTTGCCGTGCCGACACCTGTCGGCCTGGCGAAAGGACTGTCCCAGAGTGGTTGAGGGCTGCAAATCACACTTTAGAGGGATCAAGCCGTACTACCTGCTGGCTATAGTCCGCTCACGGATTCTCAGGAACGGGGCGCACGCACGAAAGGGCGATGCGACCTTGATGGATGCCGGGACGCTGCCGCTCCCAGCCATCGAGGTGTTCTTGAAATGTCCACTGCCATAACAATAATGCACATGGAGTAGCGTCGATGACCTCAGCAACCACGTTCTGGCGCCGGGCAAAACTGCCTCTGGCGGTCAGTCTCGCCTCTTCGCTCGCCGGGCCAGCATTCGGCGTCAGTTTCAACATCGGTGAAATCGAAGGCCAGTTCGACTCGTCCCTGTCGGTCGGCGCGAGCTGGTCCACGGCCAACGCCAACAAGGACCTGATCGGTGTCAACAATGGCGGCAAGGGTTTGTCGCAGACCTCCGATGACGGCCACTTGAATTTCAAGCGAGGGGAAACCTTCTCGAAGATCTTCAAGGGTATCCATGACCTGGAACTGAAGTACGGCGATACCGGTGTGTTCGTGCGCGGCAAGTACTGGTACGACTTCGAACTCAAGGACGAACACCGCCTGTACAAGGACATCAGCGACAGCAACCGCAAGGAAGGCGCCAAGTCCTCCGGCGGGCAGATCCTCGATGCATTCGTCTACCACAACTATGCCATTGCCGATCAGCCAGGCTCCGTGCGCCTGGGCAAGCAGGTGGTCAGTTGGGGTGAAAGCACGTTCATCCAGGGCGGCATCAACTCCATCAACCCGGTCGACGTGTCCGCGTTCCGTCGTCCTGGCGCCGAGATCAAGGAAGGCCTGATCCCGGTCAACATGTTCTACGTGTCCCAGAGCCTGACCGACAACCTGTCGGCCGAGGCGTTCTACCAGATTGAATGGGACCAGACCGTGGTGGATAACTGCGGTACGTTCTTCTCCCAGCCGGATGTGATTGCTGATGGGTGTACCGATAACCTGCGGGTGTTGAACAAGCGTTCAAGCATTCCGTTCCCGGGGGTCCTTCTTCCGATATTGGAAGGCCAGGGTGTCGATATCAACGAAGAAGGCGTGCTGGTACGGCGTGGCCCGGACCGTGATGCTCGCGACAGCGGCCAGTGGGGCGCGTCGTTGAAGTACATGTTCGAGCCGCTGGACACCGAGTTCGGTGCGTACTTCATGAACTACCACAGCCGTGCGCCGATCTTCAGTGCCACCGGCGCGCCTCAGTCAGTCTACGACGCGGTCACTGGCTCGCCGCTGGCGCCACTGATCGTCGCGGGTAATTCCCAATATTTCGTCGAATATCCGGAAGATATCCGTCTCTACGGCTTGAGTTTCTCCACCACCCTGCCAACCGGTACGGCGTGGAGCGGTGAGATCAGCTATCGGCCGAACGCGCCGGTGCAGTTGAGCAGCACCGATATCTTGTTCGCCGGCGTTCGCCCGATCGGTGGTCCTGTGTTGGGCAATGCTTCGCTGCTCCAGGGAGTGCCAGGCCAGGATCTGCATGGTTATCGCCGCAAGGAAGTCACTCAGTTCCAGACCACCTTCACTCACTTCTTGGATCAGGTCATGGGCGCCAGTCGCCTCACACTGGTAGGTGAAGTCGGCGTGACTCATGTTGGAGGCTTGGAAAGCAAGTCGGATGTTCGCTACGGTCGTGACCCTGTCTTTGGTCCGGGTCAACTGCCCAGCGGAGCCTGTAACGCGCTCAATAGCTCTACCGCCACAGGCGGCGGCCAGACCATCAACGACGTGAACAGCAACTGCAACAACGACGGCTTCACCACCTCCACCTCCTGGGGCTACCGCGCTCGCGCCATCTGGGAATACCCGGACGTGATCGCTGGCGTGAACCTCAAGCCCAACGTGGCCTGGTCCCATGACGTCAAAGGCTACTCGCCAGGCCCTGGCGGCAACTTCGAGGAAGGCCGCAAAGCCGTCAGCCTCGGGCTCGATGCCGAGTACCAGAACACCTACAACGCCAGCCTGGCCTACACCAACTTCTTTGGTGGCGACTTCAGCACCGTAGACGATCGCGACTTCCTGGCGCTCAGCGTCGGCGTGACCTTCTAAGCACCGTATTTCAGGACGACACACTATGAAAATAACAAAGAATCTGTTGCAGGCCGGTGTTCTGGGGCTCTCCCTGCTGGCCGCCAGCGTCATGGCGGCAGTGCCTGCGGCCGAGGCCGATAAACTGGGCAAGAGCCTGACGCCGATGGGCGCCGAGATGGCCGGCAATGCCGACGGCTCGATCTCGGCCTGGAAACCCATGGCCAAGAATGCCGGTTCCGTGGACAGCAAGGGCTTCCTCGCCGACCCATACGCCAGTGAAAAACCGCTGTTCACCATCACCGCGCAGAACGTCGACCAGTACAAGGACAAGCTCGCGCCGGGTCAGTACGCGATGTTCAAGCGTTACCCGGAAACCTTCAAGATGCCGGTCTACCCGACCCATCGCGGTGCCACCGTGCCGGACGCGGTGTTCGCCTCCATCAAGAAAAACGCGGTTAACACCAAGCTGGTCTCCGGCGGTAACGGCCTGGAAAACTTCGAGACGGCTGTGCCGTTCCCGATTCCTCAGAGCGGCGTGGAAGTCATCTGGAACCACATCACCCGCTATCGTGGTGGCAGCGTAACGCGCCTGGTCACCCAGGCCACCCCGCAGCCCAACGGTTCGTACAGCCTGGTGTACTTCCGCGACCAGTTCGTGTTCCGCGACAAGATGAAGGATTTCGATCCGGCCAACCCTGGCAACATCCTGTTCTACTTCAAGCAGCAAGTGACCGCGCCGGCGCGTCTGGCCGGTGGTGTGCTGCTGGTGCACGAAACCCTCGACCAGGTGAAGGAACCGCGTTCGGCGTGGGTCTACAACGCTGGTCAGCGCCGTGTGCGCCGTGCCCCGCAGGTGTCCTACGACGGCCCGGGTACCGCCGCCGACGGCCTGCGTACCTCCGACAACCTGGACATGTACAACGGCGCGCCGGATCGCTACGACTGGAAGCTGGAAGGCAAGAAAGAGCTGTACATCGCCTCCAACAGCTACAAGATCGATTCGCCGCAACTCAAGTACGCCGACATCCTCAAGGCCGGCCACATCAATCAGGACCTGGCCCGCTACGAGCTGCGTCGTGTCTGGCACGTGACCGCGACGCTGAAGGAAGGCCAGCGCCACATCTATGCCAAGCGTGACTTCTTCATCGATGAAGACACCTGGCAAGCGGCGGTAATCGACCATTACGACGGCCGTGGCCAACTGTGGCGCGTGGCCGAGGCCCATGCCGAGAACTACTACGACAAGCAAGTGCCGTGGTACGCCTTGGAAACCCTCTACGACCTGCAGTCCGGCCGCTACCTGGCGCTGGGCATGAAGAACGAAGAGAAATCGGCCTACGACTTCGGCTTCACCGCCACCACCGCCGATTTCACCCCGAACGCCCTGCGTCAGGACGGCATCCGCTAAACCGCTGCACCCGAGGCCGCATCCTCGAAACAACGCCCCGACTGGTTCGGGGCGTTTTTTTTGTTCGATCAGTCAACACAAAACCCTGTGGCGAGGGAGCTTGCTCCCGCTGGGTTGCGCAGCAGCCCCAAACCAGCCTTTTCATTGTGTCAGGTACAACGCAGTCGCTGCCTTGCGGGTTGCTTCGCAACCCAGCGGGAGCAAGCTCCCTCGCCACAAAAGCGGTGGCTGCCTGATTTTTTTCAAGTCGGTCGGCTTGTAGTCTTTTTGTAGCCATTTGTAGCACTCCCTTCAATACCTCCTCGTTTACCGCTAGTCTGCGGACATCTGCAACGCCGCCACCCGCATTCCTACAAGAGCCGGCCATGACTGATTTGTCTTCACTTCCGGATTCTGCCCGCGCAGCCATCGCGGTACAGGACGGGCGTTTCTACCGCCCGCCCTTGCCCGACGGCCATGTTATGCGGCCGCGGTTGTGCGAGCGTTTGAGCGCAGGGCTCGGAGGCAGGTTGCTGTTGGTCAGTGCCCCAGCGGGGTTCGGTAAAAGCTCCCTGGCGGTGGAGTTCTGCCAGAGCCTGCCGGCCCATTGGCAAAGCCTCTGGCTGGGGCTCAGCGCCCGGGACAACGATCCAGGCCGCTTCCTTGAACGGTTGCTCGAAGGGCTCCAGGCCTTTTTCCCGCAACTGGGCGGTCGGGCGCTGGGGTTGCTGAAAATGCGCCAACGTCATCAACCCTTTGCCTTCGAAGAATGGCTCGACGGCTTGCTGGACGAACTGTCCACGCACTTATCGCCCCACGAGCCCTTGCTGCTGGTGCTCGACGATTACCATTTGGCCCAAAGCCCTGTGCTGGATCGCTGCCTGCAGTTTTTCCTCAATCACCTGCCCGACGGGTTGCTGGTCCTTGTCACCAGCCGCCAGCGCCCGGACTGGCATTTGGCGCGCCTGCGCCTGTCGCGGCAGTTGCTCGAACTCAATGAGCAGGACCTGCGCCTGACCCATGAAGAAGCCTTGACCCTGCTCCAGCATCACAGCAGTTCGTTGCGCGGTGAGGCGCTGGAAAATCTTATCCAGCGCAGTGAAGGTTGGGTGGCCGGGCTACGTTTCTGGTTGCTGGCCGCCTCCGAAGCCGGTACCGAAGGCCTGCTGCCCCAGGCCTTGCACGGCGGCGAAGGGCTGATTCGCGATTATCTGCTTGAAGAGGTCATCGACTGCCTGCCCGCCGAGGTGCAGGCATTTCTCTACGACACGGCCCCTCAGGAACGCTTTTGCAGCGAACTGTGCGACGCCGTGCGCGAGGCCCATGACAGCGCCGAAATCCTGCGTTACCTGGCGGCCCACCAGGTGTTCCTGGTACCGCTGGACGAGCACGGCCATTGGTATCGATATCACCACCTGTTTTCCGACCTGCTGCGCAGTCGCCCCAGCGCACCGGCCATGGTCCCGGCCGCGACCCTGCACCTGCGGGCCTGCCGTTGGTTCAACGCCCAGGGCCTGATCGACGAAGCCGTGGAGCAGGCGCTGCGGGCCGGGCACCTGGACGTGGCGGCGAACCTGGTGCAGAACCTCTCGGAGGAGCAACTGCTGGCCGAGCAGAACGTCGGCATGTTGCTGCGCTGGAAAATGGACTTGCCCGACAGCCTGCTCATCAGCACCCCGCGGCTGATCGTGCTCTACAGCTGGGCGTTAGGGCTGGCCTGCCAGTTGGACGCTGCCGAAGAGCTGGCGGCGCACTTGAGTCGTTTCCTGCCGGCCCCCTCGGCCACTGCGCAAAAATCCATGCTCGCCCAATGGCTGGCCCTGAGCGGGATCGTCGCCCGTGGCCGGGGGGATCGCGAGACCACCGTGCGGTATTGCAGCGAAGCTTTGGAGAGCCTGCCGCAAAAACGCTACGGCCAGCGCCTGATGTGCCTGTCCACACTGTCGAACCTGGCGATTGCCGACGGCGACCTGTGGCGCGCCCGGAACCTGAACCGCGATTCCCTGGAGCTGGCGCAACGGGTCGGAAATCCACTGTTCGAGGCCCTGGCCCATTATGATCGTGCCCGGGTCCTGCAGGCGCGGGGAGAGATCCTGCGGGCGCTGGATGAAGTGCACCAGGGCCTGCAACGTTTGCACAAGCTGTCGCCCCAGCGGCTTTATGCGGTGCGGGCGCGCTTGATCATGTACGAAGGTTTTTTGCTGACCTTGCGCATGCAGCCTCAGGCCGGCCTTGCGCGCCTGCAGGCGGGCCTCACCGAAGCCCGCGCCTGCCGCGACATCAGCGTGCTGATCGGCCATTGCGTGATCGCGCGTATCGAAGGCTACAGCGGCGAGTTCGCCCGGGCCTTCGCCGAACTGGCGGAAGCCGAGCGCCTGATGCACATCTGGGACGTTCCGCCGATCTACTATCTGGCGATGATCACCCTGGTCAAGTGCGAACTCTGGTTGGCCCAGGGTCGCACCGACCTGGCCGAAGCCTGGCTGGCCCGGCTGGGCCAGACCTACACGGGCGAACGGGCCGCCGCGCCACCGGAATTCCACCCGCAACTGCCGCTGCATGTCGAGTTGCAACAGGCGGTGCTGGAGTCCATCCGGGGCCAACCGATACTCGCGCAAGGACGGCTCGATGCCTTGCTTGAACACGGTCAGCAAAGTGGCCGGCAGATGCTCAGCGTGATGGCGCTCAACCAGAAAGTCGCCTTGCTGCTGAGCATCGGGCGTGAAGCCGAAGCCCGTCGCACCCTGGCCCAGGCTTTCGAAGCTGCCAGCGGCGGGGTGTTGCAGCCCTTCGAATGGTTGTTCGGCGAGCACCGTGAATGGTTGCGCGAACAGCTGCTGCAGGCACCGCCCAGTACCTTGCGTGAGCATCTGCTCGAACGCCTGCCCTCGACGGTGGCCCAGCCTGCCGACCCGGCGGCGCCGGTCGAAACCCTCAGCAGTCGCGAGCGGGCGGTGTTGCAACTGATTGCCCAAGGCTGTTCGAACCAAGAGATCAGCGAGCAATTGTTCATCTCGTTGCACACGGTCAAGACCCACGCCAGCCATATCAACAGCAAGCTCGGTGTGGAGCGTCGCACCCAAGCAGTGGCGCGGGCGAAGGCGTTGGGGTTGTTGGGCTGAGTAAGATATTGCGGTCGATGAGATCCCCGTGGCGAGGGAGCTTGCTCCCGCTGGGCTGCGAAGCAGCCCCAACTGATAATCTGACACACCGCGGTGCCACGTGTAGGGTCGCTTCGCAACCCAGCGGGAGCACGCTCCCTCGCCACAAAGGCTTTGACAAGGAATGCCTCGATGTTGCCTCTGTACAAAACCATCCAATCCCCTGTCGGCCAACTGATCCTCGTCGCCCGACAGACACGGCTGGCGGCCATCCTCTGGGAAAACGAGCGGCTCAATCGGGTGCGCCTGGGGCCTTTGGAGGAGGACACCCAGCATCCGGTCCTCAAGGAAACCGAGCGTCAGTTGCTGGAATACTTCGCTGGCCAGCGCCGTCGTTTCGAGCTGGAGCTGGACTTCGCGGGCACTGATTTCCAGATCCGGGTCTGGCAAGCCCTGTTGACCATCCCCTTTGGCGAAACCCGCAGCTACCGCGACATCGCCATCCAGGTGGGGCAACCCACGGCGGTCCGGGCGGTCGGCGCCGCCAATGGCCGCAACCCCATCTCGATCATCGCCCCGTGCCACCGGGTCATCGGCAGCTCCGGCAGCCTTACCGGCTTCGCTGGTGGCCTGGCGGCCAAACAGTTCCTCCTGAGCCTTGAAGGTCAGCAGTCGCTGCAATTGGTGTTCTGACTGCCACTTCCCTGTGGGAGCTTGCTCGCGATAGCGGATTGTCAGCTTGCGTAGGTGCTGGCGGTGCCAGCGCTTTCAGGTCGGTGGTGATTTTGGGGGCAGCATCCGCGTCGGCGGTTGGCCGTTGGCATTGTGCTGGTAGATCTGCGCGGGCTGGCCCTGTTCATTGAAGAACACCTGGCCAATGCCGGCGCTGTTCCACAACCGTTCGCCCGCTTCGGCGTGTTCCGGGGTGTGGGGGACGATGCGCATGCTGCGGCGCTTGGTGAACCAGTTCAGGGGCGAGCGTGGCGAGTAGAGCCAGCGGTTCAGGCGATCGAACCATTCCAGCAGCGCAGGGGGAAATTCATTCTTGATGCCGCTGCTGGTGATCTGCCAGATGCGCGGGCCGCCCTTGCGGTGCGGGATCAACACTTCGTATACGAAGCAATAGTGCACGTCCCCGGACAGCACCACGTAATTACCGGGCGTACGTGAGTGGCGGAAAATGTTCAGGATCACCTGGGCAGCGCCGCGATGGGCCATCCAGTTTTCCGCATCCACCAGCAGTGGATAACCGCACCAACTGAACACCCGCTGCACGGTCTCGATCAGCTTCACACCGAAGATCGGCGCCGGTGAGACGATAATCGCCGACGGGTGATCCAACAACTCCTGCTGCAACTCGCTCAGGGCTTCCCAATCCAGCAGGCCGGAAGGTTGCTTGAGGTTGTTCTCGCTGCGCCAGCGGCGGGTGCGGGTGTCGAGCACCACCAGGGCCGGGGTACTCGGCAGTACGTAATGCCATTGCTGGAAACCCAGCAGAGTGTCGATCAGTTGGTCCTGGGGTTCGCTGTCGAGGTAACGGTCTCGGGCGGTGTCGCTCAGGGCCAGGGTTTGCGGGAGCACGTCAGCGAAGGCATCGGGGTTGTTACCCCAGCCCTGGCAGAGCATGTAGGCGATCAACGCATTGCCGATGATGCGTTTGGAGAACGGATGGCCGTAGGCCGTTTCCTCCCACTGCGCAGACAGGTTCCAGTCATCGGTAATGTCGTGGTCGTCGAAAATCATCAGGCACGACAGGTGCGCAAACACTCGCGCCACGCCGCCCAGACCGGTCTTGAACGCATCGATGCGCTGCTGTTCCAGGTCGTAGCGCTGGCGCCGTTCGACGGTCAGTTCGGGGGGCTGCACGGTGATCAGCGTCCAAGGCACGGGCGACCACACTAGCAGGTACATCGCCATGACCTCGGCAAAGGTCACCAGGTGATTGTCGGCGCTGCTGCTGGTGAAAATCGGCTTGCGGGCCCCGCCGAAAAATCGCTCGCGCAGGGTTTCGTTACTCTCCAGTGCCGGCAACAAATCGGCACGATGGTAATAACTGGCCGGGTGCTGATAGAGCCTGGCGCTGTCTTCCACCACGGCACCTTCCAGGCATTCCTCGAACAACCCCAGGCATTCGATCAGCGCATGAATCGCCCGCAACATGGGCCCGGCGACGTCGTCGGCATAGACCTGGTCGCCGCTCATCATCAGCAATGCCGGGCGTTGCTCAGGGGCTTGCGCCAACAGCCGGTCGACGCAGAGCAGGCCGTCGTTGGCTGGGTAATGGGGTTTGCGGCAAGAGCCGTGGACCAGTTGCTCGATGCGCGAATGCAGTATGAAATTCGGGCACTGTGCGCCGTCATACAGCAGGTGCGGCGCCCATTCGGCGATGGGCGCGCCGTCCACCAGCAAGTCGTAGTCAATCGTCACGTCCCGGGGCAGGGGGTTGGCGAGCCGTACATCGATCAAGTGCACAAACGCCCGCTGTCCCACCGGCACCACGGTGCAGCGTGTCGCATCCAGTGCAAGATCACCCACGCCGGCCACGCGCAACGTCATCGCCAATGCTCGCGTGCCCACCAGCCACATCACCAGCCGCGTGGGCTCCAGCCGTCGCAACAGTGGGCCGACCAGGACGGCGGGCAGGGCGGTGATATCAGAAGTGGAAGGCAGCATTCGCGGGTAAAAGCTCTGTTCAGGGAGAGGCGGGGGATCATAACGCAATGTGCCGGGTTGCTGGGGACAGGGAGGCGTTGTGGTAACCCTGTGGCGAGGGAGCTTGCTCCCGCTGGGCTGCGCAGCAGCCCCCAAATGTTTGCCTGACACACCGCGGTATCAGGTTTTGGGGGTGCTTCGCGCCCCAGCGGGAGCAAGCTCCCTCGCCACAACAGAAGTGTTCAGCCAGGGGCTTCAAGTTATCCCCTGTCTTGTTACGTCACTGGGCCTTGTTGGACGCCTGCGCCGCCTTGATCAGATCGGGCCCGATCTCCTGTTCGAACTTGGCCCACACCGGCTTCATTTTTTCGCGCCAGGCGTTACGCTGCTCTGGCGTGAGGGTAATGATCTCGGTGGTCTTGGCGTCCAGCACATGCTGCTTGTCCTGTTGGTTGAACCGCTCCGCTTCTTGGTTGGCATAGGCGGTGGACTCAACCACGATCTTGTCCAGTTCGCTGCGGATATCCGGCGGCAGGCCTTTCCAGAAGTCCGAGGTGGTGATCAACATGTAGTCGAGTATGCCGTGGTTGGACTCGGTGACATATTTCTGCACTTCATTGAGTTTCTGGTTGTAGAAGTTCGAATAGGTGTTTTCCGTGCCGTTGACCAAACCGGTGCGCAAACCCTGGTACACCACTGAGAAAATCATCGGTTTAGCCTTGGCATCCACCGCCTTGAACTGTTCCTCCAGCACTGCGGAGGTCTGGATCCGGAACGTCAGGTCGCGGGCGTCCTCGGGTGTGCGCAACGGCTTGTTGGCCGATAGCTGCTTCATGCCGTTGTGCCAATAGGCCAGGCCGGTGATGTTCTTGCTTTCCATGGACTTGAGCAGCTTCTGGCCCTCGGGGCTCTGCTGGAAACGGTCCACGGCGGGGATGTCATCAAACAAAAACGGCAAGTCGAACAACTGCACCGACTTGGTGTACTGCTCGAACTTGGCCAGCGACCGCGCAATGATCTGCACCTCCCCCAGGAGCAACGCCTCCATCTCCTTGTCATCGCCATACAGTGTGGAGTTGGGATACACCTCGACCTTCACCTTTCCCGGCAGCCGTTCTTCCGCCAGCTTCTTGAACATCAACGCGCCCTGGCCCTTGGGCGTTTGTTCACCCACCACATGGGAAAACTTGATCACTATCGGTTCAGCCGCCAGCGCGTTGCCCCCTGCACTGAGGGCGAGGGTGCAGAGGAGCGTTTTCCATATTGGCTTGAGCATTGCGAGGTTCCCTTTTTATTTGTCTTTATCGTACGGGCTCATTCAAAACCCGGCGTACAGCGGACAACGGCAAGTCTAGGGGAAAAAACGCCGGCTGCAGGATGCCTATCCAAGAGAGGGCCCCGGGCGTCTGCTAGGCTACGCCGCAGCAGGGCGTTTTTTTTTCAAGGACTTCTGGCGTTGTGCAAATGAAACCACCGCGGGTCGCAGTGGTGATCACATCGACTTGTGGAATGGCCGGCGCCTGACGGATTGGATGAGCTACGTGCGCATACAGATGGGTTTTTCGATCGATGGGACGTTCTCAGATTTCCATGACTCCAAAGACATATGGTTCTGGAGGGTCATATGAACTTCATCAAGGGCGCGTTGTTTGTCCTCCTGATCATTGCCCTGGCCGTTGGGGCGTTCAATCTGGTGTTCGTGGCGGTCGGCAATTACTTTGGACCGTTCTACGAAAGTGAGGCGGATCAGAGCCGTAACTTTGCAATCTGGTTGTTCGGTAATGCCGGGGTGGCGATCATCGCGGCGGTGGTCGGCGTCCTCTGGAATCGCCGGCGCAACCCCCGAATCTAACGGCGGCCACAGCGTTGCAGAAACGTGTGGCGGGGGAGCCCAGGGGCATCCTCCCTGGGCAAAAAGAAATTCGAATTCACCGGCAAGACCAACATCGGCGAAATTTCCCAGTTGATTTTCAACCTCCTCCTGACCTGATTTTTTGTAGCGCTCACAGACTCTGTGCTCGCTACAAATCCCCTGTGGGAGCGAGCGTGCTCGCGATGACGGTGGCCCATTCAGCCTCATCGGCCCAGGCATACCGCTATCGCGAGCAAGCTCGCTCCCACGGGGTTTTCTAGCCCTCAGCTCTATCTGTTATCCCTTCAAGTCATCATCCCCTCCCGTGATAAGTGGTCTCTCTTTTGTGTCTTGTGGTATGACGACATATTAAAATTCTTCACGAAAAATAAACTCTTCTTTCAAGAGGTTCTCATTTTGGTGCATGTTTTATTGAATTTCAGGGTTGACAGGCTGGCGTGAACGTCAGAATAATCCGACGCGTTGTATGACGACATACAAATAAACAATAACAATTGGGTACTCCTCCCTATGAGAATCACAGGCGTTCACGTCGAAGTCTTTTCCACCCCTTCGCGCCGTGCCCAGGACAGCGCCGGCCATGCCCATCCAGGCGATGAGGTCATGATCAAAATGGCTTTGCTGCGAATCGGTTGCGACGATGGCTCCGAGGGCTATGCCTTCGGCCCGCCTGAGTTGATTCGTCCGCACATCATCGAATCCTTCGTGCGCAAAGTGCTGATCGGTCGCGATCCGATGGATCGCGAAAGCCTCTGGCAAGACCTCGCGCACTGGCAGCGCGGCAGTGCCGGGCAGTTCACCGACCGGGCGTTGGCCCTGGTGGAGCAAGCGCTGTGGGACTTGGCCGGGCGTGCGCTCAAGCTGCCGGTGCACAAGTTGATTGGTGGCTATCGCGATAAGGTTCCGGCCTACGGCTCGACGATGTGTGGCGACGATTTGCCGGGCGGGTTGTCCACGCCGGACGAGTACGGCCAGTTCGCCGAAAAGCTGGTCCAGCGCGGCTACAAGGCCATCAAGCTGCACACCTGGATGCCGCCGATTTCCTTCGCGCCGAACCCGCAAATGGACATCCAGGCCTGCGCTGCCGTGCGTGAGGCGGTGGGGCCGGACATCGCGCTGATGCTCGACGGTTATCACTGGTACAGCCGCATGGATGCGCTGACCATCGGCAAGGCCCTGCAAAAGCTGAATTTTGCTTGGTTCGAAGAGCCGATGATGGAAGACTCGGCGGAGTCCTATGCCTGGCTGGCCGCCAACCTGGACATCCCGGTGTTGGGCCCGGAAAGCATCGCCGGCAAGTTCCACAGCCGCGCCAGTTGGGTGACCCAGAAATCCTGTGACATCCTGCGCGCTGGTGTGGCCGGGGTCGGGGGCATCGGGCCGTGCCTGAAGGTGGCGCACCTGGCCGAGTCGTTCGGCATGGACTGCGAAGTGCACGGCAACGGCGCGGCGAACCTGGCGGTGGTCGGGGCGATCAGCAATTGCCGCTGGTACGAGCGCGGCCTGCTGCACCCATTTCTCGACTATGAAGAAGTCCCGGCGCACCTCAACAGCATTGTCGACCCGATGGACGCCGATGGTTTTGTACACCTGTCCGACCGACCGGGGTTGGGCGAGGACATCAACTTCGCGTATATCGAAGCCAACACCCTGTCTCGACATTGATCCTGTTCCACGCCTGAGGTCGATGGCTGCCCGGGCGACAAGTCTTTATAAATATAAGAAAGGACTGAACCATGAATCTCTGGCCCAAGCGCCTGACCAGGCTGCTGTGTGTCGCCGTGGCCCTGTACGCAGTGCAGGTGCCCGTCAGCCTGGCCCAAGGCGAAACGCCCCCCGACCAATTGGTGGTGGGCATGAGCATGATCAACCTGCTGTCCCTGGACCCTGCCGCGGCGACGGGTCTGGAGGTCGCCGAGGTCAACGCCAACGTCTACGACATGCTTCTGGAGCAGGATGCGGCGCAGCCGGACACGCTGATTCCGGCCCTGGCGAAAACCTGGGACATCAGCCCCGACCGCATGCGCCTGACCTTCCAATTGCGCGATGACGTGCGTTTTCACTCCGGCGCACCGCTCACTGCCCAGGACGTCGCCTGGTCATTGCAGCGTGTGGTCACCCTCAACCGCGCCCTGGCTTCGACCTGGAAAGCCTACGGTTTCACCGCCGACAACGTCGTCAAGTTGATGCGTGCCGAAGGGCCGCACACCTTTGTCATGGAGCTGCCACGCGTCACGGACCCGATGCTGGTGCTCAACACCCTGGCGACTTCTCCCAGCGCCTTCATCATCGATCGCAGCGTCGCCTTGCAACATCAGGTTGGCGACGATCAGGGCGCGGCCTGGCTGGCGACTCACACAGCCGGCTCCGGCGCGTTCAAGCTCGATATCTGGCGCGCCAACGACGTGATCCTGATGAGTCGCAATGACGACTATTGGCGCGGCGCGGCGAAGTTGCGCCGAGTGATCATGCGCAACATGACCGAGTCCCAGGCGCTGCGGCTGATGGTCGAGCGCGGCGACCTGGATGTCGCCCGGGGCATGGCGGCCACCGACATCAAGGCCCTGGGCAAGGTCGATGAGGTGCGCATCCAGAGCATCGCCCGGGGCACGCTGTACTACGTGGCGATGAGCATGCAACAGCCGTTGTTCCAGGACATTCGCGTGCGCCAGGCCATTCGCCTGTTGATCGACTACCAGGGCATCAACGATGTGGTGATGCCGCATTACGGTGTGATCAATCAGCGGCCCTTGCAGTTGGGGCTGCCGGCACGCCTGGAAGACCCGGGCTATCGCCTGGACGTGGCCGAGGCCAAGCGCCTGTTGGCGGCGGCCGGTCACGCCGACGGCTTTAAAGTGACCATTCGATCGCTCACCGATCCGCCGTTCATCAACATCGCCACCAGCCTGCAAGCGACGCTGGCCCAGGCCGGTATCCAGGCGACGATCATCACCGGCACCGGCAACCAGATCTATGGCGCGATGCGCGACCGCCAATTCGACATCCTCGTCGGTCGTGGCGGCGGTGGGGCGGAGCGTCATCCGCATTCGAGCCTGCGGGCCCTGGTGTACAACCCGGACAACCGCACCGAAGCCAAGCTGAGCAACTTCCAGGGCTGGCGTACCTCGTTCTTCGACCCGCAGCTCAATCAGTTGATCGAGCAGGCCGAGCGCGAGCGTGATCCCGAGCGCCAGCGCCAAATCTACGCACGGATCCAGACCCTCTACGACCAACAGGCCGGGGCGATCATGCCGGTCTCACAGATGGTGGACGAAGTGGTGATCCACGCCGACGTGCGCAACTACATCGGCCACACCGCCGCCACCACGCGTCTTCGGGACGTCTACAAGCAGCGCTGAAATCGACGGCCACAGGGCCAAGGCAGGAATGAACATGTCGACTGCATCCTTTTCAATCTGGACCACCCGGGCCGCTTCGGCGACCCGGCGCGGCGGCTCGGTGGCGGTGACGCTGCTGGGGTTGCTGCTACTGACCTTTTTCATCGGGCGAGTGATGCCCCTGGACCCGGTGCTGGCCATCGTCGGCCCGGACGCCGACGCCTCGGCCTACGCCCAGGTGTACAAAGAGCTGGGCCTGGACAAACCGTTGTGGACCCAGTTCGCGATCTACCTCGGCGACCTGCTGCACGGTGACTTCGGCATGGCCTTGCTGACCGGCAACCCGGTCATCACCGACATTGCCCGGGTCTTCCCGGCCACCTTGGAACTGGCGACCCTGGCGATTCTGTTCGGCGTGTTGGCGGGCTTGCCGCTGGGTGTCTACGCCGCGACGCATCAGGGCCGTGCCGGTGATCATGTCGCCCGGCTGATCACGCTGTTCGGTTACTCCACGCCGATTTTCTGGATCGGCATGATGGCCTTCCTGGTGTTCTACGCCTGGCTGGGTTGGGCCGGTGGCGTCGGGCGCATTGGCCTGGCTTATGACGGGCTGATCCCGAAACACACCGGGCTGTTGTTGATCGACACCGCCTGGTCCGGCGACTGGGAGGCCTTTCGCAGCGCCCTGCGGCACATCCTGTTGCCGGCGGTGATCCTCAGCTTCAACTCGGTGGCCTACATCAGCCGCATGACCCGCAGCTTCATGCTTGAGCAACTGTCCCAGGAGTACATCATCACCGCCCGGGTCAAGGGTTTGTCCCAGCGGCGGATCGTTTGGGGGCATGCCTTCGGCAACATTCGCGTGCAGTTGTTGACCATCGTCGCGTTGGCCTATGGCGGCCTGCTGGAAGGCGCGGTGCTGATCGAAACCGTGTTCGCCTGGCCGGGTTTCGGCCAGTACCTGACCAGCAGCTTGCTGCTCGGTGACATGAACGCGGTGATGGCTTGCGTGCTGCTGATCGGCCTCATCTTCGTGACGCTGAACCTGATCAGCGACGCGCTGTACAAGATCTTCGACCCGAGGACTCGCTAATGAACCTGCCCCTGGCTTCCAGCGCACCCGCCGCGCTGCCCGCCTCCAGTACCGCAGCGATGGCCGCCAGTACCTTGCGCCTGCTGCGTTTCCTGCTGCGCAACCCGATGACCTTCGCCGGCCTGATCGTCGTCGCGACCCTGATGCTGGTCGCGGTCTTCGCGCCCTGGATCGCCGGCCACGATCCGCTGTTGCAGAACCTCGCCGGGGCCTTGCAGGCACCCAGCGGTGTGCACTGGTTCGGCACGGACGAATACGGTCGCGATGTCTTCGCGCGGCTGGTGTATGGCTCGCGCATCACCCTGTACATCGTCTTGCTGGTGACCGTGATTGTCGGCCCCATCGGCCTATTGGTCGGCACGGTTTCCGGCTACTTCGGCGGTTGGGTCGACAGCCTGTTCATGCGCATCACCGACATCTTCATCTCGTTCCCCAGCCTGGTCCTGGCGCTGGCCTTCATCGCCGCCCTCGGCCCGGGCCTGGAGCATGCGGTGATCGCCATCGCACTGACGGCCTGGCCGCCGATTGCCCGGCTTGCCCGCGCCGAAACACTGCCGCTGCGCAACGCTGACTTCGTTGTTGCGGTGCAGCTCCAGGGCGCGTCGAGCACCCGCATCATCCTGCGCCACATCATCCCGATGTGCCTGTCGTCGGTGATCATCCGCCTGACCATGAACATGGCGAGCATCATCCTCACCGCCGCCGCCCTGGGCTTTCTCGGTCTCGGCGCCCAGGCACCGCTGCCGGAGTGGGGCGCGATGATCTCCACCGGGCGGCGCTACATGCTCGAAAGCTGGTGGCTGGTGGCGGCACCCGGTGCGGCGATCATGCTGGTCAGCCTGGCCTTCAACCTGTTGGGCGACGGCTTGCGCGACGTCCTCGACCCACGCAGCCAATCCTGAGGAACAGGCCATGACTGAGATAAAACTTGCGGTACAGGACTTGTGCGTGGAATTTCGCAACGCCGGCAAAACTTCCCTGGCGGTGCGCGACGTGTCGTTCACCCTGGGCCGGGAAAAACTCGCCATCGTTGGTGAATCCGGCTCGGGAAAATCCACCGTTGGCCGCAGTCTTTTACGCCTGCATCCGCCGACCGCGCGGGTCACCGCCAAGACCTTGCGCTTCGCTGACATCGACCTGTTGGCCGCCAGCGAAAAGCAGATCCAGGCGATTCGCGGCGCGCGCATGTCGATGATCATGCAAGACCCCAAGTACTCGTTGAACCCGGTGGTGCGCGTCGGCGAACAAATCGCCGAGGCCTACCTGGCCCATCACAAGGTGCCCCATCGCGAAGCCCGCGAACGCGCCTTGGACATGCTCGCCAAGGTGCATATCCGCGACCCACGGCGGGTCTATGATCTGTACCCGCACGAGGTCTCGGGCGGCATGGGCCAGCGGATCATGATCGCCATGATGGTGATCACCGATCCCCAGGTGATCATCGCCGACGAACCGACTTCGGCGCTGGACGTGTCAGTGCGTCGCCAGGTGCTCAATGTGCTGGAGGAGTTGGTCAGCGAACGTGACCTGGGGCTGATTTTCATCAGTCACGATTTGAATCTGGTACGGCATTTCTGTGATCGCGTGCTGGTGATGTACGCCGGTCGTGTGGTCGAGTCGATTGCCGCCGCCGACCTGGATAACGCCACCCATCCCTACACCCAAGGCCTGTTGGCCGCATTGCCGAGCCTGGACCATCCGCGCGCCACGTTGCCGGTGCTGCAGCGCGACCCACACTGGTTGAATGCTTGAGGAGCCTGTCATGAGCATGATTGAAATCGCCGGCCTGAACCTCAGTTTTGGCACGGGCGCGGCACTGAACGCGGTGTTGCACGACGTCGATTTGAGTGTCGCCGAAGGCGAGGCATTCGGCCTGGTGGGGGAGTCCGGTTCGGGCAAGACCACCGTGCTGCGCTGCCTGGCCGGGCAGTACCAGCATTGGAGCGGACAACTGCGGGTCGCCGGCCAAGCCGTGACGCGCAACCTGCCGCTGAATCACTATCGCACGGTGCAGATGGTGTTCCAGGACCCGTACGCCTCGTTGCATCCGCGCTACACCATCGATGCCGCGCTGCAAGAGCCGCTGCGCATCCACGGCATCGACGGGCGTGCGCAGAAGGTCAGCGAGATCCTGCGCAAGGTCGGCTTGAACGACAGCTTTCGCTTCCGTTATCCGCACCAGTTGTCCGGTGGCCAGCGCCAACGCGTGGCGATCGCCCGGGCGCTGATCCTGCGTCCCCGGGTGCTGTTGCTGGACGAGCCGACCTCGGCGCTGGACGTCTCGGTGCAGGCGGAAATCCTCAACCTGCTGGCCGACTTGCGTCGCCAGGAAGGGCTGACCTACCTGATGGTCACCCATGATCTGGCGGTGGTGGCGCATTTGTGTGATCGGCTGGCGGTGATGCAGCAGGGCCGGGTGGTGGAGACGCTCGACAGTCATCTGCTGGCGAGCGATGGTGCCACCCATGCGTATACCCGTTTGTTGGTGCAAGCCAGTCGGGATATACAACGCGTGCCCATCGCTGTTTGAGGTTCTATTAATTAGTTGTACTTGTTTTAACCCGTAAAAAACGTTGGAGCCCAGGTATCAATGCCGCGCACGCGCTCGCCTGTGATTTAGCGTCTGCCCTAACTAACCTTTCAACCAACAAGAATAAAAAACATGAAAAAGACACTTGTATTAGTTTCCCTCGCTTCATTGTTCACTTCGGTTGTTGCAGTGGCCGATACCGGCTACATCAATGTGCGTCACCAATATGCGGAGAAAACTCGCATGCACGCCGACCGCGCCAAGTTTGGTATACGACTGGACAACGGCGTGGGCCTGGAAGGTGAACTCAAATACAAGACCGCCGGTGACCGGCAAGACGTCGCCTTCGACAATACCGTTGGCAGTGGTCATGAATTCACCGTCAACTACCAGCACAAGATCGATGACCGCTGGACGCTGACGCCTTCGCTGGCCCTGGATAGCGACGAGGAGTCCACCACCTACAAATTGGGCCTGCGCCTGGGTTACCGCGTGACCAAAGAGCTGAGCATCGCCGGGCGCTACCGTTTTGATTCAGCCAAGCTTGACCGCGACCAGATCGACCGTGACGTGCCGCATAATGGCCAGGACGATCAGAAGGTCAACCGTTACGATGTTTATATCAACTATGGCCCTCAAGGACCGTGGGCCTATGAATATCAATTGACTTATTTCGATGCCGACTACATTCGCTATAACGGCGGTACCGACGACTATGAACAGAATGCCGTGGTTAAATACCAGTGGGACAAACGCTGGGCGCCGTTCTTTGAAGTGGGCGATATCAAAGTCAACTCGGTCGACAGTGATCGCCAATTGCGGCTGCGGGTCGGTGTTAAATACAGCTTCTTCTAAATTGTGAGAGCAAGCGCCCCCAGACAGCACTGCTCGTTCAAGGGGGCGATGAATCCGTGGCGAGGGAGCTTGCTCCCGCTTGAGTGCGAAGCGCTCACAAAAATGGGCCTGCTGCGCAGTCCAGCGGGAGCAAGCTCCCTCGCCACAGTGAGTCAGCAAACCTTAAGTGAACAGCATTGGGCTTACTCGTTGTAGAACGCCTGCCGTTGCTGGGTTTCACGCAGGCGCATGCGGCTATTGCTCAGATGCAGGTACATGGCCGCCCGCGCGGCGTCGACATTGCCGCTGGCGATGGCGTCGAAGATCTGCTGGTGTTCGGCGTTGATCCCTTGCAGGTAAGCGCTGCGATCACTTTGCCCGGAGTAGGCGGAGTTCATGCGGGTACGTGGGATCAGCTTCGTGCCCAGGTGCTTCATGATGTCGATCAGGTAGTAATTGCCGGCCGCCTTGGCGATTTTCAGATGGAACTGGAAATCGGCGTTGATGGTAGTGCCGGATTTTTCCGGCCCTTGCAGCAACGCCTCCAGCGCCTGGGCCAGTTCGGCCAGGGCCTCGGGCGTTGCGCGTTCGGCGGCCATGCCGGCGGCCTGGACTTCCAGGCTCAGGCGAAACTCCAGCAGGCTGAGCACGTCCGACAACGTGGCAATCGTCGCCGGCCCCAGGGTAAAGCCCTCGGGTGCCGGCATGTCCAACACAAAGGTACCGACGCCATGGCGCGTCTCCACCAGCCCCGCCGCCTGCAAGCGCGACAGCGCCTCACGCACCACCGAACGACTGACGCCCTCGGCCTCCATGATATGCACTTCGGTGGGGAGCTTTTCGCCGCACTTGAGAATGCCGTCGCGCATGCGCTGGGCAAAGCGGTCGACCAGGGTTTCGGCGAGGCGTCGCGGCTTGTTCAGTGGAGATAACGCTTGATCCGTCATCGGCGTGCTCTTGGGTGATCAGCGGGCATTATAGTGCGTTTCGCCGCGAGGTCGCGGCTATAATGCGCGATCGTCTGGCTTTTATGGATAGGTGCAATGGACCGTGTCACACCCGATCGACGCCTGAGCATGACCCAGCAACTGGTGGTCGACCTGACGCAGCAGATACTGGCCGGCGAATTGCCTGCGGGCAGCAAGTTACCCACCGAACAGGTCATCATCAAGGAGCGCGGCGTCAGTCGGACGGTGGTTCGCGAAGCCATGTCGCGGCTTCAGGCCGAAGGTCTGGTGGAGACCCGCCACGGCATCGGCACCTTCGTGGTCGACACCGCTCGCCCAGGAGATTTCCAGGGCAGCAAACACGTCAAGGGTGGCGCCTACGACGCGCTGGCCGTGATCGAACTGCGCCTGAGCCTGGAAGTGGAAGCCGCCGGCATCGCCGCACAACGGGCCACGCCGCAACAGTTGCAGGCCATGCGCGAAGCGCTCGACGCGGCGAACGCCCTTGAGGCGGCCAATGATGAAAGCGCCCGGACGGATTTTGAATTTCATCTGCAGATCGCCCGGTGCACGGGCAACAGTTTTTTCATCGACGCCATGGCCCATGTGGGCAATAGCTTGATCGCGGTCGTGCAACAGGCCGGACCGGCAGTGACGGGGCAAAATCGGGCGTTGGTGGTGCGTGAGCGCGAGCAGATCTACGCGGCGTTGGCGCGGTGTGATGCCGAAGCGGCGCGGGCTTCGATGCGCCTGCATTTGATCAATATGCTGCAACGGGTTCGGGGTGTGGTCGAGTTGACGGCGCAATAACCTCCACCGCAGTTTTGATCCCAGGTGCCCACGGTTTCTGCGTCCACCACCGAGCCCCTGTGGGAGCGAGCCCGCTCGCGATGACGGTGGCCTATCCTCTTGCTAGTTGCGCTTCCAGCATTCCGCAAACTTTGCACATACCCCGTAACGCTCATCCATCTGCGCCATCCTCTCCAGGTGATGACCTACCGCTTCGACCGTCACCCCATTCCCGATTCGGAAGTACTCCACCATCATCGCGACGTCCAGGTCGATCTCGGCTTTTTCCGGCTTGGCATTGGCGGTTTTGGGCAACGCCCACTGTTCCAACTGCTCGTCCTTCAACTGCCGCAGGCGCACCTGGTATTCGTCCCTGAAGCGTTCCATCGAGCGCGCCTTGTTCTGCGCCATGTCATCGCCAAACGTCTTCAGGTTTTCCCGGTACAGGGTCCAGTAGTCAGCCGGCAGCTCGAAGCCGAGCTTGGCCTTGCGTTCGCTGATCAGGGTGTCCAGTTTCTCTGGCGAATAACTCTCGACTTTTTCCTTGGCCGGATCGGTTTTCACGGTGACGACCAGGCTTTTCTCGATGACGCGGTTCATCAGCTCCAGGCGATGGGGCGTGTCCGGGTAGGTTTTGGGAAACAGCGCATTGCGACCGGCGCAGGCGGGAAAGTCCTTTTTCAGGATCGGGATCGGTGTGCGCACGTCCTTGCCGTCGACCCGTTGCAGGCGTTGCAACTGAGTCAGGCAGAGGTTCTTCTCGGACTTGAAGGTCACCTCGTATTCGGCATTGGCCTCGGGGGTAAAGTTGAAGCCCTTGCCGCACACGGCATAACCGCTGTTCATGTTGGTGCGCAGGTGAATCTGCTCACCCGGCTTGAGCTTGACCTCCAAATAACCCCTGGCATCCTTGGGCGCCGGAACGCTCATCCCCACCCGCCGCGCGGTATCGCTCAACAGCATATTATTGAGGATGCCAGTGGTTTGCCCGTCGCAATGGGCCGCGTCGAAATAGTCCAGCGTGGCGTTGCTGGTATTGGCGACGAACCGCAACTTGGCGGCGTCCGGTTCGATGGCATCGGGGTAACTGCCATTGACGCTGCAACCGCCGAGCAATACGAATAACGCGAACAATGCTGACGACGGGACAAGACGGCGAGGCAGGGCGAGCATGAGGCATCCTTGAAGGATCGATAAAGTGGGTGAATGCTACTGAAGTGCCACTACTGCGTCCACCACCGACCTCCTGTGGGAGCGAGCTTGCTCGCGATGACGCCGGCACAGTCAACATCACCGATCCAGATAGACCGCTTCGCGAGCAAGCCCGCACAGGGGATTGCCTGCCAGTTGAAGCTCAGGGCTCCAGCGCCGGGCCCTTCAACTCGATCTGGTTGCCATCCGGATCGAAGCAGTAGATCGACCAGCCCTTGCCTTCCGCGCCATAGCGCATCTGCGCTTTCTCGACCTCCAGTCCAGCTGAAGCCAAATGAGCGAGGAGGGCAGGTTCATCAAACGGCTCGATACGCAGGCAGAGGTGATCGACATTGTGCCCCTGCTTTCCCGCTGCCGGCCCACCCTGGCGACCGAGAGGCCCGTCGACGGCAACCAGGTCAATCATCGAAACACCGGTGCCCAGATGAAGCATGCCAAGATCGTCCCGGCGCTTCTTGAGCTCGCAACCAAGCACCGACGTATAGAAAGCGAGGCTGCGCTCGAGGTCTTTTACGCGCAGGACGATGTGGTCGATACGTTGAATCGTGAAGTTCTTCATACGGGCCTCATGTGCTCAGTGCCGCATTGTTTATTGCCACAGGAATTCCACACGCTATCGGGCCTTCTGATACCGTGCAAAAAACATGATCTGGAGAATGGCATAAGCATGAAGGCTCCACGCATTTTTATGATCCACGCGACCCCATTGGCGATCGAGCCCATCACGGCGGCTTTTGCCCGGCATTGGCCGCAGGCACGGATCATCAATCTGCTCGAGGACTCGCTACCCCAGGACCGGGTGGAAGAGGGGGAATTGACCACGAGCATGAAAGCGCGCTTCCTGGCGCTGTCCCACTACGCCGTACAAAGCGCGGCGGATGCCATTCTGTTTACTTGCTCGGCGTTTGGCGATGCCATCGACCTGGTTAAACCCGAGGTGGCCATTCCCGTGCTCAAGCCGAACGAAGCCATGATCGACCAGGCGCTGAGCCAGGCATCGCGCATTGCTGTGCTGGCAACGTTCGAACCCACCATTACCTCGATGATGCCCGAGTTCAAGCAAGCGGCAGAGCGCAGTGGGCGCGCGGTGGAAGTGGTGCCTTATTTCGTTCCGGGGGCATTGCAGGCGTTGAAAGACGGCAACCCACAAGCTCACGATGCTGCCATTGTGGAAATGGCCGCCCGGGTCGAGGGCTGCGACCTGATCTGTTTCGCCCAGTTTTCGATGACCAGTGCTGCCGAACAGGCCGGGGCTCGCTCCGGTCTGCCAGTATTGACCACGCCCGACAGTGCCGTGCTGGCGCTGCGCAAGTTGTTCTAAACGGATGATTTCGTTTCTTCCCAGGATGGATGATTTACCCAATGCCCAAGTTCAACGCTCACCTCGGTTTTCAATTCAATGAAGTGCCTTTTCTACAACGCATCGAAGCTGCCGCCGCTGCGGGCTTTCGCGCGGTGGAATTCCCGTCGCCCTATGAGTTCGACGCCAGTCTTCTAGCCGATCATCTGACTCAACATAACCTGCCGTTGATCCAGTTCGCCGCACCGGCTGGCGTGACCAAAGGCATCGCGGCTTTGCGCGGCCAGGAAGAGGCGTTTCGCAGCGGCTTGCTCCAGGCGGCTCGCTATGCGAAGGCGCTGGCATGTTCGGATGTCCACATCATGTCGGGCGTTACGGTCCAGGAAGACGCCGCGCTTATCTATGGGCGCAACCTGGAGTACGCCGTCAAATACCTTGAGGACCAGGGTTTGCGGCCGCTGATCGAAGTCATCTGCGTGCAGGAAATGCCGGACTACTACATGTCCGACTTCAGCAAGGCACAACAGGTGTTGGAGACGTTCCCGAGTGTCGGGCTGATCCTCGATCTTTACCACGCCCAACGGCTGACCGGGGACGCGGCGGACGTCCTGGCTCGCTTCTATGACCGAACCGTCCATGTGCAAATTGCCGACTGCCCGGGGCGTCATGAACCGGGGACGGGGAATATGGATTTTGCGGCCTTGTTCGCAGACCTGGAGCGGCGCGGCTACCAAGGCTGGATCGGCTGTGAGTACCGTCCCATCAGCTCTACCGTGGCAGGCCTTGATTGGATCAAGCAGTTCAACGCCTGACCCCCTGTGGGAGCGACCATGTCTGTGGGAAATCTGCCGTATGTCTATCCTAGGTATTCTTGAACCAGACGCGGAATTGGCAACCGATCACCCACGGACTTCCACACCATGAAAAAACAAGAACAAGACAACCTCATCCAAACCCTGAAAACCCGCTTCGAACAAAACCTGAATCGTCACCCAGACATCCCTTGGGCCGACGTCCAGAACCGGCTCGAAAACAACCCCAATGCCCTGGCGTCCCTCCAAGCCATGGACGCCACCGGCGGCGAGCCAGACGTGATCGGCCTCGATCCGAAAACCGGTGTTGTCACCTTCTGCGATTGCGCCAAAGAAAGCCCGTCCGGTCGCCGAAGCCTCTGCTACGACCGCGCCGCCCTGGACGCACGCAAGGAGAACAAGCCCAAAGGCAGTGCCGTCGAAATGGCCGAAGAAATGGGCATCGCCCTGCTGACGGAAGAGCAGTACCGAGCCCTGCAAACGCTCGGCGAGTTTGATGCCAAGACATCCAGTTGGCTGGCAACCCCTCCAGAGCTTCGCTCGCTCGATGGGGCGATTTTTGGCGACTACCGTTATGGCCGGGTGTTCATCTACCACAATGGCGTGCAGTCGTATTACGCGGCGCGGGGCTTTCGTGGGTTGCTGCGGGTCTGAGCCTTCGAAATCACCGCGAACCCCGTGGCGAGGGAGCTTGCTCCCGCTGGGCTGCGCAGCAGCCCCAAGGCCATCCACCACGGTGCATCAGGAAAAACGGCGCCGGCAGGTTTTACGACTGCTGCGCAGCCGAGCGGGAGCAAGCTCCCTCGCCACAGACCGCAGCGGGGCAACCTGCTGCGGTGTTTCTGAGCGCGGAAAGGTCCCTCACTCAAAAACCAAAACCTCGCCCCCCTTGGCCTCGACCATCTCACTGAACCCCGGCAACCGCGCGACAAACTCCGTCTCGAACGCCAGATACCGATCCTGCGCCGCCAAGTAACGAATCTCCGGCTTCACCCGCGCAATATCCTTGGAAGACAGCTTCACCACCTCATGGCTGTCCTGATTCCAAAACCAGGCCAGGGTGTGTGTACCAAACGTATTGGCGCTGTAGTTCCACACCCACCAATCCCCATGCCCCCGGGCAACATGAAGCTGCCCATGAAAGGTGCGCAACGTAATGACCTGCTTGGGCTGCGTGACAAGCAGGCGCGTGTCCTGGCGTAGCTCACTGCCGAAACCGTCCAACGGCGCCTTCGTCGAAGCGCCGGTCACGAAGTTGAAGCGCCACGCCAACAGCACCGTCTCCTGATACCCCGAATGCTCGACGTTCTGCCGCGCGCCTTCGCTGAACAGCAAAATTTCATCGCCCCCCAGATACGCGCTTGCCGCCCTGAGTTTATAAGCCTCGACGGGCATTGGTTTGGCGGCGATGGTTTGCTGGGGAGCGTCCTGACTCCAGATCCAGCACAACGGCCCGTTGTGCTGCATGAACAGCAAGCGGCGCGGGCCGACGGGCAGGATCGTCAGTTCATCCGCGTGCTCGAAAATCACCTCGCTGCTGTCGGCGGTGATCCGCCAGATCAGCGTCAAATGCTCGGGTTCGTAGATACGCTGACGTTCGAATATCGCCGAGCCCACCACCACGCAAGGCTGTTCAAATTCCGGCCACTGCACCCCGGCAGGTCCGAACGCCGTGATCTCATCGCCGTGACGAATCTCGTATTGGTAACGGTCATCCGCACTGTAATCGCCGCGCATCACCCGACGTTTCCACAGGCTGCGCTGGGCATCGGCATCGATGAGCTGCAAGTCCGCGGCGTCCACGCCGTCGGTGCGGTGTTCGAGCATGTCCTGCTCGATGGGCGGCCACTGGTTGTAATCGATCAGAAAGCACAGCCACTGGTCTTCGTCCTGCTCGGTAATGGCGGCCCAACCGTTGCGGTAGTTGTATTCATGCACATAGGTGGCGCCGGGATAGTCATGGACTTCCTGCAGCCACTTCACCTTGCCGCGCTTGGCTTTGGCCGGTTTGCGTTCAACGGCGGCAGGTTTGGGCGGCTCGATCAAACTCGCGGTGAACCTCGGCTCGCCGCGCTGGCCCTGCCAATGCCGGGCAAACGCCTCGCGTTGAGCGACCGGGACAATCACCGGCCGATAATCATCGCCACCGGCGTCCAGGTTCCACAAGTCATAACCCTGGCCCGCCAACACCGGCGCCAGTGCCTCGAAACAGACCTCGGGCATCTCGTTGGACAGCTCATCCAACAACGCCTCGAACCCCGGACCGGCAAACACACCGATATCGGGATAGTAATGCTGCAACAGCCCGAGCAGGTCGCCGCCCGGTGTTTTCCAATCGATATGAACCAACGGATCGAATTGCGCTTGCATCACGCCTGTCTTCCTTGTGATTTCCCTGCGCGTCATCTTAGCCGCACCCCTACCGAAATGGACAATCACCCCCCACCATCCGATCGTTCCCACGCTCTGCTGGGAATGCATCCCGTGACGCTCTGCGTCGCCACCGGAAGCGGAACGCGGAGCGTCCCTGGCGGCATTCCCACGCCGAGTGTGAGGAACGATCGAACGCTGCCGAACTTCCGGTCGAAATGGGAGCGTTCCAGCATAGCTCGCCCACGAAGGCGACCAGCCTCCACCCGATGCACGTTACCCACCCATCGTGAAAAAAGTTCATTCGATCCCTTCAATCAAAAGCCGCGGGCGCTCAAGCAAAAGCGCGATCGGCAAGCCGCAGAGATGATGGCACGGAGCATTGTGGGATTTTCAAGCCGTCATCCGTCCGGATGCGGTTTTCCATTGATTTGTCGACGCGAACCGCCTGGTCGTCATGGCACGACCCGTCGTATTAAGGATGAGTGAACAAAAATGAATAGAGTTTACCGAGTCGTCTGGAATGCCGTGATGGGCGCGTGGCAGGTAGCATCCGAGTTGGTCAAGAGTCACGGCAAAGACAAAAGCCGTACATCGCTCAGTCTCGTCATCGGCGTAGGCGGCAGTGTCTTCGCCTCGGTCGCCGCGGCGGGGGCGTTGCCTTCCGGCGGCAACATCGTGGCGGGTAACGGCAGCATTCATCAGAACGGCAACAACATGGCCATTCATCAGGGCAGCGATAAGCTCGCGATTGACTGGCAAAGCTTCTCCATCGGCAAAGGCAACACCGTCCAGTTCGTCCAGCCGGGCGCGGCGTCTGTCGCATTGAACCGCGTGTTGGGCTCGGATGTATCGGTGATTCAGGGCGCGCTGAAAGCCAACGGCCAGGTGTTCCTGGTCAACCCCAACGGCGTCCTGTTCACACCCAGTGCTCAGGTTGATGTAGGCGGCCTGGTCGCGTCCACGCTCAGCATGACCACGGAAGACTTCCTCGCGGGCAACTACCGTTTCAGTGGCACCAGCGCCGCCTCGGTGGTCAACCAGGGCAACATCAATGCCGCGCAAGGCGGCACCATTGCCCTGATCGCCGCAAAAATCGTCAACGAAGGCAGCATCACCGCGAACAAGGGTAATGTGCTGCTGGGCGCCGGCAGTGTCGTGACGCTCGATCTGGGCGGGCCGGTGCAGTTGGAAGTGAAAGAAGGTGCGCTTCAAGCGCTGATCGAAAACGGCGGCGCCATTCGTGCCGATGCCGGCCGGATCCTGCTGACCGCCCGTGCGGCGGAAACCCTGGCGAGCACGGTGATCAACAACACCGGTTTGATCGAAGCCCGTTCCCTGGATATCGGTGAAAACGGCGTGGTGACGCTGATGGGGGATCAGGGCGGTGTGCAAGTCGCCGGGCGAATCGATGTGTCCTCCGAGACCGGCAAGGGCGGCAAGATTGTCGTGACCGGTGAGCATGTCGCGATCAACGGCGGCGCTGAGCTCGACGCCACCGGCGCCAAGGGCGGCGGCGACATTTATGTGGGCGGTAGCTGGCAAGGCAAGGACCCGGCGATCAAACAGGCCAGCCAGACCACCATCGCCGCCGGTGCCGTGCTCGATGCATCGGCGACCGACAACGGCAAGGGCGGTACCGTGGTGGCCTGGTCGGATACCAAGAAGCCGGGCAGCGTGACGCGGGTGGATGGCACGCTGAAAGCCACCGGCGGTGCCAAGGGCGGCGACGGCGGCAAGATCGAGACCAGCGGTGCCAAGTTGGCGGTGAGCAAAGCCGCCGATGCTTCGGCCAAGAACGGCAAGGGTGGCTTGTGGTTGCTCGACCCGGACAGTGTCACCGTGGGGCCGGGTAATGGAGGGCTGACGGGCGGCGCCAACGGCCAAGCCGCCACGGTCGGTTTCGACGCGATCGACACCGCCCTGGCCGGCGGCACCGATGTGGCAATCAAGGCCGACAATACCATTCACTGGAACGGCGACTACACACCGCAGAGCGTCAGCGGTGACCGGACGCTGACGTTGCAGTCGGGACACGACGACGGCGCAACAGGCCGTTATGTCTTCGGCAATATCTTCCTCAACGGTGACATCGACGCCAGCGGCGCAGGCAATGGCAACAGCCTGGCGTTGATTCTCAACGGCAAAATCGCGCTCAACACCGACGTCAGTTTGAAGAGCAACGGCGGCAATGTCGTATTTGCCGGCGTGGTGGACTCCGATGCGGTGGCCAACAACCGCCAACTGCGCGTCGATGCCGGTTCGGGCTCGATCATCTTCAGCGACATGGTCGGCGGTAACAGCGCGCTGGGCGCCCTGTATGCGACCACCAGTGGCACCGGCAAGACGTTTATCAACGGCGCAAAAGTCTTCACCCGCGGCGAGCAGGTCTACACCGGTGCGGTTGAGCTGGGCACTTCACAATTCCTGAACGCCGACTTCGAAAATGGCCTGGTCGGTTGGAAGACGTCCATCGACCAGTTCTTCACGGGCGTCACCGTGGTGGATGGCGTGGTCTCGCCGAATGATCCGACGTTGCCGACGACCTCGCCAACGAACGGCAATGCGCCGAGCGTTTCCCCTGGCGACCAGGGCGACATGAATTACAAACCCCTCACTCCGGTCGCTGCCGTTGGCCAAGGCGAGGATGGCGGCGCCGCGCTGCTGCTGGGGACCGAGAATACCTCCAACTGCCTCAACGCCCCCGCCGGCTGCATCATGCGTGGCCCTTCGGTCGTGAGCGAGGGCACGGTCTCCCTGGCCGCCGGGGAAAAGGTCAGCTTCGATTACAAACCGGTCGCGGGCGGCGATACCTACGATGTCTTCGGCTACCTGTTGAACGTCAATACCGGCGAATACCAGATCATCCTGAATGAAACGGGTAACGGCACGGGGGCGGTGAACTGGCAAAGCCACACGGCTACGGCGGACAAGGCCGGCACGTACAAATTCGTCTTCGTCTCGGGCAGTTTCGACCAGACCGCCGGCAAGCAGGTCGGTGGCTCGCTGTACGTTGACAACATCAAGACCGACACCTCGGGCAGCAAGGGCCTGCAAGGCAGTTCCATTACGTTCAATGGCAGCCTCAACAGCACCGACAACAACCTGGCCATCAAGGCGGACGACATCAACTTCAACGGCGGCGTCGGCAGTGTCACCGGCAATGGGAACATCACCCTTGAGACCAACACGCCGAGCAAAGACATCGCAGTGGGCGGCAGCACGGGCGATGCCCCCGGTTCGTTGGAACTGACCGGCACCGACATCGGCGCACTGGGCGACGGGTTCACCTCCGTCAACATCGGCGGCGCAGACATGACCGGTGACATCAACATCATCGAAGCGACCCGCATCAACGACAACCTCGTCCTCAATGCCGGCACCGGCAATATCCATATCAATGACCAATTGACCGTGGCCGACGCCCCGGGCACTGGTAACGATGACACCAAGCCGGCCCCCGTCCTGGTGTTGCAGAGCAACGGTGGCAAGGTCGACCAGACCGCCGGTGGTGCCCTTGTCGCCGATGGCCTGGTGTTGCTGGGTGACGGCGCTACCCATGATCTCGACAACGCGGCCAACGACGTCAACACCATCTCCAGCGACACCGGCACGGTCAGCTTTGCCGATGTCGATGACCTGACCGTCGGCGTTGTAACCATTCCCGATAGCCAGACCCCGACAAACCCGCAAGGCGTGCCGGTCGCCGGCATGACCCAGACCGGTGACCTGAACCTTGTCGCGGACAAGCTCACGGTCGGCCAGGCCCTGCTCACCCAGGGCGATACGAGCCTGACCGCCGACGAAATCGATCTCGCTGCGAGCGTTTCCGGTAGCGGCAGTCTCACCCTGCAGCAGAAGACCGATGGCCTGGACATCCACCTGGGCGGCAGCGACGACCCGGAGGTGACCGGGCCTAACGATCCGTTGGTGCTGTCCGACGCTGACCTGGCCAACATCCAGGATGGCTTCGACAAGGTCGTCATCGGCAACGACAAGACGCGCAACATCACCGTCGACGATGAAGGCGCGACGTTCAAGGACGATCTGGCCCTGGTCGCCAACGGCGTCCTGGATTTGCTGGGCGATCTGATGCTCAAGGATCCCGAAGGCACCGACGAAGACGGCACCACCGGCAAGGGACTGACGCTGAGCGTCGACGCGGGCAAAGGTGCGACTCAGGGAACTGGCGCGACCATTACCGCAGACGAATTGGCCTTGCGTGGCGAAGGTGACTTCCAACTGGGCAAGGGCGGGCATGACGTGGGTGTCATTGCCGCCGATGTCGGCAGCCTGGCATTTGCCGGCAATGGCAACCTGACGGTGGGCACCGTGGACGGTACCGTGGGGATTACCTCCGATGAGGCGGTCACCCTGAAAACCGATCACGACCTGACGTTGGTAAAAGGCATCACCATAGAAAACGGCCCTCGAGACGATGCCAGCCAGGGCCAGACCCGTGCCGACGACATCATCACCTTGGAAGTGGCGGGCAACACCACCCAGTCCGGCGACGCCGGGGCCAAACTGGATGCCAGCGGCCTGGTGCTGCTGGGCGGCAATTACGCGCTGGGCAACACCGGCAACGTGATTGGCGACATCGCCAGCGCGGCGGGCAAGGTCCAATTCAACAACAGCGCAGACCTCAAGGTGGGTTCGCTGACCGCGACCCATGCCGACGGCACGCAGACAACCATCACCGGGGTGAACAACACCGGCGATGTGAGCATCGGCACCCAAGGTAACTTGGCGATCAACGAAGGACTGGCCACCAGCGGCAATGTGTTCCTCAATGTCGATGGCAAGACCACCCAGGATGGCAACGGCAACATCACCGCCGATGGCTTGGCCCTCAACGGTGGTGACTTCGAGTTGCGCAACAATGGCAACGTGGTGGGTGACATCGCCAGCGAGGCGGGCAAGGTCGCCTTCAACAACACCGGCAACCTGAAGGTCGGCACGCTGACCGAAACCGATGGCAACGGCAACGTGGTCAAGGTCACCACTGGTGTGAATAACACTGGTGACGTCAGCATCGGCACCCAAGGTGACTTGGCGATCAACGAAGGACTGGCCACCAGCGGCAATGTGTTCCTCAATGTCGATGGCAAGACCACCCAGGATGGCAACGGCAACATCACCGCCGATGGCTTGGCCCTCAACGGTGGTGACTTCGAGTTGCGCAACAATGGCAACGTGGTGGGTGACATCGCCAGCGAGGCGGGCAAGGTCGCCTTCAACAACACCGGCAACCTGAAGGTCGGCACGCTGACCGAAACCGATGGCAACGGCAACGTGGTCAAGGTCACCACTGGTGTGAATAACACTGGTGACGTCAGCATCGGCACCCAAGGTGACTTGGCGATCAACGAAGGGCTGGCCACCAGCGGCAATGTGTTCCTCAATGTCGACGGCAAGACCACCCAGGATGGCAACGGCAACATCACCGCCGACGGCCTGGCCCTCAACGGTGGCGACTTCGAGTTGCGCAACAACGGCAACGTGGTGGGTGACATCGCCAGCGAGGCGGGCAAGGTCGCCTTCAACAACACCGGTAACCTGAAGGTTGGCACGCTGACCGAAACCGATGGCAGCGGCAACGTGGTCAAGGTCACCACTGGTGTGAATAACACTGGTGACGTCAGCATCGGCACCCAAGGTGACTTGGCGATCAACGAAGGGCTGGCCACCAGCGGCAATGTGTTCCTCAATGTCGACGGCAAGACCACCCAGGATGGCAACGGCAACATCACCGCCGACGGCCTGGCCCTCAACGGTGGCGACTTCGAGTTGCGCAACAACGGCAACGTGGTGGGTGACATCGCCAGCGAGGCGGGCAAGGTCGCCTTCAACAACACCGGCAACCTGAAAGTCGGCACGCTGACCGAAACCGATGGCAGCGGCAACGTGGTCAAGGTCACCACTGGTGTGAATAACACTGGTGACGTCAGCATCGGCACCCAAGGTGACTTGGCGATCAACGAAGGGCTGGCCACCAGCGGCAATGTGTTCCTCAATGTCGACGGCAAGACCACCCAGGATGCCAACGGCAACATCACCGCCGACGGCCTGGCCCTCAACGGTGGCGACTTCGAGTTGCGCAACCGTGGCAACGTGGTGGGTGACATCGCCAGCGAGGCGGGCAAGGTCGCCTTTAACAACACCGGCAACCTGAAAGTCGGCACGCTGACCGAAACCGACGGCAACGGCAACGTGGTCAAGGTCACCACTGGTGTGAATAACACTGGTGACGTCAGCATCGGCACCCAAGGTGACTTGGCGATCAACGAAGGGCTGGCCACCAGCGGCAATGTGTTCCTCAATGTCGATGGCAAGACCACCCAGGATGGCAACGGCAATATCACCGCCGACGGCCTGGCCCTCAACGGTGGCGACTTCGAGTTGCGCAACCGTGGCAACGTGGTGGGTGACATCGCCAGCGAGGCGGGCAAGGTCGCCTTTAACAACACCGGCAACCTGAAAGTCGGCACGCTGACCGAAACCGACGGCAACGGCAATGTGATCAAGGTCACCACTGGTGTGAATAACACTGGTGACGTCAGCATCGGCACCCAAGGTGACTTGGCGATCAACGAAGGGCTGGCCACCAGCGGCAATGTGTTCCTCAATGTCGACGGCAAGACCACCCAGGATGGCAACGGCAACATCACCGCCGACGGCCTGGCCCTCAACGGTGGCGACTTCGAGTTGCGCAACAACGGCAACGTGGTGGGCGACATCGCCAGTGACGCGGGCAAGGTCGCCTTCAACAACACCGGCAACCTGAAAGTCGGCACGCTCACCGAAACCGATGGCAACGGCAACGTGGTCAAGGTCACCACTGGTGTGAACAACACCGGCGACGTCAGCATCGGTACCCAAGGTGACTTGGCGATCAACGAAGCCCTGGCTACCAGCGGCAATGTGTTCCTGAACATCAGCGGCAAGACCACCCAGGATGCCAACGGCAATATCACCGCCGATGGCCTGGCGCTCAAGGGCGGGAATTTCGATCTGCGCAACGCCAGCAACTGGGTCGGCGATATCGCCAGCCGAGCGAAGGATGTCAGCTTCGTCAATCGGGCCGACGTCACCGTCGGCAGGCTGACCGAGACGGCACTGGACGGTACCCGGCTGGATCAGATCGTCGGTATCGGCAACACCGGCAAAGTCCAGGTCGTGACGACCACCGGCAACATCACCCTGGCCGAGAACGTCAGCACCACCAGCAATGCCGCCGATGCGATCGTGCTCAACGCCGGTCAATCCGCTTCGGCGGGCGTGGCTGCGGGCGGTGACGTGAAGGCCGACGCGGGCGTGACGGTGTCGACCGGCGCCGGCGGCCGGGCGGTGATCTACACCGGCAGTCTCGCTGGCAGTACCGGTGTGGTGGATGTGGTCGGCAGTGGCAGCGGCAATTTCCGCTACAACAGTGACGAGCAACAAAGCAATTTCGGCAGGGCCCTGGGCAACACGGGCGTGCATGCCGTTTACCGCGAGCAGCCCGTCCTGGTGGTGTCCACCAACGGCGCGACCACCCAGACCAAGGTGTTCGATGGCCAGACCACGTTCAACGGTGGCGGTATCGCCGGTTATGACGCCAACGGCCTGTGGAACGGCGACACCAAGCCGATGCTCGGCAACCCACTGTATTCGGTAGGCACTCAAGGCCCGGGTTCGCACCTGATCAACATTGGCGGGCTGGCTGACCTCGGTTACCTGATCGTGAGCAGTCCGGCCAACGCCAATCTCACCGTGACGCCGTCGATTGATTATGACGCCGTCCGGCAGAGCGTCGCCGATGCGACACGCGTCGGCGCAGAGGTGAGTTCGCCCCATGCACCGGAGCTCAACCCGTCCCAGGCGAAACCGGTCGACTGGTCTGATCACGGAGTCGATGACGGCGGTCTGTTGCTGGTGGACCAAGGCGGCACGCGTGCCAACGGGAATGCGGGTGACGGCGCGGGCAACGCCCTGGCGCAAGGCGACAGCGATTCGGCTGCCCAGGCCGAGGACACCGCCAGCGAGCGGGAACTGGCCGGGAACGTCTGCGCCGATGGCGGCGTATCCGAAGGCGGCGCCTGTGCGGCCTACCCACCGCAGACCGTGTTCGTCGTGCGCGGCGGCGTGCGCTTGCCGGGCCTGGCCATGCGTCCCTGATCCCTGACATCCACCTTTTCATTTGAAGGAACCCTTGGCCACGTCCCCGGACGTGGCCAAGGGCTCAGGCAACCCGAATTATTCGAGATTGATTCCATGCATAACAAACTGATGTCCTGCGCGGCTGGTCTGGCGTTGTTGTCCACCTCCCCGGCTTGGGCGGCGACCCTGCCGGCGCGCCCGATCCCCGACGCCGGCCGTATCCTGCAGGAACTGCCGATTCCGCAGCAGGAATTGCCGCAAAGCATTCGCCTGGATATAGACGCACCACAACCAGAGCAGGAAAAAGTCGGCGGCGCCAAGGTCCAGCTCAACGCCGTCCATTTCACCGACAACACGCGCATCGACGAGGCCAGCCTGCAACGTGTCGTCGCCCCGGCTATCGGTCGAGCCCATGACCTGGACGAGCTGCGGGAAGTGGCCCGGCAGGTCACGCTTTATTACCGTGAGCAGGGTTACCCGTTCGCACGTGCCTATTTGCCGGCCCAACGCATGGCCAACGGGGAACTGACCATCGCGGTGATCGAAGGCCGTTATGGGAAGGTCACCGCCACCAACGACGATGCGAAACTGGCCGCGCAGGCGCAGCCGTTCCTGGGTGACCTGCAACCGGGCGACGTGATCGAGCGTGATCGGCTGGAGCGCAGCATATTGGTGCTTTCGGACTTGCCGGGCGTGGCTGTTCGTCCGGTGATCCGGCCAGGTGAGGCACTCGGCACGGGCGATCTCGATGCCAAAGTGAGCAAGACCGAGGCCTTCGAGGGCAAGGCCACCCTGGACAACCATGGCAATCGTTATTCGGGGCGCAATCGCCTGACGGTACAAGGCGACTGGAACAGCCCGCTGATGCTGGGCGACCGGCTCAGCGCCGCGGTGATGGCCACCGATGAAGACTTGTATTTCGGCAGCCTCGGCTACTCGATGCCATTGGGCACCTCTGGCCTGCGTGGCAACGTGGGTTATGCCCAGAGCGCCTATGACCTGGGCGCGGAATTCGCCGACCTGGGGGCCACCGGTACCGCTGAGGTCAGCAGCATCGGCTTGAGCTACCCGCTCCTGCGCAGCAACCAGGCGAACCTCATGTTGGCTGGGCAGTACCAGCACAAGGAGCTCGAGGATAAGTACGAAGTGCTGGGCCTCAGTTTTGAAAAAAGCAGCAACACGCTGCCCATCAGTTTGCAATTTGACGTGAGGGACACGGTATTGGGCGGCGGCATCACCTACGGCGGCGCGACGCTGACCTACGGTGACCTGAAACTGGATTCGGCCCTGCGCGAGGGCGACCGCCAGACCGCCCAGACCGAGGGCAACTTCAGCAAAGTGAACGTCGACCTCGCCCGTCTGCAAGCGCTGCCGGCCAACTTCACGCTCTTCGCCCGTTTCCTCGGCCAGTGGAGCAACGACAACCTCGACTCCTCCGAGGACTTCAGCCTCGGCGGCATCGATGGCGTACGGGCTTATCCGCAAAGCGAAGGTTCGGGCGACGAAGGCATGCTGACCCAGATCGAGCTTCGTTACCCAATCGACAAGCTCACGCCCTACCTGTTCTGGGACGCCGGCAAGGTGCGCATCAACCACAACGAGTGGGCCGATGAGGAAAACACCCGCAGCATCTCCGGCGGCGGTGTGGGCCTGCGCGCTCAATACGGCCAACTCTCCTTCGACGCAACAGTCGCCTGGCGTCACTCCGGCGGCGAAGCGCAGAGCGATACGCGCCAGGAAAACCCGCAACTGCTCGCGCAGATCGGTTACCAGTTCTAATCGATTACCGCGCATTTAAGGAACTCAACAACCCGTGGCGAGGGAGCTTGCTCCCGCTGGGCTGCGCAGCAGCCCCAAAGCAGTGAACTCAATCTATCTGGTACACCGAGTTGTCTGGTTTGGGGGCCGCTTCGCAGCCCAGCGGGAGCAAGCTCCCTCGCCACAGGGTCGCCTGGCGTCACTCCGGCGGCGAAGCGCAGAGCGATACGCGCCAGGAAAACCCGCAACTGCTCGCGCAGATCGGTTACCAGTTCTAATCGATTACCGCGCATTTAAGGAGCTCAACAACCCGTGGCGAGGGAGCTTGCTCCCGCTGGGCTGCGCAGCAGCCCCAAAGCAGTGAACTCAATCTATCTGGTACACCGAGTTGTCTGGTTTGGGGGCCGCTTCGCAGCCCAGCGGGAGCAAGCTCCCTCGCCACAGGGTCGCCTGGCGTCACTCCGGCGGCGAAGCGCAGAGCGATACGCGCCAGGAAAACCCGCAACTGCTCGCGCAGATCGGTTACTCGTTCTGATCGATTACCGCGCATTTAAGGAACTCAACAACCCGTGGCGAGGGAGCTTGCTCCCGCTGGGCTGCGCAGCAGCCCCAAAGCAGTGAACTCAATCTATCTGGTACACCGAGTTGTCTGGTTTGGGGGCCGCTTCGCAGCCCAGCGGGAGCAAGCTCCCTCGCCACAGAGTCGCTTGGCGTCACTCCAGCGGCGAAGCGCAGAGCGACACGCGCCAGGAAAACCCGCAACTGCTCGCGCAGATCGGTTACTCGTTCTGATCGATTACCGCGCATTTAAGGAGCTCAACAACCCGTGGCAGGGAGCTTGCTCCCGCTGGGCTGCGCAGCAGCCCCAAAGCAGTGAACTCAATCTATCTGGTACACCGAGTTGTCTGGTTTGGGGGCCGCTTCGCAGCCCAGCGGGAGCAAGCTCCCTCGCCACGGGTGAACAGCGTCCACCGCGTTGGCCGTCTCGCCTGTTGTTCGCTGTCAAAGCTCGCCTGGGCTGATGTCCAGGTGCAGCCACTTCTTGTTTGCCATCCCTCGCCACATGCCTCTACGCCTCGCCAAGGCCCTTGCGTATCAATGGACGCCTCGGACGAGACGACCATTTATCGCCGATTAAGAATTTGATAGCTTCAGTTCTCATTTGATCTGCCGCTATATCGGTTTGTTGCCGGCCCGAAACGTGCTTCCTCACTTGGCAATTGCGCGACAGCGACCTGGCTAAACACAAAAAGAGACCTGGCGAATGGACAACGGACGATACGAAAGGCAGGTATTGACGGCGGCAGGCGCGGCGGCGTCCGAGCCGTTGCCGCATATTCTGCTGATCGACGATGTCCCCGAAGACATTCGCGCCACGCTCATCCTGTTGAAGACCCAGCCCTGGCGCATTTCCCTGGCCAGCGATGCCTACCAGGGTTATCAACGCGCCCTTGCCCTGCGTCCCGACCTGATCGTCCTGGATGTGCACATGCCGCAAATGGACGGCTTCAGCCTGTGCCGGTTGTTACGCGAGGCACCGGCCACCCGGCATACCCCGATCCTGTTTCTGTCCTCGGCCAATACGTCGTTGGAGCGGTTGGAAGGGTTGACCGTGGGCGCGGTGGACTACATCCCCAAATCCTGCGCCCCCGAGGAAGTCCTGGCGCGCATCAGGATCCATCTGCAATTGACCTGGCGAGCGCCGCCGGCCATTGCGGACAACCCGGCCGATCCGGAACCGCAAGGCGATGAAATCGTGCTGCGCGCCGCGATGCGACTGATCGAAAACCAGCTGGACGACATCCCGTCCCTGGGCATGCTTGCGCAAAAAGTCGGCACTCATGAAAAGCGCCTCTCCGCCATTTTCCGCGAACACCTGGGGATGACCGTGTTTGCCTACATTCGCGACGCGCGATTGCGGCGCGGCCAGGAACTGCTCTCCGAAAGCGCCATGAGCGTGCAGGACGTCGCCGAAGTGGTGGGCTTTCGCAATGCCTGCAACTTCACTACGGCGTTTCGACAGCGAATCGGCATGACGCCCAGCCAGTTTCGCCAGCAGACCCTGGGCCTCGTTGATGCAGAGTCGGTCGGGCGCGCCTGATGCGGCTCCTACAGTTCCTGGTGCTGACGATTGCCTTGTTGTCCGCCGGGCTGCTACACGCCGCGCCCGTGGAGCTGTGCCGGGCTGACCGTCTGGACCTGATGCCTGCGGCGCAGATTTTCGAAGACGCCCAGGCCCACTTGAGCCTCGAAGAAGTCGCCCGACTGCCCGACACCCATTTCAACCCCGCAACCCCGCGCTGGCCGAGCCAAGGTTACAGCCGCTCCGCCTTCTGGTTGAAATGGCACCTCACCAATTCCAGCGATGCGGCGTGTTCGCGCTTGCTGGTGGTCGGGGCGCCGCGCCTGGACGACATCCGCGTCTATCAATCTTCAGCCGGGCGCTGGCGTGATGCCCACGCCGGAGGCGTCTATCCCTTGGCCGAATGGCCCCAACCGGCGGCGCGCCAACCGGCGTTCCCGGTCTCGCTGGCGGCGGGGGAGAGCGTCACGGTGTTCGTCCGCGTGACGAGCCATTTCCAGCTGTTGCTGGAGCCGGAACTGTGGTCCGAACCGGCGCTGCTGCGCAGTCAGCAACAGACTTACCTGAGCGACGGGCTCGCCCTCGGCATCGTCCTGCTGGTCGTGCCGTTCGGCTTCATCGTCGGCTGGATCCTGCGCTCCCGATTGCTGAGCGTGAATGCGGGCGCGGTCCTGAGCTATATCCTGCTGACCTGCATCCTCAACGGCTACCTGATCTACTGGCCCACCGCGCTGGGCTGGACCCGGGAGCTGCTGACCTGCGCCAGCGCAATCTCGTTCGTCCTGTTTCTCGCCTACTTCCGCGTGCTGTTGCAGGTGTCCGCATTGCCCAAAGTCATTGGCTGGAGCTATTGGCTGCCGCTGTCGGGGTGTGTGCTCGGCCGGCTCTGGTGGCTAAAAGTCGATTCCGTCCAGGGCGCGCAGGTCGTCCAGATATCCCTCATGAGTTTCTACGGGGTGCTGCTCGTCACGCTGTTCATGGCCTGGCGCAGACGACTGAGCTACAGCTGGCTGGCCTGGCTGGTGTCGGGGCTCTTGCTTGCACAATTGCTGATGCGGATGCTTTTCCCCCAGGAGCAATTGCCCTGGCAGTCGCCCCAAAGCAAATACAGCTTATCGTCCACACTGCCAGGCGTGGCGTTGCTGGTGTGCACGTTGATCATGGAAGTGGCCCGCAGCCGCAACCGCGAAAAACACGCCCTGGCCACCCTCGAACAACAGCGCCAGGCCGAGCACGAACGCCTGGAAAGCACCGTGGCGCTGCGCACGTCGCAGTTGCGCGACTCCCTGGCGGCCCGCAGCGCGTTGATGGCGCGCATCAGCCACGACCTGCGCTCGCCGCTGGTGCGCATCATCGACTATGCGCGTCTGTTGCACGCCGGGCCCAACCGCGACTATCAAGCGACCATCGAGCGCAACGCCCGCCAGCAACTGGAACTGATCGATGAGATGCTCGAGTTTTCCCGTGGCGAGCTGGAGCAAATGCAGCTGACCCTCGCGCCGGGCTACCTATACGGGTTCCTCAACGAGATAGCAGGCGAAGCGGGCTTTCTCGCCGCACGCCAGGGCAACACCTTCGAAGCTGTGCTGGCAGACGACCTGCCGCCACTGGTGGAGGCCGACTTCAAACGCCTTCGGCAGGTGCTCATGAACCTGCTGGCGAACGCGGCGAAATTCACCCTCAACGGCCAGATCCGCTTCGAAGTGGATTGGGCCCCGGGCGCGACCACAGATACCGTGGAACTGCGCTTTAGCGTAATCGACACCGGCATCGGCATCGACCCGCAAGAATTCGAACAACTGCTGCAACCGTTCCGTCGCGGCCGCAATGCCCAGCGCTATGAAGGCAGCGGGCTGGGTCTGTCCATCGTCACGCAACTGCTGGAACGCATGGACAGCCGCCTCGAACCCCAAGCCACCGGGCAGGGCAGCCACTTCAGCTTTCGCCTGCAATTGAATTGCGCCCAAGAACACGACCTGGAAAACGGCATCGTCGACAACAATGCCACGCCGTTCGACGGCCAGGGTAAACACGTTCTGCTGGTGGACGACGTCGAGCAGAACAGCGAATGGCTCTACGACCTGCTGGCCGGTTACGGTTTCGATGTCAGCATCGCAACGAACGGTCAAGACGCTTTGGCCTGCCTGGCTGAGCAGCCAATCGACCTGCTGATCAGCGACCAGATGATGCCCGGCATGGACGGTTGGGCGCTGCTGCGCCAGGTGCGCGAGCGTTGGCGCCATCTGCCGGTGATGCTCTATTCGGCGGTGCCGCCCCGCAGGCCGCAGGATTATCCCGAGGGCCTGGCCTTCGACGCGGTCCTGCTCAAGCCCGCCGACAGCCGTGAATTGCTGGCGCGGGTCAAGGCACTGGCCTGCCCGGACAGCACGCGTCGCGCATTGGCTCGGGAGCACTAGCATGCCGGGTTTGGGTCATCGGCTGCTCTTGCTCGGCAGCCTTTCGATGGTGCCCTGGGCGTCGGTCCAGGCCGAACAAGCGGCGCCCAGCGCCCTCACGCTCGACGCCACCACCGTCACCGCTCGCCGCCGCGAGGAAGACCCGCAAGACGTGCCGATCCCGATCAACGTCCTCTACGGCGAGCAACTGGACGAGGCCGGCCTGCACTCTCTTCGAGACATTCAACAGCGCGTGCCCGGCCTGGTGGTCTCCGGCCACGACGCCCGTTACGCCGGCTTCGGCCTGCGCGGCTTCGGCGCGACCGCCTACAACGATGGCCTGGAAGGCAGCGTTGGCACCTACGTCGATGGCGTCTACCAGGCGCGCCAGGGCATGGCTTTCACCGAGTTGATGGACATCGAGCGCATCGAAGTGCTGCGCGGGCCGCAAGGCACCTTGTTCGGCAAGAACACCACCGCTGGCGCGCTGAACATCATCACCCGGCAACCGACCTTTGAGCCCGAAGCCAACCTCGAAACCAGCTATGGCGAGCGCGGCCTGCGGGAATATCGTGGGACGGTATCCGGGCCGTTGCAGGACGATGTGCTGGCTGGCCGACTCAATGTTTTCGACAGCGCCACCGATGGCGCCGTGGAAAACCTGCAAGACGGCGCCCGCCTCGGCGACGCCGACAGCCATGGCCTGCGTGGGCAATTGCTGTGGACGCCGACCCCGGACTTCAGCGCCCGCCTGATCGCCGACTATGCCGAGCAAAACGAAGCCGGCAACGTTCTGCTGGTCAATCACTACAGCCAACAGACCCGCAAACGCGCCCAGTTCCTCGGCTATCCATTGTCGGAGCCCGACCCTTACAAGCGTGAGGCACGCATCGACGCGCCGGGGCATCCGCAAACCCTGCAGAACGGTGTCTCACTGGAATTGAATTGGGACCTCGACGAGGCGATGCGCCTGACCAGCATCACCGCCTACCGCGACTGGGACTACCGCGCCACCCGCGACAGCGACAGCACCGCGCTGTCCGTGGCCGAGTCCGAAACCGAGCTGGGCCACCGGCAGTTCAGCCAGGAATGGCGCCTGTCCGGCACGGTCGGTTCGTCCGTCGACTATGTGGCCGGGCTGTATTACCTGCGCCAACAGCTCGACCGCGAGATCGACGCCGAATTTGGCCAGGACGCCGCGTCCTGGTTCGTCGGCGATCAGTTGGAAGCCTTGCGCAAGCTCTACGGCATCACCTTCACCGACCCGAAGCAGGTGCCGGCGATGCTGCTGGACGGCGCCCGGCAACGCTATGACGGCGAGCAAAAGGGCGACAGCCGAGCCATTTTCGGCCAGGTTTCCTGGCGCCCGATCGAACCACTGGAACTCACCGGCGGCCTGCGCTACAGCCAGGAGCGCAAGGACGGCTGGATCTCCCGCGACGTCAGCAACCTCGCCCCGCTGACGGGTTTGCCTGCGGTGTTCCAGGCCGGTGGACTGTTGCTGCGCGACATTGCCCTCGGTGGTGGTTATTACCGCGAGGATTCGATAAAGGAAAACAACGTCTCCAGCCTCCTCAGCGCCAGCTACCGCTTCAGCGATGGGGTGATGGGCTACGTCAGCTGGTCGCGGGGCTACAAGGCCGGCGGCATCAACTTCGACGTGGTCGGCCCGTTCACCGCGCCCACCTTCGAGCCGGAGCGCGCCACGTCCCTGGAATTGGGCATGAAGACGCGCTTCTGGGACGAGCGCGCATTGCTCGACCTCGCCGTCTACCAGACCGACGTCGACAACTACCAGGCGCTTACCTACAGCCCGCCGACGACCATGTTCGCGCCACCGCTGCGGGACAATCTGATCAATGTCGGCAAGGTTCGCCTGCGCGGCATCGAGCTGGACTCCGCCTGGCAACTCACCCCCCGGCTCACCGGGCGCCTGGGCCTGGCCTGGAGCGATGCGCGCTACCGCAGCTTCCCCAACGCACCGTGCCCACCGGCCTCGGGCCAATGGACCTGCGACCTCAGCGGCGACCGGCTCTACAACGCGCCGGAATGGAACCTCAGCAGCGGCCTCGACCACACCCATCCGCTGCCCTACGGGCTGGAAGCCTTCAGCGGCATCGACTACAGCTTCCGCACCGGCTACTCCGGCACCCTCGAAGGCGGCGAAGGCAGCTATCAACCCAGCTACGGCCTCACCAACCTGCGTCTGGGCCTGCGCAGCCAGGACCGCGCCTGGGAAGTGGAGGGCTGGGTGCGCAACGTCTTCGACCGCAACTACATCACCGCCGTCTATTCACTGCTCGGCGCCGGTGACTATGGCGTCATGACCGGCAGCGAAAGAACCCTCGGCACCACCGTCAGGCTCCGCTATTGAGCGAAATAAACCGCGTCGGACAAAACGCCAGACGATTGCCGCCGGCCTTTTTCGACAGGTACATCGCCTGGTCCGCCTTGCTGATCAGCCCATCGACTTCCAGCCCATGCTCAGGAAAAAACGCCACGCCGATACTGGCGGCAATCTCCACCGTTTGCGCGCCAATCAGGATCGGCGCATTGGCCGCCGCCAGCATCCGCTTGAGCAACGGCTCGCTGTCCTCCACCGCCTGCAAACCCACCAGCCCCGCCACGAATTCATCGCCACCGAGGCGCGCCAACGTATCGCCTTCACGCAACGTCGCATTGATCCGTGTCGCGACAATCTGCAACACCCGATCCCCCCAGTCATGCCCGTAACTGTCGTTAAGCGCCTTGAACCCGTCCAGATCAATGAACGCAATGGCCACCTTGTGCTGGTGAATCCGCGCCTTGCCCAGCGCCTGGCGCATCCGCTCGGCCAACAGCAATCGATTGGGCAGTTGCGTGAGGGCGTCATAACGGGCATCGCGCTCCAGTAACTGAAGGCGTTGCTTCACCTGCGTCATGTCGCTGAGCAGCGCCACATAGTGCTGCACATTACCGTGACGGTCATGCACGGCACTGATGCTGATGCGCGACGTCATCTCCCGACCATCCTTGTGATGGCTCTGAACTTCACCGGACCAATGCCCGTGGAAATCCAGCGCATTCTTCATCGGCGCATAAAACGCCGCGAGCCGACGCACCATGCGATGGGAGTTCAACTCCCGGCCCTTCACTTCCTCTTGCCCGTAACCGGTGAGGCGGGTGAAGGCTTCGTTGACGCTGATGACCCGACCGTACGGATCGACGAGGATGATGCCTTCGCGGGCGTGGCTGAACACGGTGGCGGCCAGCTCTGGGCACAGGGTGTGGAGGCGACGGTCCAGGGCACCTTCGTCGCGAGTGGCCGGCCAGGACTTGTCGTCGAAGCCTTGTTGCGCCAGGTAGCGCACCAGGGAGGAAAGCGCCCGGTGCAGGTGGGTCAGGGCATTCGTGGCGAGCCTGGAATCCAGGCAGTAGCGACGGATGAAGGTGCGTAGGTTCATGGGGGCACACGGTGCTCGGTTGTAGCGCTAGGGGGGTGGAAAGAAGGCATTATCGGGGTAGGGATTTGTGAGGGGCTTTGCTGGAGCGGATGGGGGCTTTGCGGAAGGGGATGGAGTGGAAAGATTTTTTGCGTGGGCTGTAGGAATGTCAGTCGCGGCTGTCAGCCATTGGGCAGCCGCAACTCGCCAGGCCACAGCGCCTTGCGCCTTTGCCTACAACTACGCCAGAATCCGCCGGCTTGTGCGCCTTGGGTGGCGTCGGTAGTTTGGGACCTGTCACTGCACATCAGTGATCGGGTTTAGTCGCCCGTCGTTGCTAAGTCGCTCAAGCGTTCATCAGTCAGGTATCCCCATCCCTGCACTCGATGGTGGCTGTGCGCAGGGCGCCCTCGGGCGCGCCGATTTCTTAGCTCGTCGGTCGACTAACCTGCGTACAGCTACCTCCCAATCGTTTAGTCGCGAGCGGGACGTAGCCCAACCCAAAGAGAGCTAAGGCTATGGTCAAAATTACACCGAATCCTCCAGTTACAGATACAGATGAACCCACATCACGTGCCCAATCGGCTCGCAACAAAAAGCTCGACGAAGCGGCCACTCGTGCCCTGGATTACTACCTGAAGCCCAAGCCTAAGGGCGAAACGTCTGATAAGTCGGACTCCATTTTACGGATCGACCCTGGGGCTGATTCTGAATGTTTGCTTGCGAACCTCAGTGAGAACCTGGCGTCGGCGAATGCCATGATCAACGATTTGGCGTTTGATCTGGACGGGGCTCGGCGGCATGTGGCGTTGGGGATTTTGCAGGTGATCGAGGTGAGTGAGCTGTTGGCGAATCGGGCGTTGGATATTGTTGAGGTGAGGTAGCGACTCAGCTACGGCGGTATAAGAATAAGGTCTTGTCTAACAAGACCTTATTCAAAAAATGACCGCATTCGTCATTCAAGGCAGACGATTTGAACGATGCGGTTATCACCATGAATGGTTGTGTGAGTCCACTCTTCTATGGTCGTTATCTGCTGTGGTGACAGGTCGTAGACAAAGCAAAAATCTTCAGGCTTTGTCCAGCCCATAAGTGCGGCCAACGGGTCCATGTATACGCTTGGGACTTCCACGGTCTGTATTAGCTCTTCGGTAGTCTGGTCAAAAATTTCAACGACGGGCTTCATTTTTCTACTTTCCTTGTCGGATCGGCGGGTTTGGTTTGTTCGCCAGTTATCGGATCGAACTCGCCAAGGTGTTGACCCTGTTTTGTGTACAGCTCTACGGCGCCGCGCTGTGAGTCCCATTCATAAATTTTGCCTTTACGATCCTTCCATCTTCGACGTTTAACGCCACCACCACGTACAAAGGTTTTGGAAGGAGCAATCGTAGCGTCTGGAAACGCTGGAAGCAGCGAGGGGGGCTTGTAGTACTTATGATCCCCCGGAACACTCAAAACCACATAAACCGGCCGAACCCCCGAATCCGCCGGAAACACCAGAATGAAATCCTTGTACTCCGGCGGATAGATCGGATCGACGATAATGCTGTCGGCTACTGGCGTCGGCGGATAGATCCAGATATGAGGCGCCTGTGGCGCCGCTTCCAGGGCGGGGATGCCGAGGACGTCGGACGGGTCGGTGGCCGGGGTCCAGATCAGTTCGATGCCATCACCCAGGTCGGCGATGAATTGATCGGCGCGAGGGGTGAACTGGACGACGTCGACCATTTCCCAGTCGCGGTTCTGGCCGGTGTAGAAGCCGTAGCCCTTGAGGCTGCCATCGGCCTGCTGCTCGATGCTCAGGCGCATGCGGCTGCGGGCCTGCTTGAGGTGACGTAGCTGGTCTTCGCTGTAAAGCGCGCTGTCGCCGAGGCTGGACGGCCAGAGCAAGGCGACGATGCCTGTCAGCAGGGCCGCGCCAACGGTGCCGCCGGCAGCGGCTGCCGTAGAAGTTGCCGACCCGCCCAGCGCGAGCCTGCCCAGAGTAACGGGTACCGTGCCAGCGCCGATCTGCTTGAGGGGGATCGTGCCGGATGGGTCGGCGCTCCTGCCGCCGAGCCACATGAGATCGCCGTACTGCTTGACCAGATCGGCAGGGACGTAGCCGTTGGGGTTGCTGTAATCGATGATGCCGTCGGGGAGCTTGCAGCTCTTGGCAAACACGCTTCCGGTTACGGTGGGTAGCGGCTTGTTAGCCGCCGTGGCCCAGCGCTCTCGTTCATAGGCTGCCTGCCGGGCAAGCATGGCTTCGTAAGCCAACTGCCGGGCTTCGCGCTCGGCCAGTTCGCTGGCGGTCATGTCCCGATAGGTGACGTAATGCCCATCACCACCGGGCGGGTTTCGGACCTGGGGGATGTCTTTTTTGCGTGTCGCCACGTAGTGAGTCTCGTCCAGTGAGTGCGGGACAGACGCTAACGCGGGAAGAGAGGGGCGCGATGTAGGCGGTTTCTTGAAGTGGTTGTTCCGGTTTCCTCAATATAGGTAGGGCTGGCTGTTGAGGAGCGGAATAAGCTGAAGCGTCAGCGGGGGATGTCAGTCATTGGGCGGCAATCAGACTGCGGAACGGCGGCGTGTATGGAATTAACAGAATCGGAGGAGCTGACCCATGATCAGCAAAGCCAGAATAAGCAGCGTGAAGCCTGTCGCCGGCAAACATGCCTTGCAGGTGGAGTTTTCCAACGGTAAGCGCTACGACGTTGACCTGCGGGAACACATCCGACAATTCCCGGTGCTCAAGCCCCTGGAGGACCTGTCGTTGTTCGGCACCGCCCAAGTGGGCGAATGGGGTTTCGATGTGAGCTGGGGGAATGGCTTGGAACTGGCGGCTGTCACCTTGTATCGCTTGGCGTTGGAGCAAGCGGGTGAAGTAGTGCCAACCTAGACACTCTCGGTTGGATATTATGAACCCGTGCCGTCATGGAACACCCCCCCGCGCCAGACAGCTAAACTCTCTACTTATCTTTGACCAGATAGGGTTTAGGAGACGCTGATGCTGATTCGGCGTTACCAGCCAAGCACGCGCGGAGCAGCGACCATGGATTACGACGACACTTTGATAGAAGAAGCTGTGCTTGCCTTGTTGGCAGCTTTCAGCTCCGACGATGGCAACGCTTGGAAAGGTTTCGACTTCGAAGTCATGAACCGATTGCATGAACAAGGCCTCATCAGCAATCCGGTAAACAGGAACAAATCGATCTGGTTGACGGCTGAAGGGCTGGAGCGAGGTCGGCAGCTTGCCGACAAGTTGTTTGGGACAGAGCGTTGAGGGGCGCGTCTGAACGGTTTACCCACTCGCCAGCACAACCCGACCAAACCTGGCGCTGTCATCCCGCGGCGTAATCGCCAACAACTGATCAAGACGAATCTCTCGGCGCCCGTCCGCAGTTTCCACATCGAGAAACTCCTCCCGCGTAGGGGCGGTCCGCGTGGTGATCGCGCGGGCTGTCAGGCGTTGGCCATTGGTCAATTCGATGTCCAGCGTGTAGCCGTACAGGCAGGCAATCTCCAGGTAATCATGCAGGTCGCAGTTCAACGGTTGATAGGTCTTCATCTCAAGTGACCCCCAATGGCGCGACCGGACAGGTTGGGACGCCACCTGTCCGTCGCAAGATTAGAACTCAGCGCCCTTCGCGAATCAGAGCAGTTGCTTCAACATCGTCTGCAGTTGCTGGTTACGCGCCTCATCCAATGGGAAAACCGGCAGACGCGGATCGCCAACCTCCAGGCCAAGCGTACGCAAACCAGCCTTGATGGTGGCGGGCAGACCGCCCTTGAGGATGAAATCCAGCAGCGGTAATTGACGATAGAACAACGCCCGGGCCTGGCTCAGGTCGTTCGCCAAGACGGCGGCGTACAGATCGAGGTTGAGCTGCGGGATCAGGTTCGGCGCGGCGGTGCACCAGCCCTTGGCGCCGGCGGCGAAGGCTTCCAGCGCCAGGGGGTTGCAACCGTTGTAGAACGGCACCTGGCCCTCGCCCAGCAATTGCAGCTTGTGCATGCGCTGAATGTCGCCGGTGCTTTCCTTGACCATGGTGACGTTATCCACCGTGTTGAAAATCCGCAGGATCAGCTCCACCGACATGTCGATGCCACTGGTGGCGGGGTTGTTGTAGAGCATGATGGGCAGGTCGATGCTGGCGCCGATGGCCTGGTAGTGCGCGAGGATTTCCGCCTCGCTCAGTTTCCAATAAGAGGCCGGCAACACCATCACCACATCGGCGCCCTTCGCCTGGGCAAAACGCGCGCGGTGCACCGCCTTGGCGGTGGTCAGGTCAGACACGCTGACCACGGTTGGCACTCGGCCGGCAACGCGGGCGATGCTGAACTCGCTGACCTGGTCCCACTCGGCGTCGCTCAGGTAGGCGCCCTCGCCGGTGCTGCCCAGGGGCGCGATGGCATGCACGCCGCTGTCGATCAGACGGTCGATGGATCGGCCCAGTGCGTCCAGGTCCAAGCCCTGGCCGTCGGTGGAGAAGGGCGTGATGGTGTAGCCGATGATGCCGTGGATGTTGGGGGTAGACATGGCTTCGCTCCTGATGGGTTCAGTTCAAGCAATCGGCGTGTTGGCGCAGACTCTGCCGGACGTAGTAGTTGAAGGCGGCCGCGTGGCGCTTGGGCCGGGCGATCCAGTCATGGGCTTCGCGGCCCAGGTGAGGCAGGATCGGTTTCACCTCGCCGGCGGCCATGGCCAGCAATTGCAGCTTCGCGGCGCGTTCGATCAGTTGGGCGATGTTGCAGGCTTCTTCCACGGTGGCACCGGTGGATAACTGGCCGTGGTGGGAAAGCAGAATGGCGCGCTTGTCACCCAAGGCACCGGCGATCAACTCGCCTTCCTCGTTGCCCACGGGCACCCCCGGCCAGCCCTCCAGGAAGGCACAGTCTTCGTACAGCGGGCAGAGGTCCATGTGGGAAATCTGCAGCGGTACTTCCAGCATCGACAGCGCGGCAATGTGGGTCGGGTGGGTGTGGATGATGCAATTCACATCCGGCCGGGCGCGGTAGACCCAAGTGTGAAAGCGATTGGCCGGATTGGGCATGCCATGGCCCTCCAGCACTTCGAGGTCTTCATTGACCAGCAACAGGTTGCCAGCGGTGATTTCATCGAAGCCCAGGCCCAATTGCTGGGTGTAATAGGTGCCCGGTTGCGGCCCGCGCGCGGTAATCTGCCCCGCCAGCCCTGAGTCGTGGCCGTTCTCGAACAGGATGCGGCAGGTCAGGGCCAGCTTTTGTCGTACAGTCCACGTATTATCCGGCAGTGTTTTCTGCATCTGATTAACAGCATGCTGGACCAACTGGTCCTTGGGCGTCGCCAGTGTCTTGCTCATATCCGTTCTCCTGATTCGTTCTTTGACCGTTCTTGATCCGCGTCATGGAAGCTGTGAAAGGAAGGTGTTAATGACACTAAATAGACTATATGACACAAAGTGTCATTTGCAATCGCAGATTGTCCGTTTCTCTGGAAATGTTGGTTACCTATGTCCATTCGCTTGAAATTGCTCAGGAAAAAACTCGGCATGACACTGGACGTCCTGGCCGAAAAAACCGGGATGACCAAGAGCTACCTGTCCAAGGTGGAGCGGGGCTTGAGCACGCCCTCCATCGCCACGGCACTCAAGCTCGCCAAGGCCCTGAGCGTCAAAGTCGAAGAGCTGTTCTCCGAAGAAAACGTCTCCCTCGACAGCTACAGCCTGGTGCGCAGCGAAGACCGCCAATCCCTCGCGGCGAGCAGCGGCAGCTCCGAATACGCGGTATTGGCCCATCAAGTGTCCGAACGCAGCCTGCTGCCCTTCATCCTCTATCCGGCGGCCGAATTCACCGCGCATCACGCGTTCAAGGAACACACCGGAGAGGAGTTCCTGTTCGTTCACGAGGGCCAGGTGGAAGTGGACTTCATGAACGAGCGCGTGTTGCTGAACCGCGGGGATGCCTTGCATTTCAATGCGCAGAAACCCCATCGCCTGCGTTCGGTGGGGGATGTTCAGGCGCAGTTGCTGGTGGTGGTGCATAGCGATGAGTCGTCGGAAAAGGGCGAGGGCGCCTAGTGGCTCCACTCACAACGCAATTCAGGAAGCAAACCACCGTGGCGAGGGAGCTTGCTCCCGCTGGACTGCGCAGCAGTCCCCTCCAATGACCGCCCCGCCACAAATCTTCCGACAGCCTCAACTGAACTGTATCGGGGCATCTGCTCGGCCCAGTCGAATGGCATCTGTCAGTAAAGACCGACAGACCCCAGCAACGAAGCCCGCCAAGCCACAGCGCCTTGCGCCTTTGCCTACAACTACGCCAGAATCCGCCGGCTTGTGCGCCTGGGGTTGCGTCGGTAGTTTTGGACCTGTCACTGATGGTCAGTGATCGGGTTTAGCAGCTCGTGGTGAAACAGGTTGTGCAAGGCGTCATCCAGTCAGGATTCCTCATCCTGCACTTGATGGTGGCTGTGCGCAGGGCGTCCCCGGACGCGCCGGTTTCTTGTTTCCCCGGTCTGCTAACCTGCGTACAGCTGCCTCCCATCGTTTAGCAGCGAGCGGGTGATGGCTCCTACTACAGGAAGCAAGACGATGGCAAAAGATACTCCGAACCCTCCCGATGCGAACGAACACGTCTCCCGTGCTCAGTCTGCCCGCAACAAGAAAATCGACGACGCTGCCACGCGAGCGTTGGATTTTTATCTGAAACCCAAGCCTAAGAGCGAAACGTCTGACAAGACCGACTCCATTTTACGGATTGATCCGAGTGTAGATTCTGAGTGTTTGCTTGCGAATCTGAGTGAGAATCTGGCTTCGGCGAATGCCATGATCAGTGATTTGGCGTTTGATTTGGATGGTTCGCGACGGCGGGTTGCGTTGGGGATTTTGCAGGTGATTGAGGTGAGTGAGCTGTTGGCGAATCGGGCGTTGGATATTGTTGAAACGCGGTAATTCAGCGAAGCAAGGGTTCTTTCCACTGCGGTCGTCGCAGTGGAAAGTGAAGCATGTTAAAAAATAACTGCGATTTTTCAGGTGTTAGATCAGCGGTCTGAGCTAGGTTGGCATGGGTTGGATGTTAGATAACTTTGTATAGCTGGGGGGAGGTTGTGATGTGGCTTTTTAAAGAGAAGGGACGGGCGGCTTATCTTGAGTTTCTAAGAAACTTAACGCCGCAAATTTTACTATCTGCCTTTGTGATCATGATTGGTGTCAGGATGGATAAGATTCCGCCAGAGTCTACTTTCAGCTTTTTTTGTTTAGTTCTGGCGTTTATCTGCTTTGGCGCAATGTGGATTCTTTCTTTTGCGGCCAATAACACTTTGCTGTATGAGAAAGCTTTGGCTAGCCGTCCTGACGTACAGGAGCATAAAGATTTGTTAAAAGCGCAAGGTGTCAAGGGATATCAGCTGGCAAAAGAGTCGTTTCTATTTACTTGCAGAAAACATCCAGGTCTTGTTATGGAGGTTTTTGTTATTATTTTTGTGATTTATGCTGGTACTCTCCTTGGGATGATGTCTGGTGTACTTACCGCGTTGGGTTTTTTAAAGAATATTAACTAGGCGATATGTGAATTAGTATAAAGGGATGCGCACGAACTCACTCGGCGCGAGCCCTCTGCTCATCTCGATATTTAATGTCACTGTCACGGAAGTACGCGTGCTTTTATTAGCTACTCGTTCCGTGACTGCCAACTGCCTCGATAGTCAGAAAGCAATCTGATAGTCGTAGATGCTAAAATCAATTGAATGTTGAAAGTGGGGTTCGAGGATTTTTACCCATTCTTCGAGAGCATCAAACCCTCCATTAATTATTTAAGTTTTTTAGTCAAAAGGGGACAGATTTATTTATGTGGCGAAAATAAATCTGTCTCGTTTCTGTTTTCTCTTCTTTAAGGCGCAAGTTTCGGCCTCTAATGCATATAGAGGCGGTTAAGTTGTAGCGCTAGCTAAACATGCTAGTCAGTTTTCGGCTTTCATGCATGAATATATTAAATCCATATTTCGAATGTGCGCCAGGTACAAGGTGAAGCAGTTCCGATCCGGCAGTATGAGCCATCTGCCTTGAGGATTTTTTTCCTTTGCGGCGGCTATTATTTTTTCGATACTCCTCTGCAAGCTTAGAGAAGAAGATCATATCAATGGCACTCCCGTCGATCCAGTCTACTTCCTCCTTGTAGCCAGCAACCCAATCTAAATTAGTGCCAGCATCTTCAAGAAGGAATTTTGCTAAAGACTGATTTCCCATCAGGCATGTTCCTAGATAAAGTCCCTTTACTTGTTTTGTATTGTTGTGAGTTGTGAGCATATTTCTCAGTTCAGTACGCGTGATCATGTGACCGCTTGCTCCGCCAATAGAACTGTCGCTTCCATGAGTGGCGAGATATACCACTTGGGTTTGACTATCTCGGCAGCGCATTTTTAGACCTGATGATAAAGATTGCTTTTCACTGAACATATCATAATAGAAGGCTGATGGATTGTCGTAATGTATACCAGCTAGAGCTTCGAATAATGGCCTGACACTGTGATTGCCATCGCTCCACCACCTTGATTCTATAACCGAAAATATACACTTTGCCATAACTGCTCCTTAGTAGAACTTTTAACAGTCTGATGTTGTTTTAGGTAGTTGAAAATCTGATAACGAAAAATTATGGTCGCCGGTGGTGTCCAGCCTGTTACTGTCAAGCTACTACCTTGCCACTATCTACGTCTATAGGAAAATCAACGCCCCAGCGTGGATTGGGGGGGCTGTGATTTACCTCATCGTATCTCCACTTTATGACCATTGCCATTTTTCGGTGGAGACGAGCCTGCGTTGAGGGGCACTCTGTTAAGGATGGACATCGTCCAAGCTTGCTGACGGATCCTCTGACATAACGCTAGAAGGGCCATTGCGTAGAAAAAATAGAAAAAGGAGAGATATATTTCCTTTAGCTGTCTTATCTCGCCATCGCTGCGCTCCAGTGTTAGCCGAGTACCTCGTTTGGCGTGAGAAACGGATGCTCGAGCTTCAAGCCTTATAGCTAACTTTGCATGAGCCCACCATATTTTGGCGAGCGCTTGGAATAAGCATGCCCACTGAGGAAAGGCGGAAAAAAGGAATAATTTACTTCTTTGACTAAAAATAAATCTGTCCCTTTTTAACTGGGATTAATTGATGATATACACTTTTCGGGGAGGTTATTTAGATGGAGGTTTAGATACATCTAACACAAATACGTCAATTAGCCCCCTGTAATTGCGGGGGGGAGCGTGGCTTCGATACTTTTTTTAAGATCTTGGGCGGTTTTTATACTATGCCTCTTGCGTCCTGATACTTTTTCATGTTTGCCAAACCAAATTACAATGAAAATGCCCTGCTGCTCTGCGTCTGGATGGATAGAGTAGCGTTCATGGAGTTGAGCAGAGGCAGCGGTGTATAGATCTTTATGCCACTGCCCTTTCACCTCGGTGACCAGAAGTTTTCTCCTGCCGCTAATAAATTTACTTGCTGTGAAATCACTTCGATTTGCATCTTTCAGTTGGTGTTCAGGTGTAACTGAGATGGCTTGTGGTTCGAGTCTAAGGCTAAGACGCTCAGCTATAATTAGAGTGGACGTAATCTCGTCAACTCGTTCGGATTTTTCATAAAATCGATCTGCGGAATTGAACTCGCCCCCATCGATGGCCTTTTGAAAAAAATGTAGTTCTTGAATTAATAGTTCGCGTAGACCTTCAACTGTTACCACTGTGTCATGGTCTAAGCGAGCTACAATTTCCAATGGCGTAGGAGGTTCGAAATCTCTAAGGGCTAACTTTCTGACTTGATTGGAGTATATGCTTTGCAAGTCGTTATGTATTTCCGTGAAGCGAGGGCTAGCTATAAGTCGATCGAGAACTGGGATTGCATCATTGGCGGCGTCTGAGTTGATTAACCAAATTATTTCGGTTAAAAAACGGTACGCGTTCTCTCCCTTGGGGCTGCCAGTGCCCCAATGATTGGGTAGATTTACCTTGGGCCATTCGTCGATAAAGGCTTCTAGAATGGCTTCCACTTTTTTTGGAGTGAGTCTAGGCCAGTAAGAATGAGCACCATGGCTGATTCGCCCGCTCCGTTCATAAAACAGGAAAACAGTTTCTCGATCTTTTTTGAGGAAGTCCCAGCATTCTTCAGGTGGGTCACTTAAAAAATACCAAGCGCGAAAGAACCAAAATTGACGCCGTTGTTCGATGTGTTTGTTTTCATCTGGAGTCGGTCCGCCGTATCTGGAGTTGGCGCATTGCTTTAGGATAACTCGTCGCAAATTTTCATGAGTACTGTGCTGAGCTGCAATTTCAAAAAGTGTATCTAGTGTTCCTAGCTCTAGCCTGTTGTACTTCTCCAGCCATTCGATAGAAAGCTTGGCGCGTAAATGACTAAAGGCTTCATCTCGACGTAATAACCATACTTCGGTGCTGTCGCAGTTGGGGTGGGCCAGTTGTGGCTCGAGATATTCTCGTAAGAAAATCTCAGCGCTCTTGATGTTAGAGAAAGTTAAACGATCAACTTCAGTTTTTAGCGTGTCTCGATCTTCCTTAGATATCGCATTGTATGCCACGTAAATGTTCGTTCTCAGTGCTTTCAGAAGTCGTATGTCAACGCTTTCTAAATTGCCTTTTTCACGAAGGATTTCTATGCAGGCCGCATAAAGCACTCTCTCCGATTGTTGATGCTGAGAAGAGCATTGCAGTTCAGCAAGTTTGGGTAAGTCGGGGACGTAACAATTTATAAAGTCGAGACAGTTTCTGAGTGCATTTCGAACAAGCGTGTCGTCACCGATCTCACAAGGAATTTTTTCTGGATCTATAAGCATTAGTTCGGCGAAACGGACGAGTGAACCCCAATGACGGCCACTTTCTACGAGCTCTCGGTTGTTCTTGAAATAGTCAAAATTTTTCACCCGAACATCTTCTTGGTACTGACGAAGACGCCTCATACGGCGGGTCCGCCTAAATTTTGGTATTCGATGTTCGCGCTCTGATTGCTCTATGGCTCTGTTGAGCTTGACCCACTCTCGCAGGAATGGGGGCTTCTTCGAAGCTTGCAGGCGCATATGCCGACGAAAGTCGTCGGGGCCTCGCTCCTCTTCCTTTCTATAAAGTTGATGTCTGGCAATGAAACACGCCCACAAATCTGGATTGTCGTTTTCAAATGCTAAATCAACTATAAATTTATAATCGGCTGTATGAAAAGCAAGGCCGGAGTGAGAGTGCCAATCAAATTTATGAATTTTCGTGTTACATATTTGATCTCGGTCGGTTAGATTTTTAAATACATACGAAATGATACCTTGGCGTAACTGGCTATTTTCTTGAAGGATTTGAACGGCCTTGCTTTGGCTTGAAACTTCCTGTTCGTGAAAATTTAAATTTTCGACCCATCGCCAAATATTTTCTGAATCAAAAGGAGGAGTGGCTAGCTCAAAGTAGCGATCCAGCATCAAGCCTATGATTTTGCTGATGCCGTTTCGACAGTCACATTCGTAAGGTTCCTTGTGGCATTTACAGCTTAGTCCTTGGCTCAGGTTGTCTAATAGCCATTTTGTGAGCCGTAGATTTAGTCGCTCGACTAGGTGTTTTATAAAATAGCGCGCACCTATCACTCGTTCATGGTGCTTTTGATGATCTGGGTAAAGTGTCGCACAGGTTCGTAGAAAGTTAGACAGGTAATAGGGGTCGATTCTTTCCGGATCAATGCTTTCTATAATTTTGGCTGCAACATTTAGTGAGGTGTGATTTGCCTGGCGGATTAGAATATCCAAGTCGTTTCGATGTTCATATCCCCTTGTATCTAGCAAGCATCTACTCGCCAGTAAGCGTGTGGCTTCACTTTCGTTCGGTGCTAAGGTGAGTTGACGTAGTTCACCTATTAAATATTCATTGGCTGGTGATCCTGATAACAGTTCTAGTAACAAGTTTCGTAGATGCCCATCACTACTGGTAGTGAGAAGAGGCTTTATTTCGTCTAGAACTTCTTGAGTAAAGAAACCCGCCACACTGAATCGGCGCCAAAAATCTCCCTTTCTAAAATAGGGGTCTTTGGATTCAATTTCTTTTAACTTCCTCACCAGCAGGCGCTTTGAGGATCGTTCAAGCAGAGAAGGGTCGCCGTTCGCAAGCACGGCATAAGCGTCAAGTTCGATCGCGGACTCTTCTATGGATTTGTTACCAAGCGATGCCATCCAGCCTAACAGTCCTCGCAGTTCATCCCTTACTGTAGAGTTCGGAGCGATAACAGCTAAACATTTGGGAAGTGTTATAGGGTCGGTTGGGTCTACTATTCGTTTGACAAGATAATCTGCCGCACAGTACTCAGCAACAATTTTGTGGACTGGGCGGTGCTGATCCGCACGGTCACCAGGTTTAAATAGACGAGTAGCTAAGATGCCATCTGCCGCAGTATTAATCGTAAATAGTGATGCAAGCAAAGGATACATCCGATCTTCTGTAGCTTCGCTGGTACTGATACCCTCCGCGCCTGACAATAAGAGTTTGGCGAAAACTTCCGATGATAGATTGATTTTTTGTGGTGTCGAGAGTGTTGGGTTAGTCCTTGCTATATTGGAGTTTGCTTCCTTTGCTAGGTGTTCGACAGCTTGAGAGAATATGGACTTTTTATCGGTAAAACACCTTCCGCTCTCGATATATGCATTGGCGAATAGTTTTAGAAATTGAGGGTTTGGGAGTAGCGCTTCTAGATCGAATCGAGAAACTTCAGCTTGGAAAATCGAAAAATTTTCGTTTGTTACATGATGGTCAAAGATTGTACGCTGTTCCGTCTCATCAAATTCACATAGCCTTACTACTAGAGGAGGGCGACCGAGGAATTCTTTGAATACATTTGTCGTAGATGTATCCCACTCGCTGGACCGACTTGAAAGAATGACGCGGGTTGGGGTTGCCTTTTTGACGTCGGCAAGAAGTCCGTAGATGCCTGTCCTATCAACCTTAGCCAACTCATCGAATGCGTCGATTACAAGGGGGCAATTTACAGCATCGAATCCGACGTGTTTGAATACGTTTGCGGTTATAGCAGAGGTGCCTAGATAGCGGGCCAAGCTATTCAGAAGCTCAGTTTTGCCGCCACCCGGTTCGGCTAATACGACAACGAAATTTGAAGCGATTAGCAACTCTTCTTCAGTGAAGATCTTGTCGCCACTCGTAAGTCTGCGGGGCAGGTAATAAGAAGAGATCATAGGGCAGATATTGTGTATTGAACTACACCAGATTTTCCGGCGGCCTTTTTGAGCCTGCGAGCTTCCATAGACTCTTCCGGCGATGGTACGCCATTACTCGCTTATCCGGGGAGCATTTCAGGCAGTTTTAGCGGTTGCGATGGTTGGAAAGATTGCGCCATCTGCCGATCATTGGATCGCTTTCAGATAGTCCCTCAGTGCTATTAGCGGGGGTTGAAGCTCCTCCATTGTCCGCGTAACACTGAAATCTACTGTCAAGCCAGTTAGCTCTCGCCCCAAAACCGTGTTTCCACCCCCAACTGCTTCCAGCGTCAGTGTCAGGCACCGCTCAATCTTAGTCTGAATCCCAGCCACATCCCCCCGCCGCACCAACAACCCAAACACCTCCCGATCACACCCGCCCATCAACGGATCATCCCGCAAAATCGGACTATGCCCCTCCGTCTCATAAGCCAGCTTCAGCGAGTAAAGAGCGACCGTTTCCAGCAGCAATTCCATGAGGTGAAGTCCTTTGTCAGCGGGTGAGGAGGGGCGGTGGGTCAACTGGGTGTCGCAAGGCGGAGCATCGGTGGGGGCTGTGACGTTTTTGTGAGCGCTTTGCGCTCAAGCGGGAGCAAGTTCCCTCGCCACGGGTTCCTACTAGCCACAGATTCTTCCTTGCCACAGGTTTGGTGGTTGGGGCCGCTTCGCGACCCAGCGGGGATAAATCCCCTCGCCACAAATGGATCGGGTGACTTTTCTGCAGACGAAAAAAAAGACCTTGAATTTCAAGGTCTTTCTTTAAGATGGTGCCCCGAGGGAGACTCGAACTCCCACTCCTTTCGAAAACGGATTTTGAATCCGCCGCGTCTACCAATTCCGCCATCAGGGCTCAATGGCGGCGAAGTATAGAGAGGTGCCTACCGTTGGTCAATCACGTTTCATGGTGAATTTTTGATATTTCCGCTAGACTTTCCGGCCCTGCTAGACGAACCCCATCATGCGTGTTGCTGACTTTACCTTCGAACTCCCGGATTCGCTGATCGCTCGCCACCCTCTGGCCGAGCGTCGCGCCAGTCGACTGTTGACCCTGGATGGGGTCAGCGGTGCCATGGCTCACCGTCAATTCACTGATTTGCTCGAGCATTTGCGCCCGGGCGACTTGATGGTGTTCAACAATACCCGGGTGATTCCGGCGCGGTTGTTTGGCCAGAAGGCCTCCGGCGGCAAGCTGGAGATTCTGGTGGAGCGGGTGCTGGACAGTCATCGTGTGCTGGCCCATGTGCGCTCCAGCAAGTCGCCCAAGCCGGGTTCGTCGATTCTCATCGACGGCGGTGGCGAGGCGGTGATGGTGGCGCGGCATGATGCGTTGTTCGAGCTGGAGTTTGCCGAAGAGGTGTTGCCGCTGCTCGACCGTGTCGGGCACATGCCGTTGCCTCCTTATATAGACCGCCCGGACGAAGGTTCGGACCGCGAGCGTTATCAGACCGTGTACGCCGAGCGCCTGGGGGCGGTGGCGGCACCGACGGCGGGGCTGCATTTCGATCAGCCGTTGCTGGAGGCGATTGCCGCCAAGGGCGTGGAGACCGCATTCGTGACGCTGCACGTTGGCGCTGGCACGTTCCAGCCGGTGCGAGTCGAGCGTATCGAAGACCACCACATGCACAACGAATGGCTCGAAGTGAGCCAGGAAGTGGTCGATGCCGTGGCGGCCTGTCGCGCTCGCGGTGGGCGGGTGGTGGCGGTGGGGACCACCAGTGTGCGGTCCCTGGAAAGCGCCGCCCGCGATGGCGTGCTCAAGCCGTTCAGTGGCGACACCGACATCTTTATCTACCCGGGCCGGCCGTTTCATGTGGTCGATGCCCTGGTCACCAACTTTCATTTGCCCGAATCCACGCTGTTGATGCTGGTTTCGGCGTTCGCCGGTTATCCCGAAGCCATGGCCGCCTACAAGGCCGCCGTCGAGCATGGATACCGCTTTTTCAGCTACGGTGATGCGATGTTCATCACCCGTAACCCCGCGCCACGCGGACCCGAGGAAACAGTATGAGTCGCACCTGTCGCATGTCCTTCGAGTTGCTCGCCACCGATGGCAAGGCTCGTCGCGGTCGTCTGACCTTCCCCCGCGGTACCGTGGAAACCCCGGCGTTCATGCCGGTGGGCACCTATGGCACGGTCAAGGGCATGTTGCCGCGTGACATCGAGGCGATTGGCGCGGAGATCATCCTCGGTAATACCTTCCACCTGTGGCTGCGCCCGGGCATGGAAGTGATCAAGGCCCACGGCGACCTGCACGATTTCATGCAGTGGAAAGGCCCGATCCTGACCGATTCCGGTGGTTTCCAGGTGTTTAGCCTGGGCGCGATGCGCAAGATCAAGGAGGAGGGCGTGACCTTCGCTTCTCCGGTGGACGGTTCCAAGGTGTTCATGGGCCCGGAAGAGTCGATGCAGGTGCAGCGCGACCTGGGCTCGGACATCGTGATGATCTTCGACGAATGCACCCCGTACCCGGCCGATGAAGACGTGGCGCGGGTGTCCATGGAGCTGTCGTTGCGCTGGGCCCAGCGTTCGAAGAATGCCCATGGCGAAAACACCGCAGCGTTGTTCGGCATCGTCCAGGGCGGCATGCACCGCGACCTGCGCATGCGTTCCCTCGAAGGCCTGGACAAGATCGGCTTCGACGGCCTGGCTATCGGCGGTTTGTCGGTGGGCGAACCGAAGCACGAGATGATCAAGGTGCTCGATTACCTGCCAGGCGAAATGCCCGCTGACAAACCTCGTTACCTTATGGGCGTTGGCAAACCGGAAGATCTGGTTGAGGGTGTGCGCCGCGGGGTGGACATGTTCGATTGCGTGATGCCAACCCGTAATGCCCGCAATGGGCATCTGTTCATCGACACGGGCGTGCTGAAGATCCGTAACGCGTTCCATCGCCATGATGATTCGCCGCTGGATCCGACGTGCGATTGCTACACCTGCCAGAACTTCTCCCGCGCTTATCTGCATCATTTGGACAAGTGCGGCGAAATGCTCGGCAGTATGCTCAATACCATCCACAATTTGCGCCATTATCAGGTGCTTATGGCTGGTTTGCGCGAGGCTATCCAACAGGGTACATTGGCCGCCTTTGTCGAGGCCTTCTATGCCAAGCGCGGGTTGCCTGTTCCGCCTTTGGACTGAGTTTTCCGATCCCTAGATTCAATACTTGCAACTGGAGTGCTAAATGAGCTTTTTTATCTCTAACGCCATGGCTGATGCCGCTGCACCTGCTGCTGCCGGCCCTATGGGTGGCGGTTTCGAGTGGATTTTTCTGGTCGGCTTCCTGGTCATCTTCTACCTGATGATCTGGCGTCCACAGGCCAAGCGCGCCAAAGAGCAGAAGAACCTGCTCAGCAGCCTGCAGAAGGGCGATGAAGTGGTCACCACCGGCGGCATCGCGGGCAAGATCACCAAAGTGGCTGATGACTTCGTGGTACTGGAAGTGTCCGACACTGTTGAAATGAAGTTCCAGAAGGGCGCCATCGCGGCCACGCTGCCAAAAGGCACGCTGAAAGCGATCTAAGTAACAACTTCTATTCAATCGACGGGGCGCGCAAGGCGCCCCGCGTCATAAGCGGGCGGCGTGATGCTGAACAAATACCCTCTGTGGAAATATGTACTGATCCTGGCGGTGCTGGCGGTCGGTCTGATTTATTCCGCTCCCAATCTATACCCGGATGACCCGGCCATTCAGGTCAGTGGCGCAAGCACTGCGCTGCAGGTCACCCAGGCCGATCTGGACCGTGCGAGCGCTGCGCTCAAGGCGTCCGATATCGAGGTCAAGGCTGCGTCCATCGCCGAAAACGGCAAGGGCGGCCTGCTGCGCCTGGTCAAGTCGGAAGACCAGTTGCCAGCCAAGGACGTGGTGCGCAAGGCGTTGGGCGACGATTATGTTGTAGCCTTGAACCTGGCCCAGACCACCCCGCAATGGCTGCGCAAGCTTGGCGCGCATCCGATGAAGCTGGGTCTGGACTTGTCCGGTGGTGTGCACTTCCTGCTGGAAGTGGACATGGAAAAAGCCCTCGACGCGCGGATGAAAGTCTACGAAGGCGACGTCAAGAGCTTGCTGCGTAAAGAGCGCGTGCGTTATCGCAGCCTGCCGCAACTCGACGGTGCCATTCAGCTGGGCTTCAGCGATGAAGATACCCGCGAGCAGGCCCGTGCGCTGATCCGCAAGAACTTCAACGATTTCGACATTGTGCCGGCCGACCTCAATGGTCAGGCGGTGCTGCGTCTGGCGATGACCCCGGCCAAGCTGGCGGAAATCCGCGAATACTCCATCAAGCAGAACTTGACCACGGTGCGTAACCGCGTCAACGAGCTGGGTGTGGCCGAGCCGATCGTGCAGCGCCAGGGCGCCAACCGCATCGTGGTTGAGCTGCCGGGCGTGCAGGACACCGCCGAAGCCAAGCGTATCCTCGGCAAGACCGCCAACCTGGAATTCCGCCTGGCCGCTGAGCCGGGTGCTTCCAAGGCCACTTCCGAGAGTTTCGAGTTCCGTGAGGGCGGTCGTCCGGCGGCGCAGATCGAGCGTGGCCTGATCATCACCGGTGACCAGGTGACCGACGCCCAGGCGGGTTTCGACGAGCAGGGTCGTCCGCAGGTGAACATTCGCCTCGACGGCCACGGCGGCGAACTGATGAGCCGCGCCACGCGCAGCAACGTCGGTCGCAGCATGGCGGTGATCTTCATCGAGCAGAAACCGACCACCACGTACACCAAGCAAGTGGTCAATGGCGTCGAGAAAGACGTACCGGTCCAGACCTTCAAGGAAGAGAAAAAGATCATCAGCCTGGCGACCATCCAGTCGCCACTGGGCAGCCAGTTCCGCATCACCGGTCTCAACGGCCAGGGTGAATCCTCGGAACTGGCCCTGCTGCTGCGTGCCGGTGGCCTGGCCGCGCCGATGTACTTCGCTGAAGAACGCACCATCGGCCCGAGCCTGGGTGCCGACAACATCACCAAGGGTATCGATGCATCGCTGTGGGGCATGCTGTTCGTGTCGCTGTTCATCATCGCCATCTACCGCTTCTTCGGCATCATCGCCACCGTCGCGCTGGCGGTGAACATGGTGATGCTGCTGGCCCTGATGTCGCTGCTGGGGGCTACGCTGACCCTGCCGGGTATCGCCGGTATCGTCTTGACCATGGGTATGGCGGTGGACGCCAACGTGCTGATCTTCTCGCGGATACGTGAAGAGATCGCCGCGGGCATGACGATTCAGCGGGCAATCAACGAAGGCTTCGGCCGGGCATTCACCGCGATCCTCGACGCCAACCTGACCACGTTGCTGGTGGGCGGGATTCTCTTCGCCATGGGCACCGGCCCGGTCAAGGGCTTCGCAGTGACCATGTCCCTCGGGATCTTTACCTCGATGTTCACAGCCATCATGGTGACCCGTGCAATGGTCAACCTGATCTTTGGCGGTCGTGACTTCAAGAAGTTGTGGATTTAAGGGGCTGCCATGTTACGTACAATCAACTTCATGGGCGTTCGCAACGTTGCGTTCGGCGTCACATTGTTCCTTACCGTACTGGCGTTGTTCAGTTGGGCCACCAAGGGTCTGAACTACGGCCTGGACTTCACCGGCGGTACGCTCATCGAGCTGACCTACGAGCGTCCGGCCGATGTCACCAAGGTGCGTGAGCAACTGGCGACGTCGGGCTATAGCGATGCCATCGTGCAGAGCTTCGGTGCGACGACGGACCTGTTGGTGCGCATGCCGGGTGAAGACCCGCAGCTGGGCCACCAGGTGGCCGAGGCCTTGCAGAAGGCCGGTGGCGATAACCCGGCCCAGGTCAAGCGCGTCGAGTTCGTCGGCCCGCAGGTGGGTGAAGAACTGCGCGACCAGGGCGGCCTCGGCATGCTGATGGCGCTGGGCGGCATCCTGATCTACCTGGCCTTCCGCTTTCAGTGGAAGTTTGCGGTGGGCGCCATTGTCTCGCTGATCCACGACGTGATCGTGACCGTGGGCATCCTGTCGTTCTTCCAGATCACCTTCGACCTGACGGTGCTGGCGGCGGTACTGGCGATCATCGGTTACTCCCTCAACGACACCATCGTGGTGTTCGACCGGGTGCGTGAGAACTTCCGTGTGCTGCGCAAGGCCTCGTTGATCGAGAACATCAACATCTCGACCACCCAGACGCTGCTGCGGACCATGGCGACGTCGATCTCCACCTTGCTGGCGATTGCGGCGCTGCTGATCTTTGGTGGCGACAACCTGTTCGGTTTCTCCATCGCGCTGTTTGTCGGTGTATTGGCGGGTACCTACTCGTCGATCTACATCGCCAACGTGGTGCTGATCTGGCTGAACCTGAGCACCGAGGACCTGATTCCTCCAGCGGCCACCGAAACGGAAGTGGACGACCGCCCGTAAGGCTCCGGTTTCCACCCGTCACGGCTGAAAAGGCGCGAGTTGAACTCGCGCCTTTTTTTGTGCTCCAAGGCTGGGAGAAGCGCGGATTAATCCGCTTGTGATGGTCAGGAGGTTCAAGTGAACAAATCGATGCTGGTTGGTGCGGTATTGGGTGCTGTCGGTGTAACAGCCGGTGGTGCGGTCGCCACCTACAGCTTGGTAAAAAGTGGCCCTGAGTATGCGCAAGTATTGGCCGTGGAGCCGGTCAAGACCCAAATCAAGACCCCGCGTGAAGTGTGCAAGGACGTCACCGTGACTCGGCAGAAGCCAGTCCAGGACCAGCACCAGATCGCCGGCACCGTGTTGGGCGCCGTAGCCGGTGGCTTGCTGGGTAACCAGATCGGCGGCGGCACCGGCAAGAAAATCGCCACCGTGGCGGGTGCGGCCGGTGGTGGTTATGCCGGTAACAAGATTCAGGAAGGCATGCAGGAACGCGACACCTACACCACCACCCAGACGCGCTGCAACACGGTCAATGACATCAGCGACAAGGTTGTAGGCTACGACGTTCGCTACATGCTCGACGGCAAAGAAGGCAAAGTCCGCATGGACCGCGACCCGGGCAACCAGATCCCGGTGAACAAAGAAGGCCAACTGATCCTGGGGCAGAACGAACCCGCCCAGTGATCCAGTCGCTATGAAAAAGCACCCTTCGGGGTGCTTTTTTTTCGCCCGCATTTTAAGCCCCACCCCAAATCCCCTGTGGGAGATTGCTCGCGATAGCGGTGGGTCAGCTTCCATCAATGTTCAGGGTGTCATCCATTGTGGCGAGGGAGCTTGCTCCCGCTCGGTTGCGCAGCGACCGCAAGATCTTGGGTCTGCTGCGCAGCCCAGCGGGAGCAAGCTCCCTCGCCACGGGGTATTCATCTGGGCTGAGTGGTGTGGGGCAGGCATAAAAAAAGCACCCCGAAAGGTGCTTTTTCTGTAGCCGAGCGGCTTAGCGCTTCAACGAAGCCGGCAAGTGCGGCTGGATAGCGGTCAGCACAGCCTTGAAGCATTTGGTGTTGCCGGCAACGATGTGGCCTTTTTCTAGGAAGTCGTGGCCGCCGGTGAAGTCGCTCACCAAGCCACCGGCTTCCTGGATCAGCAGGGCGCCAGCAGCCATGTCCCATTCGGACAGGCCCGATTCCCAGAACGCATCGAAACGGCCAGCGGCTACATAAGCCAGGTCCAGGCTCGCAGCGCCGGCGCGGCGGATGCCGGCGGTCTGGCCGACCAGGGCGCGGAACATGCCCAGGTAGTTGTCCAGGTTGTCCATCTGGTCGTCACGGAATGGGAAGCCGGTACCCAGCAGGGCGCCGTCCAGGCTGGTGCGGCCGCTGACGCGTAGGCGACGACCGTTCAGCTGGGCGCCACGACCGCGGCTGGCGGTGAATTCTTCCTGGCGAACCGGGTCCAGCACAACGGCGTGTTCCAGGCGGCCACGGTATTTGCAGGCGATGCTGACAGCGAAATGAGGAATGCCGCGCAGGAAGTTGGTGGTGCCGTCCAGCGGATCGATGATCCACAGGTACTCTTCGCCTTCGATGCCAGTACCGGCGTGCATGCCGGTCTCTTCACCGAGGATGGAGTGGTTTGGATAAGCCTTGCGCAGGGCGTCGACGATCTTTTGCTCGGCGGCGCGATCGACCTCGGACACGTAGTCCTTGGCGTCTTTTTCATCGACCTTGATGGTATCCAGGCGCTCGATGGAGCGGAAGATCAGTTCACTGGCGCTGCGGGCGGCGCGCAGCGCGATATTCAGCATGGGCTGCATGGATGTGTCACCTAAGGTTGTTAAAGAAAGCCGCGCATTCTATCAGAAAGTTTTCCGAGGAGAAGGTTGGTGTTCGCTTTCATAGCTTAACGGTAGGTGCTTCTGTAAGATTTGCTCCCTTTATCGTGTTCGAGAGCGCCTCCCTTGTTGCAGAACATTCGTGTCGTCCTGGTCAATACCAGCCATCCGGGTAACATCGGCGGAGCTGCGCGGGCCATGAAGAACATGGGCCTGTCGCGCCTGGTGCTGGTCGAACCGCGCTTGTTTCCTCATCACGAGGCTGACGCCCGGGCTTCCGGTGCCGGTGACATCCTGGCCAACGCTCAAGTCGTCGCCACTCTTGAGGATGCCCTGGTGGGTTGCAACCTGGTGCTCGGCACCAGCGCCCGCGACCGCCGTATCCCCTGGCCGCTGCTCGACCCCCGCGAATGCGGCACCAAAGTGGTCGAGGAGGCCGCCCAAGGCTTTGAGATCGCCCTGGTGTTCGGTCGTGAAGACTCCGGCCTGACCAACGACGAGCTGCAGCGATGTCACTTTCACGTGCACATCCCTTCCGACCCCGAGTTCAGTTCCTTGAACCTGGGGGCGGCGGTGCAGGTGTTGAGTTATGAAGTGCGCATGGCCTGGCTCGCCGCTGAAGGCAAGCCAAGCAAGGTCGAAAAAACCGAGGTGACGTCGCCGCGCAGTGAGACACTGGCGACCATGGACGAGCTGGAGCGATTCTATGAACACCTGGAGCAGACCCTGGTGGACATCGAGTTTCTCGACCCAGACAAGCCTCGGCACTTGATGGCGCGCCTGCGTCGGTTGTACGGACGAAGCTCGGTCAGCCGGGCGGAGATGAATATATTGCGCGGCATCCTCACGGAAACCCAGAAGGCGGCCCGTGGCGAGCTGATTAAGCGGAAGAAATAAAATGTTCGAACGTTTGCGTGAAGATATCCAAAGTGTTTTCCATCGTGACCCGGCGGCGCGCAATGCTTTTGAAGTGCTGACCTGCTACCCGGGGATGCACGCGATCTGGATCCACCGCCTGTCCGGTGCCTTGTGGAACATGGGCTGGAAATGGCTGGCGCGGCTGGTCTCGAACTTCGGGCGCTGGTTGACCGGGATCGAGATCCATCCGGGCGCCAAGGTCGGTCGTCGGTTCTTCATCGACCATGGCATGGGCATTGTCATCGGCGAGACCGCCGAGATCGGCGACGACGTGACCCTGTACCAGGGCGTGACCCTCGGTGGCACCAGCTGGAACAAAGGCAAGCGCCACCCCACCCTGGAAGACGGCGTGGTAGTGGGCGCCGGCGCCAAGGTGCTCGGGCCGTTCACGGTGGGGGCGGGGGCAAAAGTCGGCTCCAATGCGGTCGTAACCAAGGCCGTGCCGCCTGGCGCGACCGTGGTGGGTATTCCGGGGCGGATCATCGTCAAGTCCGATGACGAACAGGATGCCCGGCGCAAGGCCATGGCCGAGAAGATTGGCTTCGACGCCTACGGTGTCGGCGAAGACATGCCCGACCCGGTCGCCCGCGCCATCAACCAATTGCTCGATCACTTGCAGGCCGTCGATGGGCGCCTGGAGGGGATGTGCGGGGCCCTGAAGGATCTGGGCAGTAATTACTGTGCCAAGGACCTGCCTGAGCTGCGCGAGGAAGATTTCGCGTGTGTGAAGGACAAGGACGAAACTCAGGCCAGCTAAACCGAGGTGCCTGCATCGCGGGCAAGCCTTGCTCCCCAGAGTCCTGGTTTTTACAGGGCCTCTCTGTAGGAGTAGGGGGTTGTGGGAGCAAAGCTTGCTCGCGATAAACGATAACGCGGTATCGCTGGTCGCCGCCGACCAGCCTTTGCTATCATGCGCGCGCTCTTTCGCGGGTAAACCTGAGTAAAGCACTAGGTCTTATACTTGACTTAAATACTCGGGAATTGCATACTCGCCCCCATTCCGAACTCCGTGGTAATTGTCCATGCGACTGACTACAAAAGGCCGATACGCCGTGACCGCAATGCTGGATCTGGCATTGCATGCGCAGCACGGGCCGGTGTCCCTGGCCGATATCTCCGAGCGCCAGGGCATTTCCCTGTCTTACCTTGAACAGCTGTTCGCCAAGCTGCGCCGCAGCAACCTGGTGTCCAGCGTTCGCGGGCCCGGCGGCGGCTACCAGCTGTCGCGGGACATGCAAGGCATCCAGGTCGCCCAGGTGATCGATGCGGTGAACGAATCGGTCGATGCGACCAAATGCCAGGGCCTTGGCGACTGCCATGGCGGCGATACTTGCCTGACCCACCACTTGTGGTGCGACCTCAGCCTGCAGATTCACGAATTTCTAAGCGGTATCAGCTTGGCTGACCTTGTAACTCGTCGTGAGGTGCAAGAAGTAGCCCAGCGTCAGGACCAGCGTCGTTGCAATAGCAAGGCGCCGCACCTGGACAAGATTGAAGCGTCCGCCGTCGAATGACTGCCGCAGAGCACGCGGAACGCCAGCCAGCCTGATTTAGGAGAGAGTCCATGAAATTGCCGATTTACCTTGATTACTCTGCGACCACCCCGGTTGATCCGCGTGTTGCGCAAAAAATGAGTGAATGCCTGCTGGTCGACGGAAACTTCGGTAACCCGGCGTCCCGTTCCCACGTGTTTGGCTGGAAGGCCGAAGAGTCGGTCGAAAACGCCCGTCGCCAGGTCGCTGACCTGGTCAACGCCGACCCGCGTGAAATCGTCTGGACCTCCGGTGCCACTGAATCCGACAACCTGGCAATCAAGGGCGTCGCGCATTTCTATCACACCAAGGGCAAGCACCTGATCACCTCCAAGATCGAGCACAAGGCTGTCCTGGACACCATGCGCCAACTGGAGCGTGAAGGCTTCGAAGTCACCTACATCGAGCCGGGTGAAGACGGCATCATCACCCCAGCCATGGTTGAAGCCGCCCTGCGCGACGACACCATCCTGGTTTCGATCATGCACGTGAACAACGAAATCGGCACCGTCAACGACATCGCCGCCATCGGCGAACTGACCCGTTCCAAGGGCATCCTGTTTCACGTCGATGCGGCCCAGTCCACCGGCAAGGTCGACATCGACCTGTCCAAGCTGAAAGTCGACCTGATGTCGTTCTCGGCCCACAAGACCTACGGCCCTAAAGGCATTGGCGCGCTGTACGTCAGCCGCAAGCCGCGTGTTCGCCTCGAAGCGACCATGCACGGCGGCGGTCACGAGCGTGGCATGCGTTCCGGCACCCTGGCGACCCATCAGATCGTCGGCATGGGCGAAGCCTTCCGTGTAGCCAAGGAAGACATGGCTGCCGAGAACGTGCGCATCAAGGCCCTGAGCGACCGCTTCTTCAAGCAGGTCGAGCATCTGGAAGAACTCTACGTCAACGGCAGCATGATCGCCCGCGTACCGCACAACCTGAACCTGAGCTTCAACTATGTTGAAGGCGAGTCGCTGATTATGGCGCTCAAGGATCTGGCCGTGTCGTCCGGTTCGGCGTGCACCTCGGCGTCGCTTGAGCCTTCGTACGTACTGCGCGCCCTGGGCCGCAACGACGAACTGGCCCACAGCTCGATCCGCTTCACCTTCGGCCGCTTCACCACCGAAGAAGAAATCGATTACGCCGCGCAGAAAGTCTGCGAGGCCGTTACCAAGCTGCGCGCTCTGTCGCCGCTGTGGGACATGTACAAAGACGGCGTCGACATTTCGAAAATCGAGTGGGCGGCGCACTGAAGAAGTCGCCACCAGAGCGACTCACTGATGAGGATTGAAGCAAATGGCATATAGCGAAAAGGTCATCGACCACTACGAGAACCCGCGCAACGTCGGCAAGATGGACGCGCAGGATCCTGATGTCGGCACCGGCATGGTCGGCGCGCCGGCGTGCGGCGACGTGATGCGTCTGCAGATCAAGGTCAACGAGCAAGGCATCATCGAAGATGCCAAGTTCAAGACCTACGGTTGCGGTTCCGCCATCGCGTCCAGCTCCCTGGCCACCGAGTGGATGAAGGGCAAGACCCTTGATGAAGCCGAAACCATCAAGAACACCCAGCTGGCCGAAGAACTGGCCCTGCCGCCAGTGAAGATCCACTGCTCGGTACTCGCTGAAGACGCCATCAAGGCCGCCGTTCGCGACTACAAGCAGAAGAAAGGCTTGATCTGATCCGCGCATTGGTAAGGAGTTTTCATGGCTATCCAGATGACAGAAGCGGCAGCTAAGCATGTGCAGCGTTCCCTCGCGGGGCGTGGCAAGGGCGAGGGTATCCGCCTGGGTGTTCGCACCACGGGCTGTTCTGGCCTTGCCTACGTGCTGGAATTCGTCGACGAAGTGGGCGAAGACGATCAGGTGTTCGAGAGTCATGGTCAGAAAGTGATCATCGACCCGAAAAGCCTGACGTACCTGGACGGCACCGAACTGGATTTCGTCAAGGAAGGGTTGAACGAAGGCTTCAAGTTCAACAACCCCAACGTGCGCGGTGAATGTGGCTGCGGCGAAAGCTTCAACATCTGAGGCGGCTTGTGGGTACTCCTTGTCATTTTGCGTTGTTCCAGATGCAGCCTGCTTTCCAGCTGGATCTCGAGCAGTTGTCCGCGCGTTATCTGGAATTGGCCCGTGGTGTCCACCCGGACCGCTTTGCTGACGCCTCCGAAGCCGAACAGCGACGGGCGCTTGAGCAGTCTGCGAACCTCAACGAGGCCTACCAGACGCTCAAGAACCCTGCCAAGCGCGCACGTTACCTGCTCGCCATCAGCGGCCATGAGTTGCCGCTGGAGGTCACGGTCCACGATCCCGAGTTTCTTTTGCAGCAGATGCAATGGCGCGAAGAGCTCGAAGACCTGCAGGACAGCGCCGACCTGGCCGGTGTCGCGGTATTCAAGCGGCGCTTGAAAGACGCCCAGCACACCCTGAACGAAAGCTTCGCAGCCTGCTGGAACGATGCCGCGCAACGCGAACAGGCCGAACGCCTGATGCGGCGCATGCAGTTCCTCGACAAGCTCACCTACGAAGTGCGCCAGCTCGAAGAGCGCCTCGACGATTAACCCAGTGCCGCTCCGGTCGCACGCCTGATTACAGATAAGTCCTGATTACGATGGCCCTACTGCAGATCGCCGAACCCGGCCAAAGTCCACAACCGCACCAGCGTCGCCTGGCTGTCGGGATCGACTTGGGTACCACCAACTCCCTGGTCGCTGCCTTGCGCAGCGGTCTTTCCGAACCGCTGGCCGACGAGCAGGGACGGGTGATCCTGCCGTCCGCCGTGCGTTATCACGCCGATCACGTTGAAGTGGGCGAGTCGGCGAAGCTGGCCGCCGCCACCGATCCGTTGAATACCATCGTCTCGGTCAAGCGCTTGATGGGTCGTGGTCTGTCCGACGTCAAGCAATTGGGCGACCAGCTGCCGTACCGCTTCGTTGGCGGCGAATCCCACATGCCGTTCATCGAAACCGTGCAGGGTCCGAAAAGCCCGGTTGAGGTTTCCGCTGACATCCTCAAGGTGTTGCGCCAGCGCGCCGAAGCAGCATTGGGTGGTGAGTTGGTAGGTGCGGTCATCACCGTGCCGGCCTATTTCGACGACGCCCAGCGCCAAGCCACCAAGGATGCTGCCAAGCTCGCCGGCCTGAACGTGCTGCGCCTGCTCAACGAGCCGACGGCCGCTGCGGTCGCGTATGGCCTGGACCAGCATGCCGAAGGCCTGGTTGCCATCTACGACTTGGGTGGCGGTACTTTCGACATTTCGATCTTGCGCCTGACCGGCGGTGTTTTCGAAGTCCTGGCCACCGGTGGCGACAGCGCCCTGGGCGGCGATGACTTCGACCACGCCATCGCCGGCTGGATCATCGAGCAAGCGGGCTTGTCCGCCGACCTCGACCCAGGTGCGCAACGCCACCTGCTGCAAACTGCCTGCGCCGCCAAGGAAGCCTTGACCGACGCCGCCACCGTTGAAGTCGCTTATGGCGACTGGAAAGCCACGCTGAGCCGCGAAGCCTTCGATGCCCTGATCGAGCCCATGGTCGCCCGCAGCCTCAAGGCTTGCCGCCGTGCCGTGCGCGATTCCGGCGTGGAACTCGAAGACGTCAAGGCCGTGGTCATGGTCGGTGGTTCGACCCGCGTGCCTCGGGTTCGCGAAGCCGTTGCCGAGGCCTTTGGCCGCCAGCCGCTGACTGAAATCGACCCGGACCAGGTGGTCGCCATCGGCGCCGCGATCCAGGCCGATACCCTGGCCGGCAACAAGCGCGATGGCGGCGAACTGCTGCTGCTCGACGTGATTCCGTTGTCCCTGGGCCTGGAAACCATGGGTGGCCTGATGGAGAAGGTGATTCCACGCAACACCACCATCCCGGTTGCCCGCGCCCAGGACTTCACCACCTATAAAGACGGCCAGTCGGCCATGATGGTCCACGTGCTGCAAGGCGAGCGTGAGCTGATTAGTGATTGCCGCTCCCTGGCTCGCTTCGAATTGCGCGGCATCCCGCCGATGGTGGCGGGTGCGGCGAAGATTCGCGTGACCTTCCAGGTCGATGCCGACGGCTTGCTCAATGTCTCCGCCCGCGAACTGGGTTCGGGCGTCGAGGCGAGCATCCAGGTCAAGCCGTCCTATGGCCTGACCGACGGCGAAATCGCCAAGATGCTCAAGGATTCCTTCCAGCATGCCAGCGACGACAAGGTGGCCCGCGTGCTGCGTGAGCAGCAGGTCGATGCCCAGCGCCTGATCGAAGCCGTGCAAGGTGCCCTGGAAGCTGACGGCGACCGTTTGCTCGACGCTGAGGAACGCATGGTCATCGAGCTGCAGATGCAGGAATTGTCCGAATTGATCAAAGGCACCGATGGCTATGCCATCGAGCAGCAGACCAAGCGTCTGTCGCAAGTCACCGATGCCTTTGCTGCCCGCCGCCTGGACTCCACGGTGAAAGCCGCCCTGGCGGGGCGCAACCTGAATGAAATCGAGGAATAACTGATGCCGCAGATCATTTTTCTGCCACACGCCGAGCATTGCCCGGACGGTATGGTGGTAGAGGCCGAAACCGGCAAGTCCATTCTCGAAGTGGCCCATGACAACCACATCGAGATCGAGAGCGCCTGCGGCGGTGTCTGTGCCTGCACCACCTGCCATTGCATCATTCGTGAGGGTTTCGACTCGCTGAATGAGGCCGATGAGCTGGAAGAGGACTACCTTGATAGGGCCTGGGGCCTGGAACCGACGTCGCGCCTGACCTGTCAGGCCAAGGTCGGCACCGAAGACCTGGTGGTCGAAATCCCGAAATATTCGCTAAACCATGCGGCCGAAGCGCCGCACTGATGGTGACACTGTCATGAGCTATGGTTGGAATGATGTACAACGCATCGCAGAAGAACTGGCCGAAGCCAAGCCGGACGTGGATCCGCTGAAGGTCAATTTCGTCGATCTGCAGCACTGGATCATGGAGCTTCCCGGTTTCGACAGTACCTCTGGCCGTTGTGGCGAGAAGGTCTTGGAAGCGGTCCAGGCGCTCTGGATCGAAGAAATAGACTGATCGACCTGGCAGGTTAGGCAATACCCCTGAACCCGCGTATAATTCGCGGGTTTAATTTTTCGCAAATTACCGTTTCTGGAGTTACACCATGGCTGTTCAACGTACTTTCTCCATCATCAAGCCTGACGCCGTTGCTAAAAACGTGATCGGCAAGATCGTTACCCGCTTCGAAGACGCTGGCCTGCGCGTTGTAGCTTCGAAAATGAAGCAACTGTCCAAAGCCGAAGCCGAAGGCTTCTACGCTGAGCACAGCGAGCGCGGTTTCTTCGGTGAGCTGGTGGCCTTCATGACTTCCGGTCCGGTTGTCGTCCAGGTGCTGGAAGGCGAAAACGCTATCGCTCGCAACCGTGAGCTGATGGGCGCTACCAACCCTAAAGAAGCGGCTGCCGGCACCATCCGTGCTGACTTCGCCGAGTCCATCGACGCCAACGCCGTTCACGGTTCGGACTCCGAAGCCGCTGCTGCTCGCGAAATCGCTTACTTTTTCGCTGCTACTGAAGTAACCACTCGCTAAGCATTGGCTTAAGAGTGAAGGTGAATCCATGACTACATCGACTGTTAAAACCAATCTGCTGGGGCTGACCCAGCCGGAAATGGAGAAATTCTTCGACTCGATCGGGGAGAAGCGTTTCCGTGCCGGTCAGGTGATGAAATGGATTCACCACTTTGGCGTCGACGACTTCGACGCCATGACGAATGTCGGCAAGGCCCTGCGCGAAAAGCTCAAGGCTGTGGCCGAGATTCGCGGCCCCGAAGTGGTCAGCCAGGACATTTCCAGCGACGGCACCCGTAAGTGGGTGGTGCGCGTGGCGTCCGGCAGCTGCGTCGAGACCGTCTACATTCCCCAGGGCAAACGCGGCACCTTGTGCGTTTCGTCCCAGGCAGGCTGTGCCCTGGATTGCAGTTTCTGCTCCACCGGCAAGCAAGGCTTCAATAGCAACCTCACCGCCGCCGAAGTGATCGGCCAGGTGTGGATTGCCAACAAATCCTTTGGCAGTGTCCCGGCGACCGTCGACCGTGCCATCACCAACGTGGTGATGATGGGCATGGGTGAGCCGCTGCTGAATTTCGACAACGTCGTTTCCGCCATGCACCTGATGATGGACGACCTGGGCTACGGCATCTCCAAGCGCCGCGTGACCCTGTCCACTTCCGGCGTGGTGCCGATGATCGATGAGCTGGCCAAGCACATCGACGTCTCCCTGGCGTTGTCGCTGCACGCACCCAATGACGCATTGCGTAACCAATTGGTGCCGATCAACAAGAAATATCCGCTTAAGATGCTGCTCGAGTCGTGCCAGCGCTACATGTCGTCCCTGGGCGAAAAACGCGTGCTGACCATCGAGTACACGCTGCTCAAGGATGTGAACGACAAGGTCGAACACGCGGTCGAGATGATCGAGCTGCTCAAGAACATCCCGTGCAAGATCAACCTGATCCCGTTCAATCCGTTCCCGCATTCCGGTTACGAGCGTCCGAGCAACAACGCGATTCGTCGCTTCCAGGATCAGCTTCACCACGCTGGCTTCAACGTCACCGTGCGCACCACTCGCGGCGAAGACATCGACGCCGCCTGTGGCCAATTGGTAGGACAGGTGCTGGATCGCACCCGTCGCAGCGAACGCTACATTGCCGTGCGTGAGTTGAACGCCACGGACGATGCGGTGCAAAACGCTGCGAACAGTCACTAAGAGAGGAACTCTATGTCCCTGCGCTTCGCGCTCGTTTTGCTGTTGGCCGGCCTTTGTTCCGGTTGTGTCCTGTCGGGTGACTACAACCCGATGAGGACCAGCAAAGGGCGCGACGAGGCGCGTGTGGCCTACGTGCAGCTGGGCATTGGCTACCTGCAGCAGGGCATGACCGAACGGGCCAAGGTGCCGCTCAAGAAAGCCCTGGAACTGGACGATTCCGACCCGGATGCCAATGCGGCCCTGGCCCTGGTGTTCCAGGCCGAGATGGAGCCGGAGCTGGCCGACCAGCATTTTCGCAAGGCGCTGTCTGCCCGCCCGCAAGACGCGCGGATCCTGAACAACTACGGCAGTTTTCTTTTCGAGCAGAAACGCTACAAGGACGCCTACGAGCGCTTCGAGCAGGCTGCCGCCGACACCCTTTACCCTGAGCGTTCGCGGGTTTTCGAAAACCTCGGCATGACGGCTGCGCAGCTCGGCCAGCGCGACCTGGCCCGCCAGCAACTGGAAAAGGCGCTGCGGCTCAACCGCCAGCAACCGCGGGCGCTGCTGGAAATGGCTGAGTTGTCCTACGAAGACAGGCATTATGTGCCCGCGCGTGACTACTACGAGCGTTTTAGCCTGCTGAGTGAGCAAAATGCACGTAGTCTATTGCTCGGCGTTCGGCTGGCACATGTGTTTGAAGATCGCGACAAGGCTGCAAGTTACGGCCTGCAACTCAAAAGACTCTATCCCGGTACGCCGGAATATCAGCAATACCTGTCGGAGCAATGATGAAAGCGGCGCATCCCGAAGTTGTAGCAGCGACTCGCGTAAATCCTGGTGAGACCCTGCGTCAAGCCCGCGAAAGCAATGGTTGGTCGCTGGCCGAAGTGGCCCTCAAGCTCAATCTCACCGTGGCCTCCCTCGGCAATCTGGAAGCGGGCGCGTTCGACAAGCTGCCCGGGCACACCTTCGCCCGGGGCTACATCCGCGCCTATGCCAAGTTGCTCGGCATGGACCAGACCGTGCTGGTCCAGCAATTCGATCAATACACCGGTTCCGATGCCCAGGGCAGCAACGTGCACAGCCTGGGGCGCATCGAGGAGCCGGTTCGCGTTTCCCACACCATTTTGCGAATCGTCAGCCTGTTGTTGCTGATCGCGGTGATTGGTGGCGGTTTTGTCTGGTGGCAGGACCAGGCTTCCTTGCGCAACAAGGAGCCGGTCGCCATGAACCCTGAGCACGTTGAGGTCGAAGGCGCCGACGGCACCACCCAGATCCATCCGCTGGACGAGCCGGAAGACCAGGCTGTCGTCGAAGGCCAGGCCGAAGGCGAGACCGCCCTGGCGTTGCCACAGGACCAGGAGGCCAATGCCGAAGCGGGTGCCGAGCCGGCTGCTCCAGCCCCTGCGCCAGTTGCACCAGCAGCGCCGGCTGCACCGATTGCCACGGCACCTGCCGCACCGAGCACGCCAGCGCCAACCGCGGCTGCGCCTGCGACCCACGCTGCGCCAGCCGCGCCAGTTGTTCCGGCAGCTCCGGCGGCCCCGACCCCGGCGCCAGCCGCAGGTGAAGGCCAGGTACAGATTCAGTTTGTCGCCGACTGCTGGACGCAGATCACCGACGGCAACGGCAAGGTGCTGTTCAGTGGCCTCAAGCGCAAGGGCGACAGCACTGCCGTCAATGGCAAGCCGCCGTTTGCCGTACGCCTGGGTTATGCCCGTGGCGCGCAGGTCAGCTACAACGGCCAGCCGGTCGACATCGCTCCGTTCACCAGTGGCGAGACCGCTCGCCTGAAGTTGGGTCAATAAGTCATGCACGGCGAATCTCCTATCAAGCGTCGCGAATCCCGAAAAATCTGGGTCGGCAACGTGCCCGTGGGCGGCGATGCGCCTATCGCTGTGCAGAGCATGACCAACAGCGACACCAATGACGTGGCCGCCACGGTCGCCCAGATCAACCGCCTGGAAGCCGCCGGTGTCGACATCGTGCGCGTATCGGTGCCGGACATGGACGCCGCCGAGGCGTTCGGCAAGATCAAGCAACTGGTCAAGGTCCCCTTGGTGGCCGACATTCACTTCGACTACCGCATCGCCCTGCGCGTGGCGGAGTTGGGCGTGGATTGCCTGCGCATCAACCCGGGCAACATCGGTCGCGAAGACCGTGTCCGTGCCGTAGTGGATGCTGCCCGCGACCGGGGCATCCCGATCCGCATCGGCGTGAACGCGGGTTCCCTGGAAAAAGACCTGCAAAAGAAATACGGCGAACCGACCCCGGCGGCACTGGTGGAATCGGCCCTGCGCCACGTCGAGCACCTCGAGCGCCTGAATTTCCAGGACTTCAAGGTCAGCGTGAAGGCGTCCGACGTGTTCATGGCCGTCGAAGCCTACCGCCTGCTGGCCAAGGAAATCGTCCAACCGCTGCACCTGGGCATCACCGAAGCCGGTGGGTTGCGTTCGGGCACGGTGAAATCCGCCGTCGGCCTCGGTATGCTGCTCGCCGAAGGGATTGGCGATACCATCCGCATCTCGTTGGCGGCTGACCCGGTCGAGGAAGTGAAAGTCGGCTACGACATTCTCAAGTCCCTGCACCTGCGTTCCCGTGGCATCAACTTCATCGCCTGCCCGAGCTGCTCGCGGCAGAACTTCGATGTGGTCAAGACCATGAACGAGCTGGAAGGGCGCCTCGAAGACCTGCTGGTGCCGCTGGATGTCGCGGTGATCGGTTGCGTGGTCAACGGGCCGGGCGAAGCCAAGGAGGCGCACATCGGCCTGACTGGCGGTACACCGAACCTGATTTACATCGACGGCAAGCCGTCGCAGAAACTGACGAATGACAATCTGGTGGATGAGCTGGAACGGCTGATTCGCCAGAAAGCGGCCGAAAAGGTCGAAGCCGACGCCGCAGTGATTGCGCGTGGTTGAGTCGAACGAATTTAAGGATTACCTGTGAGCAAGTCCCTGCAAGCCATTCGTGGCATGAACGACATCCTGCCCGAGCAGACGCCCCTGTGGCGTTATTTCGAGGGCACTGTGGCGCGTCTGCTGGATAACTACGGCTATCGGCAGATCCGCATGCCGATCGTCGAGTTCACCGAGCTGTTCAAGCGCTCCATCGGTGAAGTGACCGACATCGTCGAAAAAGAGATGTACACCTTCGACGACCGCAATGGCGACTCCCTGACCCTGCGCCCCGAAGGCACGGCGGCCTGCGTGCGTGCGGTGCTCGAGCACGGCATCACCGGCGGCGGCCAGGTGCAGAAACTCTGGTACGTCGGCCCGATGTTTCGTCACGAGCGTCCGCAGAAAGGCCGTTATCGCCAGTTCCACCAGATTGGCCTGGAGGTGTTCAACCTCGAGGGGCCGGACATCGACGCCGAGCTGATCGTCATGACCTGGCGCCTGTGGGGTGAGCTGGGGCTTCGCGATGCGGTCAAGCTCGAGCTCAACAGCCTGGGCACCAGCGAGTCCCGTGGCCGCTACCGTGAAGCGTTGGTGGAGTTTCTTTCTGCCCACCTGGACAAGCTCGACGAAGACAGCCAGCGCCGTCTGAAGACCAACCCGCTGCGTGTGCTCGACACCAAGAATGCCGAGACCCAAGCAGTCCTGGTCGACGCGCCGAAAATGGCCGACTACCTCGACGACGAATCCCGTGCACACTTCGAAGGGCTGAAGGCGCGCCTGGACGCCGTGGGCATCCCTTACGTGATCAACCCCAAGTTGGTCCGTGGTCTGGACTACTACAGCAAGACCGTCTTCGAGTGGGTCACCGACAAACTCGGCGCCCAAGGCACTGTATGTGCTGGCGGCCGCTACGACGGACTGGTTGAGCAGATGGGCGGCAAGCCGACCCCGGGCGTGGGCTTTGCCATGGGCATCGAGCGCCTGGTGCTGATGCTGGAAGCCTTGGACAAGGTGCCCGAAGAACTGTCCCGTCAGGTCGACGTCTACCTGTGCGCCTTTGGCGAGGCCGCCGAACTGGCCGCTTTGTCGTTGAGCGAACGGATCCGCGACCAGTTGCCCAACCTGCGCCTGCAGATCAACGCCGGCGCCGGCAGCTTCAAGAGCCAGTTCAAGAAGGCCGACAAGAGCGGTGCGCTGTACGCACTGATCCTCGGTGACGACGAACTGGCCCAACAAGTGGTAGGTTTCAAACCCCTGCGTGGCCAGGGCGAGCAACAAAGCATTGCCTGGGATGCGCTTGCTGCACACCTGGCCACCTGCGTCGTGCAGGGTTGAAGCTGTCAAACAGCCGATTTAGCGATTAAGGAGTATTGGGGTGTCGAGTACCGAAGATGAACAGCTGGCGGATTTGAAGGACTGGTGGACGCGCAACGGCAAGCCGCTGGTCACTGGCGGCCTGTTGGCGCTGGTCATCGTGTTCGGCTGGCAGGCCTACCAGAAATACCAGAGCAACCAGTCGCAAGGCGCCTCGGTGCTCTACCAGCAATTGCTGGAAACCACCCTGACCCCGGACGGCAAGCCTGACGCGGCCCGCGTGGCGGACCTGGCCGGCAAGCTGGACAAGGAATTCGGCGGCACTGCCTACGCGCAGTACGGTCGCCTGTTCGTGGCCAAGGTGGCGGTGGACAGCGGCAAATTGGACGACGCGGCCACTGAGCTCAAAGGTATCGTCGACAAACCGGCCAACCCGACCCTGGGCGAAGTGGCGCGTCAGCGCCTGGCGCAGGTGCTGGCGGCGCAGAACAAGGCTGAAGAGGCGTTGAAACTGCTCGACGGCGATGCCGACAAGGCATTCCTGGCGACCCGCGAAGAACTCAAGGGCGACCTGCTGGTACAGCTGGGCCGTGCCGATGAGGCCCATGCGGCCTACCAAAAAGCCAAGGCTGCGCTGTCGGATGAAGCCGCGGTCGGTGGCCTGCAAATCAAGCTGGACGACCTGGCCAAAGGGGATGCGTGACGTGATCCAGTGGAAACATGCAGCATTGCTGGCCCTGGCCATTCTGGCCGCGGGTTGCAGCAGCAACAGCAAGAAAGAACTGCCTCCGGCCGAACTGACCGACTTCAAAGAAGAAGTCGTGCTGCAGAAGCAGTGGAGCCGTTCCATCGGCGATGGCCAGGGTGAAACCTACAACATGCTGGTGCCGGCCATCGATGGCGACACCATCTATGCCGGCGACGTCACGGGCGTGGTCATGGCGATGGATCGCAGCAACGGCGACGTCAAATGGGAGAAAGATCTCGAACTGCCCGTTTCCGGCGCCGTTGGCGTGGGTTACGGCCTGGTCATGATCGGCACGCTCAAGGGCGAGATCGTCGCCCTGGACGCGAGCAGCGGTGAAGAGAAATGGCGTGCCCGCGTGACCAGCGAAGTGCTCGCACCGCCGGCCACCAACGGCGACGTGGTGGTGGTCCAGACCCAGGACGACCGCCTGATCGGCCTGGATGCCGCCACCGGCAACCAGCGCTGGTTGTACGACAGCACCCCGGCGGTACTGACCCTGCGCGGCACCAGTGCACCGATCGTTACCAACCGCCTGGCGGTGGCTGGCTTGTCGACCGGTAAAGTGGTGGCCCTGGATATATCCAACGGCGTGCCGGTCTGGGAACAGCGCGTAGCGATCCCGCAAGGTCGTTCGGAGCTGGAGCGTGTGGTCGATATCGACGGTGGCTTGCTGCTGTCCGGCGGTACGCTGTACGTCGCCAGCTATCAGGGCCGCGTGGCGGCACTGGACCTGGAAAGCGGTCGTCCGTTGTGGCAGCGCGATGCGTCCAGCTACGCCGGTGTCGCCCAGGGTTTTGGCAGCGTCTATGTGAGCCTGTCCTCGGGCACCGTCGAAGGCGTTGACGAGCGTTCCACCACCGCCTTGTGGAGCAACGACTCCCTGGCCCGTCGTCAACTGTCGGCCCCGGAAGTGTTCTCCAGCTACGTCGCAGTGGGTGACCTGGAAGGTTACCTGCACCTGCTCAGCCAGGTGGACGGTCGTTTCGTCGGCCGTGAGCGCATCGACAGCGACGGCCTGCGTGCCCGTCCGCTGGTGGTGGGCAACATGATCTATGTGTATGGCAACAGCGGCAAACTGGAAGCCCTGACCATCAAGTAAGACTATGCTTGGGGCTAATCCCCCCAAGCGGCCTTGTTCTCAAGGTTTGCAGGGCTTGCACAGACTGCCCCGAGCACCAGCCGCTGCCTCGCAGCGGCTTTTGTATTTTCTGAAATAACGAAGTGGAGAGCCGCATGGTTCCCGTAATCGCCCTGGTGGGCCGACCGAACGTCGGCAAGTCCACCTTGTTCAACCGCCTGACCAGGACTCGCGACGCCATTGTCGGCGACTTGTCCGGTCTGACCCGTGATCGCCAATACGGTGAGGCCAAGTGGCAAGGGCGTACCTATATTCTGGTCGACACCGGCGGCATCTCCGGTGATGAACATGGCATGGACGAAAAAATGGCCGAGCAGTCGTTGCTCGCCATTGAAGAAGCCGATGTGGTGCTGTTCCTGGTAGACGCCAAGGCCGGTTTTACCGCCGCCGACCAGATGATCGCCGAGCATTTGCGCAAGCGTAACAAGCGTTCCTACGTGGTCGCCAACAAGGTCGACAACATCGACCCGGACATGGCCCGCGCCGAGTTCGCACCGTTGGGCATGGGCCAGGCGATCCCGATCGCCGGCGCCCACGGTCGTGGCATCACCCAGATGCTGGAAATCGCCCTGGAGAGTTTCCCCAAGGACGACGTGGAAGAGCCGGAAGAGGGCGAGGAAGAGATCGTTGCCGAAGGCGAGGAAGCCAAGCGCATTCCGGGCCCAAGCGAGAAAGACGGGATCAAGATCGCCATCATCGGCCGTCCGAACGTGGGCAAGTCGACGCTGGTCAACCGCATGCTCGGCGAAGACCGGGTCATCGTCTATGACCAGCCCGGCACCACCCGTGACAGCATCTACATTCCCTTCGAGCGTAACGAAGAGAAGTACACGCTGATCGACACCGCCGGTGTGCGCAAGCGCGGCAAGATCCACGAAGAAGTTGAAAAATTCTCCGTGGTCAAGACCCTGCAGGCGATCAAAGACGCCAACGTGGTGATCTTCGTGATGGATGCCCGCGAAGGCGTGGTCGATCACGACCTGAACCTGCTGGGTTTCGCCCTGGAAGCCGGTCGTGCGCTGGTCATCGCGATCAACAAGTGGGACGGCATGACGCCGAGCGAACGGGATTTCGTCAAGGTCGAATTGCAACGTCGCCTGTTCTTCGTCGACTTCGCCGACATCCACTTCATCTCGGCCCTGCACGGCACGGGCGTGGGCAACCTCTACGCTTCGGTGCAGAACTCGTTCAAGTCGGCGGTGACCCGCTGGCCGACCAACCGCCTCACCCAGATCCTCGAAGATGCGGTAGGCGAGCACGCGCCACCGATGGTCAACAACCGTCGGATCAAACTGCGCTACGCCCACTTGGGCGGTGCCAACCCGCCGATTATCGTGATCCACGGTAACCAGATCGAGAAGGTGCCCAAGTCGTACGTTCGTTACCTGGAGAACACCTACCGTCGCGTCCTGAAGCTGGTCGGCACGCCGATCCGCATCGAGTTCAAGGGCGGCGAGAACCCGTACGAAGGCAACAAGAACACGCTCACCGACCGCCAGGTCAACAAGAAGCGCCGCTTGATGTCGCACCACAAGAAGGCTGACAAGAAGCGCCGCGACAAGCGCTGATTCAATACCTGTTGCCCGGAAGCTTGTGTGGCGAGGGAGCTTGCTCCCGCTGGGGTGCGAAGCGCCCCCCAGATGTCTCTGCCCCCGCAGTGCATCAGGCACAACCCAGGGGCTGCTGCGCAGCCCAGCGGGAGCAAGCTCCCTCGCCACGGTCGTTCGGCGACATGAAAAGGGTGCCCTTGGTGGCACCCTTTTTCATGCCCGGCGATTGGGCTATTCTCGAGCTCTCCCGCGCCGCATCAGAGCCGGGTGCAGAGCAGGGAACCCTTGATGATCACCAGCAAGTTGCCGAATGTCGGCATCACTATCTTTACTCAGATGTCCCAGCTCGCGGCGCAGACCGGTGCGCTCAATCTGTCCCAGGGATTTCCCGATTTCGATGGCCCGCAGGCCCTGCGCGATGCGGTTGGCCGGCACATTGCCCAAGGCCATAACCAGTATTCGCCCATGACCGGCCTGCCGGCGCTACGCCAGCAGATCGCAGCGAAGATCGCCCGCAGCTACGGCGCCAACGTCGATGCCGATCAAGAGGTCACCGTGACCCCTGGCGCGACCCAGGCGATTTTCTGTGCCATCGCGGCGGTGGTCCACAGCGGTGACGAAGTGATCGTTTTCGATCCTAGCTATGACAGCTACGAGCCTTCCGTTCTATTGGCCGGTGGGCGCTGCGTGCACGTGCCATTGGGCCTGGATGACTTCGCCATCGACTTCGAGAAGCTCGGCGAAGCCCTGAGCCCGCGTACGCGCATGATCATCCTCAACTCGCCGCACAACCCCAGTGGTGCGCTGATCAGCCGCGCCGAACTGGATCAGTTGGCGACGCTGATTCGCGACCGTGACATCTACCTGGTCAGCGACGAGGTCTACGAACACCTGGTGTTCGACGGCGTTGCCCACGCCAGTGTCCTGGCCCATGAAGAACTGTACCGCCGCGCCTTCGTGGTCAGTTCGTTCGGCAAGACCTACCACGTCACTGGCTGGAAAACCGGCTACGTGGTGGCGCCAGCGGCCTTGACGGCGGAACTGCGCAAGGTACACCAGTACGTCAGCTTCTGCGGCGTGACGCCGTTGCAGTACGCCCTGGCCGACTACATGGCCGAACATCCGGAACACGTCAACGGACTGCCGGACTTCTACCAGGCCAAGCGTGACCTGTTCTGCGATCTGCTCGCCCCGTCACGGTTCAGCTTCAAGCGCGTGACCGGCACCTATTTCCAGTTGGTGGACTACTCGCAGATTCGCCCGGACCTGAATGACGTCGACATGGCCGTGTGGATGACCCGCGAGCATGGCGTGGCGACGATTCCGATCTCGGTGTTCTACCAGCACCCACCCCAAGGCCAGCGCCTGGTGCGCCTGTGCTTTGCCAAACGCGAGGAGACGCTGCGCGAAGCGGCGGAAAAACTATGCGTGATCTGAGCACGTTACCGGACCTCGACATTGCACTGGTCCAGACCACCCTGGCCTGGCACGACCGCCGGGCCAACCTTGAGCATTTCGAAGCGCTGCTTGAGCAGGCACGTGGGGCTGATCTGATCATCCTGCCAGAGATGTTCACCACGGGTTTCTCCATGGAATCCGAGACCCTGGCGGAGCCGGAGAACGGCCCGACGCGCCAATGGCTCAAGGCCCTGGCCGCGAAGCTGGACGCGGTGATTACCGGCAGTGTGATCATCCAGGCCGCGGACGGTAGCCATCGCAATCGCTTGCTCTGGGCGCGGCCGGATGGAGAAGTGTTGCATTACGACAAGCGCCATCTGTTTCGCATGGCGGGGGAGCACAACCACTACACCCCGGGTGAGCGACAGGTGCTGTTCGAGCTCAAGGGCTGGCGGATTCGTCCGCTGATTTGCTACGACCTGCGCTTCCCGGTCTGGAGCCGCGACGCCGAGGACACCGACCTGCTGCTATACACCGCCAACTGGCCCGGGGCGCGGCGTTTGCACTGGAATCGGCTGTTGCCGGCCCGGGCGATCGAGAACCTGTGCTACGTGGCCGCGGTAAACCGTGTGGGTACCGACGGCAAGGGTTTCGCCTATACCGGCGACAGCCAGGTGCTGGATTTCCAGGGCGAGAGCTTGCTCAGCGCCGGTGAAGCGGATGGTGTGTTCAAGGTGTGCTTGAACGCAGCGGACTTGGCGGCGTATCGCACGCGGTTTCCGGCGAACCTGGATGCCGATCGCTTCGAATTCACGAATTGAAACGATTCAGCCTCAAGGAACGGTGTTGCATGCCGATAACCGGTCAGCCAAGGAGAAGTCCCTATGACCAGTATCAGCGCAACCACCGTAAACCCTTATCCATTGTCAGCCCCTAAAGTCTCCATCCGCGGGACTGAAGAAGAGAAAGCGGTCAGTCCAGTGGCATCGACTGACGCCGACGACAAGGACAAGACACTGCAGGTCGATACCCGCGGCGCGAATGTCGCCGGCGCTCCCGCCAGCGGCGGTGGGGACATCATCGAGCAACTGAAAAAGCAGATCGAGCAGGCCGAGAAACTGCTGGCCCAGCAGCAAGCCCAGTTGGCCCGGGTCCAGAAAAGCCAGGCCAACGAAGAGCAGAAGGCCCAGCAGGCCATGGCCATCCAGACCCAGATCATGGGTACCCAAGCGATGCTGCAAACCCTGCGGGCGTCGTTGTTGCAGGCCATGACCGTTTCTGTCGATACCCATGCCTGACATTTTGGTTGTCTGACAGGCCGCCATCGCGAGCAAGCTCGCTCCCACAGGGGGCACAGGATTTCGGCTCCACTGAAGATCCAGTGTGGAGAGCTTGCTCGCGATGAGGCCAGTACAGTCAGCACCCAACCATCAGCCAAACAAAAAGGCCCCAGGGTTCACACCCCAGGGCCTTTTTGCATTTCAGCTGTAGATCAGGCCGCCTTGGCTTCCGGCTGGCTCAACGAGCGGTTCAGCGCACTGAACAGGGCCTTGAAGCTAGCGGTAGTGATGTTCTCATCGATACCCACGCCATGCACCGCACGCTCGCCGTTGACTCGCAGTTCGATGTAGGCCGCCGCCTTGGCATTGGTGCCGGCGCCGATGGCGTGTTCGTTGTAGTCCATGATCTCCACCGGAATCGGCAGGCCGGCCACCAGGGCTTCCAGCGCGCCGTTGCCCTTGCCGCGCCAGTGCAGGTTGGTCTCGCCCTGGCCCTTGCTGGCCACTTCCACTTCTACGGCGCTGTTGCCGTTTTCTTCCTGCAGGCGATGGCTGACCAGTGCGTACGGAGTGTTGGCTTGCAGGTATTCACGCTGCAGCAAGGCGTGGATCTGCTGTGCAGTCATTTCCAGGCCCAGGCGATCGGTTTCGCGCTGTACCACCTGGCTGAACTCGATCTGCATGCGACGCGGCAGGCTGATGCCGTACTCCTGCTCCAGCAGGTAGGCGATACCGCCCTTGCCCGACTGGCTGTTGACGCGAATCACCGCCTCGTAGCTGCGACCGATGTCGGCCGGGTCGATTGGCAGGTATGGCACTTCCCACAGACCGTCCGATTTCTGCTGGGCGAAGCCCTTGCGGATGGCATCCTGGTGCGAGCCGGAGAACGCGGTATGAACCAGGTCGCCAACGTACGGATGACGCGGGTGCACCGGAATCTGGTTGCATTCCTCGACCACTTTGCGCACGCCGTCGATGTCGGAGAAGTCCAGCTCCGGGTTGACGCCCTGGGTGTAAAGATTCAGCGCCACGGTCACCAGGTCGACGTTACCGGTGCGTTCGCCGTTGCCGAACAGGCAGCCTTCGACACGGTCGGCGCCGGCCATCAGGCCCAGCTCGGTAGCGGCCACGCCGGTGCCACGGTCGTTGTGGGTGTGCAGGCTGATGAGCACGCTGTCACGCCGGCTGATGTTGCGGTGGAACCACTCGATCTGGTCGGCGTAGATGTTCGGGGTGGCGACTTCCACGGTAGCGGGCAGGTTGAGGATCACCTTGCGTTCGGGCGTCGGGTTCCAGACTTCGATCACTGCGTCGCAGACTTCCTTGGCAAATTCCAGCTCAGTGGCGCTGAAGGTCTCTGGCGAATACTCGAACTGCCACTGGGTTTCCGGTTGCTGGGCGGCGTATTTGACGAACAGCTTGGCCGCGTTCACCGCGATTTCCTTCACGCCTTCCTTGTCCTGGTTGAACACGATGCGGCGGAACGACGGGCAGGTGGCGTTGTACAGGTGGACGATGGCTTTTTTCGCGCCGCGCAGGGATTCGAACGTACGGGCGATCAGGTCTTCACGGGCCTGGGTCAGCACTTGGATGGTGGTGTCGTCCGGGATGTGGCCTTCTTCGATGAGGGTGCGCACGAAGTCGAAGTCGGTTTGCGAAGCGGCTGGGAACGATGCTTCGATTTCCTTCACGCCCACCGCGACGAGGGTTTTCCAGAAACGCAGTTTCTTGACCGCGTCCATCGGCTCGATCAGCGACTGGTTGCCGTCGCGCAGGTCGGAGCTGCACCAGATCGGCGCGGCGGTGATGGTCTTCGACGGCCAGGTGCGATCCGGCAGGTTGATGGTCGGGAAGGCGCGGTATTTGGAAGACGGGTCTTTGAGCATGCTCATCAGGGGAATCCTTATTGTCTGTCGTGGCCGGGAAAAGGCGGCCTGCCGGTGGTTCGAATGGGGTGGCTTGAGCGCCGGAACGAGGTGCCGCGATTCAGCCCGGCAGTCGTGCGCTGACGAGGCACAGGCTGCGGTGCTGGCGAAGCTGAATGAGGGTGTGAGAGGTTTTCATGCCTTCAACCCTAACCGCGTGAGGAGAGGATCGCAAGCAGTCGGAAAAAATTGAGAGAAGTTCTGTTTTTAGGCGGGTTTGCGAGATTTAATCGCGAGCTTTTCGGAAATTTGTAGTTTTATTGCGTCGATGTTTGGAGCTTGGCAATCCATGGGGAGGTGGTGATGCTGCTGCCGTCATCGCGAGCAAGCTCGCTCACACAGGTACAGCGGCGTTTTTCAGAATGCCGAAATACCCTTGTGGGAGCGAGCTTGCTCGCGATGAGGCCGGTAGTCCCAGCACAAATCTCAGGGCTGAAACGCCCCGATGAAAATCGCCGGATCCACCCGCGCATCGTTCAGGCTGATGTTCCAGTGCATGTGCGGCCCGGTCGCGCGGCCGGTGGCGCCGACCTTGCCCACCACGGTGCCCCGGGCCAGTTGCTGGCCGACCTTCACATCGATCTTCGACATGTGGCAGAACATGCTGATGAAGCCTTGGCCATGGTCGACGAACACGGTGTTGCCATTGAAGAAGTAATTACCCGTGAGGATCACCTTGCCGGCGGCCGGGGTCTTGATCGGCGTGCCGGCGGGCACGGCGAAGTCCAGGCCGGCGTGGGGGTTGCGTTCTTCGCCGTTGAAGAAGCGGCGCACGCCGAACTTGCTCGACAGCGGGCCGTTGACCGGTTTGTCCAGCAACAGGTTGCTGGGGATGTTCGGGCTGAAGCTGCGGTAGGCCTTCAGTTGCACCGCGAGTTCGGCATCGATGCGCTTGAGGTCCGCCGGGTTCGGGTTGACCTGGCGCTTGTTCTTCAGGGTGATGTGTTGCTCGGGGTACTTCTTGTAGCCGACCACGAACGGCTGGGTGCCGCCGCCACTGCTGATCTGTTGCGTGCCGGGCTGCACCGTCAGCGGGATGCCGACAATCGCCAGCCAGTTGTCCTGTTCCTTGACCACCAGCACCGGCTTGCCCTGGTAACTGGCTTTCGGTGCCTTGACGGCGCTGCCCAGGTCCACCACGGCCACGCCGCCGGGCACCGGTTTGTTCAACAGGCGACTGATGTAACTGTCGGCGTGGGCGTTGAGGGTCAGGCACAGCAACAGCAGTAGGGCGAGATATCGCGGCATGAATCAATCCAGTAAAGAAAGGGTGACCGGCGTCAGGTGATTGTCTTCGACCCGTACCAGCAATTCGCCTTCGCCGAGCTTTGCGGTCAGGCGCTGGCCGGTCTGGGTTTGCCCGGCGCGGTGGATCGCATGGCCGCGTTCGTCGAGCAGAATGCTGTAGCCGCGGCCAAGGGTCGCCAAGGGGCTGACGATGTGCAGCGTCTGCATCTGGTTGTGCAACTGCACGCGTCGCGCTTTCAGGCCTTCGCGCATGGCCCGGGGCAGGCGTTCGGCGAGGCTGTCCAGGCGCTGGCGTAGCAACGCCAGGTGCCGGCCTGGATGTTGCCCGGCCAGGCGGGTTTCCAGGCGGATCAAGCGTTCGCGGCGGGTATTGAGGCTGCGCTCGAAGGCCCGGCGCAGGCGCATGTCCAGGTCGTCGAGGCGCTGGGCTTGCTGGCGCAGGCGTTCGCCGGGGTGGCGCAGGCGTCGGGTGAGGCCTTCGAGGCGCAGTTGATCGCGCATCAGGCGGTCGCGCATGCGCATCACCAGCCGGCGATGCAGGCTTTCGACCCGGCGCACCAGGTCGCCAGCATCCGGTGCCAGCAGTTCGGCGGCGGCGGACGGGGTCGGGGCGCGTACGTCGGCGACGAAATCGCTGATGGACACATCGGTTTCATGGCCCACGGCGCTGACGATTGGCGTGACGCAGGCATCCACCGCCCGGGCCACGGCTTCTTCGTTGAAGCACCACAAGTCTTCCAGCGAACCGCCGCCCCGGGCCAGGATCAGCGCATCGAAACCACGGGCGTCGGCCAGCTTCAGGGCGCGGACGATTTGCGCGGTGGCTTCGCGGCCTTGCACGGCGGTGGGGATCAGGGTCAGGGCGATCTGCGGCGCGCGGCGGCGGAAGACACTGATGATGTCGCGGATCACCGCGCCGGTGGGCGAACTGATGATGCCGATGCGTTGCGGATGGGCCGGCAGCGGCACCTTGCGCTCGGCACTGAACAGGCCTTCGGCGCTGAGTTTTTCCTTCAAGGCATCGAAGGCCAGGCGCAGCGCGCCATCGCCGGCCGGCTCGACGGTGTCGAGGATCAGCTGATAATCGCCACGGCCTTCGAACAGCGAGACTTTGCCGCGCACTTTCACCGCCAACCCGTCTTTCAAGGCCTGGCGCACCCGCGCGGCATTCTGCCGGAACAGCGCGCAACGTACCTGGGCGCCACTGTCCTTGAGGGTGAAGTACACATGGCCGGAGGCCGGGCGGGCGAGGTTGGAGATTTCGCCCTCGACCCAGATGTTGCTGAACACGTCTTCGAGCAACACCCGCGCACGGCCGTTGAGCTGGCTGACAGTCAGGACCTCACGGTCCAGGCCCAGTCGGGCAAAGGGATCTTTAATCATGGGCGGCATGATAAGGGGATTCGCCAATGGTGTGCAGACAATTAGACCGGGTTGCCTGCATCGCGAGCAAGCTCGCACACAGGGGATCTATGTCGCACTGAAGATCAAATGTGGGAGCGAGCTTGCTCGCGATAGCGACAGGCCTGTCACCACAAATGCTGGATATGCCATGACACAACTGGCTAAAGTCCCCGCTCTCCTCATCAAGGAAGTGCCGGATGAATCTTCTCCCATGGTTGGGCCAGTGGGCATTTGCCCCCACGCAATGGCTGGTGATCGGCTCGGCCATTGCCCTGGCCTACATCGTCTTCGGCATTGCCGGGTTCGGCACGGCGCTGGTGGCCGCGCCCATCCTGCTGCTGTTCATGCCCCTGTCGAAAATCGTCCCGCTGCTGGTCTTGTTGGATTTTGTCGCGGCCTTTGGCAACTTGCTGCCATCGCGTCGGGACGTGTCCCGGCCGGAGCTGCTGCGGTTGTTGCCGTGCATGGCATTGGGCTGCACCCTCGGGGTGATTTTCCTGCTCAACCTCAAGTCCGACCTGTTGTTGCTGCTGATGGGGGTGTTCATCAGTTGCTATGCGATCTACAGCCTGCTGATCAAGACCCGGCCGACACAGTTGTCGGCGCTGTGGGCGGTTCCGATGGGTACGGTGGGCGGGATGTTCGGCGCGTTGTTTGGCAGTGGCGGCTTTTTATATGCCATCTACCTGAACAGTCGCTTGCCCAAGGACCCGGCCCGAGCCACGCAAAGTGCCCTGATCAGTTGCAGCACCGTGGTGCGCCTGAGCCTGTTTATCGTGGCCGGGGTCTATGCCGAGCTACCCTTGTTGGTACTGGCGCTGTGTTTGTTGCCGGCCATGGCGCTGGGGTTGTGGGTAGGGCGTCGCTTGACCATGAAAATGTCGCGAGAAGCATTCGTGCGGCTGGTCACCTGGCTGGTGCTTGCCAGCGGCCTCGCGTTGATCGGGCGCTACCTGAGTGCTTGACCTGGCCTCGCCAGGGATTAAGCTGCCGGCCTTTGATCAGACCCTGCCAGGGAAACAGCCAGGCCTCGCCATGAACTCGCAAAGCATCATCGTTCCGAAAATTTCCACCCTGCCGGTCCACGAGCCCCGGGCTCGGGCGATCGTGCGCTGGCTGGTGCGCAAGAATATCGTCGAAGAACAACTGACCACCTGCGGGCGCACCGGCAATCGCATGGCCCACGCTATTGCCCCCGGTGCTCGCGAGGTGGTCCTGCATCCCGAAGCCTTGCCGTTCGGTGAAGCGATCAATGGCCTGGAGATCATCACCAAGCGCTGCATCTATACACCGGCCAAGGGCTTTCTCGAAGAAGCCGGTTGCGCCGAGTGCCGCAGGGAAGTCGGCGAAGCGCTGTTCGAAAGCCTGGAAGACTGGATGCCGGCGCGCACCGACAACTTCACTTGCCCTGAATGCGGTCATGAAGACGACATCAATGGCTTCCTGTTCCTGCAGCCCTGCGGGTTTTCCAACCTGGGGTTCATTTTCAACAATTGGCTGGAGGCGGGGTTCAAGCAGGACTTTCTCGACGAATTCGCCGATTGGCTCGATCAGCCGGTGAGTTGGGTGAGGGTGGAGTTGTAGAGAGGTGCACACCCCCCGTGGCGAGGGAGCTTGCTCCCGCTGGGCTGCGAAGCGGCCCGCTGTTTCCAGCCATGACATCGCAAGGGGACGCTGGCGCGTCCAGCGGGAGCAAGCTCCCTCGCCACGGGGGTCGGTGTATGGCCGGAACGCGGTGATTAGCTCCGTCAATCACCCCGGCAATAATAGACAGAGTTTTACATTGAGCCAGACGGGGTCCATGAGTATAATGGCGCGCTTCCATTTTCCCGCTCGGGAGCCCCCGCGATGCTGCGTATCAGCCAAGAAGCTCTGACCTTCGACGACATTCTCCTAGTGCCCGGTTATTCCGAAGTACTGCCTAACGAAGTCAGTCTCAAAACCCGTCTCACCCGTGGCATCGAACTGAATATCCCCCTGGTTTCCGCCGCCATGGACACCGTGACCGAAGCCCGTCTGGCCATTGCCATGGCCCAGGAAGGCGGTATCGGTATCATCCACAAGAACATGACCATCGAACAGCAGGCCGCCGAAGTGCGCAAGGTCAAGCGGTTCGAGGCTGGCGTGGTCAAGGATCCGATCACCATCGAGGCTGACGCCACGGTCCGGGATCTGTTCGAACTGACCCGTATGCACAACATCTCCGGCGTTCCGGTGCTGCACGATGGCGACCTGGTCGGCATCGTCACCTCCCGCGACGTGCGTTTCGAGAACCGCCTGGATGCCACCGTCCGCCAAGTGATGACGCCTAAAGAGCGCCTGGTCACGGTCAAGGAAGGCACCAACAAGGACGAAGTCCGCGAGTTGCTGCACAAGCACCGTATCGAGCGCGTGCTGATCGTCGACGAAAAATTCGCCCTCAAGGGCATGATGACCGTCAACGACATCGAAAAAGCCAAGGCCTACCCGCTGGCCAGCAAGGATGACCAGGGTCGTCTGCGCGTCGGCGCTGCGGTCGGTACCGGCAAGGACACTGGTGACCGTGTCGCCGCCCTGGTCAGTGCCGGTGTTGACGTGGTGGTGGTCGACACCGCCCACGGCCACTCCAAAGGCGTGATCGACCGCGTTCGCTGGGTCAAGCAGAACTTCCCTGAAGTGCAGGTGATCGGTGGCAACATCGCCACTGGCGCTGCGGCCAAGGCCTTGGCCGAAGCCGGCGCCGACGCGGTCAAGGTCGGTATCGGCCCTGGCTCGATCTGCACCACCCGTATCGTTGCCGGTGTCGGCGTGCCGCAGATCAGCGCGATCGCCAACGTCGCTGCCGCCCTTGAAGGCACCGGTGTGCCGTTGATCGCCGACGGCGGTATCCGCTTCTCCGGTGACCTGTCCAAGGCCATCGTAGCCGGTGCCTCCTGCGTGATGATGGGGTCGATGTTTGCCGGTACCGAAGAAGCACCGGGCGAGATCGAACTGTTCCAGGGCCGTAGCTACAAGGCCTATCGCGGCATGGGTTCGCTGGGTGCCATGTCCCAGGCCCAGGGCTCTTCCGACCGTTACTTCCAGGACTCCTCCGCGGGTGCCGAGAAGCTGGTACCGGAAGGCATCGAAGGTCGCGTGCCATACAAAGGCACCCTGAGCGCCATCATCCATCAACTGATGGGCGGCCTGCGTTCTTCCATGGGCTACACCGGCAGCGCCAACATCGAAGAGATGCGCACCAAGCCGGAATTCGTCCGGATCACCGGTGCCGGTATGGCCGAGTCCCATGTCCACGACGTACAGATCACCAAGGAAGCGCCGAACTACCGCGTAGGTTAAGGCTTCCAGCAAAACGTTAATCACCGGGGCTGTTCATTCAGCCCCGAGTTGTTTCTGATTCACTACATGAGAATGAGTCATGGCCCTCGACATTCACGCTCACCGCATCCTGATCCTCGACTTCGGTTCCCAGTACACCCAGCTGATCGCCCGCCGCGTGCGTGAGATCGGTGTGTACTGCGAATTGCATCCGTTCGACATGGATGACGACGCGATTCGCGAATTCGCGCCTAAAGGCGTGATTCTCGCCGGCGGCCCCGAGTCCGTGCACGAAGCCGACAGCCCGCGCTGCCCGCAAGCCGTGTTCGACCTGGGTGTACCGGTCTTTGGTATCTGCTACGGCATGCAGACCATGGCCGAACAGCTGGGCGGCAAGGTAGAAGGCTCCGACCTGCGTGAGTTCGGTTATGCCCGCGTTGACGTCGTCGGCAAGAGCCGCCTGCTGGACGGCATCGAAGACCACGTCGACGCCGACGGCCTGTTCGGCCTGGACGTGTGGATGAGCCACGGTGACAAAGTCACCAAGATGCCGGAAGACTTCCACATCCTGGCCAGCACCCCGAGCTGCCCGATTGCCGGCATGTTCAACGATGATCGCCGTTACTACGGCGTGCAGTTCCACCCTGAAGTGACCCACACCAAGCAGGGCGGCCGCATCCTGTCGCGCTTCATCCTCGACATCTGCGGTTGCGAAGCCCTGTGGACCCCGTCGAAAATCGCTGAAGACGCCATCGCCCAGGTGCGCGCCCAGGTCGGTACCGATAACGTGCTGCTGGGCCTGTCCGGCGGTGTGGACTCCTCGGTGGTCGCTGCGCTGCTGCACAAGGCCATCGGCGATCAGCTGACCTGCGTCTTCGTCGACAACGGCCTGCTGCGCTTGCACGAAGGCGAGCAAGTGATGGCCATGTTCGCCGAGAACATGGGCGTCAAGGTGATCCGCGCCAACGCCGAAGAGCAGTTCCTGAACAACCTGGCCGGCGAGTCCGACCCGGAGAAGAAGCGCAAGATCATCGGCCGTACCTTCATCGACGTGTTCGATGCCGAATCCTGCAAGCTGGACAACATCAAGTACCTGGCCCAGGGCACCATCTACCCCGACGTGATCGAGTCGGCCGGCGCCAAGAGCGGCAAGGCCCACGTGATCAAGTCCCACCACAACGTCGGTGGCCTGCCGGAGGAAATGAACCTCAAGCTGGTCGAGCCGCTGCGCGAACTGTTCAAGGACGAGGTTCGTCGCCTCGGCCTGGAGCTGGGCCTGCCCTACGACATGGTCTACCGCCACCCATTCCCGGGCCCAGGCCTGGGCGTGCGGATCCTCGGTGAAGTGAAGAAGGAATACGCCGACCTGCTGCGTCGCGCCGACCACATCTTCATCGAAGAACTGCGCAAGGCCGACTGGTACCACAAGGTCAGCCAGGCGTTCGTGGTGTTCCAACCGGTGAAATCGGTAGGCGTGGTCGGCGATGGCCGTCGTTACGCCTGGGTCGTAGCCCTGCGTGCCGTGGAAACCATCGACTTCATGACCGCTCGCTGGGCACACCTGCCGTACGAGCTGCTGGAAACCGTTTCCGGGCGCATCATCAACGAAATCGAAGGCATCTCCCGCGTGACGTATGACGTGTCGAGCAAGCCGCCGGCGACGATTGAGTGGGAATGAGCCAAGCCTGAATATCGGGACCGCTGAAGGCCGTCATTGGCTCCAGCGCCTGACTTTCAAAAAGCCCTGTGGATAACTTCCTCAGGGCTTTTTTTATTTTAGCTGGCCAATTCCAAGCACCATCAGTTCTCCAACCGCAATGACATACCGTGACAGTGTTGGGAGGGTGGTGCCGTCACCTTTCGCTACGATTACCCGCCTTGGAGCGCACCGGGAAGCGCTTATCATCGGCAGCAGCCCTGTGGGGATTTCACCGGCATGGTTCACGGAGAGTTGTCGTGTGCCAATCAAATTTGCCTTTTTGAGACGCCGCCGAGTGCTGCCGTTCGAAAGAAGAAGGTTGTCATTTGACAACTCGCAGGCTCATGCGAATACTGGAGATCACGGATGATTCGTCCAACGCACCCGAAGAAAGAGATCGAAGACGCGCTCAGGCATGCCGAAGGGCGCGGGTGGCGCATAGAAGTCGGCGGCGGTCACGCCTGGGGGCGGGTTTATTGCCCGTACAAAGACGTGGAGTGCCGTTGTGGCGAGTTCTGCATCACATCGATATGAAGCACGCCGAAAAACCCTGGCAACCATGCGCGAGCGTTGCGACGCGTTGTGGACAATTGCTCGACGCATCGCAATCGGCGCGATGCGGATTACGATGCTAAGGAATAGAACAATGGAATTTACCTTTACCTTGAAATATCAGCTTGCTGACGATGGCTGCGCCCCGGATGAACTGGTCGAGCGGCTAGGCGAAGCGGGCTGCGACGATGCCTTGGTGGGCATCGGGCAGCCGGGGCGGCTGGCACTTGAGTTCACTCGGGATGCGCCTGATGCGGTTAAGGCAGTGCTTAGTGCGCTGGGCGACGTTCGCCGCGCGGTGCCGTCGGCCAGACTGATCGAGGTAGCGCCTGATTTAGTCGGGCTGACCGACGTAGCCGAGATCGTCGGTGTATCTCGGCAAAACATGCGCAAGCTGATGTTGGCTCATCCGGGCAGCTTCCCGACGCCCGTGCACGAGGGGAGTGCGTCTATCTGGCACTTGGCAGACGTTCTGAGCTGGCTCCAGGCCAAGGGCAGCTATTCGCTTACCAAGAGCGTTTTGGATGTGGCCCAGGTGGCCTTGCAGGTCAACGTTGCGAAAGAAGGCCGACGGTTACCGGGCATGGCTTGCAAAGAGTTGGAAGCTTTGGTTGGGTGACGACCGCTGAAGTGGGATTCCGATAATGTGGACGTGCCCAGGCTATGAACGAGCGTAGGCAAGGAAACTTGAATTCTTTCGAAGGGAAGCCGCCGGGGGGTAGCAAGGTAGGCGTCCCTGATGCGTTCTATACTTTCGGCATCCATTGCGGCGGTAAACCGGTCGCAATAAGGAGCCTGCCATGAATGACACTCAGAAATTCGCCGCCTTGCGCATCGTCCTGATCGTTGTAGGGTTGATCGCCATCTTCGCGATCGGGCCGCTGATGCTCCTGTGGCCGTCCGGCTGGACGTGGCACAGCGGCCATTCCCAGTACCCGCTGATGATCGTCGGCATCTACGCGACACTCGGTGTGTTCTTGCTGATGGCGTCGCGCGATCCGATGAAACATTTGAGCCTGATCTGGTTCACCGTGTGGTCGAGCGTCGTGCACGGCGCGATCATGGCCGTGCAGTCCTTCGGCGTCGATATGGACGGGACAAGCCACGTTGGCCATCTGTTGGGCGACGTGCCCGCGTTGTTCATCGTTGCGGCGGCGTTGGCTTTCTTCACGCCGCGGCGCAGCAATGCGTAACCAGCGAATGGACTGATCCTGCCGAAAAGGCTTGCTTCGATGTGCACAAAGAATGCCCTGTGGATAACTTTTCTCAGGGCATTTTCATTTTGTTTTTTTCATTTTCGCTGGCCTTACTGTTTCTCATCCGCGGGTGTATCGTATTCGCCTTTTGCGGATCCACCGGTTCGCGCAGATTCAATAGGTGGTTGTGTTCATGTCCTTTACCCGTCGCCAAATACTCGGTGGCCTGGCCGGTCTTGTTGTCGTTGGCGTAGGCGCGGGGGGCGCATCGCGGTACTGGCTGGGCAAGCGCGCCGACGCCGAGGCCGGTCACGACTATGAACTGATCGCCGCACCGCTGGACGTGGAACTGGTGGCTGGGCACAAGACCCAGGCCTGGGCGTTTGGCCCCTCGGCGCCGGGCACCGAACTGCGGGTGCGCCAGGGTGAGTGGTTGCGGGTGCGCTTCATCAATCACCTGCCGGTCGCCACCACCATTCACTGGCACGGTATTCGTTTGCCGCTGGAGATGGACGGCGTGCCGTATGTCTCGCAACTGCCGGTGCTGCCGGGCGAGTATTTCGACTACAAATTCCGCGTGCCGGACGCCGGCAGTTACTGGTATCACCCCCACGTCAACAGCAGCGAAGAGCTCGGGCGTGGGTTGGTGGGGCCGCTGATCGTCGAAGAACGTGAGCCGACTGGCTTCAAGTACGAACAGACCCTGAGCCTCAAGAGCTGGCATGTGGACGAACAAGGCCAGTTCGTGGAGTTCAGCATTCCCCGTGAGGCGGCGCGTGGCGGCACGGCCGGGCGGCTGGCGACCATCAACGGTGTGCCGCAGGCGGTGATCGATCTGCCGGCCGGGCAGATCACCCGGGTGCGTTTGCTCAACCTCGACAACACCCTGACTTACCGTATCAACATCCCAGGCGTTGAAGCGCAGATCTATGCGTTGGACGGCAACCCCATCGAACCGCGCCCGCTGGGCAAGGAATACTGGCTTGGCCCGGGCATGCGCATTTGCCTGGCGATCAAGGCGCCGCCAGCCGGCGAAGAGTTGTCGTTGCGCAATGGCCCGGTGCGCCTGGGAACCTTGCGCTCGGTGCCCAACAGTGACGCACCGACCCAGTGGCCGCCGGCACTGCCAGCCAACCCGGTGTCCGAGCCGGACCTGGCCAATGCCGAGAAACTCAACTTCAATTTCGAATGGGTCGGTTCGGTGTCGGTCAACGTCGACAACGGCAAGCCGCCGAGCCTGTGGCAAATCAACGGCAAGGCCTGGGACATCACCGACAAGACCTGCGCCGACCGGCCGATCGCCACGCTGAAGAAAGGCCAGAGCTACATTTTCGAATTGAAGAACATGACCCAGTACCAGCACCCGATCCATTTGCACGGCATGAGCTTCAAGGTGATTGCGTCGAACCGGCACAAGGTCGTGCCGTATTTCACCGACACCTACCTGCTGGGCAAGAACGAGCGGGCGCAGGTGGCGCTGGTGGCGGATAATCCAGGCGTGTGGATGTTCCACTGCCATGTGATCGACCACATGGAAACCGGCCTGATGGCCGCCATCGAGGTGGCTTGATGCGCCAGATTCGCCCTGCCAGGATCATCGACCGTAGCCGTGACCAGGACTTCATGCGCGAAGCCATGGCCCTCGCCGCTCAAGGCGCCGCCCTGGGCGAAGTGCCCGTGGGCGCGGTGCTGGTGCAGGACGGCGAGATCATCGGACGCGGTTTCAACTGCCCGATCAGTGGCCACGACCCCAGTGCCCACGCGGAAATGGTCGCCATCCGCGCCGCCGCTCAGGCGGTGAGCAACTATCGCCTGCCCGGCAGCACCCTCTATGTGACGCTGGAGCCCTGCAGCATGTGCGCTGGCCTCATCGTCCATTCACGTATCGCCCGGGTCGTCTACGGCGCCCTGGAGCCCAAGGCTGGCATCGTGCAGAGCCAGGGGCAGTTTTTCAGCCAGGGTTTCCTGAACCATCGGGTGATGTACGAGGGCGGGGTGTTGGCCGAGGAGTGCAGCGCGGTGTTGAGCGAGTTCTTCAAGGCCCGAAGAGCCAAATCGCAAGATTGAACACACAACCCCGTGGCGAGGGAGCTTGCTCCCGCTGGGCCGCGAAGCGGCCCTAGAACCCGGCGACGCGGTGGATCAGGTTGATTGAGTGAGCTTGAGAGGGGGCTGCTGCGCAGCCCAGCGGGAGCAAGCTCCCTCGCCACAAAAGCCTAAAAGCTCAAAAGCTAAAAGCTAAAAGCATTCCGGTCGATCAACCGATTTGCTCTTGAAACTGACACTGATTCGAGGCATTCCCTTAACCCGCGCCGTGCCCAATTCCCCGTGGCGAGGGAGCTTGCTCCCGCTGGGGCGCGCAGCGGCCCTGGAGCCCGGCGACGCGGTGGATCAGGGTGATTGAGTGAGCTTGAGAGGGGGCTGCTGCGCAGCCCAGCGGGAGCAAGCTCCCTCGCCACAAAAGCCTAAAAGCTCAAAAGCTCAAAAGCTCAAAAGCTCAAAAGCTCAAAAGCTCAAAAGCTCAAAAGCTCAAAAGCATCCCGGTCGACCAACCGATTTGCTCTTGAAACTGACACTGATTCGAGGCATTCCCTTGACCCGCGCCGTGCCCAATTCCCGTGGCGAGGGAGCTTGCTCCCGCTGGGACGCGCAGCGGCCCTGGAACCCGGCGACGCGGTGGATCAGGTTGATTGAGTGAGCTTGAGAGGGGGCTGCTGCGCAGCCCAGCGGGAGCAAGCTCCCTCGCCACAGTGACTCTGATCATCTCCAGTGAACAGTATGGCCTCCAATAAGGCTGGGCGATTTACTTTCGCGCCACAATCACCGCCCGCATCGGCGCCGGCAATCCTTCGATGGTTTTGCTGTGGTCGGCGGGATCGAGGAAGTCGCTCAGTGACTGATACTTCATCCACTCGGTGCCGCGCTGTTCCTCTACGGTGGTCAGGCTCACGTCCACGCAACGCACATCGCTGAACCCGGCGCGGCGCAGCCAGCGCTCCAGGGCCGGGACCGACGGCAGGAACCAGACGTTGCGCATCTGTGCGTAGCGATCCTCGGGCACCAGCACCTGGTGTTCGTCGCCCTCGATCACCAGGGTTTCGAGCACCAGCTCGCCGCCCTTGACCAGACAGTCCTTGAGCGCCAGCAGATGTTCGATCGGCGAGCGCCGGTGGTAGAACACGCCCATGGAAAACACCGTGTCGAAGCCTTCCAGCTCCGGCGGCAAGGCTTCGAATGGAAACGGCAGGTGCCAGGCGTTGGGCTGCGACAGGTAGCGCTGCACCGCCTGGAACTGGCAGAAGAACAGCCAGTTGGGGTCGACGCCGATCACCGTGTCAGCCCCGGCACCGAGCATCCGCCACATGTAGTAGCCGTTGCCGCAGCCCACATCGAGGATGCGCTTGCCTTTCAGGTCCAGGTGCGGGGCCACCCGTGACCACTTCCAGTCCGAGCGCCATTCGGTGTCTACGTGCACGCCAAACAGGTCGAAAGGTCCTTTGCGCCATGGTGACAGGCCCATCAACGCGGTACGCATTTGCCCACGGGTTTCGTCGGAACAATCGGTGTCGAGCGTCAGGCCATTCAGCAGATCGACGGTGGTGGGTTGCAAGGCCGGCAGCGCATCGAGGGCGCTTTGCCAACGCTCCAGGTCGCCGTGACCCTTTTCCATCTTGCTGTCGAGTTGCGTCTGCAGCGTCGCGGCCCAATCGGCCAGGGGCGTGCCGGCCAGATGGCGGGCGAGGGGGGACAGATCGATCATGGCAGGGCAATCAACGAGGCGAAGTTAAGACACTGGAACCACGGCACGACTTTCGAGAACCCGGCCGCGAGCAGGCGTTCGCGGTGTTCTTCTAGGCTGTCGGGCTTCATGACGTTTTCGATGGCGCTGCGTTTCTGGGCAATTTCCAGCTCGCTGTAGCCGTTGGCGCGCTTGAACGCCACGTGCAGGTCGGTGAGCAGGGCGTGTTCCTCTGCATCGTTGAAGCGCAATTTTTCCGAGAGAATCAGGGCGCCACCGGGCAGCAACGACTGGCGGATGCGGCTTAACAGTGCGGTGCGCTGGTTCGGTGCGATGAATTGCAGGGTGAAGTTCAGTGCCACCACCGAGGCCGGCTGGAACGTCAGGGCGAGGATGTCGCCTTCGATCACTTCCACCGGCAGCAGCTCCTGGAACATCGAGTCCTGGCCGTTGAGGTATTCGCGGCAGCGCTCGACCATGGCCGCCGAGTTATCCACCGCGATTACCCGGCAACCGTCGGTGCGCACGTGGCGGCGCAGGGCCTGGGTCACGGCGCCCAGGGACGAGCCCAGGTCGTAGAGCACGCTGCCCGGCTGGGCGAATTGCGCGGCGAGCACGCCGAGGTTTTCGACAATGGTCGGATAACCCGGCACCGAACGCTTGATCATGTCCGGAAACACCCGCACCACGTCCTCGTTGAAGGCGAAGTCCGGCACTTGGGCCAGGGGTTGGGCGAATAGGCGATCAGGGTCTTTGCTCACGGCGGTTCCAGCGGCATGGGTGGTGAAAAGGCCGGCATTTTAACCAAAAAACCTGTGGGCGCGAGCTTGCTCGCGATGGCGATGGTTCAGCCAGCGATAATGTTGACTGATAGACCGCTATCGCGAGCAGGTTCGCTCCCACATTATTTGGCTCCGTGTGGCTTTTGGGTAAACGCCGACGCTGTAATGCCCCATTGGCCCAGCCAATAACTGATGATGATCAGGTAAGGCGCGGCATGGAAGGGGTGCACGAACCGGTTGATGCCGATGAGGCTGTCGGAAAACACAAACGCCAGCGCCCCGGCGGCGGCCAGCCACGCTGAACGCTTGGGCACACCGGTGCCCAGCCGCGCCAACGCCCGCCAGAGCATGGCGCTGATGGCCAGGCCGTAGACAATCACCGGCACCAGCAACGACCCTAGGCCGTTCGACACCAGGACTCCCAACAGCATCGCACCGATACCCAAGGCAAGGGCCAAGGGCAGCAGCGCCGGGCGGCGGCAGTCGCTGAGGTAGGCTTTCAGGTAGGCCAGGTGCGCCAGCAGAAACGCGCCGAGGCCGAACACGAACAGGTCCCCCGGCCAGGCCAGCAATACGTCGCCCACCAGCGAGAAAATCAGCCCGAGGCTGACCCAGCGCCGATATTCGCTGGGCGGCGCATCGTGCAGCCAGCCGAGCAGGGCCAGCACCGGCATGGGCTTGACCAGCAGGCACAAGAGTGTGGCGTGCACGGTCAGGCCGTACAGGTAGGTGACTGCGCCCATCAGTGCCAGGATCAGCCAGCCCACGGTCAATTCACCGAAATGGCGCAGTCAAAGGTTTCCACGGGCGGCACTTCCGGGGCCCAGGGCTGTTGATAAGTCAGGCGCAAGCGCCCGGTGCCGGCGTTGAACGCCTGGAAGCGCCAGGTCGAAACACCTGCGGCGCCAACGATGCCGGCGTCTTCCGGGTTGCGATAAACCTCCGGCCCCAGGCCCTTCAATACACCACCGGCCGAATCCTGGATCGCCCAGCGATAACCGGTGCTGGGGTTGCTGGGCAGGCTCAGGATCAGGTTCTGTCCGTTATTGAGCCTTACCGGGCACTGGCTCAGTTTTTCCACGGTCACGTTGTGTTTCGGCTGCGTGGCGCAGGCGCTCAACAGGGCTAGGCTGAGGGGGACGAGCAGGCGAGTGAGGGACATAAGGGCAACGGCTCCGGCATTCACGACGAACGGCGAGCATAACCGAAGATGCTACTGAGTGTGTCAGGTGGGGATGTGTTGTTGCTGATCACGCCATCGCGAGCAAGCTCGCTCCCACAAGGGATTTGTGGTGTTCACAGCATTTGTGATCCACACCACACCCTGTGTGCGAGCTTGCTCGCGATGAGGCCCGTCCAGGCGCTACAGGATCCTCAGAACAACACCTTGGCCACATCCGCAAACCGCTTGGCAAAGTGCACCGTGACGCCTTCCTTGAGGTAGTCCGGCAGTTCTTCGAAATTGCCCCGGTTGGCTTCCGGCAGGATCAGTTCGTTGATTTTCTGCCGCCGCGCCGCGATGACCTTCTCGCGCACCCCGCCAATCGGCAGGACGTGCCCGGTGAGGGTCAGTTCGCCGGTCATGGCCACGCCTTTTTTCGGCGGCTGGTTGCGGGCCAGGGACAGCAACGCGCTGGCCATGGTCACGCCGGCGCTCGGGCCGTCCTTGGGCGTGGCGCCTTCCGGTACGTGCAGGTGAACGAAGGCCTCGTCAAAGAACTTCGGATCGCCGCCAAATTGCTTCAGGTGCGAACTGACGTAGCTGTGGGCGATTTCCGCCGACTCCTTCATCACGTCCCCCAGTTGCCCGGTCAGCTTGAAGCCGCGATTGAGGGTGTGGATGCGCGTCGCTTCGATCGGCAAGGTCGCGCCGCCCATGCTGGTCCAGGCCAGGCCGGTGATTACGCCGATGCCGGACAACACCTGCTCGTTGCGGAATACCGGTTTGCCCAGGGAGGCCTCGAGGTCCTTTGGCCCGAGCTTGATCACGGCCTTGGGGTCGTCGATCAGCTTCATCACCGCCTTGCGCACCAGTTTGCCCAGCTGTTTCTCCAACTGTCGCACCCCGGCTTCACGGGCATAGCCATCGATCAGGGCCTTGAGGGCGCTGTCGTTGATACTCAGGCTGCCCTTGGACACGCCAGCCTTGGCCAGTTGCTTGGGCCACAAGTGACGCTTGGCGATGGCGACTTTTTCTTCGGTGATGTAACCCGACAGGCGGATCACTTCCATTCGGTCCAGCAGCGGGCCGGGGATCGAGTCCAGGGTGTTGGCGGTGCAGACGAAGAGTACTTTCGACAGGTCCAGGCGCAGGTCCAGGTAGTGGTCGAGGAATTCGACGTTCTGTTCCGGGTCGAGGGTCTCCAGCAGGGCCGAGGCCGGGTCGCCCTGGTAGCTCTGGCCCATCTTGTCGATTTCGTCGAGCATGATCACCGGGTTCATCACTTCGACATCTTTCAGCGCCTGCACCAGCTTGCCCGGCTGGGCGCCGATGTAGGTGCGCCGATGGCCCTTGATCTCCGCCTCGTCGCGCATGCCGCCGACGCTGAAACGGTAGAACGGCCGCCCCAGGGATTCGGCGATGGATTTGCCGACGCTGGTCTTGCCCACGCCCGGCGGGCCGACCAGCAGCACGATGGAACCGCTGATCTCGCCCTTGTAGGCGCCGACGGCGAGGAACTCCAGGATGCGGTCCTTGATGTCGTCCAGGCCGGCGTGGTGCTGGTCGAGCACCTTGCGCGCGTGCTTGAGGTCAAGCTTGTCCTGGCCATACACGCCCCACGGCACCGAGGTCGCCCAATCCAGGTAATTGCGGGTGACGGCATATTCCGGCGAGCCGGTTTCCAGGATCGAGAGTTTGTTCATTTCCTCTTCGATGCGCTTCTGCGCCTGGGTCGGCAGCACCTTGCCTTCGAGCCGCTGCTCGAACTGCTCGATATCGGCGCTGCGGTCGTCCTTGGTCAGCCCCAGCTCCTGCTGGATGACCTTGAGCTGCTCCTTGAGGAAGAACTCGCGCTGATGTTCGCCGATCTTGTTGTTGACCTCGGCGGAAATCTCTTTCTGCAGCCGCGCCACTTCGACTTCCTTGCGCAGCATCGGCAGGACTTTTTCCATGCGCTTGAGCATGGGCACGCAGTCGAGCACTTCCTGCAGCTCATTGCCGGTGGCGGAGGTGAGCGCAGCGGCAAAATCGGTCAGCGGCGAAGGGTCGTTGGGGCTGAAGCGGTTGAGGTAGTTCTTCAGCTCTTCGCTGTACAGCGGGTTGAGCGGCAGCAGTTCCTTGATCGCGTTGATCAGCGCCATGCCGTAGGCCTTGACCTCATCGGTCGGCTCGCTCGGCTGGTGCGGGTATTCGACTTCCACCAGGTACGGTGGGCGATGGTGCTTGAGCCAGGTGCGGATACGCACGCGGGTCAGGCCCTGGGCGACGAATTGCAGTTTGCCGCCTTCCCGGCTGGCGTGGTGCACCTTCACCAGCGTGCCGTACAGCGGCAGTTTCGAGGTGTCGAAATGGCGCGGGTCTTCCTGGGGCGAGTCCATGAAGAACAGCGCCAGGGAGTGATGGTCGGACTTGGCCACCAGCTCCAGGGTTTCGGCCCACGGTTCTTCGTTGACGATGACCGGCAGCACCTGGGCCGGGAAGAACGGACGATTGTGGATCGGGATGATGTAGACCTTGTCCGGCAAATTCTGGCCAGGCAGCGCCAGGCCGGTGCCGGAAGAGGTGTGTTCGATGTGTTCGGAATCGGCGTAATCGTGAGTGGCTTCGGTAGAGTGCTGGTCGCTCATGGGGCACCTGCGCAATGGGGTATGGGTCTTAGATGGGGCAGGTGGGGGGTGGTTTCAATGGTGGGTGAATGTTAGCGGGTATTTCATTGAGCGTTGTTCAGGCGTCCGACAGGTCTGGAGCCGGGCCTGTTGCCAGGCCCGGCTCCCTGTTCAGGCGACCCTGTTCAAATCGTTGTGGCGTGTCTCTTTCAGGCACAACACGGCGATCACACTGAGCACCGCAGCCCCTGATACGTAACCGCCGACGTAGCTCAGGCCGCCCATCGCCACCAGTTTCTGGGCGAAGAACGGCGCGGCCGAGGCGCCGACGATGCCGCCCAGGTTGTAGGCCGCCGAGGCGCCGGTGTAGCGCACGTGGGTCGGAAACAGTTCCGGCAGCAAGGCGCCCATGGGGGCAAAGGTCACCCCCATCAGGAACAGCTCGATGCACAGGAACAGCGCGACGCCGCTGGTCGAGCCGTGGGTCAGCAAGGGTTCCATGAGGAAACCCGAGGCAATCGCCAATACGCCGCCGCCGATCAGCACCGGCTTGCGCCCGTAGCGGTCGCTGGCCCAGGCCGACAAGGGCGTGGCGGCGGCCATGAACAGCACGGCAAAGCACAGCAGGCCCAGGAAGGTCTCGCGGCTGTAGCCGAGGGTGGATACGCCGTAGCTCAGGGAAAACACCGTCGAGATGTAGAACAGCGCGTAACACACCACCATCGCCGCCGCGCCCAGCAACGTTGGCGCCCAGTACTGGCTGAACAGCTCGACCAACGGCACCTTTACCCGCTCCTGGCGGGCCATGGCATTGGCGAACACCGGGGTTTCGTGGAGCTTGAGCCGTACATAGAGGCCGACGATCACCAGCACGGCACTGAGCAGGAACGGAATCCGCCAACCCCAGGCGCGGAATTGCTCATCATCCAGGCCCATGGCCAGGGTCAGGAACAGCCCGTTGGCCGCCAGGAAACCGATGGAGGGCCCCAGTTGGGGAAACATGCCGAACCAGGCACGCTTGCCTTTGGGCGCGTTCTCGGTGGCAAGCAGCGCCGCGCCGCCCCATTCACCGCCCAACCCCAGGCCCTGGCCGAAACGCAGCACGCACAGCAGGATCGGCGCCCAGGCGCCAATGCTGGCGTAGCCGGGCAGCACACCGATGAGGGTGGTGCACACACCCATCAGCAACAGGGACGCCACCAGCGTGGACTTGCGCCCGATCCGGTCACCGAAGTGGCCGAACAGCGCAGAGCCCAACGGGCGGGCAAGGAAGGCGATGCCGAACGTCAGGAAGGACGACAGCATCTGTGCCGTGCCTGAGGTTTGCGGGAAGAACACCGGCCCGATCACCAGGGCCGCAGCCGTGGCGTAGACGTAGAAATCGTAGAACTCGATGGCGGTGCCGATGAAACTCGCGGTGGCCACGCGGGTGGTCGAGTTTGTCGGCTGGGCAGACACAGCCTCGTTGCAGGTAGCGGTCGTCATGCGGTTATCCCTGACAGTCATGTGCTCCATTGGAGCGAATTATTATGGTCGAACACCCAGGGATGTGGGCGGGTATCCTTTCGCTGTTTCGGGTGGGAACAGTCGCAGGACTGATGCGGATTTTGCCGATGGTCTGGCCGGAACCGGCTGGGTGCGGGGTAGGCACGGGGTTCGGGCGGGGCTGGGTAAGCGGATGGAGTATAGGAAGGAGGCTAACTAATCAACAAGTGAGCCTGCGCACGTTCGTGACGCTTGCGCAGAACTCTGTGGCGAGGGAGCTTGCTCCCGCTGGGCTGCGAAGCAGCCCCAAAGCAGCAACACCAACCTGTCTGACACACCGTTTTATCAGATTTCAGGGCCGCTTCGCAGCCCAGCGGGAGCAAGCTCCCTCGCCACAAGGGCTACCCTGCGTCCGGTCCAGGCAGGAGTTTCAGGAAGTGGCAGGCACCAAACTGTTATGCCACGCCAGCACCTGGCTGACACGGTTGTCCACGGTCTCGATGATTTCCAGTCGATAACGGCCGATCTTCAGGCACACCGGGCTTTCGGGGATGGTTTCCAGGGCTTCGGTCACCAGCCCGTTGAGGGTCTTGGGGCCGTCGCAAGGCAGATGCCAGCCCAAGGTCCTGTTCAATTCGCGGATCGACGCCGCGCCATCGATCATCAGGCGACCATCGGGCTGGGGGTGGACGTGGGGGTTGTCGAGGCTGTGCTCGCTTTCGAATTCGCCGACGATTTCTTCCAGGATGTCTTCCAGTGTGACGATGCCCAGCACTTCGCCGTACTCGTCCACCACCATGCCCAGGCGCCGTTGCTGCTTGTGGAAATTCAGCAATTGCAGTTGCAATGGCGTGCTTTCAGGGACGAAGTAAGGCTCGTGGGAGGCGGCCAGCAGCGCTTCTTGGGTCAGGCTCGCATCCGCCAGCAAATGACGGATCTGGCGCGTGTTGAGCACCGCTTCGACCTGGTTGATGTCGCTGTGGAACACCGGCAGGCGGGTGCGACGGTTCAGGCGCAGCTGTTCGATGATCTCGCCGATGGGGTCGTCGAGGTTGATCCCATCGACCTCACTGCGGGGCACGAGGATATCGTTGACGGTGATGTTGTCCAGGGCGTGGATGCCGGAAATCGGGTGCAGTCGGCTGGCGCCGTGCTCAGGTTCGTGTTCGCTGCGCGGTGGCGCGGGCATCTCGTCGTCGCTCTGCTGCACGATGCTGGCCTTGCGCGCAAAGGGGCGCAGCAACAATTGGCTGGCACTATTCAACAGCCAGGCAAACGGATAGAGGATCTTCAACGGTATGCCAAGCAACGTGTTGCCCAGCGCCAGCACCGCTTCTGGCTGGCGGGTGGCCAAGGCGCGCGGCAGGTAGTCGGCAAGCACCAGCAGGGCGGCGCTGGTGCCGAGCCAGGCGACCCAGGGGCCGTTTTCCAGCCAGGTAAAAATCGCCAGCAAGGTGCCGATGACCACGGCCAGGGTGCGACAGAGGGTATTGCACAGGATCAGGCTGGCCAGTGGGAATGTCAGCGTTGCCAGCGGTTTGTCACTGGCGCGCGAGGCCGTGCGCTGGGCCAACAGATGCTGCTGGGCGGCTTCGATGGCGGTGAACAGGGCCGACCAGAGGATCAGCACCACCAGCACGGCAAACAGCGGCGCCACGGGCAATGTATCCATCAGGGCCGTCCGTCAGACATGCAGGATGTATTCGCGAACCAGCTTGCTGCCGAAGTACGCGAGCATCAGCAGGCAGAAACCGGCCAGGGTCCAGCGAATCGCCTTGTGGCCGCGCCAGCCGAGGCGGTTGCGGCCCCACAGCAGCACGCTGAAGACGATCCACGCCAGGCAGGCCAGCAGGGTCTTGTGCACCAGGTGCTGGGCGAACAGGTTCTCGACGAACAGCCAACCGGAGATCAGCGACAGCGACAGCAGGCTCCAGCCGGCCCAGAGGAAGCCGAACAGCAGGCTTTCCATGGTTTGCAATGGCGGGAAGTTGCGGATCAGCCCGGACGGGTGTTTGTTTTTGAGCTGGTGGTCCTGCACCAGCAGCAGCAAGGCCTGGAACACTGCGATGGTGAACAGGCCGTAGGCGAGGATCGACAGCAGGATGTGGGCAAGGATGCCCGGCTCTTCGTCGATGATCTGCACCGTACCTGACGGCGCGAACTGCGCCAGCAGCACCGTCGCCAGCCCCAGCGGGAACAGCAGCACCAGCAGGTTCTCCACCGGGATGCGCGAGCAGGCGATCAGCGTCAAGCCGATCACAGCCACGGCGATCAGGCTGGCGGCGTTGAAAAAATCCAGGCCCAGGCCGATCGGCGTCATCAAGTGGGTATAAAGGCTGGCCGCGTGGCCGAGCACCGCCAGCACGCCGAGCGTGACCAGCAGGCGTTTGTTCGCCTTGGCGCCGGTGGCCAGGCGGGTGCCTTGATAGAGGGTCGCAGCGGCATAAAGGCAGGCGGCGGCGAGCGTGGCAAGCAAGCTGGGTGACAAGGGGAGCATAAATCCTGTTAGGCAAGCCCGAAAGGCGCTGAGTTTGGCATAGAACCGCCTCCGCACGAAAGACCACAGCAACTGACAGCAAGGTGTACGTTGCCCGCTTCTTCGCTATAATCCGCGACCTGCCCACGCCGCAGGCTCGCCGAGCACATTTTTCACGGTCTGGGCCGCCATTATCCCGGTCTCATCTGGGCCTGAAAGGATCGCGCATGTTTGAAAACCTAACCGACCGTCTCTCGCAGACGCTGCGCCATGTCACCGGCAAGGCGAAACTGACCGAGGACAACATCAAAGACACCCTGCGCGAAGTGCGCATGGCGTTGCTCGAAGCCGACGTCGCCCTGCCGGTGGTCAAGGACTTCGTCAATTCGGTCAAGGAACGCGCCGTCGGCACCGAAGTGTCGCGCAGCCTGACACCGGGCCAGGCGTTCGTGAAGATCGTCCAGGCCGAACTCGAAAGCCTGATGGGCGCCGCCAACGAAGACCTGAACCTGAGTGCCGTACCGCCAGCGGTGGTGCTGATGGCTGGTCTGCAGGGCGCGGGCAAGACCACAACGGCCGGCAAGCTGGCGCGCTTCCTTAAAGAGCGCAAGAAGAAGTCGGTGATGGTGGTGTCGGCGGACATCTACCGTCCGGCGGCGATCAAGCAACTGGAAACCCTGGCCAACGACATCGGCGTGACGTTCTTTCCGTCCGACCTGAGCCAGAAACCAGTGGACATCGCCCAGGCGGCTATTAAAGAAGCCAAGCTGAAATTCATCGACGTGGTCATCGTCGATACCGCCGGTCGCCTGCACATCGATGAAGAGATGATGGGCGAGATCAAAGCGCTGCATGCTGCGATCAACCCGGTGGAAACCCTGTTCGTGGTCGATGCCATGACCGGCCAGGACGCGGCCAACACCGCCAAGGCATTCGGCGATGCGCTGCCGTTGACTGGCGTGATCCTGACCAAGGTCGACGGTGACGCCCGTGGCGGTGCCGCGCTGTCGGTACGGGCCATCACCGGCAAGCCGATCAAGTTCATCGGTATGGGCGAGAAGAGCGAAGCGCTCGAGCCGTTCCACCCCGAGCGTATCGCTTCGCGCATCCTCGGCATGGGCGACGTGCTCAGCCTGATCGAGCAGGCTGAACAGACCCTCGACAAGGACAAGGCCGACAAACTGGCCAAGAAGCTGAAGAAGGGCAAGGGCTTCGACCTCGAAGACTTCCGCGACCAGCTGCAACAAATGAAGAACATGGGCGGCCTCGGCGGGCTCATGGACAAACTGCCGAACATCGGCGGCGTGAACCTGGCGCAGATGGGCAACGCCCAAGGCGCGGCTGAAAAGCAGTTCAAGCAGATGGAAGCCATCATCAACTCCATGACCCCGGCCGAGCGCCGCGACCCTGAGTTGATCAGCGGTTCGCGCAAGCGCCGTATCGCCATGGGTTCCGGCACCCAGGTGCAGGACATCGGTCGCTTGATCAAGCAGCACAAGCAGATGCAGAAGATGATGAAGAAATTCTCCGCCAAGGGCGGAATGGCCAAGATGATGCGCGGCATGGGCGGTATGTTGCCCGGCGGCGGCATGCCGAAAATGTAAAGAATCTGCGCCGGCTGTCATGTCGGCGTTGCCCCGCACGGATGCGGGGATCTCCAGCAAACCCGCGCTACGCGGGAGCTGACTTGCCGTTTTTCATGACGGCTCTATGGCAAATCTTGATCGCATGGCGCCAGGCGCCGGAAAAAGACATTTGCAAAAGTCCGGATATTCCTTAGAATATGCGGCCTTTCGGGCACCTATGCCCGCTGTGCATTTAGATTTGCAGCACCGACTACAGGAACGATGTTCACATGCTAACAATCCGTCTTGCCCTTGGCGGCTCCAAAAAGCGCCCGTTTTACCACCTGACCGTAACCGACAGCCGCAACCCGCGTGACGGTTCCCACAAGGAGCAGGTTGGTTTCTTCAACCCTGTTGCCCGTGGTCAGGAAGTTCGTCTGTCCGTGAACCAAGAGCGCGTAGCCTACTGGCTGAGCGTTGGTGCACAACCTTCTGAGCGCGTTGCTCAGTTGTTGAAGGAATCGGCTAAGGCTGCGGCCTGAGCAATATGAACGCGACGCCAAAAGATGCTGATGATTTGATCGTTGTCGGCAAAATCTACTCTGTACATGGCGTTCGCGGCGAAGTGAAGGTGTATTCCTTTACTGATCCGATCAAGAACCTGTTGGACTACAAAACCTGGACGCTCAAGCGCGAAGGTAGCGTGAAACAGGTGGAGCTGGTCAGCGGACGCGGGAACGACAAGTTCCTGGTCGCAAAGCTCAAGGGTCTCGATGATCGTGAAGAAGCGCGTCTTCTGGCCGGTTATGAGATCTGCGTGCCGCGCAACCTGTTCCCTGAACTGACCGACGGCGAGTACTACTGGTACCAGCTGGTGGGTCTGAAGGTCATCGACCACCTCGGGCAATTGCTCGGGAAAATCGATCACCTGCTCGAGACCGGTTCGAACGATGTCATGGTGGTCAAGCCTTGCGTCGGCAGCCTGGATGATCGCGAACGCCTGTTGCCCTATACCGAGCAATGCGTGTTGGCCGTCGACCTTGCCGCAGGCGAGATGAAGGTGGAATGGGATGCGGATTTCTGAACGTGGCTAACTTGCGCGTTGAAGTCATCACATTGTTTCCCGAGATGTTTTCCGCCATCAGCGAGTACGGCATAACCAGCCGCGCGGTGAAACAGGAGCTGTTACAGCTCACTTGTTGGAATCCGCGGGACTACACCACGGATCGACATCACACTGTGGACGATCGCCCGTTTGGCGGTGGTCCGGGCATGGTGATGAAGATCAAGCCCCTGGAAGATGCGCTGGTTCAGGCCAGGACGGCAGCCGGGGAGGGTGCGAAGGTGATCTACCTGTCGCCCCAAGGCCGCCAGCTGACTCAGTCGGCGGTACGCGAGCTGGCGAATTCGGATGCATTGATCCTGATTGCCGGCCGTTATGAAGGCATTGACGAGCGTTTCATTGAAGCTCATGTCGATGAAGAGTGGTCGATTGGCGACTATGTATTGTCTGGCGGCGAGCTGCCGGCGATGGTCCTGATCGATGCGGTTACACGACTGCTGCCTGGAGCTTTAGGGCATGCAGATTCCGCTGAGGAAGATTCCTTTACGGATGGTCTGCTGGATTGCCCGCACTACACCCGACCGGAGGTGTATGCGGATCAGCGTGTTCCCGACGTGTTGCTAAGTGGCAACCACGCGCACATCCGGCGTTGGCGTTTACAGCAGTCCCTTGGTCGGACCTATGAACGACGCGCCGATCTTCTGGAAAGCCGCTCGCTTTCTGGAGAAGAGAAGAAGCTGCTCGAGGAATACATCCGCGAGCGGGACGATAGTTAACAACGTATCGATGGTGAGTCCGACGACTTGCCTTAGGAGCACAGCATGACTAACAAAATCATCCTTGCACTCGAAGCAGAGCAGATGACCAAAGAAATCCCTACCTTTGCCCCAGGCGACACCGTTGTCGTTCAGGTGAAAGTGAAGGAAGGCGACCGTTCCCGTCTGCAAGCGTTCGAAGGCGTCGTTATCGCCAAGCGTAACCGCGGCGTGAACAGTGCATTCACCGTTCGTAAAATCTCCAACGGTGTTGGCGTAGAGCGTACTTTCCAGACCTACAGCCCGCAAATCGACAGCATGGCTGTCAAGCGTCGCGGTGACGTACGTAAAGCCAAGCTGTACTACCTGCGTGACCTGTCGGGTAAAGCAGCTCGCATCAAGGAAAAACTGGCTTAAGTCCAGCTTCCGATGCAAAAAAAAGCAGCCTGCGGGCTGCTTTTTTGTTGCCTGCGATTTGCGCTTTGAGCACCCTGCATAGCTTCATTTGCCATTTTGATGCTGGGTGTGCCCGCATCCTTCAAGAGTTCTTATGCCCGCCATCGATCATCCGCTGATAGACCAGTTTCTCGACGCCCTGTGGCTGGAAAAGGGGTTGTCCGATAACACCCGTGATGCTTATCGCAGTGACCTGGCGCTGTTCAACGGTTGGTTGCAGGAAAACCACCTGGAGCTGATCAATGCCGGCCGGGAATTGATCCTCGATCACTTGGCGTGGCGCCTGGAGCAGAACTACAAACCGCGCTCGACGGCGCGGTTTCTCTCTGGCTTGCGTGGTTTTTATCGCTATTTGCTGCGGGAAAAATTGATTGCGGTGGACCCGACCTTGCGCGTGGAGATGCCGCAATTGGGGCGTCCATTGCCCAAGTCCCTCTCGGAAGCCGATGTGGAAGCGTTGCTGGCGGCCCCCGACCTCAGCGAAGCCATTGGTCAGCGCGACCGGGCCATGCTGGAAGTCTTGTACGCCTGCGGCCTGCGGGTCACCGAGTTGATCAGCTTGACGCTGGAACAGGTCAATCTGCGCCAGGGCGTGCTGCGGGTGATGGGCAAAGGCAGCAAGGAACGCCTGGTGCCGATGGGTGAGGAAGCGATTGTCTGGGTCGAGCGCTACATGCGCGATGCCCGCCACGAACTGCTGGGCGGGCGCCCCAGCGACGTGCTGTTCCCCAGCCTGCGCGGCGAGCAGATGACCCGCCAGACGTTCTGGCACCGCATCAAGCACCAGGCCAAGGTGGCCGGAATCAACAAATCCCTCTCGCCCCACACCTTGCGCCATGCCTTCGCCACGCACCTGCTCAACCACGGCGCCGACCTGCGGGTGGTGCAGATGCTGCTCGGCCACAGCGACCTGTCCACTACCCAGATCTACACCCACGTCGCCCGGGCGCGGTTGCAGGACTTGCATGCCAAGCATCACCCGCGTGGATAGGTGTTGCATCGCTTTTTGTGGCGAGGGAGCTTGCTCCCGCTCGGCTGCGCAGCAGTCGCTCATGGAAAACCCCCGTTTTTTCTGGAGGTTCGTGGTGTCAGGCTCCAGGGCCGCTACGCGCCCCAGCGGGAGCAAGCTCCCTCGCCACCCAGTTCCTGGGCCTCGTACAATGCATGTTGTCTTGCGACAGGTGCATTCGGTCACGCGGGCCTTATGTGGTAGGCTTTCCCGGTTTGCACAGTGGGCGGTTGGAACCCGAATCTGCGGGTCGGCGTTTCCCGTCTCATTTGTTCGCCTCAGGAGTCCCCATGCGTTTGATCCAGATGTTCACCGCCGCCGCCATTGCGCTGGCCAGTACCTTTGCCATCGCCGACGACGCGGCCGACAAGGCTATCCGCAAGAGCCTGGAAAACCTTCAGCTCGAAGTGCCGATCGAAACCATCTCGGCCAGTCCCATGGCTGGCCTGTATGAGGTCAAGCTCAAGGGTAGCCGCGTGCTTTACGCCAGCGCCGACGGTCAGTACATCGTCCAGGGCAACCTGTTCGAGCTCAAGGACGGCAAGCCGGTCAATCTCACCGAGATGACCGAGCGCCAGGGCATTTCCAAGTTGATCAACGGCATTCCAGTTGCTGAAACCGTGGTCTATCCGGCCATTGGCGAGACCAAGTCCCACATCACCGTGTTCACCGACACCACCTGCCCGTATTGCCATAAGCTGCACGCTGAAGTGCCGGAGCTGAACAAGCGTGGCATCGAAGTGCGCTATGTTGCATTCCCGCGCCAGGGCCTGGGCTCGCCGGGCGATGAGCAGTTGCAGGCGGTCTGGTGCTCCAAGGACAAGAAAGCGGCCATGGACAAGATGGTCGATGGCAAGGAAATCAAGGCCGCCAAGTGCGAGAACCCGGTTTCCAAGCAGTTCGCCCTTGGCCAGTCCATTGGTGTGAACGGCACGCCGGCCATCGTTTTGGCCGACGGCCAGGTGATTCCGGGCTATCAGCCGGCGCCACAAGTCGCCAAACTGGCCCTGGGCGCGAAATGATCATGGGCGATCCGCTTCTGAAGATCACGGCTCGGCGAAAACCTTCGTCGGGCCGTTAAACACAAAGTCGCGTTGCTGCGCGGCTGTATTTCACGGCCGACCTTGTGTCGGCCGTTTCATGGGGAGTCAAGAGTGAATCCGGTCAAAGTAGGCATCTGTGGGTTAGGTACCGTCGGTGGCGGCACCTTCAACGTACTTCAGCGCAACGCCGAGGAAATTGCTCGTCGTGCCGGGCGTGGGATCGAAGTGGCACAAATTGCCATGCGCACGCCAAAGCCTCAGTTCCAGACGACCGGTATTGCGATTACCAACGATGTCTTTGAAGTGGCCACGAACCCTGAGATCGACATCGTCATAGAGCTGGTCGGCGGCTACACCGTTGCCCGTGAGCTGGTACTCAAGGCCATCGAGAATGGCAAGCATGTGGTCACCGCGAACAAGGCGCTTATCGCTGTTCACGGTAATGAGATTTTCGCCAAGGCCCGCGAGAAGGGCGTGATCGTGGCTTTCGAAGCCGCCGTGGCTGGTGGTATCCCGGTGATCAAGGCGATCCGCGAAGGCCTGTCGGCCAACCGTATCAACTGGGTCGCGGGGATCATCAACGGCACCGGCAACTTCATCCTCACCGAGATGCGCGAGAAGGGTCGCACCTTCGAAGACGTGCTCGCCGAAGCCCAGGCCCTGGGCTACGCAGAGGCTGATCCGACGTTCGACGTGGAAGGCATCGACGCAGCGCACAAGCTGACGATCCTGGCCTCCATTGCGTTCGGCATCCCGTTGCAGTTCGACAAGGCCTACACCGAAGGCATCACCAAGCTGACCACCGCTGACGTGAATTACGCCGAAGCCTTGGGCTATCGCATCAAGCACCTGGGCGTGGCGCGCAGCACCGCCAATGGCATCGAGCTGCGCGTGCACCCGACCTTGATCCCGGCCGATCGCCTGATCGCCAACGTCAACGGTGTGATGAACGCGGTGATGGTCAACGGCGACGCCTCCGGCTCGACGCTGTTCTACGGCGCCGGTGCGGGCATGGAACCGACGGCCTCTTCGGTGATCGCCGACCTGGTGGATGTGGTTCGCGCCATGACCTCGGACCCGGAAAACCGTGTGCCGCACCTGGCCTTCCAGCCAGACTCGTTGTCGGCTCACCCGATTCTTCCGATCGAGGCATGCGAAAGCTCCTACTACCTGCGTATCCAGGCCAAGGACCATCCGGGTGTGCTGGCCCAAGTGGCGAGCATTCTCTCGGAACGCGGTATCAACATCGAGTCGATCATGCAGAAGGAAGTCGAGGAACACGACGGCCTGGTGCCGATGATCCTGCTGACCCACCGTGTGGTCGAGCAGCGCATCAACGACGCTATTGCGGCGTTGGAAGCGCTCCAGGGTGTCGTTGGCCCGGTGGTCCGTATCCGCGTTGAACATTTGAATTAATCAGCGGCAAGCTCCGAGCCGCAAGCGACAAGTAAAAAGCCGATTCGCTTTAAACTTGCCGCTTGCAGCTTGAAGCTCGAAGCTCAAACCAAAGGTTTGCCCCCATGCGCTATATCAGCACCCGCGGCCAGGCACCGGCCCTGAATTTCGAAGATGTCCTCCTGGCCGGCCTGGCCACGGACGGCGGTCTCTATGTGCCGGAAAACCTGCCGCGCTTCACCCAGGAAGAAATCGCTTCCTGGGCCGGCCTGCCGTATCACGAGCTGGCGTTCCGGGTCATGCGCCCGTTCGTCACCGGCAGCATCCCGGACGCCGATTTCAAGAAAATCCTGGAAGAGACCTATGGCGTCTTTTCCCACAACGCCATCGCACCGCTGCGTCAGCTCAACGGTAACGAATGGGTCATGGAGCTGTTTCACGGCCCTACCCTGGCGTTCAAGGACTTCGCCCTGCAATTGCTCGGTCGCCTGCTGGACTACGTGCTGCAAAAGCGTGGCGAGCGTGTGGTGATCGTCGGTGCCACTTCCGGCGACACCGGTTCGGCGGCCATCGAAGGCTGCAAGCATTGCGAAAACGTCGACATTTTCATCCTGCACCCGCACAACCGGGTCTCGGAAGTGCAACGTCGGCAGATGACGACGATTTTTGGCGATAACATCCACAACATCGCCATCGAAGGCAACTTCGATGACTGCCAGGAAATGGTCAAGGCCAGTTTCGCCGACCAGAGCTTCCTCAAGGGCACGCGGCTGGTGGCGGTGAACTCGATCAACTGGGCGCGGATCATGGCCCAGATCGTTTATTACTTCCACGCGGCCCTGCAATTGGGCGGCCCGGCCCGCTCCGTGTCATTCTCGGTGCCGACCGGCAACTTCGGCGATATTTTCGCCGGTTACCTGGCGCGCAACATGGGCCTGCCGATCAATCAATTGATCGTCGCCACCAACCGCAACGACATCCTGCACCGCTTCATGAGCGGCAACCAGTACGTGAAGGAAACCCTGCACGCCACGCTGTCGCCTTCGATGGACATCATGGTGTCGTCGAACTTCGAACGCTTGCTGTTCGACCTGCACGGTCGCAATGGTGCGGCGATTGCCGGCCTGATGGACAGCTTCCGCCAGGGCGGCGGTTTCAGCGTCGAGCCTGAGCGCTGGACCGAAGCCCGCAAGTTGTTCGACTCCCTGGCCGTGGACGATGAGCAGACTTGCGAAACCATCGCCGAGGTGTTCGCGCAGAGCGGCGAGCTGCTCGATCCGCACACGGCCATTGGCGTCAGGGCCGCTCGTGAGTGCCGTCGTAGCCTGGACATCCCGATGGTGATTCTCGGCACGGCGCATCCGGTCAAGTTCCCGGAAGCCGTGGAGAAAGCCGGTGTAGGAAAAGCGCTTGAACTACCTGCACATCTTTCTGATTTGTTTGAGCGAGATGAGCGTTGCACCGTGTTGCCCAACGACTTGAAGGCTGTGCAGGCCTTTGTCAGCCAGCATGGCAACCGCGGCAAGCCGCTCTGATAGCCTAGACCTGTCACATTTTGAAGCCCGTCTCCTGACGGGCTTTCTTGTTTCTGCATGCCAAACTGATCAGGTTTTCGCCCCTTGGAGGGACGGGCGAGTCATCTCGAAGGAAATGCAGATGTCGTTTTTTAGCAAATGCAAGCCAGCCCGGGGCTGGGTAATGGGCCTGGCCCTGATGCACTGGGTGCAAGGGGGCAATGCGACGCAGTTGGCGGCTTTCGAAACGCCGCCGTTCAATCCTGGCGAGCGGCTGGTATTGGATGCGCAGGAATTGAAGTGGATCAAGGAGAACCCACGCGTCATCGTGGCCACGATGCAGTTTCCGCTGTACCTGTTCAAGAATGAACTGGGGCAGTGGAACGGTCTGAACCACGACATTCTCCAGCGCATCTCGCAAATGACTGGCCTTGAGTTCGTGCATCGGGAGTCGTTCTCCCCCGGCGAGTTGCTGACGATGCTGGAGAACAGCGAAGCCGACATGACGACCCTCTTGGCGATGAATGACGAACGCAGGGATTTCCTGAGCTTCAGCCATGCATTTGGTGGCTCGGGCTGGGTATTTGTTGGCCGTGACGGAGAGTCGATCCTCCATTCGCTGGAACAGCTGGAAGGGAAGGTCCTGGCGTTGCCGGCGCGGCATGCCCTGGAAGCGGAGATCAGGCGCGACTACCCGGCCATCAAATTGCGCACGACCAAGACCTATGGCGAGGCGCGGGCATTGGTCGAGAGTCGGGAGGCCTATGCCACCATCGAAAATGAAACCGGGGTGCATCTCTATCCGGCGGGGCAATTGCAGGTAGGAAGGGGGCTTGAGGGCAAGTGGGAACCTGACTACCTCGCGGTACGCCAGGACCTGGCCGTGCTGCTGAGCATCTTGAACAAAGCCCTGGAAGCCTTCCCGGCCAAGGACATGCGCGCGCTGCGTTCCAAATGGATGGCCGGCAGCACACCCGCGCCGGCGCCATCGATCTGGGAGCGGTTTTCCCGCTGGGGGTACTGGTGCGTGACCGTGGTCGTGGTGTTCGGCCTCCTGTCCCTGCTATGGAACCGCCGTCTGCAGATACAGATCGACCAGCGTCTCAAGGCTGAGGCGGTCCTCAAGGACCAATTGATGCTCCAACGCGCCTTGATGGACGCCATTCCCGACCCGATTTTCATCCGGGATCTGGAAGGGCGCCTGGTCATGTGCAACAAAAGCTACGAGGACCAGTTAGCGACCCGCTTCGAAAAGCTGCGGGGCACGCGGCTGACGGATTCGGCGGCATTTCCACCGGCCACCGCCGAGTTGCTCCATGGGGAGGTGATGGAGCAATTGCGCACCGGCCAGTCTCGGTTCTTCGACCGGCAATTGATGTTCAGCAGCGGCTTGCGGGAAATCTATCATTGGTCGGTGCCCTTCTATGGGGCTGATGGGCAGTTGCGCGGCATTCTGGGGGGCTGGACCGATGCCGGGCGTCGGCGGCGCCGTTGCGACAAGTTGATGGCCTGACGCCGACCGTCACCACGCCAAGGCCTCAAGAGAAGGCTGTTGTTTGCCTGTCATATTGGGCGCGCATGCTCGGTTGAACAGGTTGGAGGCGTGCCGGTCCGGTGCGCTGACGAACTTTCTGCTGCGGCCCACGGTCACTTACTGTGAACATGCAGTTGTTTTCGGACTATTGAAGGGTGAGCGAATGGAAAGTATCAGCCTATTGCTGAGTGAGGCTTTGAGCCCGTATCTGGTCACGCTGACTCCCTCCGGCGCCAAGGGCGAATGCCTGGTGACGCTGAAGAATGCCTCCGGGGCCATCATGGTCGAGCGAGTGTTCAATCAGGCCCAATTGACCGACAAGCGTCAGTTGACGGATGTGGTCGATGGCCTGCATCGCGATGTATTGATTGCCGAGGGCCGCCTGGAGCCCTGTGTGATTGCGGCGCTGCGCAATCTGGCGCGCGACAAGGTCATGGTCGGGGCGAATTGACTGGGGGGTTGTGGGAACCTTCCTACGTCCTGACGAGTCAGACTCTTTACCAACAAGAGCAAGCATTGTGCTCCGGTGCTTGTCGCTTGTTGTACGGACCATGAATGGTCACGTTTAACCCCGAGTCGTCTCCCCACTTCTCGGGGTTTCTTTTTGCCTGGCTTTTACGTTTTTAGCGCGTTCTGTCAGGCGCTCCCACAGGTCTGATCTTCTGTGACGGCCTGCTGCGGTGTGTCAAATGGCACCCTCGGTGCGCAGCTTGGCGATCTGCTGTGCATCGTAGCCAAGCTCGCCGAGCACTTGTGCGTTGTGTTCACCCAGCGCCGGCCCGACCCATTCGGAGGTGCCCGGGGTGTCGGAGAGTTTCGGTACGATTCCCGGCATCTTGAACGCCTTGCCGTCCGGCAACTTGGCCTGCAGGAACATTTCACGGGCCAGAAACTGTGGGTCGCTGAACATATCCTCGGCGCTGAAGATCCGACTGGCCGGCACTCCGGCCTGGTTCAATTGGTCGATAACGCTATCGAGCGGCAGCGCGTTGACCCAGCGATCGATGACACCGTACAGCTCGTCGCGGCGGCTGTCACGGCCATCGTTGCTGGCCAGTTGCGGGTCATTGGCCAGGTCGTCGCGGCCAATGATCTGCATGAAGCGCTTGAAGATTGCGTCGCCGTTGGCGCCAATCTGCACGTGCTTTCCGTCAGAGCTGGTGTGGATGGACGAGGGGGTGATGCCGGGCATGATGTTGCCGGTGCGCTCACGGATGAAGCCGAACACATCGAACTCCGGCACCATGCTTTCCATCATGGCGAAAATCGCCTCGTACAGGGCCACGTCCACCACTTGCCCGGTGCCGCCGTTGATCTCGCGGTGACGCAGGGCCATCAATGCGCCGATCACGCCCCAGAGGGCGGCGATGGAGTCGCCGATGGAAATCCCGGTACGCACTGGCGGGCGGTCCTCGAAGCCGGTGATGTAGCGCAGGCCGCCCATGGATTCGCCCACCGCGCCAAACCCCGGCTGATCTTTCATCGGCCCGGTCTGGCCGAAGCCCGAAAGCCGCACCATCACCAGTTTCGGGTTCAGCGCGTGCAGGACATCCCAGCCCAGGCCGAGCTTTTCCAGGACGCCGGGGCGAAAATTCTCGATCAGGATATCGGCTTCGCCGAGCAGTTTTTTCAGGATCGCCAGGCCTTCAGGGTGCTTGAGGTTCAAAGTCAGGGACTTCTTGTTGCGTGCCTGGACGAACCACCACAGCGAGGTGCCTTCGTATAGCTTGCGCCACTTTCGCAGGGGGTCACCGCCGTCGGGCGATTCGACCTTGATGACTTCGGCACCGAATTCGCCGCAGATGCGCGAGGCGAAAGGCCCGGCGATCAAGGTGCCGAGTTCGATGACTTTGACGCCGGCAAGGGGTTTGGCAGTAAGCGACATGACAGATCCTGTAGGACAAAGGCAGAACGAATAGAGCGTTTTATCATAGGCCAGCGTCAGTCGCCGTAGGTTGATGGTCGGCAATTCGTGGATTGCCCGCGTCATCGGTTAGACTTGCCGCCTTTCCTCGTATCAAGAAGCCCGTTCATGGCCCAGCCGTCCACGACTTACAAGTTTGAACTGAACCTCACCGATCTCGACCGCAATGTGTATGAGAATGTGAAGCAGACCATCGCCCGCCACCCTTCGGAAACCGAAGAGCGCATGACCGTGCGTCTGCTGGCCTACGCGTTCTGGTACAACGAGCTGCTGGCGTTTGGTCGTGGCCTGTCAGACGTCGACGAGCCTGCGCTGTGGGAAAAAAGCCTGGATGACCGTGTGCTGCACTGGATCGAAGTCGGCCAGCCGGATGCCGATCGCCTGACCTGGTGCTCGCGCCGGACCGAGCGCACCAGCCTGCTGGCTTACGGCAGCCTGCGGGTGTGGGAAGGCAAGGTGATCCCGGCGGTCAAGAACCTGAAGAACGTCAACATCGCCGCTGTGCCCCAGGAAGTGCTCGAAACCCTGGCCCAGGACATGCCCCGGGTGATCAAGTGGGATGTGATGATCAGTGAGGGCACGATTTTCGTGACCGACGACCGTGGTCAGCATGAAGTCCAGCTGCAATGGTTGCTGGGCGAGCGTGGTTGAGCCGTTGACCCGGTATTGAGTGAACTCATTGTGGCGAGGGAGCTTGCTCCCGCTTGGGTGCGCAGCACCCACAAAAAGGGGCCGCTTCGCAGCCCAGCGGGAGCAAGCTCCCTCGCCACAGTCCAGGATCCAAAAAATAGAGAAATGTCCGTCACCCCATGCGCATAGAACCCCGCCAACTGCCCGACACCCTGCCATTTCTCGGTGACCTGCCGCCCCTGTTGACCCGCCTGTACGCTGCACGTGGTGTGCAGTCCGAGGCCGAACTGGACAAGAGCCTGGCGCGCTTGATTCCCTTTCAGCAGCTCAAGGGGATCGACGCCGCGGTGGATCTGCTGGTGACGGCGCTGGAACAACGCCAACGCATCCTGATCGTGGGCGACTTCGATGCTGATGGCGCGACCGCCAGCACCGTGGGCATGCTCGGGTTGCGCCTGCTCGGTGCGGCCCATGTCGACTACCTGGTGCCCAATCGCTTCGAATATGGCTACGGGCTGACCCCGGAAATCGTCGAAGTCGCCTTGGCCCGCGAACCGCAGTTGCTGATCACCGTGGATAACGGTATTTCCAGTGTGGAAGGCGTGGCGGCGGCGAAAGCGGCGGGGCTCCAGGTGCTGGTCACCGACCATCACTTGCCCGGCCTCGAACTGCCGGCAGCCGATGCCATCGTCAATCCGAATCAGCCGGGCTGCGAGTTCCCGAGCAAGGCCCTGGCGGGTGTCGGGGTGATTTTCTATGTGCTGATGGCCCTGCGGGCGCGTCTGCGCAGCCTGGGGTGGTATGCCAGTACACCTCAGCCGAACATCGGCGAATTGCTCGACCTGGTGGCCCTGGGCAGCGTGGCCGACGTGGTGCCCCTGGACGCGAATAACCGGATCCTGGTGCATCAGGGCCTGGAACGGATTCGCGCCGGGCGTGCCCGGCCCGGCATCAAGGCAATCCTGGAAGTGGCCAAGCGCGACGCTTCGCGTATCACCTCCACCGACCTCGGCTTTATCCTCGGGCCGCGTCTGAATGCGGCAGGGCGCCTGGACGACATGAGCCTGGGCATCGAGTGCCTGCTCACCGACGATCCGGCCCTGGCGCGGGAGATGGCGGCGCAACTGGACGGCATGAACCAGGACCGCAAGTCCATCGAGCAGGGCATGCAGCGCGAAGCCCTGGCCCAGCTCAAGGACCTGCCGGTGGAGTCGATGCCGTTCGGCTTGTGCCTGTTCGATCCGCAGTGGCACCAGGGGGTCATCGGCATTCTCGCCTCGCGGATGAAAGAGCGCTATTTCCGTCCGACCATTGCTTTTGCCGATGCCGGGGACGGCTTGCTCAAGGGCTCGGGGCGCTCGGTGCCGGGCTTTCACATTCGTGATGCGCTGAGTGTGGTGGCGGCGCAGCATCCCACCTTGATCAGCAAGTACGGCGGTCACGCCATGGCTGCGGGGCTGACGCTGCCGGAAGCGAATTTTCCGTTGTTCGCCGAGGCGTTCGATGCGGAAGTGCGCCGGCAGTTGCGCGAAGAAGACCTGACCGGCCGGCTGTTGTCGGATGGCACCCTGGCGGTGGAGGAATTCCACCTCGAGCTGGCCCGGGCGCTGCGCCATGCCGGTCCCTGGGGCCAGCATTTCCCGGAGCCGATGTTCCATGGTGTGTTCCAGTTGGTCGAACAACGCGTGGTGGGCGAACGGCACCTGAAGGTCATTCTCAAGAGCGAGTGCGGCTCGGTGAAGCTCGACGGCATTGCCTTCGGCATCGACCGCGAGATCTGGCCCAACCCTACCGTGCGCTGGGTGGAACTGGCCTACAAGCTCGACCTCAACGAGTTCCGCGGCCAGGAAACGGTGCAGTTGATGATTGCCCATATCGAACCGCGCTAGCCGATGGGCCTTTGTGGCGAGGGAGCTTGCTCCCGCTGGGGCGCGCAGCGGCCCTGGAGCCCGGCGACGCGGTGGATCAGGTTGATTGAGTGAGCTTGAGAGGGGGCTGCTGCGCAGCCCAGCGGGAGCAAGCTCCCTCGCCACAAAAGCCCAAAAGCTCAAAAGCCCAAAAGCTCAAAAGCTCAAAAGCTCAAAAGCTCAAAAGCTCAAAAGCTCAAAAGCTCAAAAGCTCAAAAGCATTCCGGTCGACCAACCGATTTGCTCTTGAAGCTGACACCGATTCGAGGCATTCCCTTAACCCACGCCGTGCCCAATTCCCGTGGCGAGGGAGCTTGCTCCCGCTGGGGCGCGCAGCGGCCCTAGAACCTGGCGACGCGGTGGATCAGGTTGATTGAGTGAGCTTGAGAGGGGGCTGCTGCGCAGCCCAGCGGGAGCAAGCTCCCTCGCCACAGGGGGAGGCGCTTGCGTCACACCGTCGGTTTTTAAGTTCTGAACCCTCCGTCCCTGCGGGTTGTCGACTAGGCTCTAAGCACTGCTTGATAGCCCTTGTGACGTCTTGTCGAATTTTTTGCCCGCGGGGGCGGGTGTTGCACCTTTTGTCACACGTCGACTTTTCAAACAGAACCCTGGAGCCTGCCCACTGATTCGAGAGGTGCCCCATGAGTCTGCTGCTGGAACCCTATACCCTTCGCCAATTGACCCTGCCCAATCGCATCGCGGTATCGCCGATGTGCCAGTATTCGAGCACCGATGGCCTGGCCAACGATTGGCACCTGGTGCACTTGGGCAGCCGTGCCGTGGGCGGTGCCGGCCTGGTGTTCACCGAAGCCACCGCCGTCACCGCCGACGGTCGCATCACTGCCCAGGACCTGGGGCTGTGGAATGATGAACAGATCGAACCCTTGCAACGCATCACCCGGTTCATCACCGCCCAAGGGGCCGTGCCGGGCATACAACTGGCCCATGCCGGACGCAAGGCCAGCACCTGGCGACCCTGGCTGGGCAAGCATGGCAGCGTAAAACCGGCTGACGGCGGTTGGGTGCCGGTTGGCCCATCGCCGATTGCCTTCGACCCGCAGCACACCCAGCCGGTCCAACTGGACGAAGGGCAGATCGCCGGGGTGATCCAGGCCTTCGTGGACTCGGCCAAGCGTGCTCTCACGGCCGGCTTCAAGGTGGTTGAGGTCCACGCGGCCCATGGTTATCTGTTGCATCAGTTCCTCTCGCCCTTGAGCAATCAGCGGCGCGATCAATATGGCGGCTCGTTCGAGAATCGCATCCGCCTCGTGCTGCAAGTCACCGAAGCGGTGCGGGCCGTATGGCCTGAAGAACTGCCGGTGTTCGTTCGCGTTTCTGCCACCGATTGGGTCGAGGACGGGTGGAACCCGGACGAAACCGTGGAGCTGGCACGGCGGTTCAGGGCCCTGGGAGTGGATTTGATCGATGTGTCATCGGGTGGCACGGCCGCCAATGCGGAAATTCCCACCGGCCCGGGTTACCAGACGCGCTTTGCCGAGCGGGTGCGCAAGGAGTCGGAAATCGCCACCGGCACCGTCGGCATGATCACCGAACCAGCCCAGGCCGAACACATCCTGCGCACCTGCCAGGCCGATATCATCTTCCTGGCCCGCGAATTGTTGCGCGATCCGTACTGGGCCCTGCATGCCGACGATGACCTGGGCGGACGCAAGGCCACGTGGCCCGCGCAGTACCAGCGGGCAACGCATCGGGACCAGCCGATTCACGAGTCGGATTTGCGCGATTGAGTGAGGGATAAAACAAAGCCCCGGTCGGGTTGGCCGGGGCTTTTGCTTGTCTGGCTGAAATGCCGGTGCCTGTACTTGCCTCATCGCGAGCAAGCCCAGTCGCTGGATAACGATCAGGGATACTTGCGCTTATCCGGCGCCGGCGGGAAGTACTGGTACAACCAGGTCTCGCTCAAGGTGCGGTCCTTGGTGCGAATGAACAGGCGCATCTGCACCGGCTCCACACTGTCGTCGGTCGGGTGCCAGTCGAAGGTAATGCGGTAGCCCTTGATCGCATCCAGCACCAGCACATTGAAGTCCTTCACTTCGCCGTGGGAGCAGGTCACCACCGGTTCGATGCCGGTGCCCGGCGGTAGTTGGTCGAGGCCGCCGCCGCTGAAGTCCACGGCGAAACGACGTGCCCAGACGGTCGGGTAATGCTCGCCCGGTGCCCAGCCTTCGATGAAACCGCCCATGCCTGAGCGGGTGGCGTCGACGCGGGCCAGGTCCGTGCTGACCGGCGGCAGCGCGCTCCAGTAGAGCTTGTAGCCATAGTTCAGCGAGTCGCCGGCGGCCACCGGTTTTTTCGGCGTCCAGAACGCGACAATGTTGTCCAGGGTTTCGCCGGTGGTAGGAATCTCCAGCAAGTCGACCGAGCCTTCGCCCCAGGCCGTCGTCGGTTCGACCCACAGGCTTGGGCGCTTGCTGTACCAGTCCACAGTGTCCTGGTAGCTGGCAAAGTCGTGGTCGGTCTGCACCAGGCCGAAACCTTTCGGGTCCTTGTCGGCGAAGGCGTTGAATTGCAAGGTGGCGGGGTTGTTCAACGGACGGCACACCCACTCGCCGTTGCCGCGCCACATGGCCAGCCGGTCGGAATCGTGGATTTGCGGGTGAATGGTGTCGCACATGCGCCGTTCGACGGTGCCACAGCTGAACATGCTGGTCATGGGCGCGATACCCAGTTGCTCGATGGCGGTACGGGCATTGATGTGCGCGTCGATCTCCATCACTACCCGGGTTGGCTGGCAATCGATGTCAAACCGATAGGCTCCGGTGGCGCTGGGGGAGTCGAGCAGGGCATAGACCACGAACCGGGTGCTGTTCTTTTCCGGGGTTTCGAACCAGAACTTGGTGAAGTCCGGGAATTCTTCGCGTTGCTTGGCGTAGGTGTCGATGGCCAAACCGCGGGCCGACAGCCCGTACTGGCCACTGGCATCCACGGCGCGGAAGTAGCTGGCCCCCAGAAACGAAACGATGTCGTGCCGATCCAGTTCCGGCGCCTTGAAGACGCGAAAGCCGGCGAAGCCCAGGTCACCCTTCAATTGCGCGGTGTTGACCGTGGTTTTCTGATAGTTGAACAGTTCCGGACGGAAGTGCACCTCACGGGCCATACGCGTCTTCGGATCGACGCTGTACATGCGCACCGGCTGCTTGAAGCCCATGCCGACGTGGAAGAACTGCGCATCCAGTTGCCGCCCGTCCAGGTCATTCCACAGCGAGTGGTTGACGTCGTACTGGATGGCGTTGAACTGCAGCGGAGACATCAGGGCCAGGGTTTCTGGCAGGACTTGCTTGGTGTCGACATAGCGGCTCTCGGCCAGCCGTCGGGCTTGATCTTTCAAACCGTTGAAGTCGAAAGGACGGGCTTCGCCGTCGGCAGTCTGATCGGCGGCCCAGGCGCGTGCTGCCATGAGGCCTGAGGCTGAAAGCCCGGTGTAGGCGGCGAAGGCCATGGAGGCCTTGAGCAGATTCCTGCGGTGCATAAATACAACCTTTCTCGAAACAATCCCGAGCCGATCCTGGCAACAAAGACTGATAAAAGAGTTCGGACATGCCTTTGGCCAAACGCGACGAACGTTAGAACAGATACCTGAGAGCTGGATCGGTTCACCGAGGCGCAAAATCATAGGGGAAATACAGGCTTTGAGAGCAAGGAAAGCGTGGCCTGGTCAAATTTTCTTACAGTTATTTCTTTTTTTATAAGGATTGCGGCATTTTTTGACTAATTACTCTAAAACTCCCTTTTCACGCTTTGAATCCTCCCTATTCTTTAGCGTGATAGACGATCTAACCCGGGTTCAGACGGCGCTATCAGGTCAACCTCGACGTAAAGAAGGACAACTCATGACAAAAATACAGGGCATTACCGAAATGCTGGGGATCTTTCCAGGCCTGACCAACCCGCGCAGGACACGCCGGCTCAGCCTTGAAGAATTGAGACTGGTGGAGCGCTATCGGGAGTTGTCGGAAAACGACCGCATCGCCATGCGCTATCTGGTGGATGCGATGAGGAGTGTTTCGCGGTTTTGAAGCCTGGCGCAGGTGAGCGGTCGGGGCAGGCGCGCCGGCCGACATCACTCCACCGACCAGTCCTGGGGACGTTCGGTGCGCTGGTGCAGTATCCGCAGGACTTGCAGTTGTCCCTGCTCGAGCCGGTACGGGGCAACGAACGGGTAGCGTGTCAACACCAGCTCTCGAATATCGGGAACGACCGAAGGACGGCCCGAGCCGGGAAAGCGTTGCAGTTGGCGCAATGTCTCCAGGATGGCGAGGATGACCTCATCGGCGCCTTCTGCGCCGATAGCGCTTTGGTAATGTTCGTGGATCGAGTCGAGGTCACTCTGTGCTTTGTCGGTCAGTACGATGCTCGGCACGCTTTGCCCACTTAGCCTTCACGGCGTCCAGATCGGTCAGATTTCCAGCGTCGGCATCGGCCATGCCTTCGCTGATGGCTTGCAGATGCCAGGATTCGGCTTCCACATATCGAACCAGTGCACGCTTGAGGTGATATTGGCGGTCGCGGTCGGTGGCGGCAGCCAGCAAGTCCAGCTGTTGGGCCAGACCTTCTTCCACACGAAAGGACAAAACGGGCGAGGCCATGGCTGATCTCCAAGGTGTATACGTTGTAGACACCCTAGGTGCTGCCAGGATTTCCGTCAACCGGCGGGCGTGCACCGATCGACGAAAACCTTAGCAGGACGAACGCCGGGCAGGCGCGAGCATGTGTTGCCAACGTTGTCTTGTCGTCAATGCTTGAACATCACATGCCGCACCACCGTGTAGTCCTCCAGCCCATACATGGACATGTCCTTGCCATAGCCGGAACGTTTCTGACCGCCATGGGGCATTTCGCTGACGAGCATGAAGTGCGTGTTCACCCAGGTGCAGCCATATTGCAAGCGGGCTGACAGGCGATGGGCACGGCCAATGTCGGCGGTCCACACCGATGAGGCCAGGCCGTAGTCCGAATCGTTGGCCCAGGCCAGTACTTGTGCTTCGTCGAGGAACGAGGTGACGGACACCACTGGCCCAAAGACTTCCCGGCGGACGATTTCGTCATCCTGCTGGGCGTCGGCCAGCACCGTCGGCTCGAAGAAAAAACCGTTGCCGTCCACGGCCTTGCCGCCGGTGATCAGGCGGATATGTGGCTGGGCGATGGCCCGTTCGACGAAAGCGGCCACGCGGTCGCGGTGCTGGGCGGTGATCAGCGGGCCCATTTCGGTGTCCGGCGCGGTTTGCAGGCCGTACTTGATGCTGCCCACCGCGGCACCGAGTTTCTCGACGAACTGCTCGTAGATGCCTTGCTGGGCATAGATGCGGCAGGCGGCGGTGCAGTCCTGGCCGGCGTTGTAGAAACCGAAAGTGCGAATGCCTTCCACCGCCGCGTCAATATCGGCGTCGTCGAAAATGATCACCGGGGCCTTGCCGCCCAGTTCCATGTGCATGCGCTTGACGCTGTCGGACGTGCTGGAAATGATGTTCGAGCCGGTGGCGATGGAGCCGGTCAGCGACACCATGCGCACTTTCGGGTGGGTGACCAGCGGATTGCCGACGGTCTGCCCACGGCCAAAGATCACGTTGAGTACACCAGCCGGGAAAATTTCCGACGCCAGTTCCGCCAGGCGCAACGCCGTGAGTGGGGTTTGCTCCGACGGCTTGAGCACCACGGTATTGCCGGCCGCCAGGGCCGGGGCGATTTTCCAGGCGACCATCATCAGCGGGTAGTTCCATGGCGCGATGGAGGCGATGACGCCCACCGGATCGCGACGGATCATCGAAGTGTGCCCCGGCAGGTACTCGCCGCCCGCCGAACCGCTCATGCAGCGGCTGGCGCCAGCAAAGAAGCGGAACACGTCGGCAATCGCCGGGATCTCGTCGTTCAGCGCGGCGCTCAAGGGTTTGCCGCAGTTGTCCGACTCCAGCTTCGCCAGTTCTTCGCCATGGGCTTCGATGGCGTCAGCCAGCTTGAGCAGCAACAGGGAGCGGTCCTTGGGCGGTACTTGCGACCAGGCTTCGAAGGCGGCATCGGCGGAGCGCACGGCGGCATCGACCTGGGCCTCGCTGGCCTCGTTGATTTCCACCAGTACCCGGCCCAGCGACGGGTTGAACACCGCCTGGCCGGGGCCTTCGCCGTTTACCAGGTGGCCGTTGATCAGCAGTTTGGTTTGCATGTCCAAGTCCTCTCTTGAATGTTTTCCCAAGTCCCCTGTGGGAGCGGTTCCCCAGTGAGCGATCACTGTTGATTATTTCCCGCCGCTACCGGCCACGCTCTCACCGCCACGGGTCAGGTAATACGCGCCCAATATCGGCAACATCGTGACTATCATCACCAGCATCGCCACCACGTTGGTCACCGGCACATCGCGGGGGCGGCTGAGCTGGTTGAGCAGCCACAGCGGCAAGGTGCGTTCGTGGCCGGCGGTGAAGGTGGTGACGATGATCTCGTCGAACGACAGCGCGAACGCCAGCATCCCGCCAGCCAGCAGTGCCGACCCCAGGTTAGGCAAGATGATGTAGCGGAAGGTCTGCCAGCCGTCGGCGCCCAGGTCCATCGAAGCCTCGATCAGACTGTGGGAGGTGCGGCGCAGGCGGGCGATCACGTTGTTGTAGACGATCACCACGCAGAAGGTTGCATGGCCGACGACGATGGTGAACATCCCGGGTTCGATGCCCAAGGTCTTGAAGGTCGCCAGCAGCGCGATACCGGTGATGATGCCCGGCAAGGCAATCGGCAGGATCAGCATCAGCGAAATACCCTGTTTGCCGAAGAAATCGCGCCGGTACAGCGCCGCCGAGGCCAAGGTGCCAAGCACCATGGCGATCAGCGTGGCGATGGCCGCGACCTGCAACGACAGCTTGATCGCCTCCAGCACATCCGGGCGCGAGAAGGCGACGCTGAACCACTTCAAGGTCAGGCCCTTGGGCGGGAAGCTGAACGCCGCGTCCTCGGTATTGAAGGCGTAAAGGAAGATGATCAGGATTGGGAAGTGCAGGAACACCAGCCCGCCCCACGCCGCGATCCGCAAGCCCCACGAGGCCCGGTCTTGAGAGTCAGAGTGCATCGAAAGCCCCCAGTCGCTTGACGATGGATAGATAAATCGCGATCAGCACGATGGGCACCAGGGTGAATGCCGCGGCCATGGGCATGTTGCCGATGGCGCCTTGCTGGGCGTAGACCATGCTGCCGACGAAGTAGCCTGGCGGGCCCACCAGTTGCGGCACGATGAAATCCCCCAGGGTCAGCGAGAAGGTGAAGATCGAGCCGGCGGCGATGCCGGGGATCGACAGCGGCAGGATCACCTGCATGAACGTCTGGTGTGGCCTGGCGCCCAGGTCGGCCGAGGCTTGCAGCAGCGATGGCGGCAGACGCTCCAGGGACGCCTGGATCGGCAGGATCATGAACGGCAACCAGATGTAGACGAACACCAAAAAACGCCCCAGGTGTGAGGTGGACAAGGTGCTGCCGCCCACGCCGGGGATCCCCAGCACGAACTGCAACACCGGCCCCAGGCCCAGGTGCTGGACGAACCATTGCGCCACGCCGCCCTTGGCCAGCAGCAGCGTCCAGGCATAGGCCTTGACGATGTAGCTGGCCCACATCGGCAACATCACCGCGATGTAGAAAAACGCCTTGGTCTTGCCACTGGTGTAGCGCGCCATGTAATAGGCAATCGGGAACGCGACGATGGCGCTGGCGATGGACACCGCTATCGCCATGCTCAGGGTGCGCAAAATGATGTCGAAGTTCGACGGTTGGAACAGCGCCGCGAAATTCGCCAGGGTCAGGTCCGGCGTGACCGCCATGGTGAAGTCGTCGAAGGTGTAGAAACCTTGCCACAGCAAGGTCAGCAGCGAGCCCAGGTAGATTGCGCCGAACCAGATCAGTGGCGGCACCAGCAACATCGACAGGTACAGGTTGGGGCGCCGGTACAGCAGGTTGGAAAAACGTCGCAACGGTGAGCCGGGCGCGGGCGTTTGAGCGATGGCCAGGGTGTTCATCTCACACCTCGCCACTGACGGTGTCGTGCAGCGCGACCATCGCCTCCCGCGCCCAGCGTACGCTCAGATGCTGGCCGGTCTGGTGCTGCGCCGTGTTGTCGAGCCACTGGGTGTTGGCCTGGCTGAGGTTCAGGGTCTGGCCGTTGGCAAGTTTCAACTCGTAGCGCGTGGCGCTGCCCTGATATTGGATGTCGTGCAGCAGGCCGTGGACTTCGATCTCACCACTGGCCAACGGACCCTCGGCGAAACGCACGTGTTCCGGGCGAATCGAGAACGGCTGTGGATAACCGCTCAGTTCCCGGGCCAACTCGCCGCGGATCACGTTGGAGGTGCCGACGAATTCGGCGACGAAGGTGGTCGCCGGTTTCATGTACAGGTTGCGTGGGGTGTCGACCTGTTCGATGCGGCCCTTGTTGAACACCGCCACGCGGTCGGACATCGACAGTGCTTCGGTCTGGTCGTGGGTGACGAAAATGAAGGTGATGCCCAGCTGGCGTTGCAGCTTTTTCAACTCGCCCTGCATCTGTTCACGCAACTTCAAGTCCAGGGCGCCCAAGGGCTCATCGAGCAGCAACACCCGTGGGCGATTGACCAACGCACGCGCCAGGGCCACGCGTTGGCGCTGGCCGCCGGAGAGCTGCACCGGCTTGCGTTCGCCGTAGCCGCCCAGGGCAACCATCTCCAGCGCTTCGTCGGCGCGCTTGATGCGCTCGGCCTTGGCGACGCCTTTGACTTTCAGGCCGTAGGCCACATTGTCGCGCACGTTCATATGGGGGAAGAGGGCGTAATCCTGGAAAACCGTATTGACGTCGCGCTGGTATGGCGCGAGCCCGGTGGCCTCTTCGCCATGGATGCGGATCGAGCCGGCACTGGGTTGTTCGAACCCGGCGATCAGCCGCAGGCAGGTGGTCTTGCCCGAACCGGATGGGCCCAGCATGGAAAAGAACTCGCCGTCCTGGATGTCGATGCAAACCCGGTCAACGGCTTTCACATCGCCGAACTGACGGGATACCTGGGTGAATTGGACTGCAAGCGTCATGGTGCGGGGCTCCAAAAAGCGGGGCGGGTATGAAATTTCAGGGATTGGAATGCGATCCCGTGGCGAGGGAGCTTGCTCCCGCTGGGTGGCGCAGCCACCCCAAAACCAGCCGATGCGGTGGGTCAGGTCATACCGCGTTGGTCTGTTTTGGGCGTGCTGCGCACGCCAGCGGGAGCAAGCTCCCTCGCCACAGGGTTAAGCAGGTTCCCCCAAAACAGGTTAATGCGCTTTAGCGCCCGCCCATGATCGCAATGTAGTCCTGGGTCCAGCGACTGTACGGCACGAACTTGCCGCCCTCGGCCTGTGGGGTTTTCCAGAAGGCGATCTTGTCGAACTGATCGAAACCGTTGGTCTTGCAGCCCTCGGCGCCCAGCAGCTCGCTGCCCTTGCACGCCGCCGGCACCGCCGGCAAGGAGCCGAACCAGGCGGCGACGTCACCCTGGACTTTCGGTTGCAGCGACCAATCCATCCACTTGTACGCGCAGTTGGGGTGCTTGGCCTCGGCGTGCAACATCGTGGTGTCGGCCCAACCAGTGGCACCTTCTTTGGGAATGGTCGAGGCGATCGGTTGCTTCTCGTTCATCAGCCCGTTGACCTGATACGGCCAGGCGCCGGACGCCACCACGCCTTCGTTCTTGAAATCGCTCATCTGCACGGTGGTGTCGTGCCAGTAGCGGTGGATCAGCGGTTGCTGGCCCCGCAGCAATTCCAGCACGGCCTTGTACTGCGCCTCGTCGAGTTGGTAGGGGTCCTTGATGCCCAACTCAGGCTTGGCGGTCTTGAGGTACAGCGCCGCGTCGGCGATGTAGATCGGACCATCGTAGGCTTGCACGCGGCCTTTGTTCGGCTTGCCGTCGGGCAGGTTCTGGGCGCTGAACAGCACGTTCCAACTGGTGGGCGCCTGCTTGAACACGTCGGTGTTGTACATCAGCACGTTCGGGCCCCACTGGTACGGGGTGCCGTAGGTTTGCTGGTTGACCACGTACCACGGTGCATCCTTGAGGCGCGGATCGAGGTTTTTCCAGTTGGAGATCAGCGCGGTGTTGATCGGCTGCACACGCTTGCCGGCAATCAGCCGCAACGAGGCGTCGCCCGAGGCGGTGACCAGGTCGTAGCCACCCTTGGTCATCAGGCTGACCATTTCGTCGGAGGTGGCGGCGGTTTTCACATTGACCTTGCAACCGGTTTCCTTCTCGAAACCGGTGACCCAATCGTAAGCCTTGTCGCTTTCGCCGCGTTCGATGTAACCCGGCCAGGCGACGATATCCAGTTGGCCCTCGCCGGCGCCGACGGCCTTGAGCGGTTCGGCGGCCTGGAGGCTGACGCTGGTCAGCAGCGCCGTGGTGATTGCACTGAGCAATACGGTCTTGTGCGCGTACATGGAAATCCCTCTTGCTTTAATTATGGTCGGGGCAGTGTTTCAACGGGGTGAAGCGCCATTGAAGGCCTGTTATTAGAGTAGTGCTGTTATCTACAGATGCTGGCCGTGGCGGGCCATGATGTGGCGCACCACGCTGTAGTCCTGGAGCGAGTCACTGGACAGGTCTTTGCCATAGCCCGAGCGCTTCAGGCCGCCGTGGGGCATTTCGCTGACCAGCATGAAATGGCTGTTGATCCAGGTGCAGCCGTATTGCAGGCGCGCCGCCACTTGCATGGCCTTGTCCAGGTTTTGCGTCCATACCGAGGACGCCAGGCCGTATTCGGAGTCGTTGGCCCAGTCCACCGCCTGGCTGAGTTCGTCGAAGCGGGTCACGGTGACCACCGGGCCAAACACTTCGCGCTGGACGATTTCATCGCTTTGCTTGCAGCCGGCCAGCAGCGTGGGCTGGTAGTAGAAACCGGCGCCGGAATGCACCGCCGCGCCGGTGATGCGTTCGATGTGCGGCTGGCCGAGGGCGCGCTCGACGAAACTGGCGACGCGGTCGCGCTGGCGGGTGCTGATCAGCGGGCCGATCTCGTTGTCGGCGTCGCGCTTGCCGGCAAAGCGCAGGCTGCTGACCGCCGCACCGAGTTCGGCCACCAGGCGATCGTGAATCGCGCCTTGGGCGTAGATCCGGCACGCCGCGGTGCAATCCTGCCCGGCGTTGTAATAACCGTAGGTGCGCACGCCTTCGACCACGGCCTGGATGTCGGCGTCGTTGCACACGATCACCGGTGCCTTGCCGCCCAGCTCCAAGTGCGTGCGCTTGAGGGTTTTCGCTGCCGCCTGAAGGATCTTCTGCCCGGTGACGATATCGCCGGTCAGCGAGACCATGCGCACCTTGGGATGGCTGACCAGATGGCTGCCCACCCCTTCGCCGCCCCCGCAGAGGATATTGATGACGCCTCGAGGCAGGATCTGCGCCAGTGTCGGCGCCAGGGCCAGGATCGACAGCGGTGTGTGTTCCGACGGCTTGAACACCAGCGTATTGCCGGCGGCCAGGGCCGGGGCGATTTTCCACGCGGCCATCATGATCGGGTAGTTCCATGGTGCGATGGACGCCACCACGCCAATCGGGTCGCGGCGCACCATGCTGGTGTAGCCGGGCAGGTATTCGCCACTGAGCTGGCCGGTCTGGCAGCGCACGGCGCCAGCGAAGAAACGGAATACATCCACCGTCGCACTGAGGTCGTCCTGGCGCGCCAGGTACAGCGGCTTGCCGCAGTTCAGGGATTCGAGGCGGGCCAGTTCATCGGCGTTCTTTTCGATGGCGCTGGCAATGTCCAGCAGCAGGTTCGAGCGTTGTTGCGGCGTGGTGCGCGACCAGCCGTCGAAGGCGCGATGGGCGGCGAGGATCGCGGCTTCCACCTGTTCAGTGCTGGCCTCGGCGATGTGAGCCACCACTTCGCCGGTGGCCGGGTTGAGAATCGGCTCGACAATGCCTGCACCGGGAACGAGTTCCCCGTCGATCAGCAACGCGGTGCACAACGGGGTTTGCATACCAGCCATGTCCGATTTCTCTTTTTATGTCGGTTGAAACACCGAACCTGTGGGGGCGAGCTTGCTCGCTCCCACAATGGAATGGGGTGATGCAGCAAGACTAGTGCTCAGCCTCAAGGCCGACAAATTCGAAATACTCAAGGCTGCGTTCGATTAAATAGATGGCTTGCGCCCGCCATGAGGCTGCTCCCGGGCGACGGCCAGGAACGGGTCGACCGACGCCGGTCGCGCCGTGCCCCGGCGCCAGGCCAGGCCGACGTCGAGGGTCTGGTTGAGGTCGGCAATCGGTCGTGCTTCGATGATGTCACCCTCCAGCGACCAAGGCCGGTAGGTCATGTCCGGCTGGATCGACACGCCCAACCCCGCCGCCACCAGGCTGCGCACCGCTTCGGTCGATGCCGTACGCAGGGTGATCTTCGGTTGCAGGCCGGCACCGCGCCACAGGCGTTGGGCGTTACGGTCCATTTCATCGACGTTCAGCTGGATCAGCGGCTCGCGGGCCACGTCGGCCAGGTTGATGCTGTCGTGTTCCAGCAATGGGTGCTGCGCCGGCAGCCACAAGCGGTGTGGTGAATGCGTCAGCACTTCGGTCTGCAAGGCATGGCGGTCTTCCAGGTTGGACAGGATCAACACCCCGACGTCGATTTCGCCGCTGACCAGCAAATGCTCGATGTAGGGCCGCTCGTCCTCCATCACCCGGATTTCCACGTTGGGATAGGCGCGCTGGAAACGGGTCAGCAGGTCCGCCAGGTAATAGCCGGCGACCAGGCTGGTGACGCCGATGGTGACTTGGCCGGCGACCTGGTCGGTGCTCTGTTGCAGGCTGCGCTTGGCGTTGTCGACCGTAGCCAGGATCAAATGGGCCTGGCGCAGGAATTGATGACCCTGATGGGTCAGGGTCATGCCTTTGGCGTGGCGGTTGAACAGGCTGACGCCGATTTCCTGCTCCAGTTGCTGGATGGCCAGGGTCAAGGTCGACTGGGAAATGAACGCCGTTTGCGCAGCGGCGGAGATCGAGCCGGTTTCGGCCACAGCGATGAAATGGCGGATCTGGCGCAGGGTCATCATGGTCGAATACCCGGAAGGCGGTTTTATCAATGTGCTGGAGTGTATATCGTTTTTTTAGAAGGGTAGGTAAGTGTGTCTTTGAATGAGCCAGGCAACATCTGGAAGCAATCTCGCCAACGGCGCCGGGGCACTTTCGATCTACGCTGGTGGCCTTAAGTTGACCCGAATAGGTGGAGACAACAAATGAACACCCGTGGATTGCTCGATCAGCTTCTCAAGTCCGGCCAGGAAATGTTGCAGAACAAGGCTGGCGGGTCCCAAGGCAAGTCATCCGGCGGTCTGGGTGGATTGCTCGGCGGCTCCGGCAACCTGGGCGGGATGCTTTCCGGCGCGGGCGGCGGGGCACTGGCCGCCGGGGCCATGGGCCTGTTGCTGGGCAACAAGAAAGCCCGCAGCTTCGGCGGCAAGGCCTTGGCTTATGGCGGTCTCGCAGCCTTGGGCGTGATCGCCTACAAGGCCTACGGCAACTGGCAGGCCCAGCAAGGCACCGCGCCGAGATCCGAACCGCAGACCCTCGACCGTGTACCCCCGGCGCAGGTCGAGCAGCACAGCCAGGCGATCCTCAAGGCGCTGGTGGCGGCGGCCAAGGCCGACGGCCATGTGGACGAGCGCGAGCGGCAGTTGATCGAAGGCGAGTTCACCAAGCTCGACAACGACCAGGAACTACAACACTGGCTGCACGCCGAACTCAACAAGCCCCTGGACCCCACCGACGTCGCCCGCGCCGCCAGCACCCCGGAGATGGCGGCAGAAATGTACATCGCCAGCGTAATGCTGGTGGACGAGGAAAACTTCATGGAGAAGTCCTACCTCGATGAACTGGCGCGCCAACTCAAATTGGAGCCGGGGTTGAAAGTGGAACTGGAAAAACAGGTGCGCCAGGCGACCGCCTAGAACAGCCCCAGCGCTATTCCCTGATCCACCGCCATCGCGAGCAGGCTCCCACAGAAGGGCGCAACCCCCTGTGGCGAGGGAGCTTGCTCCCGCTGGGTGGCGCAGCCGCCCCAAACCAGCCGATGCGGTGGGTCAGCTCATACCGCGTCGGTCCGTTTGGACGTGCTCCGCACGCCAGCGGGAGCAAGCTCCCTCGCCACAGGGCTCTCATCTGGCCCTGGGCGATTAATGAACCTTGCCTTCGCCCCACGCCGCCCTTAAGTCACCACGCAACCCTCGGCTATACTCCCCAGCATTTTCAAGTGCCCGAGGTTTTACTGTGAAGAATTGGACATTGCGCCAACGCATCCTGGCGAGTTTTGCGGTGATCATCGCCATCATGCTGTTGATGGTGGTTGTCTCGTACTCACGGTTGTTGAAGATCGAGGACAGTGAAGAAAACGTCCGGGTCGATGCGGTGCCCGGGGTGTATTACAGCTCCATGATTCGCGGTGGCTGGGTGGACAGCTACGTCTTGACCCAGCAGATCGTCGGCCTTTCGGGTAACCGGGAAATCACCGCTGAGGACAAGGCCCGCTACCAGGGCTTCGAGCAGCACCTGCGCGAAGAAATACAGAACTATCAGAAACTGATCCAGGCCCCGGCCGACCAAGTCTCTTTCGACGAGTTCGAAGTCAATCACCAGGATTTCAACAAGGCCTTGGCGAAGGTCCTGGACCTGTATCAGCGCAAGGATTACGAAGGGGCGCGACTGGCGTTGAACACAGAGCTGACCAAGGCGTGGCTCGACGGCCGCGGGCACTTGAACCAGATCATCGAGCGCAATCGCGAACTGGCGCAAAGTGCCACCCAGACCATTGGCGATGCGGTAACGGCGGCCAAGGTCGCCATGGGCCTGTCGTTACTGGTCGCGCTGGTCGTCGCCGTACTCTGTGGCCTGTTACTGATGCGGGCGATCATGGGGCCGATGAACCGCATCGTCGAGATCCTCGAGATCATGCGCAGCGGCGACCTGAGCGGGCGCCTGAACCTGGCGCGCAAAGACGAATTCGGTGCCGTGGAAACCGGCTTCAACGACATGATGGCCGAGCTGACCTCACTGGTGTCCCAGGCCCAGCGTTCATCCGTGCAGGTCACCACCTCGGTCACCGAGATCGCTGCGACCTCGCGCCAGCAACAGGCCACGGCCACCGAAACCGCCGCCACCACCACTGAGATCGGCGCGACCTCCCGGGAAATCGCCGCCACCTCCCGAGACCTGGTGCGCACCATGACTGAAGTGTCCACCGCCGCAGACCAGGCCTCGGTGGCCGCTGGCTCCGGCCAGCAAGGCCTGGCGCGCATGGAGGAAACCATGCATTCGGTGATGGGTGCCGCCGATCTGGTGAACGCCAAGCTGGCGATCCTCAACGAGAAGGCCGGCAACATCAACCAAGTGGTGGTGACCATCGTCAAAGTGGCCGACCAGACCAACCTGTTGTCCCTCAACGCGGCCATCGAGGCCGAAAAGGCCGGTGAGTACGGTCGTGGTTTCGCCGTGGTCGCCACTGAAGTACGACGCCTGGCCGACCAGACCGCCGTGGCGACCTATGACATCGAGCAGATGGTGCGCGAGATCCAGTCCGCGGTATCGGCCGGCGTGATGGGCATGGACAAGTTCTCCGAAGAAGTGCGCCGAGGCATGGCCGAAGTGCAACAGGTGGGTGAGCAACTGTCGCAGATCATCCATCAGGTCCAGGCCCTGGCACCGCGGGTGTTGATGGTCAACGAAGGCATGCAGGCCCAGGCCACCGGTGCCGAGCAGATCAACCACGCCCTGGTGCAACTGGGCGATGCCAGCAGCCAGACCGTGGAGTCCCTGCGCCAGGCCAGTTCCGCCATCGACGAGCTGAGCCAGGTAGCCGTAGGGCTGCGCAGCGGCGTCTCGCGTTTCAAAGTCTGATGGGTGAACTCGAGACCCGGCGTGGCGCCGCACCGACGGCCCGCCAGTCGTTGTTCCTGGTGTTCTGCATCGGCAACGAACGTTACGCCCTGCAGGCCATCGATGTGGTGGAAGTGCTGCCGCGCCTGCCCCTCAAACCGATCGCCCGGGCGCCGTCCTGGGTGGCGGGGGTGTTTGCCTGGCGTGGCACGGTGGTGCCGGTGATCGACCTGTGCGCCCTGACCTTTGGCCAGAGCGCCGAGGCCCGGACCAGTACGCGACTGGTGCTGGTGCGCTATCAGGGCGACGCGCAACAAACGGGGCAGGTGCTGGGCCTGATCCTGGAACAGGCGACCGACACCGTGCGCTGTGACCCGGCCGATTTCAAACCCTATGGCCTGGACAACCGGCAGGCGCCGTACCTCGGCCCGGTACGCGAAGATGCCCAGGGGTTGCTGCAATGGGTGCGGGTCAATGACCTGCTCGATGAATCCGTTCGGGCGCTGCTGTTTCCTGCGCCGCCGCTGGACCTCGACGACCTCGGGGCAACGCCATGAACAACGACCAGCGTTTTTTCGATTTTCTCAAGGAGCGCATCGGCCTGGATGTGACCTCCGTCGGCACCGCGATCATCGAGCGGGCCGTGCGCCAACGGATCAGTGCCGTGCCCGGGCGAACCGCCGATGAGTATTGGCAGGCCCTGCAGCATTTGGCCCCGGAGCAGCAGGCGCTGATCGAAGCGGTGATCGTCCCGGAGACCTGGTTCTTCCGCTACCCCGAATCCTTCGCCACCCTCGCCAGGCTGGCCGTCAAGCGCCTGGCCGAGATCAAGCACCTGCGCGCGCTGCGCATCCTCAGCTTGCCGTGTTCCACCGGCGAAGAACCTTATTCGATTGCCATGGCCTTGCTCGACGCGGGCCTGGGGCCACATCAGTTCAAGGTCGACGGCCTGGATGTCAGCCCGCTGTCGGTGGCGCGGGCCAGGGAAGCGCGTTACGGCAGGAATTCCTTCCGTGGCGCGGAGCTGGGTTTTCGCGAGCGCTACTTCGACGCCGAAGACGAGGGCTACCGCCTCAGCGAGCGGGTGCGCGAACAGGTGCGTTTGCAAGTGGGCAACCTGCTGGATCCGGCCTTGTTGGTGAACGAGGCTCCTTACGACTTTGTGTTCTGTCGCAACTTGCTGATCTATTTCGACCAGCCGACCCAGCAGCAGGTGTTCGAGGTGCTCAAGCGCCTGACCCATCAGGACGGTGTGCTGTTTATCGGCCCTGCCGAGGGCAGCTTGCTGGGCCGATTGGGCATGCGCTCGATCGGGATTGCCCAATCGTTCGCCTTCAGCCGCCAGGGGGCACCCGAGCCGCAACCGTTGCCGGCCTTGATGCCGACCCCGCTGCCGGTTCGTCAGCCACCGCCCCGCGTTGTCCCGCCGGTGATTCGGCCGCGGCCGTTTGCGGCAAGCGTGACGCCGATTGCCGAACCCAAAAGCAGTGACGCTGCGGCCTTGCTGGCCAATATTGCTGCCCTGGCCAACGGTGGCAAAAGCGCCGAGGCCCGCGTGGCCTGCGAGGCCTACTTGCGCAGCCACGCGCCAAACGCCCAGGTGTTCTATTGGTTGGGCCTGCTCAGCGACATGGCTGGCAGCGCCCTTGAAGCCCAGGGTTTTTATCGCAAGGCGCTTTATCTTGAACCGCAACACGCCGAGGCCCTGGTGCATCTGGCGGCGCTGCTGGCTTCCCAGGGAGACGCGGCCGGAGCCCGTCGATTGCAGGAACGCGCCGCCCGTAGCGGGCGCGCGGCAGACAGTGAGCACAAACGATGAGCGGTTCGGCTTCTTACACCGTTACCCATGACGATGCCCAGGCTATCGACGACTGCTGGAATCGCATCGGCGTGCATGGCGACAAATCCTGTCCGTTGTTGGTCGAGCATATTCACTGCCGCAATTGCTCGGTGTATTCGGCGGCCGCCACCCGGCTGCTCGACCGTTATGCCTTGCCGCAGGATCAGCGGGATCTGTCTCTTGCCCCCGCGGACACCGATGCGGTCACGCGCTCGCTGTTGATGTTCCGCCTCGGCGAGGAATGGCTGGGCCTGACGACGCGCAGCCTGGTGGAAGTGGCGCCGTTGCAGCCGATCCATTCCTTGCCCCACCAGCGCTCGCGGGCCTTGTTGGGGGTGGCGAATGTACGCGGGGCGCTGGTGGCCTGCCTGTCGCTGGTGGAGCTGTTGGACCTGGAACCCGGCACAGCGGTGCTTTCCGGCGCACGGGTGATGCCGCGCATGTTGATTGTCGCGGCCAAGGGCGGGCCGGTGGTGGTGCCGGTGGATGAGGTCGACGGCATCCACGCCATCGATGAACGCGTCCTGGCGAGCGCTTCGCAATCGACGGGCAAGTACACCCGTGGTGTGCTGCCCTTCAAGGGCCGCAGCCTGCGCTGGCTGGATGAAGAACAACTGCTGTCCGCCGTGGCTCGGAGCCTGTCATGACCCCTGACCAGATGCGCGACGCCTCGTTGCTGGAGCTGTTCAGCCTGGAAGCCGAAGCCCAGGTCCAGGTGCTGAGTGCCGGCCTGCTGGCCCTGGAGCGCGATCCGACCCAGGCCGATTACCTGGAGTCGTGCATGCGCGCGGCGCATTCCCTCAAGGGCGCGGCACGCATTGTCGGGGTGGACGCTGGCGTCAGCGTGGCCCATGTGATGGAAGATTGCCTGGTCAGCGCCCAAGAGCAGCGCCTGGTGCTGGGCGCTGAACACATCGATGCCTTGCTGCAAGGTACTGACCTGCTGATGCGCATCGCCACCCCGGGCAACAGCGTCGGTGCCCCGGATATCGACGCCTATGTGGCGTTGATGGGGCGGCTGCTTGATCCCAACGCGCCACAGGCCCCGGCAGTGGTCTTACCCAGCGTCGAGACAGCGGTCGAGCCGCTACGCATCGAGCTGCCGGACGTGGAACCGCCTCCGGCAACGGAGCCGGCCCCCCAGCGCAAACGGGTCACCGAAGGCGGCGAGCGGGTCTTGCGGGTCACGGCCGAACGCCTCAACAGCTTGCTCGATCTGTCGAGCAAGTCCCTGGTGGAGACTCAGCGCCTCAAGCCCTGGCTGGCGACGATGCAGCGGCTCAAGCGCCAGCAAAGCACCGGTTTGCGTGCCCTTGAAGAGCTGAATGTACACCTCAAGGACCATGCCCTGAGCCTGCAAGCCCAGGAAGCCCTTGGCGATGCCCGCCGTTTGCTCGCCGAAACCCAGCAATTGCTGGCGCAGAAAACCGCCGAGCTGGATGAGTTCGCCTGGCAGGCCAGTCAGCGGGCGCAGGTGCTGTACGACACGGCGCTGGCCTGCCGCATGCGCCCATTCGCCGATGTGCTTTCGGGTCAGGCACGCATGGTCCGTGACCTGGGCCGCAGCCTGGACAAACAGGTGCGCCTGGAGATTGAAGGCGAGAAAACCCAGGTCGACCGCGATGTACTGGAAAAGCTCGAAGCGCCACTGACCCACTTGCTGCGCAACGCCGTGGACCACGGCATCGAACCCCCGGAACAACGGATACTGGCCGGCAAGCCTGCCGAAGGCGTGATCCGCCTGCGCGCCTCCCATCAGGCCGGCCTGCTGGTCCTGGAATTGGCGGACGATGGCGCCGGGGTGGACCTGGAACGGGTGCGCCGCAGCATCGTCGAGCGCGGCCTTTCCCCTGAGCAAACCGCCGCCAGCCTGAGCGAAGAGGAACTGCTGACTTTCCTGTTCCTGCCCGGTTTCAGCTTGCGCGACAAGGTCACCGAAGTGTCCGGGCGCGGCGTCGGCCTGGACGCGGTCCAGCACATGGTCCGGCAACTGCGCGGCGCGGTGGTGCTGGAGCAGACGGCGGGCGAGGGCAGTCGTTTCCATCTTGAGGTGCCGCTGACGCTGTCGGTGGTGCGCAGCCTGGTGGTGGAAGTCGGCGATGAAGCGTACGCCTTTCCCCTGGCCCACATCGAACGCATGTGCGACCTGGCGCCGGAAGACATCGTTCAGGTCGAAGGCCGCCAGCATTTCTGGCACGAAGGCCGGCATATCGGGCTGGTGGCCGCCAGCCAGTTGCTCAATCGCCCGGCGACGCAAGGCAGCAACCAAACCCTCAAGGTCGTGGTGATTCGCGAGCGCGAGACGATCTACGGCGTGGCGGTGGAGCGCTTCATCGGCGAGCGAACCCTGGTGGTCCTGCCCCTGGACGAGCGCCTGGGCAAGGTCCAGGACATTTCCGCCGGGGCCTTGCTCGACGACGGCTCAGTGGTGTTGATTGTCGATGTCGAAGACCTGCTGCGTTCGGTGGACAAGTTGCTCGATACCGGACGCCTGGAGCGCATCGCCCGGCAGAACCAGGCCCAGGCCCCGCGCAAGCGGATCCTGGTGGTGGACGATTCCCTGACCGTGCGCGAGCTGCAACGCAAGTTGTTGCTCAATCGCGGCTACGACGTCGCCGTGGCGGTGGATGGCATGGACGGCTGGAACGCATTGCGCTCGGAGGATTTCGATTTGCTGATCACAGACATCGACATGCCGCGCATGGACGGCATCGAGCTGGTGTCGCTGTTGCGGCGTGACAACCGACTGCAATCGCTGCCGGTGATGGTGGTGTCCTACAAGGATCGTGAAGAAGATCGTCGCCGTGGCCTCGACGCCGGCGCCGACTATTATTTGGCCAAGGCGAGTTTCCATGACGACGCCTTGCTTGATGCCGTGGTCGAATTGATCGGAGGGGCGCGCGCTTGAAGATCGCCATCGTCAATGACATGCCCCTGGCGGTCGAGGCCCTGCGCCGGGCCCTGGCGTTCGAGCCGGCGCATCAACTGGTCTGGGTGGCGGCCAACGGGGCCGAGGCGGTGCAGCGTTGCGCCGAGTACACCCCGGACCTGATCCTGATGGATTTGCTCATGCCGATCATGGATGGTGTGGAGGCCACCCGGCGGATCATGGCCGACAGCCCCTGCGCGATCGTGATTGTCACCGGGGACAGCCAGCAGAATGTCCACCGAGTGTTCGAGGCCATGGGCCATGGCGCGCTGGATGTGGTCGATACCCCGGCCCTGGGCGTCGGTAACCCGGCGGACGCGGCGGCACCGCTGTTGCGCAAGATCACCAACATCGGCTGGCTGATCGGTGAACGCAACAAGCATGAGCGCCCCGCGCCGGCGGCGCAGCGTGCGGCAGTGTCGCGCAAGAGCCTGGTGGCCATCGGGTCGTCGGCGGGCGGGCCGGCGGCGCTGGAAGTGCTGCTCAAGGCGCTGCCGCGTGACTTTGCCCCGGCCATCGTGCTGGTCCAGCATGTGGACGAGGTGTTCGCCGCAGGCATGGCCGAGTGGCTGGGCAGCGTGTCGGGCCACACGGTGCGCCTGGCCCGGCACGGCGAGACGCCGCAAAGTGGCACGGTGTTGCTGGCCGGGACCAACCATCATCTGCGTTTGTTGAAGGACGGCACCCTGGCCTACACCGCCGAGCCGGTGAACGAGATCTACCGGCCCTCCATCGACGTGTTTTTTGAAAGTGTTGCCCAGTACTGGAGCGGTGACGCGGTGGGCGTATTGCTCACCGGCATGGGCCGCGACGGTGCACAAGGGCTTAAACTCATGCGCCAGCAGGGCTATGTGACCGTTGCCCAGGACCAGCGCAGCAGCGCGGTGTACGGGATGCCCAAAGCGGCGGCCGCCATCGACGCCGCCGTCCATATTCTCGCCCTGGACGCTATCGCGCCACGGTTGTTGGAGATTTTTACCCCATGAAGAATTCCGCCCGCGTTGCCTCAGGCCGTACTCAGGTAAGCCACCATGAATGATCTGCAGCTCGACGAATTCAAGCGCGAAGAAAACGCCGCCATGGTCTTGCTCGTTGACGACCAGGCGATGATTGGCGAGGCGGTGCGGCGCGGGCTGTCGAATGAAGACAACATCGACTTCCACTTCTGCTCCGACCCTCACCAGGCCATCGCCCATGCGGTTCGCATCAAGCCGACGGTGATTCTCCAGGACCTGGTGATGCCCGGCCTGGATGGCCTGAGCCTGGTGCGCGAGTACCGTAACCATCCGGCCACCCGCGATATCCCGATCATTGTCCTGTCCACCAAGGAGGACCCGCTGGTCAAGAGTGCGGCGTTCGCTGCCGGGGCCAACGACTACCTGGTCAAGTTGCCGGACAACATCGAACTGGTGGCGCGCATCCGCTATCACTCGCGTTCCTACATGATGCTGTTGCAACGCGACGCGGCCTATCGGGCACTGCGGGTCAGCCAGCAGCAACTGCTCGACACCAACCTGGTGCTGCAACGCTTGATGAACTCCGACGGCCTGACCGGCCTGTCCAATCGCCGGCACTTCGACGAATACCTGGAGCTGGAATGGCGCAGGGCGATGCGCGACCAGAGCCAACTGTCGCTGCTGATGATCGATGTGGACTACTTCAAGGCCTACAACGACAACTTCGGCCACTTGGAGGGCGACGAAGCGCTGCGCAAGGTCGCCACGGCGATCCGCGAGGCGTGCAGCCGTCCATCCGACTTGCCAGCCCGTTACGGCGGCGAGGAGTTTGCCCTGGTCCTGCCCGGCACCTCGCCGGGCGGCGCCCGGCTAATGGCCGAGAAACTGCGCCAGGGCGTCGTCGCCCTGAAAATCCCCCATACCACGCCTGACGGCGGCGAGAACCTGACCATCAGCATTGGCGTCTCGACCATCACGCCGCAGCAAGGTGGCGATTGCCGGCAACTGATCTCGGCGGCGGACAAGGGGTTGTACCTGGCCAAGCACAATGGGCGGAATCGGGTGGGCTTCGAATAACCCCTAGCCTGGCGAGATTGCTTTTGTGGCGAGGGAGCTTGCTCCCGCTGGGCTGCGCAGCAGACCTGAAACCAGGCGGCTCGGTGTATCAGATGAGTTTTGTGGCGAGGGAGCTTGCTCCCGTTGGGCTGCGCAGCAGACCTGAAACCAGGCGGCTCGGTGTATCAGATGAGTTGAGTCGCTCCTTTTGGGGCTGCTGCGCAGCCCAGCGGGAGCAAGCTCCCTCGCCACAGGTCCGTGTTGACCCACCCCTGAGTATCATTGCCCCTAAAGCCGCCAGGCGGGCTGCCGCTGGCGCTTGATTACGTTATACTCGCCGGCTTTCAAAAGTTCGCCAACGAGTGCTGCCCGCCATGGAAATCAACCCGATCCTTAACACCATCAAGGACCTGTCCGAGCGCTCCGAAACTATTCGGGGGTATCTTTGACTACGATCAAAAGCATGAGCGTCTGACCGAAGTCAATCGCGAGCTTGAAGATCCGAATGTCTGGAACAACCCTTCGTACGCCCAGGAGCTGGGCCGCGAGCGTTCTGCGCTGGCGCAGATCGTCGAGACCCTGGACGAGTTGTCCAGCGGCCTGGCCGATTGCCGCGACCTGCTGGACATGGCTGTCGAAGAGAACGATGAAGGCGCGGTCGGCGATGTCGTCGCCGAGCTGACACGCCTCGACGAGAACCTCGCCAAGCTGGAATTCCGTCGCATGTTCAGCGGCGAGATGGACATGAACAACGCCTACCTGGACATCCAGGCCGGTTCCGGCGGCACCGAAGCCCAGGACTGGGCCAACATCCTGCTGCGCATGTACCTGCGCTGGGCTGACAAGCGCGGTTTCGACGCCACCATCATGGAACTGTCGGCCGGCGAAGTCGCCGGGATCAAGGGCGCCACCGTGCACATCAAGGGTGAATACGCCTTTGGCTGGCTGCGGACCGAGATCGGCGTGCACCGCCTGGTGCGCAAGAGCCCGTTCGACTCCGGCAACCGTCGCCACACTTCGTTCTCGGCCGTCTTCGTTTCGCCGGAAATCGATGACAACATCGAGATCGAGATCAACCCGGCGGACTTGCGCATCGACACCTACCGTTCCTCCGGGGCCGGTGGCCAGCACGTCAACACCACCGACTCGGCCGTACGGATTACCCACGTACCGACCAACACCGTGGTCAGCTGCCAGAACGAGCGTTCCCAGCACGCCAACAAAGACACCGCGATGAAGATGCTCCGGGCTCGCCTTTACGAGCAGGAAGTGCAGAAGCGCAACGCGGCGTCCCAGGCCCTGGAAGACACCAAGTCGGATATCGGCTGGGGTCACCAGATCCGTTCGTATGTGCTCGATGCCTCGCGGATCAAGGACCTGCGGACCAGCATCGAACGCAGCGATTGCGACAAGGTGCTCGATGGCGATATCGATGAATACTTGATCGCCAGCCTCAAACAAGGGCTGTAACGCGACACCCATGCGGCGGGCAGGCACGCTTCCATCAAGGAGCAGACTGGCCCGCAAACTCCGGCCCGGGGCCGGGGGCAACGAACCTGTGATGGAATCCTTAAAGACATGAGCGACCTAGAACTCGACCCGCAAGCCCTGCAACAGGAAGAAAACTCCCTGATCGCCCTGCGCAAGGAAAAGCTTGCTGCCGAGCGCGCCAAGGGCCAGGCCTTCCCCAACGACTTCCGCCGCGACGCCTACTGCGACGTCTTGCAGAAGCAGTATGCGGACAAGACCAAGGAAGAGCTGGCCGAGGCGGCGATTCCTGTCAAGGTGGCCGGTCGTATCATGCTCGACCGTGGTTCGTTCATGGTGATCCAGGACATGACCGGTCGCATCCAGGTCTACGTCAACCGCAAGACCCTGCCGGAAGAAACCCTGGCCGCCGTCAAGACCTGGGACCTGGGCGACATCATTGCCGCCGAAGGCACCCTGGCCCGTTCCGGCAAGGGCGACCTGTACGTCGAAATGACCAGCGTGCGCCTGCTGACAAAGTCCCTGCGCCCGCTGCCGGACAAGCACCACGGCCTGACCGACACCGAGCAGCGTTATCGCCAGCGCTACGTCGACCTGATCGTCAACGAAGACGTACGCCAGACCTTCCGTGTACGTTCGCAAGTCATCGCCCACATCCGCAGCTTCCTGATGAAGCGTGACTTCCTGGAAGTCGAGACGCCGATGCTGCAGACCATCCCCGGCGGTGCGGCGGCCAAGCCGTTCGAAACCCACCACAACGCCCTGGACATGGAAATGTTCCTGCGCATCGCGCCGGAGCTGTACCTCAAGCGCTTGGTGGTCGGTGGCTTCGAGAAAGTCTTCGAGATCAACCGCAACTTCCGTAACGAAGGCGTTTCGACCCGGCACAACCCTGAGTTCACCATGCTCGAGTTCTACCAGGCCTACGCCGACTACGAAGACAACATGGACCTGACCGAGGAACTGTTCCGCGAGCTGGCGCAGCTTGTTCTCGGGACTACCGACGTGCCGTACGGCGACAAGGTGTTCCACTTCGGCGAGCCGTTCGTGCGCCTGTCGGTGTTCGACTCGATCCTCAAGTACAACCCTGAACTGACTGCCGATGACTTGAACGACATCGAAAAGGCTCGCGCCATCGCCAAGAAGGCCGGTGCCAAGGTGCTCGGCTTCGAAGGCCTGGGCAAGCTGCAAGTGATGATTTTCGAAGAGCTGGTGGAGCACAAGCTGGAGCAGCCGCACTTCATTACCCAGTACCCGTTCGAAGTGTCGCCGCTGGCCCGTCGCAACGACGAGAACCCAAGCGTGACCGACCGTTTCGAGCTGTTCATCGGTGGTCGTGAAATCGCCAACGCCTATTCCGAGCTCAACGATGCAGAAGACCAGGCCGAGCGTTTCATGGCCCAGGTGGCTGACAAGGACGCCGGCGACGACGAAGCCATGCACTACGATGCCGACTTCGTGCGTGCCCTGGAGTACGGCATGCCGCCGACCGCTGGCGAAGGCATCGGCATCGATCGCCTGGTGATGTTGTTGACCAACTCGCCGTCGATCCGGGACGTGATTCTCTTCCCGCACATGCGGCCTCAAGCGTAAGTGCTTCAACTAAAAAGCCGCCTCGATGGGCGGCTTTTTATTGCCTGTCTGGTACAAACGTATCAATTGGTTAGTTTTTCAAAGAGCGAGGAAGACCTGTCGTGAATCGTGCAATGGCTTCAGAAGGTGCAGCGGGCGTCGCCACGGCTGTCGCTGAAAGTGTTCAGTACCAGGGCCGCAAGGCCAGCCGACAGGGCAGTGAGCAGCGTCGCCAGGAGATTCTCGACGCGGCCATGCGCATTGTGGTGCGCGATGGCGTGCGAGCCGTGCGGCACCGCGCGGTAGCCGCCGAAGCGGGCGTGCCGCTGTCGGCCACCACGTATTACTTCAAGGACATCGATGACCTGCTCACCGATACCTTCGCCCAGTATGTGGAGCGCAGCGCGGCGTTCATGGCCAAGCTGTGGGCCAGTAACGAAGGCTTGCTGCGGGAAATGGTCGCTTACGGTGACGGCAGCGCCCAATCGCGCTCGCAACTGGCGGACGACATAGCCCGGATGACCGCCGACTACGTGCAACACCAATTGGACAGTCGCCGTGAGTACCTGATGGCTGAACAGGCCTTCCGCCAGGAAGCGCTGCTCAACCCGCGCCTGGCGGTGCTGGTGCGTTCCCACCAGCAGATTTTGCTGCACGGCACCTGTCAGTTTTTCCAGGTATTGGGCTCCCGTGAGCCGCAACAGGATGCCAAAGTGTTGACGGCGATTATCGGTCGGATGGAATATCAGGGCTTGCTCAATGGCGCCGAGCCGGTAGCCGATGAAGATATGCTCGGCATCCTGACCCGCTACATGCATCTGGTACTGGCGTCGGTGTAGTTGAAGCACCGCAGTTTATGTGGCGAGGGAGCTTGCTCCCGCTGGGCTGCGCAGCAGCCCCTTTTTTGGTGAGCGCTGCGCGCTCAAGCGGGAGCAAGCTCCCTCGCCACAAAGGCAAGGCGCCACCTGCCATAGGGAGTTCAAATGAAAGCCTGGCGTGCCGTTGTCCTGGCCGTGTCGTTGCTGTTGCTCAGTGGCTGCCTGGTGTCCTTCAAGGCACCCTTGCCGCAAAGCGAAGCCGCGCCAGAGGGCCTGCTCGGTCACTGGACCAGCACCAATGCCTGGGGCGAACCGTTGAACCTGGAGCTGACGAAGGTCGGCAAGCACCGCTACCAGGCCATCAGCTACTTCAGGGCCAGGCCCCATGAGCGTGAAGCCATCCCGTTGACTGTTTCCCGTCATGGCAGCCGCTGGTACGTGTCGGCCAAGGTGCCGGCCCGGTTTGGCGGCCACTATTTGATCGCCGGTTTCGAGTTGACCGACAAGCAAGAGCTGGTGGTCTACAACCTGGACGTGGACCAGATCAACCAGGCCATCGGCCAGAAACGCCTCAGCGGCCAGCCGAACCAGAGCGAGGAAGGTGACGGGGTGCTGGTGGACAGCGACATGAACAAGGTTTTCAGTTACCTCGACGACCCGGCCAATTCCGATGTGTTCTCGGAGGCCGTGCGTTACCAGCGGCTGGTCAAACCCCAATAACAGCAACAAGCGGACGTTTTTTCACAGGAGTTCCGGGTGGACGATTACCAGCAGACGATACGCACCTTGTCCGATCGCATTGTGCTGGCGCAAACGCCGATTCGCATCCTCGACGCGGTGAAGTGGGACGAGAACATCCGCAAGGGCTTTCTCAAGGCCAAGGGCAAGGAAATGCCTGCGGTGGATCGCGACTATTACCTCAACCGGCCACTGTCCTTCGATTCGAGCAAAGTGAAGCTGGAGTTCCAGAACATCGAGCGTGACATCACCCGCCAGCTTGGGCAGTTCAACCCGGTTGGCCAGATCATGCGCCGCATGTGCAAGGAATACCGCATGGTGGTGCGCATGCTCGAGGCCCGTGGCACCGAGGATTTCGGGCTGATCTCCCAGGAGCTCTATGGCGCCGCCTCCGATGCCTTCCACGCCGGCGACCCGACCCTGGCCGACCTGGGCCTGATGCTCTCCGATTACCTGAACAACATCGATGGCCGTGGCGACCTCAAGGACGAGCCGAAAGTCCTCAGCGCCAAGGAAGCCGTCAGCCTGCTGCAACACCGCCTCAACCGGGTGTTTGGCGAAGCCGAGGAAACCATCCGGGTATTCGAGTCCGATGGTATCGTGGCCGACGCAGCGGCGGGCGCGGACTACATCAAGATCCGCACCGATGCGATGTTCAACGAGCGCGACGTGCGTGCGTTGGAAGTTCACGAAGGGCTGGTGCACGTCGGCACGACGCTCAACGGCCTCAACCAGCCAATCTGCACCTTCCTGTCCAAGGGCCCACCCTCGTCCACGGTCACCCAGGAAGGCCTGGCGATCCTGATGGAAATCATCACCTTCGCCTCCTACCCGAGCCGCCTGCGCAAACTGACCAACCGTACCCGGGCCATTCACATGGTGGAGGAGGGCGCCGATTTCCTGCAGATCTTTGAGTTCTTCCGCGAGCAGGGTTTTGAAATGGCCGAAAGCTACGGCAACGCCAGCCGGGTGTTCCGTGGCTCGGTGCCGACGGGGCTGCCATTTACCAAAGACTTGTCCTACCTCAAGGGCTTCATCATGGTTTACAACTACATTCAGTTGGCCGTGCGCAAAGGCAAACTGGAGCAGGTGCCGCTGCTGTTCTGCGGCAAGACCACCCTCGAGGACATGCGTACGTTGCGGCAACTGGTGGACGAAGGCCTGGTGGTGCCGCCCAAATACCTGCCCGAGCAGTTCCGCGACATGAACGCCTTGTCGGCCTGGATGTGTTTCTCCAACTTCCTGAACCATCTGAGCCTGGACCGGATCGAAGCGGATTATTCCAATATCCTTTGAGCATCACACTGTCCAATTGTGGGAGCGGGCTTGCTCCCGCAGGGGACCGTGTTCCAATTCTGTTTTTTTGCGAGGCTTCACCGGATGCGAACCCTCGGCATCATTTGCCTATTGTTGGCCCTGAGCGGTTGCAGTTCCCTGCTGTTCTACCCCGAGCACGGCCAGCCGTTCACCCCGGAGCGGGCCAGGCTCGAGTACCGCGACGTCACCCTGACCACCGCCGACGGTCTCAAGCTTCACGGCTGGTGGCTGCCCGTCAAACCGGGTGTGGCGGTCAAGGGCACGGTCCTGCATTTGCACGGCAACGGCGGCAACCTGGCCTGGCATCTGGGCGGGAGCTGGTGGTTGCCGGAGCAGGGCTACCAGGTGTTGATGGTCGACTACCGGGGTTATGGCCTGTCCGAAGGCGAGCCGAGCCTGCCGGCGATTTACCAGGACATTGACGCAGCGTTCCAATGGCTCGACCAGGCGCCCGAGGTGCAGGGCAAGCCACTGGTGCTGCTCGGCCAGAGCCTGGGCGGTGCGCTGGCGGTGCATTACCTGGTCGAACACCCGCAGCGCCAACGACAGCTCAAGGCCCTGGTGCTCGATGGCGTGCCCGCCAGCTATCGCGACGTCGGCCGTTTTGCCCTGAGTACGTCCTGGCTGACCTGGCCGTTCCAGGTGCCGTTGTCCTGGCTGGTACCGGACGGTGACAGCGCGATCAGTTCCGTGGCGCAATTGAATGGCGTGCCGAAATTGATCTACCACAGCCTGGACGATCCCATCGTTCCCCTTTCCAATGGCATCCGCCTGTATCAAGCTGCGCCGCCGCCGCGGGTCCTGCAATTGACACGCGGCGGCCATGTGCAGACGTTCGCCGACCCAACCTGGCGCACTGTGATGCTGCGCTACCTCGACGATCCCCAGCACTTCGACGGCCTGCGCCGCCTGGGCGAGGTCCCGAATTACCCGAAATCACCCGTTGAATCACCAGAGAGCCCGCAATGAGCGAAGAACGTAACGCCATCCCCCTGATCATCACCGGTATCTGCAGCATCCTCGGCACCGTTGCGACGCTGTGGTACTACGGCCACCTGCACTTCGCCAAGCCTGAGGATGCGTTGCTGCTCAACCAATTCACCATGCTCAAGACCGTACCGGGCGAGGACTACAAGGTTTCCCTGGAACCGGCCCCCCAGGTTGCCCAGTGCATCGATGGTGTGCTGGTGTTGTTCGACACCGAGCAGAAAGGCCTGACCGGCGTGCTGATCAACGAGAAGAAACGCGCGGTGCGCTGCATGGGGCAGGAGACGCCGCAGAAACTGCAGCCGTAACCCCAAGCCCGCTCCCACAGGGGGAACAAGCCAACAAAAAGCCCCGCCTGATTGAAGTCAGGCGGGGCTTTTTGTTGGCCGTCAGTCGATCAGTTGGCGCTCATGGTCGAGCGCGGGGCCACTGGCTGGTTGTCGTTGGAGATGGTCACTTCCACGCGACGGTTCATGGCACGGCCCGAGACGCTGGTGTTGTCAGCCACGGGGAATTCCTTGCCATAGCCTTGGGTCACGATACGGTCCATGTTCACGCCCATATTCACCAGAGCCATACGCACCGAGTTGGCGCGGCGTTCGGACAGTGACTGGTTGTAGGAATCCGAACCGGTGCTGTCGGTGTAGCCTTCGATGATCACCTTGCGGTCCGGGTTTTCCTGGAGGAACTGCGCCAGTTTGTTCACATTCGTCATGCCGCTGGCGCGCAGGTCGGACTTGTTGGTGGCGAATAGTACGTCGCCGAAGGTCACCAGCGTACCGCGTTCGGTCTGCTTGGCGTTGAGGCTGTCCTGCAGTTGCTTGATCTGCGCGTTACGCGCATCGAGCAAGGCACGCGCACGTTCGTCACCGGCGTTTTTCAGCTCGGCTTCGGCGTTGCGCAGGGCGATGGTCTGCTTGGCCACTTCGACGCGCTGGTTGGTCAGATAGGCCAACTGGTCGACCTTGGCTTCGTCTTCCTTGTCCATATAGGCCTTGTCAGCCTTGGCCAGGAAGTCGGCGGCGTCCTTGGTTTCCAATGCGGCCACTTTGGTCGCCGCTGGATCAGCCTGCAGGCCGTTGTAATTGGTGCGGGCCTGTTCCAGGTTCGCGTTCGGGTCGTGGGAGCAAGCGGCCAGGGCTACGCAGGCAGCGAGCAGGGCGGGCATCATCAAGTGTTTGTGCATCATAGTCTGTCGTCCTTTTATCAATGAGAAGTACGTCATGGCGTGAACGGCTTACTGAACCTTGTTCATGCCTTCCTGACGCAGTTCCTGAACCCCTTTCTGAGAATCCTTGAGTGCTTGTTCGGCCTTGGCGGCCTGAGCCTTGCGCTCGGCGACGCGGGCGTCCCACTCGGCCTGTTCGGCCAGACGCTTGGCTTCGTCGTACTTCTTGTCATGCATGGCGATTTCCGCCTGCTTGAGTTTGTCCTGGGCCGATTTCATTTCCACAGCAGCGAATTCGGTACCGCCGGCGCTGACGGCGCTGTTGACCGCCGATTGGGTCACCGCGTACTGCTCCGAAGGTGGATTACCGGCGCAACCGGCGAGAATGAAGCTGCTACCGATCGCCAGGGCAGCCAACTTCAAGCCGCGCAGGCCAGTGGATGAGGGTTTGGCAGTGCAGGTATTCATAGGCTTCAACTCCATTGGAAAACTCCTGAAAAAACGACAAATCCATGCTGGGACCGAAGCCGTGACGTCTGGTTTGGCGCTGGCGCCAAGGCGCGTTTATTTAAACAACCGTTCCAGTATGGTTACTCGGTGTGACCCGAGGCGTTTTTCAAAAGTTCAGCGAAGATGGCCATTCGCCAAAAGAATTACTGACTGATCGGTCAGCGGCAAAAAAGCTGAACTTTCAAGGCGCGCAGCGGTATTGCGGCGCGGGTGGAAAGCCCCCGCGCCGGAAAGTCGCAACCAGGAATGAAAGCGGTCAGTGTTTGGATTTGTCGTTCTGCGAAGAAAGGTCGTGCAGATGCCGCCGGGACAAGGCGAGGAAGCGTGGGGTCGGACCTACGTCTTCGGAAAGCGGGACTACGAAGGAAAATTTTGCGGTCGAGGTAAGCCAGCACAGCTCAGCGTAGCCCAATTCTGTCTTGGGTTGTGGTCGTTTTCGGGTGTCGATCCCAGCACCATTTCTTGGTGTGCCCAAGCGTTCGATGTTAAAACGCCTGTACAGGATTCCGCTCACACGATGGCGAGTTACGCACGATGGCACCACGGAAGAACAAAGCAACAAGGGTTGTTGAAGAAGGGGCCAGCGTGAGCACCCGTGACGACTTTTCTGAAACGACAAAGATTGAGTTGCTTGTGAGGGCCGCGAACCTCTGTTCTCGTTGTCGTGTCTTCACGATTGGCTCAACGGATGCGGGTGACAGGAAAAATAGTATCGGTGTCGCTGCACATATTTGTGCTGCTGCGAGCGGGCCGGGTGCCAAACGGTATGACCCAAATCAGACAAAAGCCCAAAGACGACATTTCGATAACGGTATTTGGATGTGCTATTCGTGCTCCAAGCTAATCGACAACGAAGAAACGTTTCACACTGTCGCTCATTTGAAAGAGATGAAGGCCGTTCATCAATCCTACGTTTCTTCGCTGGTTGGTGTGATTCCGATGGCACCATTTGAGGCTGAAAACAAAATTCGTGCGGGGATTATCGAAGCAACCATATCCCTGATTACGAAGGCAGGTAGTCCGGGAAATTTCGACGTCTCGGCGGTCGTTGAAGGCTATGAACAATCAATAAATAGCATTGATCCAAACTTTAAGGTTGTAGTCACTGCTACAAGCGGTTCTGTCGTGCATGAGCTGATTCCGATCACTGACCCTGCACCAGAAATTCAGATAGTTTTTAATGATGATGAAGCCAATGCTTCTGCTGATCAGGCATGGCAAAACATGACTGAAGTGGGTGAGCCGATTCACATACCTACAAAGGATTTCAAGTTTGTTGGGTCGAAACTATTTGAACATCTGAATGAGGTTATTGTTGGGGGGGTGCTAACGCTCACTCCCGGAAAAAGACGACTTGAAACGTGCATCTATTTTGTCAGTGATGAAGCAGAATTTGAGCTGGCTGCTACTGAGTCATTCATGGGTAAGGGTTCAAAACAATTTGATATTGAAGGTTCTGCTTTAGACGGATTTTTGACTTATCGGTATTTCATTCATGACCGCTATAAAGTAGACGCAACCTACACGTTCGACGTTGCTGGTTGGTTAGGACAACCGTTCAATAATTTAAGGCATTATCACCGTATTAAAAGAGCCTATGACTTCGTTGTAAAATATCCGAAGTCTAGGATTTCGGTTGAAATTGTTTTTAACGGTGAACCTATGCGTCTTTGGGATGGGACGTATGGTGACTACACTGAAATTTTTGGTCGATTGAAAAAAATAGTAGAGGTTGCTGAGTGCTCCAGAATTATTGCCTCGAAAATCCCTGAGCAGCTCAGATTGAAAACCCTAGACTTGACGCAGCAGGATGAGCGATATATCGAACTTTACGCCCAGCTTTTCAAAGGTGATGTCATTCGCAAGCTCGATTATGGCGAGAATATTTTCACTGCTCGTGTTGATGCTAAAGAAAGTAAGGCCATCAAAACTTTTTGCTCCGAAAACGAGCCTGAGGTAACCATAGCCAAGTCACCAACAATAGATTTCTTCGGTAATAATATAACGCTTCCTAGAATGTCTAAAAAAGTGTCGTGTTTCGATATTGTTTTCTTTTCAAGTATAAGGGAAGAAGACTGGCAATCATTATGGTGTGTTGGAAGGGCTAACCAGTCTAGCGATTCTGTAATCTCCATCGCACCTGATGAAATGCCAATGCTCTGTAATGATGAGGACGTGATACATGGATGAGCTTGTGCTGATGGATCGGAGTCGAATTCTTCATGAGGCACTTGAACAGTGTGGGTGGGAAAATGCTGATGAAGTGGTTCAGCGGGTTCTACGTCTAGATCTCGGTTTACCTGCAGAGGACGAATTCGCCGTCATCTGTAGCTGGCTCGGCAAATGTTCGCTTGTCCATAAATTGGATCAGCAACAAATTCCGAAATCTTCTAAAGATACCTTTCAGGTTCCTGATTTGTTGGCCGTTTTCAACACGGATAATAGTCAATACAGAGTTTTGATCGAAGTAAAAACTAAGCAGGATGAAAACCTAACTCTTAGAGCGAAAGATCGGGAAAAACTAATCAAGTATAGTGAGTTGTTGGGTATACCGATATTGTTCGCTTGGAAGCGTCACAGTATTTGGACGCTTTTCGATATTTCTCTATTTGAGAGATTTAATAAAAACTATCGTGTGAATTTCTTTTCAGCTTTGTCGAATAGTTTGATGAGTCTGCTAGCCGGTGATATGCATTACCAGCTAGGTGATGGCGTGGGGCTTCACCTGAAATTCCGCAAAGATGAAATTCATGAAAGTAATGGTGATACAGAGACGTGGAAAACTAGGATAGAAGACATCTATTTGCAGGATTACAATGGGGACAAAAATTACACGTTTTCGCCAAGGACGCTTTCGATATTAAATACCTGCGAGCTTGATGAGAGTTCAGAAATTGACGATGAAATTATTAGGCAAAGTTTTACTGTGCGAGCCGGGGTTGGTAATGTCGCACATAGGGCAATACAAACTTTATTGAGGCTGAAAAAGTCTGATGCTGAAAATAATATTCATTGGCGATCTTTGCTCGTTGATGAATCGCCCCTTCACTCCATTTCGAATTTTCAAAGTGCGTTGGACGAAGCTCTTCGTCAAAAACTTGTTAAATACATTTTTATTCAACAGCCACAAAAATATCCTGATTTCATAAAGGATGATGATAAAGCTCAAGGGATAAACTGATGTCTGTCATTCAAGTTGAAAAAGCACTGCATGATTTCGCTGTTAAAAGAATGGGTTCAGCAATTGTCTTGAAAGGGGAGTGGGGAACCGGAAAAACCTATCTCTGGAACTCTGTGATTGAGAAGCATCGACTTAATTTTGCTCGCGTCAACTATTCTTACGTTTCACTTTTCGGTATCAATTCGCTAGCTGACTTGAAGCGTTCAATTTTTGATAATTCTGTTCCTAGCAAAAGTGCCGGTGTTGTCACTACCAAAAACTCTGTTGTCGAAAATATCAAGAAGCTTGATTTCAGTGATGGGGTTGTAGGTTTAAGAAAAATCTTTGGCTATGGAAGAGAAGCAAAAATTCCTTATGTAGGGAGTTTTGGCGGAGTTATTGATTCAATTCAATACTCTCTGGTAACAGAAACAATAATATGTATCGACGATTTTGAACGTCGCGGTAATTCTTTATCTGCACGGGATGTATTAGGATTGGTGTCAAATTTGATCGAGAAAAAGAATTGCTCGGTCATCTTGATTTTAAATGAAGGGTCACTAAAGCCGGATGATGAGTTTTTCACATACAGTGAAAAAGTTTTCGATTATGAGATTGTTTTTAGTCCGTCAGTGCAAGAGTCTGCCTCTTTAGTTTTTAATTCATCAGGGGAAGCACGTAAGATAGTATCGGATAACGCCATTAAACTGAAAATAAACAATGTTCGTTTGCTCAAAAAGATTGATTATTTTGCAGGTCTTCTGGATGAGCGGCTGAATGGTTGTAATGAGCTTGTGCAGCAGCAGGCTTATAGAACCCTGCCTCTTGCTGTTCTTACAATCTATGGCGGGAATTCGGCTGGCGTAGATATTGATTTTCTGTTGACTTATCAAGGTAGCTTATCTGGTTATCGTATGCCTGATGATGATCGGTCACCAGAAGAAATAAAATTACTCGCTGAACTAGACCTTAAGATTGAATATCTGCAAGATTATGGATTAAGTTCCATTGATGAATTTGACGTTGCGATCATAAATTTAGTTAGAAAGGGTTATGCTGACGATCAGTCAATGCTAGATCTAGTTACCTCGTTGGAAGCTAAAATTAAGCATGATCAAGATATTGCTTTGTTACAGAGAGCTTGGAATGTCTTTCATGCTTCTTTTTCAAAAAATGATGATGAGGTTTTTGCCGCATTTGATTTGGCTATAGATGTGGCTTTGGTTAATTTCTCAATAAATGATTTAGATTCGGTTGCTTCTATCTATTATGATTTAGGACGGGTCGATAAAATAAATAGCGACATAGATAGGTATTTTAATGAAGTTGTTGCACCCAGTGATATGCGTGAAAAAAATGATGTTTTTCGCTGGCCCGCGAATGCCTATATTCAACAGAAGCTTGAAGAATACTTTGATGGTCTGGTGATAGAAAAGAGTCTGCCTGACCTTATAAACTACGCTTATAACGTTTCTGGTTTTGAGAATACTGATGTTAGAAATAGCGTTGCCAAAAAAACAGAAGCTGAATTCTTAAAATATTTTTCAAGCTTAGATGATTATAATTTTACAAACCTTGTGCGGATGTGCTTGAAATGCGGTCAGGTTAGTTCTCCTGATAAAGATATTCAGGATGGTTATCATGATATTTTTTTCAAGATGTACCGTTGCCTAATGAAAATGTGCGAAGGCTCTCTGCTAAATAAAGCCAGAATGAGTAAATTTCAAGGTTACGAAAAGCTTTATGCACAGATTGAAAAGGAAATACTCTCTCGCCAAGGTAAGGTTGAATAGCCCCTTGCGAGGCTAGTGTTCCGTCTCAAAGACCCTATCCCCGTAGGGTCTTTGAAATTGCTTGTTCAGCTTCGACGTAGGCAGGTGTCTTACCAGCGTCGGCAAAAATCTCTTCACCTTCCTCCACTCGGATCACCTCAGTCCCTTTGACGTAGGGCATGGCTGTTTCCGCTTCTTTTATAGCAGAGTGAATCAGACCTTCCGTGATGATGCTTTGATCTAGTCCATAGGCTTCCGCAAACGCCTTGATTTTCACTAGGTCTTGTTGGCGAATGGTCAGGGTGATTTCAACAAGCTTCGAGGTTTCGTGAGCTTTGTTTTCCCAGTTGCTGAGCATCGTTTTGAAGGTGTCCATGGGGTATCTCCGGCGTGGCTACATGTGTCGTAAATCTAGGACTGTCTTTATCACTCATTGTTCTCTGAAATGATCGCGAAGCCATGTTCTACGCGGCTTTCAAGAGATATTGAGTTTTTCCTATTGCGTGCTCGCTTTCTTCGTACAGCGGGTCGCCTTCTTCATCGGTGGCGACGACTTGCGAGCCCTTGATGTAGGGGAAGCTGGCTTCCAGCTCTTCCAGTGCCGCTCCGATCAGCTCGCCGAGCAGCTCCTCGGGCTGGCGCTTGGGGTACATGTCGCAGATTGCTGCCAGCCGGGCGGCGGCTTCCACGTCCAGGTGAATCGTGTAGCCAGTCTCGGTCAGACGGCCCTTGGCGTTTTCTTCCCAATGCTGGGCAAGCTCACGAATTTTCATGATGACCTCAATAAGCCTGCTCGTGGCAGGCGCGGTGAGTGACAAGCCGTTGTGTGGCTTAATCATGAGACTAGCTTTGTCCTGCAAGGTTTAAAGTCCCTTCGTCGCTTGTCAGAAACGGTGGGCATCGGCACTCTCTAATCCAAGAGCTGTCCGGACTTTTTGCTGGAGAAATGCTGATGACCGATATCGATGCACGCTTGCGCGAAGACGTTCACCTGCTGGGTGAGTTATTGGGCAACACCATCCGCGAACAATACGGGGATGCGTTTCTCGACAAGATCGAGCAGATCCGCAAGGGCGCCAAGGCTGACCGACGCGGTTCCGTGGACGCCGAACTCAGCGCCAGCCTCAACCAGTTGAGCGAGGACGAACTGTTGCCGGTGGCGCGGGCGTTCAACCAGTTTCTCAACCTGGCCAATATCGCCGAGCAATACCAACTTATCCACCGCCGCGAAGAATCGCAGCCGGAACCCTTCGAGGCGCGGGTGTTGCCCGAGCTGCTCGCCCGGTTGCGGGCCGAAGGCCATGGCGCCGAGGCCCTGGCCCGGCAATTGGGGCGGCTGGAGATCGAATTGGTCCTCACGGCCCACCCCACGGAAGTGGCTCGCCGTACGCTGATCCAGAAATATGACGCCATCGCCGCGCAACTGGCGGCCCAGGATCACCGCGACCTGACCAGCGCCGAGCGCGCGCAGATTCACGAACGCCTGCAACGCTTGATCGCCGAAGCCTGGCACACCGAAGAAATCCGCCGCACCCGGCCGACCCCGGTGGACGAGGCCAAGTGGGGATTCGCGGTGATCGAGCACTCGTTGTGGCAGGCCATTCCCAATTACCTGCGCAAGGCCGACCAGGCCCTGCATGCCGCGACCGGCTTGCGCCTGCCGCTGGAGGCCGCGCCAATCCGTTTTGCCTCGTGGATGGGCGGCGACCGTGACGGCAACCCGAATGTCACCGCTGCCGTGACCCGCGAGGTGCTGTTGCTGGCGCGGTGGATGGCGGCGGACCTGTACCTGCGTGATGTCGATCAACTGGCGGCCGAATTGTCCATGCAACACGCCAGCGAGGCCTTGCGTGCCCAGGCCGGCGACAGCGCCGAACCTTATCGCGCCGTGCTCAAGCAATTGCGTGAACGCCTGCGCGCCACCCGCAACTGGGCCCACGCCTCCTTGAGTGCCGCCACGCCGCCAAGCGCCGACGTGTTACAGCACAACCGCGAGCTGCTGGACCCCCTGGAGCTGTGCTACCACTCGTTGCACGAATGCGGCATGGGCGTGATTGCCGACGCGCCGCTGCTCGATTGCCTGCGCCGGGCGGTGACCTTCGGCCTGTTTCTGGTGCGCCTCGATGTGCGCCAGGACTCGACGCGCCATACCGCCGCCATGACGGAAATAACCGACTACCTGGGTCTGGGGCGCTATGAGGATTGGAACGAGGAGCAGCGCATCAGCTTCTTGCTGGCGGAACTGAGCAACCGGCGTCCGCTGCTGCCGGCCCATTTCAAGCCATCGGCCGATACGGCGGAAGTCTTGGCGACGTGCCGGGAAGTGGCCGCGGCGCCAGCGGCGTCCCTGGGTTCCTACGTGATCTCCATGGCCGGTGCGGCTTCCGATGTCCTCGCGGTGCAGCTGTTGTTGAAGGACGCCGGCGTGTTGCGGCCAATGCGCGTGGTGCCGCTGTTCGAGACACTGGCCGACCTGGACAACGCCGGGCCGGTGATCGAGCGCTTGTTGCTGCTGCCCGGTTATCGCTCGCGGTTGCAAGGCCCTCAGGAAGTGATGATCGGCTATTCCGATTCGGCCAAGGATGCCGGGACCACTGCGGCGGCCTGGGCGCAGTATCGGGCCCAGGAGCGGCTGGTGGACATCTGCCGCGAGCAGCAAGTCGAACTGCTGTTGTTCCATGGTCGCGGCGGCACCGTGGGCCGTGGTGGTGGTCCGGCGCACGCGGCGATCCTGTCCCAGCCACCGGGTTCGGTGGCCGGGCGTTTCCGCACCACCGAGCAGGGCGAAATGATTCGTTTCAAATTCGGTCTGCCGGACATCGCCGAACAGAACCTCAACCTTTATCTCGCCGCCGTGCTCGAAGCGACGCTGCTGCCACCGCCGCCGCCCACGCCGCAGTGGCGGGACCTGATGGACGAACTGGCGGCCGATGGCGTCCGTGCCTACCGCGCCGTGGTGCGGGAAAACCCGCAATTTGTCGAGTACTTCCGCCAGTCCACCCCCGAGCAGGAGCTGGGGCGCCTGCCCCTGGGCAGCCGTCCGGCCAAGCGTCGGGCCGGTGGCATCGAAAGCCTGCGGGCGATCCCGTGGATCTTCGGTTGGACCCAGACCCGCCTGATGCTGCCGGCCTGGCTCGGCTGGGAAACCGCACTGAGCAAGGCCCTGGAGCGTGGCGAAGGCGAGTTGCTGGGGCAAATGCGCGAGCAATGGCCGTTCTTCCGGACCCGCATCGACATGCTGGAGATGGTGCTGGCCAAGGCCGACGCCGACATTGCCCGCTCCTACGACGAGCGTTTGGTGGAACCTGGGCTGCTGCCTTTGGGTGCGCATTTACGCGACCTATTGTCGCAGGCCTGCTCGGTGGTCCTTGGGTTGACCGGTCAGTCGCAGCTACTGGCACATAGCCCAGCCACGCTGGAATTCATTCGCCTGCGCAACACTTACCTCGACCCTCTGCACCTGTTGCAGGCCGAACTGTTGGCGCGCTCACGGCAGCAGGATGTGGCCCAGGGCAGCCCCGTGGAACAGGCGTTGCTGGTGTCTGTGGCGGGGATTGCCGCCGGTTTGCGCAATACCGGCTAAGATCAGGCAGCGCACCGAAACGGCTCGCTCGGTGTTCCCGGGCGTTGTCCGTGGGGGGAGGGAGCGGGTTGGCCAGGCGACAGTTTGTTGCCCGGTTGCGACTCTCGCCACCTCCTCCGAAGGTCGTATCGGGTGCGGGTTCCTCCGACTTTCGGCGGCTTGTGTGGGTCGGGCCTGCTGTGTATCTTGATCAGCCTTTGGCCGTTTGGGCGGTCACGATCCTGTTTTTCGAAGATTGGCCCCACGAGGCGAATCCGAGCGTTTTACATAAAAAAATTGAGGAGCACATCGATGCGCGTCATTCTGCTGGGAGCTCCCGGGGCCGGTAAAGGTACTCAGGCAAAGTTCATCACCGAAAAATTCGGTATCCCGCAAATTTCCACTGGCGACATGCTGCGTGCCGCAGTCAAGGCGGGCACCGAGCTGGGCGTCAAGGCCAAGAGCATCATGGATGCCGGCGGCCTGGTGTCGGATGACCTGATCATCGCCCTGGTCAAGGATCGTATCGCTCAAGCCGATTGCGCCAACGGCTTCCTGTTCGACGGCTTCCCGCGCACCATTCCCCAGGCCGAAGCCCTGGTGACTGCCGGTGTTGAGCTCGATCACGTGGTCGAAATCGCGGTCGACGATGAAGAGATCGTCCAGCGCATTGCCGGTCGTCGCGTCCACGAGCCATCCGGCCGTGTCTACCACACCGTCTACAACCCGCCGAAAGTCGCGGGCAAGGACGACGTTACCGGTGAAGAGCTGGTGCAGCGCAAGGACGACACCGAAGAAACCGTGCGTCATCGCCTGTCGGTCTACCATTCCCAGACCAAGCCGCTGGTGGCGTTCTACCAGAACCTGTCGGCTGCCCAGGGCAAGCCGAAGTACAGCCACATCCCGGGCGTTGGCTCGGTCGATGCGATCACCAGCAAGGTGCTCGAAGCGCTGAGCTGAAAAGTCTGATCAGTTGCATCAACTACGGCCCGCTTGCGGGCCGTAGTTGTTTATACTGGCGCACTTTTTTCCACCTGATTTACGGACACATCGATGAGCACCTTGCTGGCCCTGGACACCGCGACTGAAGCTTGCTCCGTTGCCTTGCTGCACGACGGCAAGGTCACGAGCCATTACGAGGTGATCCCGCGCCTGCATGCGCAGAAACTATTGCCGATGATCCAGAAATTGCTGAGCGATGCCGGGACGACCTTGCAGGCAGTGGATGCGATTGCCTTCGGTCGCGGGCCGGGGGCTTTTACCGGCGTGCGCATCGCCATCGGCGTGGTGCAAGGGTTGGCGTTTGCCCTGGAGCGGCCGGTGTTGCCGGTGTCGAACCTGGCGGTGCTGGCCCAGCGCGCCTTGCGTGAACAGGGCGCCCGCCAAGTCGCAGCGGCCATCGATGCGCGCATGGACGAGGTGTACTGGGGCTGCTATCGCGAAACCGACGGCGAGATGCGCCTGGTCGGTGCTGAGGCGGTATTGCCACCCGAAGCGGCGGCGTTGCCAAGCGGGGCCGACGGTGACTGGTTCGGCGCCGGTACCGGTTGGGGCTACGGCGAACGCATCGCCGTCAGCCTGACCGGCCAGGACGCCACCCTGCTGCCTCACGCCGAAGACCTGCTGGCCCTGGCGCGCTTCGCCTGGGAACGCGGCGAGGCCATTCCCGCCGATGATGCGCAGCCGGTGTACCTGCGGGACAAGGTGGCAACGCCCAAGTCCGAGCGGTAACTCGACAGCAACGGGTATTCAAGCGAACACCGTTGTGGCGAGGGGATTTATCCCCGCTGGGGCGCGAAGCACCCCCCGACGGTGTTGGGCCATGCACTTATTTGGCGAGTGCTGCGCACTCGAACGGGGATAAATCCCCTCGCCACAAAAGCATTCCCTGACACTGTGGATTGTTTCATGCACATCCGGCCCCCCATCCAAAGTCATTTCCTCTGCCAAAAGTCACACCCAATATTGCCAGTCGTCACTTTTTCAGCCCGTTTTTAAACCTTTTGGACTTTATGTGTTCTAGTTATCACTTGCGCATTTGCGCGGCTGCGAAAGTGCCGCTAAATTGCCATCATTGATACCGAGCATTCTGTTATGCGTATAGACGGCTTTTCATCCCAGTCCTATCCCATCAAGCGCAAGCCTCGTGCAGGCAAAATCGCTGAGCAAGAGTCCTTCGATGAAGATATCGATGGCGAACTGGAGTTTCCGTCTGAAGAGCAACTGGCTGCCCGCGCCGCCAAAGCCTCCGCGCAACGCCTGAGCAATCTTCCCGCCCGCCAGCAAGACATGCTTTACCACCGTGCGATGAGCCGCAGTGTCGCCACGGCCCTGGCGAGCTACCTGAGTACCGCCGGTTTCGTCGATTGGGATATGGAAGTGCTGGGTCTCGATCTCTACATCTGATGCTCTTGCCTTACTACCTGGGCTGCCCGTCCTGGAGCGAAAACGCCTGGCGCGATTATCTTTATCCCCAGGACGCCAAAACCTCCGACTTCCTGAATCTCTATTCCCAAGTATTCAATGCCGTGGAAGGCAATACGACTTTCTACGCCAGTCCCTCTGCGGCCATCGTCCAGCGTTGGGCCGAAACCATGCCCGGGCATTTTCGCTTCACCGCCAAACTGCCCGGTGACATCAGCCACAACGGCGACTTGCGTGAGCGGCTGACAGCCACCGAAACCTTCGTGCAATTGCTCAGCCCCCTGGGTGACCGGGTTTCACCGTTCTGGCTGCAATTATCCAAGGCCTTTACCCCCAATCGATTGCCCGAGCTGGCGGGGTTCATCGACGCTTTCGAGCGACCGTTGGCCGTGGAAGTGCGCCACGATGAGTTCTTTGCCAAGGGCGATGCCGAACGGCGACTCAACCGCTTGTTGCTCGACCGCGGTATCGAACGTATCTGCCTCGATCCCCGGGCGCTGTTCAGTTGCACCTCCACCGACCCTGGCGTGCTCCATGCCCAATCGAAAAAACCGCGAGTGCCACCGCGACCGACGGCCTTCACCCAGTGCCCGCAGGTGCGCTTCATCGGCCATCCGGTGCTGGAAGCCAATGAACCGTTCCTGACGCCCTGGGTAGAGAAAATCGCCGGATGGATCGAAGAAGGGCGCACGCCTTATATCTTCCTGCACACCGCCGACAACCTGCTGGCGGCGAAACTCGCGCAACGCTTCCACACTCACCTGATGAGTCGTTTGCCTGGCTTGCCGGCCCTGCCTGAGCTATATAGAGAGCCCGCCGCCGAGCAACTGGGTTTGCTCTGAGGCCAACACTCTCTGCCCAGGAGCGAACTACATGGATGCGCAAACTCGTCGAGCCCAGGCGTTCAAGGCCTTGCACGAACGTGAAGGGGCTTTTGTCATTCCCAACCCGTGGGATGTCGGTTCGGCCAAGATGTTGGCCAGCCTCGGCTTTGAAGCCCTGGCGACTACCAGTGCCGGGCACGCTTTTTCCTTGGGCCGGCCCGATGGAGCGCTGGGCCTGGAGGACACGCTGGCCAATGTGCGGGCGATTGTGGCGGCCACCGACCTGCCCGTAGCCGTGGACCTGGAAAATGGTTTTGCCGATGCCCCCGACGATTGCGCGCGTAACCTGCTCCGTGCGGCAGAGGCCGGTGCGGTGGGTGGTTCGATCGAGGATGCCACGGGGCGCGAAGACAGCCCGATCTATTGCTTCGAGCATGCGGTGGCACGGGTCAAGGCCGCCGCCGACGCAGTGCGCAGCTTGCCGTACCCCTTCCTGTTGACCGCCCGGGCGGAGAACTTCCTGCACGGCAATCCGGACCTGGACGACACCATTCGCCGCTTGAAGGCCTTCGCAGACGCGGGGGCCGACGTGTTGTACGCCCCGGGGCTGAGCAGCGCCGAGCAAGTGCTTGCAGTGGTGCGGGCCGTGGCGCCGAAACCGGTGAACGTGCTGATGTCCGGGGCGCTGGACCTGACAGTGACACAATTGAGTGAACTGGGGGTCAAGCGCATCAGCGTCGGATCGGCCCTGGCTCTGGCTGCCTATGGCGAGTTCTTCCGCGCCGCCGAAGAAATCCAGCAGCAGGGCACGTTCACCTTCACGCGCCACTCGATGCCGTTCAAGCAGGCCAACCAATTATTCAAGGGTTGATGCCCGAGGCAACGTCGTGCGGTTTTTGAAAGTTCTGGCTGTCGTGGCACTGCTCGTTGGCGTCGCAGTGCTGGGGGTATGGCGCGGCTGGGTGTCGCTGCCGCCCCAATGGAATCCCTGGGCGCCGCTGGACGTCAACCTTGCGCCGAACCTGCTGACCCGTTTCAAACTCATGGCCCTGCGCAATGACCCGCAGCTCTGCGATCAGGCCCTCGCCACCTCGGGGCTGCGCACCGCTCGCCAGGCTGATAGCGGTGCCCATACAGATTGCCCGCTGACCAACGTGCTGAGAGTGCAGGGCGGCGAGGTGGCCCTGAGCAGCAGTTTCCTTGCCAGTTGCCCGTTGGCGGTGGCGTTCGCGCTATTCGAGCGCCATGCGTTGCAGCCGGCGGCAGTCGCGACCTATGGCCAGAGAGTGGCACGGGTTGATCATCTCGGCAGTTTTGCCTGCCGCAACATGTACGGTCGGGAAAGCGGCTCGCGCAGCCAGCACGCCACCGCCAGTGCGCTGGACATCGCCGGGTTTCGCCTGGCCGATGGCCGCACGATCAGCGTGCTCAGGGACTGGCCGAAGGACAACGCCGACGCGCGGTTCCTGCGCCAGGCACGCGAGGGCGCCTGCGATATGTTCAGTGTGGTCTTGAGTCCGGATTACAACGCGGCGCACCGCAACCATTTTCATCTGGACGTGGGACCATGGTGGATCTGTCGCTGATTCAGGCGGCGATACGCAGATTCTGCAGCACGATCGGACGTGCCCAGCGGATGTCGAAGTCCAGTTGTTTCTGTTGTGCCACCAATTCCTCTTCCGGGAAGGGCGGGAACGGCTTGTCCAGCAAGTCGAGTTCGAACTCGGCGATTGGCAGGTGCAGTGGGCGCGGTTGCGGTGCCGGGCCGGGCTCCGGCAGCGGTTGGCCGGCGGTGAGAACGAGTGGACGAACCCAGTTGCTTTCGAAGGTCTGCTGTTTTTGCTGGGCGGCGATTTCTTCCGCTGGGAAAGGTGGGAACGGCTTGTCCAGCAGATCGAGTTCGAATTCGGCGATGGGCAGGAACAACGGCTCAGGCGGCTTGACCGGTGTATCGGTCACTTCGCAGGTGCGCTGGCTGATGATGTGTTCCAGCAGTTCGGCGCCGAGGGTCGGTTCAACCGCTTCATCGAGAGGCACTGGCTGGTAGCTGCCAGGTGCCGGTGCGTTATCACCCAGTTGATCGGCCAGGGCCCGGGCGAAAAAATCCTGCCACAGGTGACTGACGCCGCTCAGCGCTTGGGTGTTGCGCAGGCTGTAATCGCCGTAAGGGGAGATAACGCCTATCGATGTGGATTGAATGTCTGACATTTTTCTCGGTCGACGCTCAGCTCTGGCAAAATGCCGTTCACCGTTGTTATCGGCCGTTTTTGCCGATCCTTAATTTTTTGAGCATGTTTCCATGAGTGAGCAACCCGCGGCCTGCCGCATCCATGTCGAGGCCCTGGCCCCGGCCTTTCAACCGCAGGCCGAGCACTGGGCCGAGCGGCTTGGTCTGCCTTTGCAGGTGGACGATGGCGAGTTTGCCTTGCAGGTCGGCGAGCTGGGGTTGCAGTTGCAGCAACTGGGCCCGGACGCGCCAGGGCCGGTGCGGGTGGACTTCGTCGAGGGCGGAGCGGCCCATCGGCGTTTGTACGGTGGCGGCAGCGGCCAGATGATCGCCAAGGCGGTCGGCATTGCCCAAGGTGTGCGGCCACGAGTGCTGGATGCTACCGCCGGGTTGGGCAAGGATGCGTTTGTGCTGGCCAGCCTGGGCTGCGAGATGAGCCTGATCGAGCGTCAACCGCTGATTGGAGCGCTGTTGGAGGATGGCCTGGCCCGTGGGGCGGAGGATTTCGACGTGGCGCCCATCGTGGCGCGCATGCGCTTGCTCAAGGGCAATTCCATCGAGGTGATGCGCGACTGGGAAGGCGAGCCGCCCCAGGTGATCTACCTGGACCCGATGTTTCCCCATCGGGAGAAAACCGCCCTGGTGAAGAAGGAAATGCGCTTGTTCCGCCCCCTGGTGGGCGATGACCCGGACGCCCCGGCGCTGCTGGCCGCGGCCCTGGCCCTGGCGACTCACCGAGTGGTGGTCAAGCGCCCACGCAAGGCCCCATGTATCGAAGGGCCGAAGCCAAGTCATGGGCTCGATGGCAAATCCAGTCGCTACGACATCTACCCCAAGAAAGCGCTCAAGCCCTGAGACCGTGTCGCCTGTATCGCGAGCTTGCTCGCGATGAGGCTCTTCCAGTCAGCGAAAGGCTACCGGTCGAGCTAAGGCCGATAAGCCCGCATGAACAACCCCACCACTTCCTGTACATGGGCCTCGGCGGCTTCCGGTTCCGGGGCCGGGCCGCAGCCAGACAACAACCGGAAATTCGCCGCGCCCTTGATCAGGCAGAAAAAATGCTCGGCGGCATTGCGCGGTTTATCAATGTTCAGGGCACCGCTCTGATTGACCTTGATCAGCAGCCGCTCCATGCCTGAGAGCATCCGCTGTGGGCCTGCTTCGTAGAAAATCGTCGAGAGCTTCGGGTCCTGGCTGCCCAGGGCCATGATCAGCCGATGCAGGTTCAACGATTCCTCGCTGCTGACGAGCAGGTGAAAGCCACGGGCGATGTTCAGCAGCACGTGTTCGATCGGAACGCCGTCCGGCCATTCGAAAAACAGCGGCGGCACCTGCTCTTCACATTTGGCTATCACGGCAGCGGAAAACAGCGTCTCCTTGTCGTTGAAGTGACTGTAGACCGTCAGCTTCGAGACCCCGGCCTCGGTAGCGACGGCGTCCATGCTGGTACTGGCGTAACCCATGCTCACGAACAAGCGCTTCGCCGCGTCGAGAATGGCCTGGCGCTTGGCCAGATCCTTGGGACGGCCGGGACCGGAGGGGATTGGAGGATTGTTCGACATTCTTCGCTTTAATACTGGACTGGTGAGTTTGCTATTAATAACATACTCGCCAGTATAATTATTCCAAGCACCATTAGCGAAAGGTCACTCGCCATGTTCCGCTATGCCTTGCCCCTCGCCGTGCCAGTCACCCTGGCTTTTTTATTGTCTGCGTGCGGTCATGACGAGCCGGTCCCGGTCGCCGTGCGCCCCGCCATGGTGGTGAAACCACAGCCTTCGGTCCAGGCGATGGACAGTTACCCCGGTGAAGTGCGAGCACGGTTCGAGCCCGACCTGGCCTTTCGTATTGGCGGCAAGGTGAGTCGACGACTGGTCGAAGAGGGTCAGCGGGTCAAGGCCAATCAACCGCTGGCTGAACTCGATCCCGAAGATGTGCGCCTGCAACTGGAAGCCGCCCGTGCCCAGGTCGCCGCCGCCGAGGCCAACCTGAACCTGGTACGCGCCGAGCGTGACCGCTACAAAACCTTGATGGAACGGCAGATGGTCAGCCGCTCCCAGTACGACAACGCCGAAAACCTTTACCGATCCGGCACCGCGCGGCTCAAGCAGATCAAGGCCGAGTTCGACGTCGCCAACAACCAGGCCAGTTATTCGATATTGCGTGCGCCCCAGGATGGCGTCGTTGCCCGGCGTTCGGTGGAAGTCGGGCAGGTGGTGTCGGCCGGGCAAACCGTCTTTACCCTGGCCACCGACGGCGAGCGTGAAGTGCTGATCAGCCTGCCGGAGCAGGGTTTTGGCCGGTTCAAGATCGGCCAGCCGGTTTCGGTCGAACTGTGGAGCCAGCCCGACCAGCGCTTCAGCGGACGCATTCGCGAGCTGTCGCCGGCCGCCGATCCCAAGTCTCGCACCTTCGCCGCCCGTGTGGCCTTCACCGCCGGCAATGTTCCGGCCGAGCTGGGCCAGAGTGCGCGGGTGTTTATCCAGACCGCCGACAAGGTGCCGCTGTCGGTGCCCCTGTCGGCTTTGACGGCTGAAAATGGCGCGACCTATGTCTGGGTCGTCAACGCCAACAACACCCTGAAAAAGGTCCCGGTGCGGGTCGGCGCCTTCGGCGAAAAGACCGTACCGGTGCTGGAAGGCCTGGGCCCCGATGATTGGGTCGTGGCGGCCGGCGTGCATGTGCTCCTCGACGGCCAGCAGGTGCGGCCGGTGGATCGCTCCAACCGCGTGGTCAATCTGACGGCCAAGGAGTAATCCCCGATGGGTTTCAATCTTTCCGAATGGGCGCTGCGCAACCGCCAGATCGTACTGTTCCTGATGTTGTTGCTGGCCGTCGTTGGCGCGCTTTCCTACACCAAGCTCGGCCAGAGCGAAGACCCGCCGTTCACCTTCAAGGCCATGGTCATCCGCACCAACTGGCCGGGCGCCACGGCCGAGGAAGTCTCGCGACAGGTCACTGAGCGCATCGAAAAGAAGCTGATGGAAACCGGCGATTACGAAAGGATCGTCTCGTTCTCCCGTCCGGGCGAGTCCCAGGTGACCTTCATGGCCCGTGACTCCCTGCATTCGGTACAGATCCCCGAGCTGTGGTACCAGATCCGCAAGAAGATCAGTGACATCCGCCACACCTTGCCGCCGGGTATCCAAGGGCCATTTTTCAACGATGAATTCGGCACCACCTTCGGCAACATCTATGCGCTGACCGGTGACGGCTTCGACTACGCCGTGCTCAAGGACTACGCCGACCGCATCCAGATCCAGCTGCAACGGGTCAAGGACGTGGGCAAGGTCGAACTGCTCGGTTTGCAGGACGAGAAGATCTGGATCGAGTTGTCGAACGTGAAGCTGGCGACCCTCGGCCTGCCCTTGGCGGCTGTCCAGCAGGCCTTGGAAGAGCAGAACGCCGTGTCGACCGCTGGCTTCTTCGAAACCGGCAGCGAGCGACTGCAGCTACGGGTTTCCGGGAATTTCCAGACCGTGGAAGAGATCCGCAACTTTCCGATCCGGGTCGCCGATCGTACGTTCCGTATCAGTGATCTGGCGGATGTGCGCCGGGGGTTCAATGACCCACCGGCGCCACGCATGCGTTTCATGGGTGAAGATGCCATCGGCCTGGCCGTGGCCATGAAGGACGGTGGTGACATCCTGGTGCTGGGCAAGGCCCTCGAGGTCGATTTTGCCCGGATCCAGAACACGCTCCCGGCCGGCATGCAATTGCGCAAGGTGTCGGACCAGCCAGCGGCGGTGAAGACCGGGGTCGGTGAGTTCGTCCAGGTGTTGGTGGAAGCGCTGACGATTGTGTTGCTGGTGAGCTTCTTCTCCCTTGGGCTGCGCACCGGGATGGTGGTGGCCCTGGCGATCCCGCTGGTGCTGGCAATGACGTTTGCCGCGATGTACTACCTGGGCATCGGCCTGCACAAGATTTCCCTCGGCGCGCTGGTATTGGCGCTGGGGCTGCTGGTGGACGACGCGATCATCGCGGTGGAGATGATGGCGATCAAGATGGAGCAGGGCTTCGACCGGATCAAGGCCGCCAGTTTTGCCTGGACCAGCACGGCATTCCCGATGCTCACCGGTACGTTGATCACCGCGGCCGGCTTCCTGCCAATCGCCACCGCGCAATCGGGCACCGGCGAATACACCCGTTCGATTTTCCAGGTCGTGACCCTGGCATTGCTGGCATCCTGGGTGGCTGCCGTGGTGTTTGTGCCGTACCTGGGGGAAAAGCTCCTGCCGGACCTGGCGAAAATTCACGCGGCCAAACATGGCACGGCTGACGGCCAGGCCGACCCGTACGGCACGCCGTTCTATCAGCGTGTCCGGCGGATGGTGGAGTGGTGCGTACGTCGCCGCAAAACCGTCATCATCCTGACCGTGCTGTTGTTCGTCGGCTCGGTGGTGTTGTTCCGTTTTGTGCCGCAGCAGTTTTTCCCGGCATCGGGGCGGCTGGAGCTGATGGTCGACCTGAAGCTGCAGGAAGGCGCCTCCCTGAGCAACACCGCCGAGCAGGTCAAGCGCCTTGAAGCGCTGCTCAAGGACCACGCGGGCATCGACAATTACGTGGCCTACGTCGGCACCGGTTCACCGCGCTTCTACCTGCCGCTGGATCAACAACTGCCGGCGTCCAGCTTTGCCCAGTTCGTGGTGCTGGCCAAGACCATCGAAGACCGCGAGCCTTTGCGCAGTTGGTTGATCGCGACCCTGAACGAACAGTTCCCGACCCTGCGCTCGCGGGTCACTCGCCTGGAAAACGGCCCGCCGGTCGGCTACCCGGTGCAGTTCCGCGTCACGGGCGAGCACATTGAAAAGGTTCGCGCCCTGGCGCGCAAAGTGGCGGAAAAAGTTCGCGAAAACCCTTACGTGACCAATGTGCACCTGGACTGGGAAGAACCGAGCAAGGTGGTGTACCTGAACGTCGATCAGGACCGTGCCCGAGCCCTCGGCGTGAGCACGGCCACCCTGGCAAGCTTCCTGCGCAGCTCCCTTACCGGGTCCAGCGTCAGCCAGTACCGGGAAGATAACGAACTGATCGAGATCCTGCTGCGTGGCACGGTGCATGAGCGCACCGAGCTGTCGTTGCTGCCGAGCCTGGCGGTGCCGACCGACAACGGCAAGAGCGTTGCCCTGTCGCAGATCGCGACCTTGGAATACGGTTTCGAAGAAGGCGTGATCTGGCACCGCAACCGCTTGCCGAGCGTGACCGTACGGGCCGATATCTATGGCAAGGAACAACCGGCGACCCTGGTGCAGCAGATCTTCCCGACCCTGGAGCCGATTCGTGCGCAACTGCCGGACGGTTACCTGCTGGAGGTGGGCGGTACGGTAGAGGATTCGGCCCGCGGCCAGAAATCGGTGAACGCCGGAGTACCGTTGTTCATCGTGGTGGTGCTGACCTTGCTGATGCTGCAACTGCGCAGTTTTTCGCGCACGGCCATGGTGTTCCTGACCGCGCCGCTGGGGTTGATCGGTGTCACGCTGTTCCTGTTGATGTTCCGCCAACCGTTTGGTTTTGTCGCCATGCTCGGCACGATCGCGCTGTCGGGGATGATCATGCGCAACTCGGTGATCCTGGTGGACCAGATCGAACAGGACATCAAGGCGGGACTGTCGCCCTGGCAGGCGATCATCGAAGCGACAGTGCGCCGCTTCCGCCCGATTGTGCTCACGGCACTGGCGGCGGTGCTGGCGATGATTCCGCTGTCCCGCAGCCTGTTCTTCGGCCCGATGGCCGTGGCGATCATGGGCGGGTTGATCGTGGCGACGGCGTTGACGTTGCTGTTTTTGCCCGCGTTGTATGCGGCTTGGTTCAGGGTCAAGAAAACCTGATCAACAACTGCACACCGAACCTGTGGCGAGGGAGCTTGCTCCCGCTGGGCTGCGTAGCGGCCCCAAGCTTTTGCGGTTGCTGCGCAACCGAGCGGGAGCAAGCTCCCTCGCCACGGGATCGTGGTTTGTCAGCTAGGCAGTGTGTTCATCGCGAGCAAGCTCCTTCAGTTGGTTCGGGTTGGGGCTCAGAGGGTGCCGAAAACCTTCTTCGCCAAGCTGGTCGCCGCCGCCGCCGGGTTCTGGCGGATGGTGGCTTCCTGCTTGCCGATCATCTCGAACAAGCCGTCCAGCGCCTGTTCGGTCACGTAGTTCTCGATGTTGGCGCTCTTGGCGTCGAGCACACCGAAGGTCGCGGCCTGGCCGGCGAAGGCATTGTATTTCTGCGCCAGGCCGACCTTGTCGGTGGCTTGCTTGACGATGGGCAGGAACTTGGCGCGGATCTGCTCGCGGCTGCTCTTGTTCAGGTATTGCGTGGCGGAGTCTTGGCCGCCGCTGAGAATGCCCTTGGCATCGTCCACGCTCATGTTCTTCACGGCATTGACCAGGATCGGCTGGGCCTGGACCACGGCGGCCTCGGCGGCCTGGTTCATGCTGGTTTCCAGTTGATCGACCTGTTCACCCATGCCGAAGGCCTTCATTTTGCTGGCGACTTTGCCCAGCTTGCCTGGCAGTTCGATTTTCACATCCGGGTTGTTGCTGAAGCCGCCGGGTGTGCCCAGTTGCTTGACCGCCACCTGCGCGCCTTGGGTCAAGGCGTCCTTGAGACCGCCGGTGGCGTCTTTTTGCGACAGGTCGCCCAAGGACAGGGCCATGGCATTGGCGCAGATCAGCAGGCCCGCGCACAGGCCGGTGAAACGGAGAGTAGGACGGAGCATGAGGGCTTCCTTGAAGAGAATTTGAAAAGGACTCAGCGTGCGGCGTTGACGCGAATCTTCAACGGCTGCGGATCCTTGCCATCGAGTTGCACGGTGTGTTGTTCGGTGGTGATGAACATCAACTGGCCGTCCACTTCGATGCGGGCGCTCACGGCATAACGGTGGCCGGGCTTGACCTGGGTTGGATCATAACTGAGGTGGAACGGCAGCGGGACCTGGCCTTTGATCGGGCCGCTCTGCTCATCGAGGACCACCGCAGGGGCGTCGGCGAGGGAAACGTCCTGCAGGCTCACGCTCAAGGTAGCGTTGGGTGGCAGGGCAATGCGTTGCAGATAGAACACTTCGCCATCGAGGGCCGCAACGGTCGTGGAGGGGGGCGTTGCCGATTGGCAAGCGGCCAGTAATGCCATGGATGCAAGCAGAGCAAGTTTTTTCATTGGATGCACCTGGCTCATTGACGCCAGCCACACGGGCGTCAATGAGCATTTAGCGGATTTGCGTCCAAGCATCCATTCGTAACGTCGCGGTTCAGGAACCGAACGCGGGTGCTTGAACAGTTTCAGCCAGCGATGCTGGCGCCAGGCTCAGCGGGATGTCAACGTGTTGATTGCCGCCATCCCAGGTGAAGGCCTGTTCGGTTTCAAGAAAAAGAGCGGTGTCGCCTCGGTACGCTTGTGCCTTGACCGAGAGTTTCTCCCCTACGGGTGTCATCTTGGGCTCGACAAGAAAGCGATATTGCCAAGGCTGCTGGGCCACTGGCTCCTTAGGCGCCACATTGGAGCCCTGGCCGCCGCTGGCGCTGATCTGTGCACCGGCTGCATTTCGCACACTGACTTCGGTGCGAGCGTCTTCCGGGAGTTGAAAGCCTTCGGGCAGTTGCAGGGTTAACGTGATGATGTTCATGCTGAATTCCTTTTCAGTACGTCGACATTGACGTGAACCCATCCTAGAGGCCTGCTCCAAAGTTCTCTGTAGGCCTTTTCTTCGTTTGACGTCACCTTAGCCGCTGCGCGGTGTCGGAGTAAACTCGTTGACTGCCCCATCAACTCACCGGAACCTTCCATGCTTCTCGGTGAGTGATCGGCAACCTTCAACTGTCGGGGCTGATGGCGACGTCCGCTGCATCGTCACTGCGATGCAGCGCCACCTGACGGATCGACAGGCGAATTTCCGCTGGCAGCACCCGCTTGGCTGCGCCTTCGGCCAGTTCGCCCAGCAGCTCGTGGTAGCTGAGTTTGCCGGCTTCGTCGCGGCGCAGTACATCGAGGTCGAGCATCGTCTGGATGAAGTGGCGGAACAGGCTCTTGTCGAAGAACTCCGGCGCATTCAGGCCATGCAGGATCGACAGGCGCTGGGCCATGACGGTGCAGAGGTCTTCCAGTTCTTCGGCGCTGATGGTGTTCTGGCCGCTGTTGAGCAGCAGCGAGACGGTCATGTAGAAGCGCTGCAAGGTCTGGGCGATGCTTTTTGACAGCAGGGTCAGCAGCACGAAATGCCGCGAACTTGGCGCCGGACGCAGGTACAGGTCTTTTTCGAAACGCAGCAGCCCTTGTTCGACGAATGCTTCAAGCCACTGGTCGACCACGCCGTCCAGTTCTTCCAGCGACCAGCGAATGAACAATTCCGATTGCAGGTACGGGTACAACGCATGGGTGTAGCGCAGGATCTGCTCGCGACTCATGCGCGAGCTGCTCTGGAAGAAGCTCGCCAGCAACGCCGGCAGGGCGAAGATGTGCAGGACGTTGTTGCGGTAGTAGGTCATCAGTACCGCGTTCTGCTCATCCAGGTACAGAATCTTGCCCAGGGCATCGCTCTGTTCCGACAGCAGGTCCATGCCTTTTACATGTTCGATCAGCACCCGGCCATCGCCTTCGGGCAGGGTGGTGTGGGGCGAGTACGGGACCTTGCGCAGCAACGCCAGGTACAGGTCCAGCACCCGGGCCATGGCGCGGTCGTCCAGGGCCAGGCGGCTGGTGGACAGCAGCGCCAGGGCGACCAGGTTGACCGGGTTGATCGCAGCGGCTTCGTTCAGGTGCCGGGCCACGCGCTCGCCGAGGCGGTGGGTGGTCGCGTTGAGCCAGGCCGGCTTGAACTGCGGGCCCAGCTCCTGTTGGCGCCAACCCGGTTGTTCGCCGTCGAGGAATTCCGCCAGCTTGATCGGTTCACCGAAGTTCACCGCCACCTGGCCGAAGCGTTGCTTGAGGGCGCCGATGACCTTGAAGATGTCGAAGATCGATTCTTTTTTCTTGCTGGCCCCACGCAGTTCGCCCAGGTAGGTGCGGCCTTCCAGTACGCGCTCATAACCAATGTAGACCGGCACGAACACGATGGGCATGCGCGATGAACGCAGGAAACTGCGCAGGGTGATGGCGAGCATGCCGGTCTTGGGTTGCAGCATGCGCCCGGTGCGCGAACGCCCACCCTCGACGAAGTACTCCACCGGGAAACCTTTGGTGAACAGCGTGTGCAGGTATTCGTTGAACACGGCGGTGTAGAGCGGGTTGCCCTTGAAGGTGCGACGCATGAAGAACGCCCCGCCACGGCGCAGCAGGCCACCGATCACCGGCATGTTGAGGTTGATGCCGGCGGCGATGTGCGGCGGCGTCAGGCCGTTGCGAAACAACAGGTACGACAGCAGCAAGTAGTCGATGTGGCTGCGGTGGCACGGCACGTAGATGACTTCGTGGCCCTGGGCAACGTTTTGCACACCTTCGATGTGGTTGACCTTGATGCCGTCGTAGATCTTGTTCCAGAACCAGCTGAGCACCACTTCCAGAAAGCGGATCGCGGTGTAGGTGTAGTCCGAGGCGATTTCGTTGCCATAGCGCAGGGCCTGGGCCTTGGCTTTTTCCGGGGTGATCTTTTCCCGCTCGGCCTCGTCGATAATCGCCTGCTTGACCAGCGGCTGGTTCAGCAGGCCCTTGACCAGGTTGCGCCGATGGGAAATGTCGGGGCCGATGACCGCGGCCTTCAGGTTGCGAAAGTGCACCCGCAGGATCCGTTGGGCCATGCGCACGGTGCGTTCGTGGCCCTTATCGTGTTCAATCAGCTCGCGCAGATGGATCGGCGCGGAGAACTGCACGCGGGTCTTGCGCCCCAGGATCATGATGCTCAACAGGCGACGCAGGCGCCCGGTGACGGCCCAACTGTCGGCGAACAACAGCTTCCAGGGGCTGGACTCGCTGTCGGGCGACTGGCCCCAGAACACGCTGACCGGGATGATCTGCGCGTCTTCGGCGGCATTGTGGGTCAGGGCGTTGACCAGCCGCGTCAGGGTGGGCGGCGCACCGCGCTTGTCCTGGCGCCCGATCCAGTCCGGCGCCGGCGTCAGGTAGAAAAACGCCGCCGGCTCCAGCAGGTTACCCACCGAGACCGGCAGCACCGGACGGGGCAGGCCGGCCTTGGTGCATTCGGTGTCGAGCACCGCCAGGTCAGTGAGCGAAGGATCTTGCAGGACGTAGAACACCGGGCGACTGCGGTCGAGGTTGAGGGTGAAGGACGACTGGTTGATCGTCTCTGAGCGAACCCAGAGGTACAACAGTCGGCGCAGGGTGCCAAACACAAGACGGCGGAACGGGGAGCGGGTCATACGGCTTCTGCATGAGTGAATAAAACCGAGCGGCTGCTCGGGCTCGCTAGTGTGCCGGATTCATCGAAAATCGGCAAAAAAGCGCCGAAGTAAAGTCAGTTGAGAGTTTTTCCGGGTGTCATATACTCGCCAGGTTGCTACCCGGCCTCCCCATGGACGGCCTGACGGTGGTGAAAGTTCGTACGGCTTTCCATCGAAAAGCCGACTTATAAGATAAAAATGGGAGTGAGCATCATGGCAGCACGGGAAACCGGCAGTGTGAAGTGGTTCAACGACGCCAAGGGTTACGGCTTCATCCAACGCGAAGGTGGAGCGGATGTGTTCGTGCATTACCGCGCCATCCGCGGTGAAGGCCACCGTTCCCTGACCGAAGGCCAGCAGGTCGAATACGCAGTCGTGGAAGGGCAGAAGGGCTTGCAGGCTGAGGATGTGGTGGGGTTGTAAACCGCGTTCACTGGCTACACAAAACCCATTGTGGGAGCGAGCTTGCTCGCGATAGCGGTGTCTCAGTCACGTCTAATCTGGCTGATCTATCGCTATCGCGAGCAAGCTCGCTCCCACATTGGCTCTTCGGTGGGCTGGAAGTCTGCGTCAGGCCGTCTTCCAGGTAATCTCTTCTTCCCCGTCAACGCTGATGCGAATCCAGCGGTCCGCCGATTCTTCCCCTTCTTCCTCCACCCATGAACCAGGCGCGCAGCGCACTTCGACGTTCAGTGCGGCGAAGGCGGCGCGGGCGCAGGCGATGTCGTCTTCCCACGGGGTCTGGTCGCTTTCCAGGTACAGGCTGTTCCATTTGCCCACGGCCTTGGGCAGCCAGGTCACCGGGATGTTGCCGGCCTTGCACTTGTAGGTCTGGCCTTTCTGGACCCAGTCGCTGCACGGGCCCAGGGCCTGGCCGAGCCAGGCGGCGATGGCCTTGTGGTCGACGTCGGCGTCTTTGAGGTAAATCTCGATATCGGGTTGGCGCATGGATATCCTCGCTGCGGTCTTGAAAAATCCATTCGCGGATTTAACGGGGCTCGAGCGGTTGCCCGGGCCCGGGATCAAAAGGTTATTGAAGAACGAAATAATCGTAGCGCATCGACACCGTGACCTGGAACGGCTCGGCCTGCTCGATCACGCTGGCACGGCGTTCGGCACTGGCGCGCCAGCCGTGGGGCGTCATGGCCAGCAGGTTGGCGCGGTCCTGGCCACCGTTGAGGGTCAGCTTGAATTCGAGGGTTTCACTGTGATCCAGCACCATGCCTGGCGGCACCAGGGCCAGGTGCTTGTCGTCGATGTATTCGCGCACTTCGTCGTACAGGCGCCCGCGCAATTCCATCAGGTGGCCGGCGGTGGGGCCGACTTTCATCAGGCCGCCGCCGGGGCTGAGCAAGCGCTTGGCCTCCTGCCAGTCCAGCGGACTGAACACGCTGGCCAGGAACTGGCAGCAGCCGTCCGCCAGCGGCACCCGGGCCATGCTGGCGATCAACCAGGTCAGCTGCGGATTGCGTTTGCAGGCGCGCTTGACCGCCTCGCGGGAAATGTCCAGGGCATAACCATCGGCGTTGGGCAGCGCTTCGGCGATTTGCGCGGTGTAGTAGCCCTCGCCACAGCCAATGTCCAGCCAACGCCCGGGTGCACGCTCGGCGGCCAGTTCGGCCAGGCGCCGTGCGACCGGGGCGTAATGCCCGGCGTTGAGAAAATCGCGCCGGGCTTCGACCATCGCCAGGTTGTCGCCGGGGTCGCGGCTGTTCTTGTGCTGCACCGGCAACAGGTTCAGGTAACCCTGCCGCGCGCGGTCGAAGCGGTGGCCGGCCGGGCACACCACGCCGTTGTCCACCGCGTTCAGCGGTTCACTGCAAATAGGGCAGGCGAGCATCAGGCGAGCAACTTGATCAGCGTCTTGTAGTAGATCTCAGTCAGTACGTCGAGATCGGCGGCCAGTACGCGTTCGTTGACCTGGTGGATGGTCGCGTTGACCGGCCCCAGTTCCACCACTTGCGTACCCATGGTGGCGATGAAGCGACCGTCGGACGTGCCGCCGCTGGTGGACGCCTGGGTCTCCCGGCCGGTAACGTCCTTGATGCTCGACGATACGGCGTCGAGCAGCGCACCGGGTTCGGTGAGGAACGGCAGGCCAGACAGCGCCCAGTCGATGTGCCAGTCCAACTGGTGCTTGTCGAGGATGTCGGCGACGCGTTGTTGCAAGCCTTCGACGGTGGACTCGGTGGAGAAACGGAAGTTGAACACCGCCACCAGGTCACCCGGGATCACGTTGGTCGCGCCGGTGCCGGCGTTGAGGTTGGAGATCTGGAAACTGGTGGGCGGGAAGAAGTCGTTGCCGTGGTCCCAATGCTCGGCGGCCAATTCTGCCAACGCTGGAGCGGCCAGGTGGATCGGGTTTTTCGCCAGGTGTGGATAAGCCACGTGGCCTTGCTTGCCGCGCACGGTCAACTTCGCGCCGAGGGAACCGCGCCGGCCATTCTTGACCACGTCGCCCACCAGCGTGGTGCTCGACGGTTCGCCGACGATGCACCAGTCCAGTCGTTCCTGACGGGCCTTGAGGCGCTCGATCACGGCCTTGGTGCCGTGGTGCGCCGGGCCTTCTTCATCGCTGGTGATCAGGAAGGTCAGCGAGCCCTTGTGGTCCGGGTAGTCGGCGACGAAGCGCTCGGCCGCCACGATCATCGCCGCCAGGCTGCCTTTCATGTCCGCCGCGCCACGACCGCAGAGCATGCCATGCTCGTCGATGACCGCATCGAACGGGTCGAGCTGCCAGGCCTGCACCGGACCGGTCGGCACCACGTCGGTGTGCCCGGCGAAGCACAGCACCGGGCCGTCATGCTTGCCGTGACTGGCCCAGAAGTTATCCACATCCTCGATGCGCATCGGTTCGAGCGTAAAGCCTGCGTTGCCCAGGCGCTGCATCATCAGTTTCTGGCAATCGGCATCCACTGGCGTCACGGACGGACGGCGGATCAGATCGCAGGCGAGTTGCAGGGTCGGCGAGAGGTCGGCGTGGGCCGTCATGGAAGCTCCGGAAATATAGAATGGACGCAAGGCTTGTACAGGCGCGGGCAGGCTCGCGCAAAATGGCAGTTATCTTATAGCAAAACGACCACCATGGGCCCCTGGTGCGGGACAGGTGGAACACAAAACCTGTGGGAGCAAGCTCGCTCCCACAGAGGTTTTGCTTAATTTGCTCCAGCAAAGCCCTATAATGCGCGCCGGTGTTTGGGGTAATGGTCATGAGTACAGAAGATCCACGGTTTGCCGGCATCGCCCGTTTGTATGGCATCGAAGGCCTGGCGCGCCTGCGGGCGGCCCATGTGGCGATTGTCGGGGTTGGCGGTGTCGGCTCCTGGGCGGCGGAAGCCATCGCCCGTTGCGGCGTGGGCGAGATCTCGCTGTTCGACCTGGACGATGTTTGCGTCAGCAACGCCAACCGTCAGTTGCACGCACTGGACAGCACCGTCGGCAAGCCCAAGGTCGAGGTCATGGCCGAGCGGCTGCGCGGGATCAACCCCGATTGCACGGTGCATGCGGTGGCCGACTTTGTCACCCGCGACACCATGGCCGAATACATCACACCGAACATTGACTGCGTGATCGACTGCATCGACAGCGTCAACGCCAAGGCTGCGCTGATCGCCTGGTGCAAGCGCCGCAAGATCCAGATCATCACCACCGGTGGCGCGGGCGGGCAGATCGACCCGACGCTGATCCAGGTCTGCGACTTGAACCGCACGTTCAACGATCCACTGGCCTCCAAGGTACGTTCCACCTTGCGCCGCGACTACGGCTTTTCCCGCACCGTGACCCGCCACTACAGCGTGCCTTGCGTGTTCTCCACCGAACAACTGCGCTACCCGAAACCGGACGGCAGCATTTGCCTGCAGAAAAGTTTTGTCGGCGACGGCGTCAAGCTCGACTGCGCCGGTGGGTTTGGCGCGGTGATGATGGTCACGGCGACGTTTGGCATGGTTGCGGCGACCAAGGCTGTGGATAAGATCGTAGCCGGAGTGCGGCGACCGGCTGACAGGGTCAAGCCTGGGCAGTGAGCGCTTTTGTGGCGAGGGAGCTTGCTCCCGCTGGGCCGCGAAGCGGCCCCCCATTGGCGGCGTCAATCATGCTGAATCCAAGGCGGCTGCTTCGCAGCCGAGCGGGAGCAAGCTCCCTCGCCACAATCATTGGCGGGTCAACTCGCGCATCCGCTTCAACACCGCATTCAAGCCATTGCTACGGGACGGCGACAGCTGCCGCGACAATCCCAACTGGTTGAACCAATCTGGCAGATCCACCTGCTGCAACGCCTCGGCGGACAACCCGTTGACCCGCGCCAGCAGCAACGCCACCAGCCCACGGATCAACCGCGCATCGCTGCTGGCGCAAAACTGCCAATGCCCATCGACCAACTGGCCCACCAACCACACCTGGCTTTCACAGCCGTGAACAAGGTTGGCTTCGCACTTGTCCTCGTCGCTCAGGGGCGGCAAACGCTCGCCCCATTGCATCAGCAGCCGGGCCCGTTGTTCCCAACCTGACGCGTCCTGGAAAATCTGCAGCGCTGTGGCAGCCTCGGCGGGCAGGTTCATCGCAACATCTCCAAGGCCTGATCGAGGGCGTCGAAGAAGCGTTCGATGTCGGCGGAGTCGTTGTACAGCGCCAGCGACACGCGGATCGCCCCGGACAGCTTCAGGTGCTTGAACAGCGGCATGGCGCAGTGATGTCCGGCGCGTACGGCGATGCCTTGCTCGGTCAGCAGGTGGGCCAAGTCGGCGTTGTGGATGCCTTCGACCACGAAGCTGACCAAGGCCAGGCGCGGGTTGCCCACCAGGCGCACGCCGTTGCGGGCCCGCAGGCCATGGAGCAGGTAGTCGTGCAGCGCCGCCTCGTGGTCGATGACCGCCTGCGGATCGAGGGCGGACAGGTAATCCAGGGTTGCCCCCAGCCCGATCACGCTGGCAATCGGCGGCGTGCCGGCTTCGAAGCCCAGCGGCGCCGGACGGAAGGTGGCGCTGTGGTAATCGGCCTGTTGCACCATTTCGCCGCCGAATTGCCAATGACGCAGGTTGCCAAAGGCTTCGGTACGGCCAAACAGCACGCCCAGCCCGTCGGGGCCGTAAAGTTTGTGGCTGGAAAACACATAAAAGTCGCAGCCCAATGCCCCCACGTCATGGCGACCATGGACCACGCCTTGGGCGCCGTCGATCACCGTCAACGCGCCTTGGGCCTTGGCCAGCGCCAGCAGCGCCGGCACTGGCTGCCAGGCCCCCAGCACATTGGATAACTGGCTCACCGCCAGCAAGCGCGTACGCGGGCCGATCAGTTCGGCGGCGGCGCCAGGGTCGATCACCCCGTCGGCGTCCAGTGGCAACACCACCAGGGTTAACGAACGACGTTCGGCCAATTGCTGCCACGGCAGCAGGTTGGCGTGGTGTTCCAGGGTGCTGATGACGATCTCGTCGCCCGGGTTGAATAAATGTTCCAGCCCGTAGGCCAGCAGATTCAGCGCCGAAGTCGCGCCGTGGGTGAAGACCACCTGCCCGCAGTTTCCGGCATTGAGCCATTGCGCCACCTTGAGGCGGCTGTCCTCGAACGCCTGGGTGGCATGGGCCCCCGGCAAATGCTGCGCACGGTGCACGTTGGCCGCACCATTGGCGTAGTAATGCGTCAGGGCGTCCAGCAGTGCTTGAGGTTTTTGCGTGGTGGCGGCGCTGTCCAGGTAGGTCTGGCCTTGCCGTTGCAGGGCGGCGATGGCCGGGAAGTCGGTGCGCCAGGGGGAGGGAATCAACATGCTTTCGGGCCCTGCTGGAGTTACGCCGGACCCTGTGGGAGCGGGCTTTTTTTGTGGGAGCCAAGCTTGCTCGCGATGGCAGCGACACGGTTCAACTGCAAGACCGCGTCATCGTTCATCGCGAGCAAGCTCAGCTCCCACAAAGGCTCGCCCCCACAGGTGGTGGTGTGACGCTTAGTTGTGAGCGTGCAGTGCTTCGTTCAGCTCGATGGCCGACTTGTGCGTCTTGCATTCCACCGCGCCGGTCTCGGAATTGCGGCGGAACAACAGGTCGGGCTGGCCAGCCAGGTCGCGGGCCTTGACCACTTTGACCAGTTGGTTGTTTTCGTCCAGCAGCTTCACTTTGGTGCCGGCGGTCACATACAGGCCCGACTCCACGGTGTTGCGGTCGCCCAGCGGGATACCGATGCCGGCGTTGGCGCCGATCAGGCAGCCTTCGCCGACCTTGATCACGATGTTGCCGCCGCCCGACAGGGTGCCCATGGTGGAGCAACCGCCGCCCAGGTCCGAGCCCTTGCCGACGAACACACCCGCCGATACGCGGCCTTCGATCATGCCCGGGCCTTCGGTGCCGGCGTTGAAGTTGACGAAACCTTCGTGCATCACGGTGGTGCCTTCGCCCACGTAGGCGCCCAGGCGGATCCGCGCGGCATCGGCGATACGCACGCCGGCCGGGACCACGTAGTCGGTCATTTTCGGGAACTTGTCCACCGAGAACACTTCCAGCAGTTCGCCACGCAGGCGGGCTTCGAGCTGGTGCTCGGCCAGTTCGGCCAGGTCGATCGCGCCTTGGCTGGTCCAGGCCACGTTCGGCAGCAGCGGGAAGATGCCAGCCAGGTTCAGGCCGTGGGGCTTGACCAGGCGATGGGACAGCAGGTGCAGCTTGAGGTAGGCCTCAGGGGTGGAGCTCAGTTGGGCATCTTCGGCCAGCAGGGTGGCGACCAGCGGCTTGTGGCTTTCAGCCAGGCGGGTCAGCAGGGCAGCCTGTGCGGCATCGACGCCCTTGAGGGCTTCAGCCAGTTGCGAGGCCTGGGTGGTGGTGAAGGTGATGGCCTGGTTGCCTTCGCTGTAGCCGAGGATCGGCGCGATGGCCTTGATGATGTCAGCCGACGGGTTGAGCAATGGCTGTGCGTAGAACACTTCCAGCCAGGCGCCTTGACGGTTTTGAGTGCCGACACCGAAGGCCAGGCTGAACAGGGTAGTGGACATGAAATTACCTCTACAAAATGGACTGGGCAGGTTTACTTGATTTCTGCCGCATAGATGTCTGGCTTGAAGCCAATCAGGGTTCGGTCACCGAGATCGAGCACCGGGCGCTTGATCATCGAGGGTTGGGCGAGCATCAGTTCGATGGCTTTCGTCTGGTCGAGATCGGCTTTGCGTTCGTCGTCGAGTTTGCGAAAGGTCGTACCGGCACGGTTCAACACCACTTGCCAGCCATGCTCGTTGCACCATTGGGTCAGGTGCTCACGGTCGATGCCGGCGGTCTTGTAATCGTGAAAGTCGTAGCGTACAGCGTGCTCATCGAGCCAGGTACGCGCTTTTTTCATCGTATCGCAGGCTTTGATGCCGAAAAGCTGTAAGTGCTTGTTTTCCTTGGGCATGAATGCTCCCCCAAAACGTTCCCGGTATCGTCCTGAAAATCAGCGGACGATTATGCCACGTCGTTCCTTTCAGTGCCTTGACTGTCGCGACGGATCGGACGAGGCGGAACCGATAGGAAAGAGGTGACCACACAGCACAGGTAAACCCGGCACTTTTTTTCGCACATGAGACCCGCCCATGGATTCCATCTCCCTGACACCGCCCCATCCACTGACGCTTCAGACTGAAGAGACGCTCCCGCCCCATTCAACGACATCGACTACCGGGACCGCTGCATCCATCCCGATCGGCCCTGTCACGGCTGCACAGGACCTGGCAAATCGGACTGGTGCAATCAAGGCCCAGCTCACCCGGGTATTCGAGCCGCATATAAACGGTGCCAATCGCGAGGCCTTCGAAGCACTGATCGACGATCGTTCACGTACCTTGGCCAATGACGGGGAAACCGCGGAAAGCGTCGATGCCGTGCTGACCAAAGGCTCGCGGCTGGATCGCGCGGCCCATGACACCGTTGGATTCCTTCGTTCGGTTCCCTTCGGCGCGGCGTCCATCGCGCTGGACTTCGCCCCGGCGGTGACCGGCAATGGCTCGATTACCGCGCCGTTGGCGCTGTCGGCGATTGCCGGCCTGGTCAGCAGCGCCGCCGACACGGTCGGCAATGGCCTGATCAAGCGCGCCACCAGCGACACCCAGTGGCTGGTGGCCGAAAATGCCGATCTGGAGCCGGTCATGCAGGAAGCCGCCCAGGCGGTGAAGCCGAGCCTGACGACTCAGGCTATTGAAGGCAGCCTGACTTTCCAGACCTTCTCCGCGCGAAACGTGTTGCGCACGGTCATCCAACCCGTCGTGACGAAGACCGTTGATGCGCAAACGGGCAGCAAGGTGGACTCTGTGATAGCTGCCGTCGGTTCTCCGCTTTCAGGCATGGCCGCCTATGACCTGCAACATTCCATCGATAAATCGAAACACCGGATTGGCCCGGAATACCTGTTGGGGCGTCAAGACTGGCATCAGCGTTACAAAGACCTCAAGAATTATGGTGTAGGGAGTGCTGCGATGGGCATTGCGAAGCGAGTTGGCAGCCTGCCGCTGGACGCGATGCGTGATGGCAGCAAATCGCTGCAAGCCTTGGTTACGCCGACAGGTTTGGTCAGTGGTCTCGGAGCGTTGGCCGGTGGTATTACTGCGATCGGTATGGCGCAGACCGCCGCTGTCAACGCAGCCAGGAGCGCCGGGATTTCGCCTGCGGGTGTTGCGGCGGCTGGTAAGGCGACGGTTACAGCCACGATGGCCCCGGTGCTCGCCGCCTGGGTGACAACGGGAGTGATGACCCAGCCGTTGGCGGACAAGGCCTCTGCCGCATTGGACAGGCTATCCGCCGGTCCCGCTCATCCAGATGAGCTGCAGGGAATGTTGCCCTTGGTCGAAATGTCGACGGCCGAACAGATCGGGGAAGATAGCGACAATGAGGGTGACGACGTCGATTTTGTCTCGGCCCGCTCAACGCTCAGTGCCGCTGAGCGAGCTGTTTAGCTTCCGATAATCCGCGGTCGCTCCTGCCGCGTGGAGGTTAGGAGCGGCCAAGGGACGACTGCGCATTGATGCCGCTGAGGTGCGACCAATGTGCAACGGCAACGGTTCACCTTGGCAGTTAATATGGCACTTCACCGGCCAGCGGTTGCCGCAGATGTATATGGCTGTCATTGGAAGTCCGTTATGCAAAGCGCCTATACCGTCCTGATCCTGTTGATGCTGGTGGGCGTTTCGCGCCTGCTCGGACGGTTGGTGCCATTACCGTTGCCCCTGGTGCAGATCGGCGCGGGTGCGCTGCTGGCCTGGCCGTCCCTGGGCTTGCACGTGGCCCTCGATCCCGAACTGTTCCTGTTTCTCTTCCTGCCACCGTTGCTGTTCTCCGACGGCTGGCGGATGCCCAAGCGCGAGTTTTGGCGCTTGCGCGGGCCGATCCTGACGCTGGCGGTGGGGCTGGTGTTGTTTACCGTGGTGGGCGCCGGTTATTTCATTCATTGGCTGCTGCCGAGTATCCCGTTGCCGGTGGCCTTCGCCCTGGCTGCGGTGCTGTCGCCGACCGATGCGGTGGCGGTGTCGGCGATTGCCCGGGACCGTTTGCCCGGGCCGCTGATGCACATGCTCCAGGGCGAGGCGCTGACGAACGATGCGTCGGGCCTGGTGACCTTCAAGTTCGCCTTGGCGGCGGCTATCACCGGGGTATTTTCCCTGGCGGGCGCGAGCCTGACATTCGTGCTGGTGGCGGTTGGCGGCCTGTTGGTCGGCGTGGCCTTGAGCTGGTTGTTGGGGCGGCTGCGGGCCTGGATGATTGCCCGGGGCTGGGACGACCCGGCTACCCATGTGGTGTTCATGTTGCTGCTGCCGTTCGCGGCCTATGTGCTGGCTGAGCGCTTGGGCGCCTCGGGGATTCTCTCGGCGGTGGCAGCGGGGATGATGCAGAGCTGGCTCGACCTGCTGCCGCGCCAGACCGGCACGCGGCTGCTCAATCGCAGTGTCTGGTCGCTGTTGGAGTTTGCCTTCAATGGCTTGATCTTCCTGCTGCTGGGCTTGCAGCTGCCGGACATCATCAAGGCGGTGACCCGCCTCGAAACCACGCTCTGGCCGACGTTGTTCTACCGTTGCCTGGATGTGCTGGCGATTTTCCTGGTGTTGTTGGTGCTGCGGTTTGTCTGGGTGCAAAGCATCTGGCGCCTGTCCGGGCTGTTGCGACGCTGGCGTGGCCAGGGCGAACTGACCCCGGTGCCGACCGCACGTTCTTGCTGGTTGCTGACTTTCGGTGGCGTGCGCGGCGCGGTGACACTGGCGGGCGTGCTGTCGGTGCCATTGCTACTGAGCGCGGGCGAGGCGTTTCCCGAGCGGGACCTGCTGATCTTCATCGCCGCCGGGGTGATTCTGCTGTCGCTGATTGCGGCCTGCATTGCCTTGCCATTGTTGCTGCGGGGCATCGAAAAAAGCCCTGATGACAAACGGCGCAATGAAGTCCGCGAGGCCTGGCGCAAGACCGCTGAAGCGGCGATCCGCGCGCTGGAAGTGGAGGAGCCGGCTGAGCTGCCCAGTACACCGGATGCAGCCCAGGCGGCGCTGGCGACCGAGGTCAAGGCGCGGTTGATGTCTGAGTATCGTCATCAGTTGGACGTGTTCAACGACTCCGCCGAGGCCCAGGCGTTGGCATTCGAGATGGACCTGCTGGAGCGCCGGCTGCGCCTGAAGGCTTTTCGGGCACAGCGGCTGGAGTTGTATCGCCTCAGTCGTCACCACCAGATTGGCGATGATGTGTTGCGTGAGGTGCTGGGGGAGTTGGATCTGGCGGAGGCGAATTTGGGGTTGGGTAAATAGATTGCGCAAAGCTAATTGTGGCGAGGGAGCTTGCTCCCGCTGGGGCGCGAAGCGCCCCCAAAAACAGGCAACCCGGTGTGTCAGGCAAATTGAGTTGACTGCCGTGGGGGCCGCTGCGCAGCCCAGCGGGAGCAAGCTCCCTCGCCACAACAGCGCTTATGCGTGGGCCTCTTCCTGCTCAGGCACCAACCGTACTTCCACCCTCTGACCCAGCGCACGCGCCGCGCTCGCAAGCGTTGCCAGCGTCATTCCTGCATCGTTCTGATCCAGCGCACGATCAACAGCGGTGCGACTGGTGTGCATCCGTTGTGCCAAGGCCTTTTTGGTCACTTTCTGAAGCTTCATGGCTTCGGCAATCTGCCAGGCAATAACGCGTTTGAGCGCAGCGGCGGAAACTTCTTCGGCGATGCCTTGCTCGGCGAGGAAATCGTCAAAATCCGATCCAATATGCTTGTTCATTTGCGGTACCTCATAATCTTGCTTTGCGCTGCTTGGCGGTTGCCATGTCGGTGGCTGGCGTTTTTTGACTTTTCTTGATGAAACCGTGGAGTAGAACCATATCGGAGCCCGCCACGGTGAAGAGAACACGGGCAATGGTATCTCCAAGGTCAATCCTGACCTCCCACAGCCCGGTGTCCAGTTTGCGAACCACCGGCATACCTATTGGCCAACCAATCTGAACAGTCTTGATGTCGGTCCCGATCATCCGTCTGTGCTCGCGAGGCAGGTCAGTCAACCATTCGCGAACGGGTTCATTCCCAGCGTCTGTGCGGAAAAAACGTACGTTCAGTATTGGGGCAATATCAACCATGAATGAAGTGTACCGAAATAGGTGCATTGCGCAACCCAGGCAGCACTGAGGATTTGTACAGGGGGAGGTGGCCGGTACGGATGTTGCTGTTGGGGCCGCTGCGCAGCCCAGCGGGAGCAAGCTCCCTCGCCACAACAGCGGTCCGCTTCAGTCCGAGACAGCCATCAACCTCGACGCTGGATAAACGCGCGAATCCGCTCCGCCGCTTCCACGCATTCAGCCAGCGGCGCGACCAGGGCCATGCGCACGCGCCCGGCGCCTGGGTTGACGCCATCCACTTCACGGGACAGGTAGGAGCCTGGCACCACGGTCACGTGTTCCTGTTCGAACAGGTCGCGGCAGAACGCTGCATCATCGCCGGCCACGTTTGGCCACAGATAGAAACTGCCATCGGGACGCTGCACGTCCAGCACCGGGCTGAGGATTTCCAGCACTGCGTCGAATTTTTCCCGGTACAGCGCACGGTTGGCCCGTACATGGACTTCGTCGTTCCACGCCGCGATGCTCGCCAGTTGGGTCTGAACCGGCATGGCGCAGCCGTGGTAGGTGCGGTACAGCAGGAAACCCTTGAGGATGTCCGCGTCGCCAGCGACGAAACCGGAGCGCAAGCCTGGCAGGTTGGAGCGCTTGGACAGGCTGTGGAACACCACGCAGCGCTTGAAATCCTTGCGACCGAGTTCGACGCAGGCGCTGAGCAGCCCCGGCGGCGGGGTCTGTTCGTCGAAGTACAGTTCGCTGTAGCACTCGTCTGCCGCGATGACGAAGTCATGTTCGTCAGCCAGGGCGATGAGTTTTTTCAGCACGTCCACCGGGATCAACGCGCCGGTCGGGTTGCCAGGGGAGCACAGGAACAGGATCTGGCAGCGCTTCCAGATGTCGGGTGAGACGGCATCGAAATCCGGATTGAAGCCGTTTTCGTCCAGGCACGGCAGGTAGTGCGGCTTGGCCCCGGCCAGGAACGCCGCGCCTTCGTAGATTTGGTAGAACGGGTTCGGGCTGACCACCAGCGCATCGTCGCCACGGTTGACCACGGTCTGGGTGAAGGCGAACAAGGCTTCACGGGTGCCATTGACCGGCAGCACGTGGCGCGCCGGGTCTAGCCAGCCGTTCGGCACGTTGAAGCGACGCTCGCACCAGCCAGTGATGGCCTCACGCAATTCCGGGATGCCGAGGGTGGTCGGGTACACGGCCATTTTTTCCAGGTTGCTGGCCAGGGCTTCAGCCACGAAGCTGGGCGAGCGATGCTTGGGTTCGCCGATGGACAGGGCGATCGGGCGCTTGTCCGGGTTGGGCGTGACGCTGCCAAGCAAGGCGCGGAGCTTTTCGAACGGGTAGGGCTGCAACTGGTTCAAAGCGTTGTTCATCAAGGGCCTCGTTCAATGTGGGAGCGAGCAAGCCCGCTCCCACAGGGGGAATGTGTTCGTTCAGATGCTGATACGTGTCATGTGAGCATCGGGTTCCTGGTTGACGCTCAAATGCTGCACGATCGCTTCCTGCAAGCGGCTGCACAGCTGCGGATCGGACAGCGGCTGGTTATGTGCGTCGGTGATGAAGAAGACGTCTTCCACCCGTTCGCCGAGGGTGGCGATCTTCGCGTTTTGCAGCGACAGGTCGAACTCCAGGAAAATATGGCCGATTCGCGCCAGCAGGCCCGGGCGGTCCGGGGCGCTGAGTTCCAGGACGGTGACCTGGCGCTGGGCGTCGTTGTGGATCGTCACCTGTGGGGCAAACGCAAAATGCTTGAGCTGGCGCGGCACCCGGCGCTGGATGATGGTCGGGTAGTCCGCCGGGTTGCGCAGGGCTTCGGTCAGGCCATCGCGAATCTGCTTGACCCGCGCCGGGTTGTCGCCAATCGAGTCGCCGTCGGTGTCGAGCACGATGTAGGTGTCGAGGGTGAACTGGCTGCTCGAGGTAATGACCCGGGCGTCATGGATGTTGAGGTTGAGCTGGTCCATCGCTGCCACGGTCACGGCGAAGAAGTCGTGCTGGTCCGGGGCGTAGATGAAGATCTGCGTGCCGCCCTCGAACTCGCGCTGGGTGGTTTCCTTGATCAGCACCAGCGGCCCGCCATCGGCCGGTTGCTGCAGGATCGCATCGCTGTGCCAGGCCACGTCGCCGGCGGTATGGCGCAGGAAGTAGTCATCGCCCAATTGCGACCAGAGCTGCTCGACGTCGTCCGGGTCGGTGCCACCGCGCACCAGGATGTCCAGGGCTGCGCTTTGGGTGCGACGGATCTGCTCTTCGCGATCCACGGGGTTTTCCAGGCCGCGGCGCAAGGCGCGCTTGGTCTCGGTGTAGAGCTGGCGCAACAGGCTGGCGCGCCAGGAGTTCCACAGGCTTGGGTTGGTGGCGTTGATGTCGGCCACAGTCAGCACGTAGAGATAGTCCAGGCGCGTTTCATCGCCGACGATCTGGGCGAAGTCGTGGATCACCTGTGGGTCGGACAAATCCTTGCGCTGGGCGGTGGTGGACATCATCAGGTGGTTCTGCACCAGCCAGACGATCAGTCGGCTGTCCCAGAGCGGCAGTTGATGGCGCTGGCAGAAAGCCTCGGCATCCACCGCGCCAATCTCGGAGTGATCGCCTTGACGACCCTTGCCGATGTCGTGATACAGCCCTGCCATGTAGATCAGTTCGGGCTTGGGCAACTTGGCCATGAGCTTGCTGGCCAGCGGGAATTTCTCCGAGACCTGGGTGTACTGGAGCTTACGCAGGTGCTTGATCAGGTTCAGGGTGTGGGCATCGACCGTATAGATGTGGAACAGGTCGTGCTGCATTTGCCCAACGATGAAACCGAACTCCGGCAGATAACGCCCGAGAATCCCGTAGCGGTTCATGCGCCGCAGGTTGCGATGCACGCCGATCTTGCACTTGAACAACTCGATGAACAGGCTGGTGTTGCGGATGTCGTGACGGAAATCTTCATCGATCAGGTGACGGTTTTCCCGCAGCAAGCGAATGGTGTCGGCGCGTACACCCTTGATTTCCGGTTGCTGGGCCATGAGCACGAAGATTTCCAGCATGGCGAACGGCGTGCGACGGAATACATTGGCGTTGCGCGCCTCGATGTAGCCGTCGTGCAGTTGGAAACGTGAATTGATCGGCTGCGGCGGTTCTTCGTCTTCGGGGGCGAGGATGACTTCCTCGAAGTGCTGGATGATCAGTTCGCTGAGTTGGGCGATGCTCATCACCACGCGGTAGTACTGCTGCATGAAGTTTTCGATGGATTGCTTGGCATCCTGCCCTTCGAAACCCAACAGGCTGGCGATGGAGCGCTGATGGTCGAACAGCAGGCGGTCTTCGGCGCGCCCGGCCAGCATGTGCAGGGCGTAGCGGACCTTCCACAGGAATTCCTGGGACGAGGCCAGCAAGGCGTTTTCGCTTTCCACCAGGAAACCTTCACCGGCCAGGGCGCGCAGGTTCAGCGTGCCGTACTGGCGCCGGGCGACCCATAGGATCGTCTGGATGTCCCGCAGCCCGCCGGGCGAGCCCTTGACGTTGGGCTCCAGGTTGTATTCGGTGTCGTTGTACTTGTGGTGGCGGGCCTTCTGCTCGGCGCGCTTGGCCAGGAAAAAGTCCTTGCTGGGCCACATGTGCGCCGTGCTGGTGACATCGAGCATGCGCTGGCGCAGGTGCTCGGGGCCGGCGATGGTGCGGCTTTCCATCAGGTTGGTGATCACCGTCAGGTCGGCGCGGGCCTCGTCGGCGCATTCCTGCACCGAGCGCACGCTCTGGCCGACTTCCAGGCCGATGTCCCACAGCAGCGTCAGGAACCGCTCGATGGAGTCACGGAAAACTTCATGATCGGCGCTGTCGAGCAGGATCAGCAGATCGATGTCGGAGTAGGGGTGCAGTTCGCCGCGCCCGTAGCCGCCGACCGCCACCAGGGCGATGTCGGCATCCTCGCTCCAGTTGAACTGTTCCCAGGCCTTTTGCAGGATGTTATCGACGAACCAGGCACGGTCCTCGATCAGCCGCCGAATGTCCCGGCCGTTGCGAAAGCGCTGGTCGAGCACTTCGTGGGCCTGGCGGATCGCCTTCTTGAACGCCGCGATGGGGCTTGCCTTCAGGGCCAGTTCAGCCTGGAACTGGCCGCGGTCGAAGAGTTCGGGATCCACCTGCGGCATTGAATGACTTTCCTTTCTATCTATCTATAGGCTGGGTTCGGATCAGGCGGAAACGCGAGGGATGGTGTCATCGCTGCGCAGGGTAAAGATCTCGTATCCGGTCTCGGTGACCAGCAAGGTGTGTTCCCACTGGGCCGACAGCTTGCGATCCTTGGTGATGGCAGTCCAGCCGTCGCCCAGCACCTTGGTATCGGCGCGTCCCTGGTTGATCATCGGCTCGATGGTGAAGGTCATGCCCGCCTGCAGTTCCATGCCCGTGCCGGCACGGCCGTAGTGCAGGATCTGCGGTTCTTCGTGGAACACCTTGCCGATGCCATGGCCGCAGAACTCACGCACCACGGAAAAGCCGTTCTTCTGTGCGTGTTTCTGGATCACTTCGCCGATGTCCCCCAGGCGGCAGCCCGGCTTCACCAGTTCGATGGCCATGTACATGCATTCCTGGGTGACCTTGGACAGGCGCTCGGCCCACTCCGGCACGTTGCCGACGTGGAACATGCGGCTGGTGTCGCCGTGAAAGCCGTCCTTGATGACGGTGACGTCGATGTTCAGGGTGTCGCCATCCTTCAACGGTTTTTCGTTGGGGATGCCGTGGCAGACCACGTGGTTGATCGAGGTGCAGATCGACTTCGGGAAGCCTTTGTAGTTGAGCGGGGCCGGGATGGCTTTCTGCTCGTTGACGATGTAGTCATGGCAGATGCGGTCCAGCTCTTCGGTGGTCACGCCAGGCTTGACGTAGTCGGCGATCATCTCCAGCACATCGGCGGCGAGTTTGCCGGCGACACGCATTTTGGCGATGTCCTCGGGAGTCTTGAGGGTAACGGTCATACAGGCTCTCTCTGCGCCCGACGGCGCTGTTCAAAACGAAATGGGCGGCGGATGGGGATCCGGGCGGCCCTGAAAACGCGATTCTAACAGACGATCAGTACAATGAGCTCTCCAGGCTGGAACTCTGTGGTGAGGGGATTTATCCCCGTTGGGCTGCGCAGCAGCCCCAAATCAGGCAGCATGGTGTATCAAGTCGATTGAATCGCCTGGTATGGGGCCGCTACGCGTCCCAGCGGGGATAAATCCCCTCGCCACAAGAGGTTTTCAGATTCCATGTTCCGTTTTCGCCCTTGCTGTGGTATAAAATGCGCCGCTTTCCGGGGATGACCCCGTAAGCTTAAATCCACACACGTGTCGACACGATGACCTGGGTGCCTTTGGCTTATATAGCCGCTGGTTGGTCATTGGGATACGTGGAGGCCAAACCCGACTTATCAAGGAACTATCATGTCCCAAGTCAACATGCGCGATATGCTGAAGGCCGGTGTGCACTTCGGTCACCAGACCCGTTACTGGAACCCGAAAATGGGCAAGTACATTTTCGGCGCGCGTAACAAGATCCACATCATCAACCTTGAAAAAACCCTGCCGATGTTCAACGAAGCACTGACCTTCGTAGAGCGCCTGGCCCAGGGCAAAAACAAGATTCTGTTCGTCGGCACCAAGCGTTCCGCTGGCAAGATCGTTGCTGAAGAAGCAGCACGTTGCGGTTCGCCGTACGTCGATCACCGCTGGTTGGGCGGCATGCTGACCAACTTCAAGACCATTCGCGCTTCCATCAAGCGTCTGCGTGACCTTGAAGTCCAGTCCGAAGACGGTACTTTCGCCAAGCTGACCAAGAAAGAAGCGCTGATGCGCACCCGCGATCTTGAGAAGCTGGACCGCTCCCTGGGCGGTATCAAGGACATGGGCGGTCTGCCTGACGCGCTGTTCGTGATCGACGTTGACCACGAGCGCATCGCGATCACCGAAGCCAACAAGCTGGGTATCCCGGTCATCGGCGTTGTCGATACCAACAGCAGCCCGGAAGGCGTTGACTACATCATCCCAGGCAACGATGACGCCATCCGCGCCATCCAACTGTACATGGGTTCGATGGCTGACGCTGTTATCCGTGGTCGCAACAACGTGAATGGCGGCACCGAAGTCTTCGCTGAAGAAGCTCCGGCAGCAGCCGCTGAGTAATTGACGCCCTGGCGTTGACTCAGTAAGCAAAAAGGGGGCTTGGCCCCCTTTTTGCCACCTCGAAAACCATTTGCCGCCAGCGCAGTGATCTGTTTGTAACCTGTCGTGGCCTATAAGCAGTGGTTTTCCAGGAAGAATTGATCGCCCGTTCGATCGGGTGGAATGGTTGAAAACCTATCCAAGAGGATTTTGAAATGGCAGAGATTACTGCAGCGTTGGTCAAAGAACTGCGCGAGCGTACCGGCGAAGGCATGATGGACTGCAAGAAAGCCTTGACCAAGGCTGGCGGCGACATCGAAAAAGCCATTGATGACATGCGTGCTTCGGGCGCCATCAAGGCTGCCAAGAAAGCGGGCAACGTTGCCGCTGAAGGCGCCATCGCCATCAAGGACGACGGCAAGGCTGCCGTTCTGCTGGAAGTTAACTCCCAGACCGACTTCCTGGCCCTGCAGGATGACTTCAAGGCATTCGTCGCTGCCAGCGTCGAAAAAGCCTTCGCTGACAAACTGACCGACGCAGCTCCGCTGATCGAAGCTCAGGAAGAAGCGCGCCTGGTCCTGGTTGGCAAGACCGGCGAAAACGTCAACATCCGCCGTCTGGTTCGTGTTGAAGGTGACGTGGTCGGTACCTACCTGCACGGCAACAAGATCGGTGTTGCGGTTGTCCTGAAGGGCGGCGATACCGAGCTGGCGAAAGACATCGCCATGCACGTTGCTGCAACCAACCCTGAGTTCCTGCTGCCTTCGGACGTTTCGGCTGAAGCGATCGAGCGCGAGAAGGGCGTTTTCCTGCAGCTGAACGAAGAAAAGCTGAAAGGCAAGCCTGCTGAAATCGCAGAAAAAATGGTCAGCGGCCGTATCTCCAAGTTCCTGGCCGAAGCTAGCCTGGTTGAGCAGGCTTTCGTCAAGAACCCGGAAGTCAAGGTCGGCGACCTGGCGAAGAAAGCCGGTGCTGAAATCGTTTCGTTCACCTACTTCAAAGTAGGCGAAGGCATCGAGAAGCCGGTCGACAACTTCGCTGAAGAAGTTGCTGCCCAGGTAGCTGCTGCCAGCAAGCAATAAGACGGTTTTTACAACTGTCGCCCTGAAGAGGCTGCCCGCTTAACGCGCGCAGCCTCTTTTTGGATGGGGATGCCGATTTTTATTGGTTTCCTGTCGGAACTGGCTTACAAAGCCGTGTTCCGATGGCGCTGTGTCAGCGTCAGACTAGAGTAGACGCAGGCTGCAAACAGCCTGCAAAGAATTTTCGAAAATACGCCGCAGGAGAGATTCGCAATGGCTCAGCAGGGCAGTGGTTATCAGGCTCGCTATAAACGCATTCTACTCAAGCTTAGCGGCGAGGCCCTGATGGGCTCGGAAGAGTTCGGGATCGATCCGAAAGTGCTGGATCGCATGGCCCTGGAAGTCGGCCAGCTGGTCGGGATCGGCGTTCAGGTCGGTCTGGTCATCGGCGGCGGCAACCTGTTTCGCGGCGCAGCGCTGAGCGCGGCCGGCATGGATCGGGTCACGGGCGACCACATGGGCATGCTGGCTACTGTGATGAACGCCCTGGCTATGCGTGACGCGCTGGAGCGTGCCAATATCTCGGCCATCGTGATGTCGGCCATTTCCATGGTTGGCGTAACCGATCACTACGACCGCCGCAAAGCCATGCGCCACCTCAACTCCAAGGAAGTGGTGATTTTTGCCGCCGGTACCGGTAATCCGTTCTTCACCACGGATTCGGCCGCCTGCCTGCGAGCGATCGAGATCGATGCCGATGTCGTGCTCAAGGCAACCAAGGTCGATGGCGTCTATACCGCTGACCCGTTCAAGGACCCGCATGCCGAGAAGTTCGATCATCTGACCTACGATGAAGTGCTGGATCGCAAGCTGGGGGTAATGGATCTGACGGCTATCTGTCTCTGCCGCGACCACAAGATGCCGCTGCGCGTCTTTAACATGAACAAGCCCGGTGCCCTGCTGAATATCGTCCATGGCGGCGCCGAAGGAACACTGATCGAGGAAGTTCAACAATGATCAACGAAATCAAGAAAGACGCTGAACAGCGCATGCAGAAATCCCTGGAGTCCCTGGCGCACAACTTCGGTCGTATCCGCACCGGCCAGGCGCACCCGAGCATCCTTGAGGGCGTGATGGTGCCGTACTACGGCTCCGATACCCCGATCAAGCAAGTGGCCAACATCACAGTCAAGGATGCGCGTACCCTGCAGGTCGTGGCCTTTGAGCGCAACATGCTGGCTGCGGTCGACAAGGCCATCGGTAGTGCCGGTCTGAACCTGAACCCGACCAACCTGGGTGAGCTGCTGCTGATCTCCATGCCGGCCCTGACCGAGGAGACCCGCAAGGGCTTCACCAAACAGGCCCGTGACGTGGCTGAAGACGCCCGTGTTGCCGTGCGCAACATCCGTCGTGACGCCAACAGCCAGCTCAAGGACCTGGTCAAGGAAAAGGAAATCAGCGAAGACGAAGAGCGTCGTGCCACTGGCGAGATCGACGACCTGACCAAGAAGTACGTGGCTAAGATCGACGCGGATTTGGCGCAGAAAGAAAAAGACCTGATGGCCGTATAAGGGTCTCGTTTTCATGGAAAAGACCAAGCAGGCCGTGCCGTTCGCGGTGCCGCGCCACGTGGCGATCATCATGGACGGCAATAACCGCTGGGCCAAGAAACGCTTTATGCCTGGCGTCGCCGGGCACAAGGCGGGTGTCGATGCGGTGCGTGCGGTCATCGAGGTGTGCGCCGAGGCAGGGGTCGAGGTGCTGACCCTGTTCGCCTTCTCCAGTGAGAACTGGCAGCGTCCGGCCGATGAAGTCAGTGCCTTGATGGACCTGTTCCTCAAGGCCCTGCGTCGTGAGGCCAAGCGCCTCAACGATAACAAGATCAGCCTGCGGATCATCGGTGATCGCTCGCGCTTCCATCCTGAATTGCAGGCTGCGATGCGCGAAGCCGAGGCAGCGACTGCGGGCGCCGATCGGTTTGTCCTGCAGATCGCCGCCAACTATGGTGGGCAGTGGGACATTGCCCAGGCTGCCCAGCGGCTGGCGCGGGAAGTCCAGGCCGGGCACCTGCGCCCGGAAGACATCACGCCGGAACTGCTGCAGACCTGCCTGGCGACCGGCGACCTGCCGTTGCCGGACCTGTGCATCCGTACCGGTGGCGAGCATCGCATCAGCAACTTCCTGCTCTGGCAGTTGGCGTATGCCGAGTTGTACTTCTCCGACCTGTTCTGGCCGGACTTCAAACACGATGCCATGCGCACCGCACTGGCCGATTTCGCTTCCCGTCAGCGTCGCTTCGGTAAAACGAGCGAGCAGATCGAAGCTGGAGCCCGGGTTTAATGCTCAAACAACGAATCATCACTGCCTTGATCCTGTTGCCCATCGCCCTGGGCGGTTTCTTCCTGCTCGAAGGCGCCAGTTTTGCGCTGTTCATCGGACTGGTCGTGACCCTGGGGGCGTGGGAATGGGCTCGGCTGGCGGGTTTTCCTGCGCAGTCGGCGCGCGTGGCCTACGCAGCGGCCGTGGCGGCCATGCTGTTCATCATGTACGTGATGCCCGGGCTCGCGCCTTGGGTGTTGGGTGCCGCGGTGCTGTGGTGGGCGACAGCGACCTTCCTGGTCCTGACCTACCCGCAGACTACCCATCATTGGGCCAATGCGGCGACCAAGCTGGTGATCGGCCTGTTGATCCTGCTGCCGGCCTGGCAAGGGCTGATCTGGATCAAGCAAGACCCGCTGGGTAACTGGCAGATCATGGCCGTGATGGTGTTGGTCTGGGGTGCCGACGTCGGCGCCTATTTTTCCGGCAAGGCCTTCGGCAAGCGCAAGCTGGCGCCGAAGGTCAGTCCTGGCAAGAGCTGGGAAGGGGTCTATGGTGGCCTGGCCTTGAGCCTGGTGATCACCACTGTGGTCGGCTTCGTGCGGGACTGGACGGTCGCGCAGCTGCTGATGGGCCTTATGGGGGCCGCCTTGATCGTATTTGTGTCTGTGGTTGGCGACCTGACCGAAAGCATGTTCAAGCGTCAGTCGGGAATCAAGGACAGCAGTAACCTGCTGCCCGGTCACGGTGGCGTGCTGGATCGCATCGACAGCCTTACCGCCGCGATTCCGATCTTTGCCGTGCTGTTGTGGATGGCGGCGTCGTGAGTCGCCCCCAGCAGATCACTGTCCTTGGTGCGACCGGTTCGATCGGCCTGAGTACGCTTGACGTCATCGGCCGGCACCCGCAGCGTTACCAGGTGTTCGCCCTCAGTGGTTTCACGCGCATGAGTGAATTGCTGGCCTTGTGCATACGCCACACGCCGCGGTTTGCCGTGGTGCCTGAGGCCGCTGTGGCGCGGGCGCTGCAGGACGATCTGCGCGCAGCCGGCCTGCAAACTCGCGTGCTGGTGGGGGAGGAAGGCCTCTGCCAAGTGGCTTCCGACCCGGAAGTCGACGCCGTGATGGCGGCAATCGTCGGTGCGGCGGGCTTGCGTCCGACGCTGGCGGCGGTGGAAGCAGGCAAGAAGATCCTGCTGGCCAATAAAGAAGCGCTGGTGATGTCCGGCGCGCTGTTCATGCAGGCTGTGCGCAAAAGCGGTTCGGTGTTGCTGCCTATCGACAGCGAGCACAATGCGATTTTTCAATGCATGCCGCAGGATTTTTCCCGTGGCCTCGGCGCGGTGGGTGTCCGGCGGATTTTGCTGACAGCCTCCGGTGGCCCGTTCCGGCAGACGCCGCTGGAAGAATTGGTGCATGTTTCACCCGAGCAGGCCTGTGCCCACCCGAACTGGTCCATGGGGCGCAAGATTTCCGTGGATTCGGCCAGCATGATGAACAAGGGCCTGGAGCTGATCGAGGCCTGCTGGCTGTTCGATGCCAAGCCGTCCCAGGTCGAGGTGGTGATTCATCCCCAGAGCGTGATTCATTCCCTGGTGGACTATGTCGATGGTTCGGTGCTGGCCCAGCTGGGCAATCCGGACATGCGCACCCCGATCGCCAATGCCCTGGCCTGGCCGGAGCGCATCGATTCGGGTGTTGCGCCGCTGGACCTGTTCGCCATCGCTCGCCTGGATTTCCAGGCGCCCGATGAGCAGCGTTTCCCCTGCCTGCGCCTGGCGCGACAGGCGGCCGAGGCGGGCGACAGCGCACCGGCCATGCTTAATGCCGCCAATGAAGTGGCGGTTGCAGCGTTTCTCGATGGACGTGTCCGTTACCTCGAGATCGCGAGTATCATCGAGGAAGTCTTGAATCTCGAGGCCGTGGTTTCGGTCGATGACCTCGACACGGTATTTACGGCGGATGCCAGGGCTCGTGAATTGGCGGGCCAATGGCTGCAGCGCCACGGGCGTTGAAGCTGCGATACGTTAGCCAGGGTTGCCCTGGACAGGATTGCGGAGAAAACAGATGAGCGCGCTCTATATGATTGTCGGCACCCTGGTTGCCTTGGGGGTGTTGGTCACATTTCACGAATTCGGTCATTTCTGGGTCGCGCGGCGCTGTGGCGTCAAGGTCCTGCGTTTTTCCGTGGGCTTTGGCATGCCCTTGCTGCGCTGGCACGACAAGAAAGGCACCGAGTTCGTCGTGGCGGCCATCCCGCTGGGCGGCTACGTCAAGATGCTCGATGAGCGAGAAGGTGAAGTCCCGGCAGACCAGCTCGATCAATCCTTCAATCGCAAGACCGTCCGTCAGCGTATTGCCATCGTCGCCGCGGGGCCGATCGCCAACTTCCTGCTGGCCATGGTGTTTTTCTGGGGCCTGGCCATGCTGGGCAGCGAGCAGGTGCGTCCGGTCATCGGTGCGGTGGAGTCGGGTAGCGTTGCCGCCCGTGCCGGGTTGGGTGTCGGGCAGGAAATCGTCGCTATCGACGGCGAGCCGACCTCGGGCTGGGCGGCGGTCAATCTGCAACTGGTGCGTCGCCTGGGTGAGAGCGGTTCGTTGCAATTGATGGTGCGCGAGCAGGGCTCCACGGTGGATTCGCCTCGCGAACTGATCTTGGACAACTGGCTCAAGGGCGCCGACGAGCCGGATCCGATCCGGTCCCTGGGGATCCGGCCATGGCGTCCGGCGATGCCACCGATACTCGCCGAACTCGATCCGAAAGGCCCGGCCCAGGCTGCTGGTCTGAAGACCGGCGATCGGTTGCTGGCCCTCGACGGCCAGCCGGTCAGCGACTGGCAACAGGTGGTCGATTCGGTTCGTGTACGTCCTGATACTAAAATTGTGCTGCGCATCGAGCGCGACGGTGCTCCAATCGATGTCCCGGTGACCCTGGCCGCCCGTGGCGAGAGCAAGGCACCGAGCGGTTACCTGGGGGCGGGCGTCAAGGCGGTCGACTGGCCACCGGAAATGATTCGCGAGGTCAGTTTCGGCCCGGTGGCGGCGATTGGCGAGGGTGCGCGTCGTACCTGGACCATGAGCGTCCTGACGCTGGACTCGCTCAAGAAAATGTTGTTCGGCGAGCTCTCGGTAAAAAACTTGAGTGGACCGATAACCATTGCTAAAGTGGCGGGCGCTTCTGCCCAGTCGGGCGTCGCTGATTTCCTGAATTTCCTTGCTTATCTGAGCATTAGCCTGGGGGTTCTGAATTTGCTGCCCATCCCGGTACTGGATGGGGGGCATCTGCTGTTTTATCTGATCGAGTGGGCGCGTGGTCGTCCCTTGTCGGATCGGGTGCAAGGTTGGGGGATACAGATCGGTATCAGCTTGGTGGTCGGGGTCATGTTGCTTGCCCTCGTCAACGATCTGGGTCGTCTGTAACGCTTCGCTGAATTGCGAATCTGCCGCATTTTGCGGCAGTTTGTTTATTGCCAGTTGGAATAAGAAAGGACTTCATGAAACGTCTGCTGCTAACTGCGGTTCTCACCGTATTGATGATCGCCGAAGTTCACGCCGAGTCCTTCACTATCTCTGATATTCGCGTCAATGGCCTCCAGCGGGTCTCCGCGGGTAGCGTCTTTGGTGCCTTGCCGTTGAACGTCGGCGAGCAGGCGGATGATCGGCGCCTGGTGGAATCCACGCGTGCGCTGTTCAAGACCGGCTTCTTTCAAGATATCCAACTGGGCCGTGACGGCAATGTCCTGGTCATCACCGTTGTCGAGCGCCCGTCGGTCGCCAGTATCGAGATCGAAGGCAACAAGGCGATCTCCACTGAAGACCTGATGAAAGGCCTCAAGCAATCCGGCCTGGCCGAAGGCGAGATCTTCCAGCGTGCCACCCTCGAAGGTGTACGTAACGAACTGCAACGCCAGTACGTTGCCCAGGGTCGCTATTCGGCCACCGTCGACACCGAAGTGGTGCCGCAACCGCGCAACCGCGTCGGCCTGAAGGTCAACATCAACGAAGGCACTGTGGCAGCCATCCAGCACATCAACGTGGTGGGCAACACGGTTTTCCCTGACGAAGACCTGATCGACCTGTTCGAACTCAAGACCACCAACTGGCTGTCGTTCTTCAAGAACGACGACAAGTACGCCCGTGAAAAACTCTCCGGTGACCTGGAGCGCCTGCGTTCCTACTACCTGGACCGCGGCTACATCAACATGGACATCGCCTCGACCCAGGTGTCCATCACCCCGGACAAGAAGCACGTCTACATTACCGTCAACGTCAACGAAGGCGAGAAATACACCGTTCGTGACGTCAAGCTCAGCGGCGACCTGAAAGTGCCTGAAGACCAGGTCAAGTCGCTGCTCTTGGTGCAGAAGGGCCAGGTGTTCTCGCGCAAGCTGATGACCACCACCTCCGAGCTGATCACCCGCCGCCTGGGTAACGAGGGCTACACCTTCGCCAACGTCAACGGCGTGCCACAGCCGCATGATGAAGACCACACCGTCGACATCACCTTCGCCGTGGACCCGGGCAAGCGTGCCTACGTCAACCGCATCAACTTCCGTGGCAACACCAAGTCCGAGGACGAAGTGCTGCGCCGTGAAATGCGCCAGATGGAAGGCGGTTGGGCCTCGACCTACCTGATCGACCAGTCCAAGACCCGCCTGGAGCGCCTGGGTTTCTTCAAGGAAGTCAACGTCGAGACCCCGGCAGTGCCCGGTGTCGATGACCAGGTGGATGTGAACTACAGCGTCGAAGAGCAGGCTTCCGGCTCGATCACTGCCAGCGTCGGTTTTGCCCAGAGTGCCGGTCTGATCCTCGGTGGCTCGATCACCCAGAACAACTTCCTGGGTACCGGTAACAAGGTCAGCATCGGCTTGACTCGCAGTGAGTACCAGACCCGCTACAACTTCGGTTACGTGGACCCCTACTGGACCGCTGACGGCGTGAGCCTGGGCTATAACGCCTTCTACCGTACCACCGACTATGACGAGCTCGATTCCGATGTCTCCAGCTATGCAGTAGACAGCTTGGGTGCCGGCGTCAACGTGGGTTATCCAATCAGCGAGACTTCGCGGCTTACATTCGGTCTCACCGCCCAGCAGGACGAGATCAGCACTGGCCGCTATACCGTTGACGAGATCTTCGATTTCGTCGAGAAAGAAGGCGACAAATACCTGAACTTCAAGGCGTCTGCCGGTTGGTCCGAGTCGACCCTGAACAAGGGCGTGCTGGCGACCCGTGGTCATTCCCAGAGCCTAGTCCTGGAAACGACTGTGCCGGGTAGTGACCTGTCGTTCTTCAAGCTCGACTATCGTGGCCAACTGTTCCAGCCGTTGACCGACAACTACACCATGCGCCTGCACACCGAACTGGGTTATGGCGACGGCTACGGTTCGACCGATGGCCTGCCGTTCTACGAGAACTACTACGCCGGTGGTTTCAACTCGGTGCGTGGCTTCAAGGACAGTACGCTCGGGCCGCGCAGTACGCCGAGCCGGGGAGCGAGTGTCACGGGTAACACTGGTACAATCCGTGATCCGGACCAGGATCCGCTGCCATTCGGCGGTAACGTCCTCCTTCAGGGTGGCGTGGAGTTGCTTTTCCCAATGCCGTTCGTCAAGGATCAGCGCTCGCTGCGCACTTCGGTATTCTGGGACGTCGGTAACGTATTCGACTCCACATGCGAAGACACCACTACTTCTAACGGGGGCAACTCCAATACGGAGTGCAACGACATCAGCCTGAGCAACCTGGCCAGTTCCGTCGGCGTGGGCGTGACCTGGGTCACCGCGCTGGGCCCCTTGAGCTTCGCATTGGCGATGCCGATCAAGAAACCGGATGACGCTGAAACCCAAGTGTTCCAATTCTCCCTCGGCCAGACGTTCTAAGCGCCTGACCCAAGATAACGACAATGGATTTTGTAGGAGTACATCGTGCGTAAGTTGACTCAATTGGTTCTCCTGGCCACCGTGCTGGTCGCCGGTCCGGCTTTTGCCGACATGAAGATTGCCGTGCTGAATTATCAGATGGCCCTGCTGGAATCCGACGCAGCGAAGAAATACGCCGTGGATGCGGAGAAGAAATTCGGTCCGCAACTGACCAAGCTCAAGGGCCTGGAAAGCAGCGCCAAGGGCATTCAGGATCGTCTGGTAGCCGGTGGCGACAAGATGGCCCAGGGTGAGCGTGAGCGTCTGGAGCTTGAATTCAAGCAAAAGGCCCGTGACTTCCAGTTCCAGTCCAAGGAGCTGAACGAAGCGAAAGCTGTTGCCGACCGCGAAATGCTCAAGCAACTCAAGCCGAAACTCGACAGCGCCGTGGAAGAAGTCATCAAGAAAGGTGGTTTTGACCTGGTGTTCGAGCGTGGCGCAGTGATCGATGTCAAGCCTCAATACGACATCACGCGCCAGGTAATCGAGCGCATGAATCAGCTGAAGTAATCCATGACAGCGACTATCAAGCTCGGCCAGTTGGCCGAGTTCCTCGGCGCCACCCTGCGTGGCGACCCGGAGAAGGCAATTACTGGGCTAGCCACTTTGCAAGAGGCTGGCCCAGCTCAGTTGAGCTTTCTGGCAAATCCTCAGTATCGCAAGTATCTGGCCGATAGCCGGGCCGCCGCGCTGTTGCTCAAGGCCGCTGATGCCGAAGGGTTTGCCGGCGATGCCCTGATCGTGCCCGATCCGTACCTGGCGTATGCGCGAATTTCCCATCTGTTCGATCCCAAGCCCAAGTCGGCTGCTGGTATTCATCCCAGCGCGGTGATCGCGGCGGATGCCGTGGTCGACCCCACGGCCAGCGTCGGTCCGTTCGTGGTCATCGAAAGCGCGGCCCGCATTGGTGCGGGTGTCACGCTGGGTGCCCATTGTGTCATTGGCGCACGCAGCGAGATCGGTGAAGGTGGCTGGCTGGCCCCAAGGGTCACCCTGTACCACGATGTCCGCATCGGCAAGCGCGTGGTGATTCAATCCGGCGCGGTGTTGGGCGGCGAAGGCTTCGGTTTCGCCAACGAGAAAGGCATCTGGCAGAAGATCGCCCAGATCGGTGGCGTCACCATTGGCGATGACGTGGAGATCGGCGTCAACACCGCGATCGACCGCGGCGCCCTGGCCGACACGGTCATCGGCAATGGCGTCAAGCTCGACAACCAGATCCAGATCGCCCACAACGTCCAGGTCGGTGATCACACCGCCATGGCCGCCTGCGTGGGCATCTCCGGCAGCACCAAGATCGGCAAGCATTGCATGCTCGCCGGTGGCGTGGGGCTGGTGGGCCATATCGATATCTGTGACAACGTGTTCCTGACCGGGATGACCATGGTGACCCACTCGATTACCGAGCCGGGTGCCTATTCTTCCGGTACGGCCATGCAGCCGGCAGCCGAATGGCGCAAGAGCGCGGCGCGTATCCGCCAGCTCGACGACATCGCGCGGCGCCTCAAGCAGGTGGAAAAGCGTGTAGGGGACGTGACCCCTGGCGGTAATGCTTCATCAGATGGCTGATACCATTTCCATATCAAGTGTGCACAGCCGTTAGGGCATCTTGATTTGCTAGCGGAGTGCGCGTCACTCGTGCGCTCCCAATCTTTACATAGGCTTCCCCCCGAAATGATGGACATCAACGAGATTCGCGAATACCTGCCTCACCGTTACCCGTTCCTGCTGGTGGATCGGGTGGTGGACCTGGACGTTGAAGGCAAGCGCATTCGCGCCTATAAGAATGTCAGCATCAACGAGCCGTTCTTCAATGGTCACTTCCCCGCGCATCCAATCATGCCGGGCGTATTGATCATCGAGGCGATGGCTCAGGCTGCCGGGATCCTTGGTTTCAAAATGCTCGACGTAAAGCCTGCCGACGGCACGCTCTATTACTTCGTCGGCTCCGACAAGCTGCGCTTCCGCCAGCCGGTCACCCCGGGCGATCAGTTGATCCTCGAAGCCAAGTTCATCAGTTGCAAGCGCCAGATCTGGAAATTCGAATGCCAGGCTTCGGTCGACGGCAAGCCAGTCTGCTCCGCTGAAATCATCTGTGCGGAACGCAAGCTATGAGTTTGATTGACCCTCGCGCAATCATCGACCCGACGGCCGTTTTGGCCGCCGATGTCGAGGTCGGCCCGTGGTCGATTGTCGGCGCAGGTGTGGAAATCGGCGAGGGTACGGTGATCGGTCCCCACGTAATTCTCAAGGGACCGACCCGGATTGGTCGGCACAATCGCATCTACCAGTTCTCTTCGGTAGGCGAGGACACGCCCGATCTCAAGTACAAAGGTGAAGAAACCCGTCTGGTCATCGGCGATCACAACGTGATCCGCGAAGGTGTGACGATTCACCGTGGCACCGTTCAGGATCGTTCCGAAACGACCCTGGGCGACCATAACCTGATCATGGCCTATGCGCACATCGGCCATGACAGCGTGATTGGCAACCATTGCATCCTGGTCAACAACACCGCCCTGGCCGGCCATGTGCACGTGGACGATTGGGCGATCCTGTCCGGGTTCACCCTGGTGCACCAGTATTGCCATATCGGCGCCCACAGTTTCTCTGGCATGGGCACTGCCATCGGCAAGGACGTCCCGGCCTATGTCACGGTGTTCGGCAACCCGGCCGAAGCCCGCAGCATGAACTTCGAAGGCATGCGTCGTCGCGGTTTCAGCGAAGAGGCGATCACGGCACTGCGTCGCGCCTACAAGGTCGTGTATCGCCAGGGCCTGACGGTCGAACAGGCACTTGCCGAACTGGCCGAGGCTTCAGCGCAACACCCGGAAGTGGCGATCTTCCGCGATTCCATACAGTCTTCGACCCGCGGCATCACTCGCTGATCATGGCTAATTTGCGTATTGCACTGGTGGCGGGAGAGGCTTCCGGTGACATTCTGGGCGCCGGTCTGATGCGCGCGCTCAAGACGCAGCACCCCGCTGTCGAATTCATTGGTGTTGGTGGGCCGTTGATGGAGGCCGAGGGGCTGACGTCCTATTTCCCGATGGAACGCCTGTCGGTGATGGGCCTGGTGGAAGTACTCGGTCGCCTGCGTGAGCTGCTGGCCCGGCGCAAGAAGCTGATCCAGACCCTGATCGATGAAAAACCGGATGTGTTCATCGGCATCGATGCGCCGGATTTCACCCTCAATATCGAACTCAAGTTACGTCAGGCCGGTATCAAGACCGTGCATTACGTCAGTCCATCGGTCTGGGCTTGGCGGCAGAAGCGGGTGCTGAAGATTCGCGAAGGTTGCGACCTGATGCTGACGCTGCTGCCGTTCGAAGCCCGGTTCTATGAAGAGAAGGGCGTGCCGGTTCGATTTGTCGGGCACACCCTGGCCGATACCATTCCCCTGCAAGCCGACCGCGATGCGGCCCGCCAGGCGTTGGGCCTGCCCGAGGGCCCCCTGGTGGCCTTGATGCCCGGCAGCCGGGGCGGCGAAGTGAGTCGCCTGGGTGGGCTGTTTTTCGACGCCGCCGAGCGCCTTCGGGCGCTGCGTCCCGGTGTACGTTTTGTCCTGCCGTGTGCCAGTGCGCAGCGTCGCGCGCAGTTGGAGGCGTTGCTGGTTGGTCGCGATTTGCCGGTGACGCTGCTCGACGGTCGTTCCCACGAAGCGTTGGCGGCCTGCGATGCCGTGTTGATTGCCTCCGGCACTGCTACCCTTGAAGCGCTGCTGTATAAACGCCCGATGGTGGTCGCCTATCGCCTGGCGCCGCTGACGTTCTGGATTCTCAAGCGCATGGTCAAGAGCCCTTACGTGTCCTTGCCGAACCTGTTGGCCCAGCGCTTGTTGGTGCCGGAGCTATTGCAGGACGAGGCGACCGCCGAGGCGCTGGCCACCACGCTGTCGCCCTTGATCGACGGCGGCGAGGAGCAGACCCGAGGCTTTGACGAAATCCACCGTACCTTGCGTCGTGATGCTTCCAACCAGGCGGCTGACGCGGTACTGACCCTGATTGGCGCAAAACCATGAGCAACTCAAAGCTACAGATGGGCCTGGACTTCAACCTGGTCGCCGAAGTGGAAGAACTTGTGGCTGGTGTCGATGAAGTGGGGCGTGGCCCGTTGTGCGGCGCGGTGGTGACGGCGGCGGTGATTCTCGACCCGAAGCGGCCGATCCTGGGCCTCAACGATTCGAAGAAACTCACTGAAGCCCGTCGCGAAAAGCTCTATGACGAGATCTGCGAGAAAGCCCTGAGCTGGTGCATCGCCCGGGCCGAAGTGGAAGAAATCGATGAACTCAATATCCTGCACGCCACCATGCTTGCCATGCAGCGTGCCGTGCAGGGCCTGCACATCACGCCGAAACTGGCGATGATCGATGGTAATCGCTGCCCGAAACTGTCGATGCGCGCCGAAGCGGTGATCCAGGGCGACGCCAAGGTGCCGGCCATCGCGGCGGCCTCGATCCTGGCGAAGGTCAGTCGCGACCGGGAAATGGCCGCTTTCGAATTGATTTACCCGGGCTATGGCATCGGCGGTCACAAGGGTTACCCGACCCCCGTTCATCTGGAAGCCCTGGCGCGCCTTGGGCCGACGCCCATCCATCGGCGTTCGTTCGCCCCGGTGCGGCTGGCTTATGAAGCCCGTGAAGGGGTGATCGAAATCGAGAGATTCGCCTGATCATTGTGGCGAGGGAGCTTGCTCCCGCTGGGGTGCGAAGCGCCCATAAGAAGGGGGCTGCTGCGCAGCCCAGCGGGAGCAAGCTCCCTCGCCAGAGGTTCCATCCTGAAGAGCACGGGTTGCAGGCTGATGTTTTACCCAAGGCCCGGTACAATCCGGGCCTTGTTGTTTTCATGACTTAACGCAGGATCACTATGCCGGCTTCATTCGTTCATCTACGCCTGCACACTGAATACTCCCTGGTCGACGGCCTGGTGCGGATCAAGCCATTGGTCAAGACCCTGGTGGGCATGAACATGCCTGCCGTAGCGGTCACCGACCAGAACAACATGTGTTCGCTGGTCAAATTCTACAAGGCCGCCATGGGCGCTGGGATCAAGCCGATCTGCGGTGCCGACCTGTGGCTGTCGAACAAGGACCCGGACGCGCCGTTGAGTCGCATCAGCCTGCTGGTGATGAATGCCGTGGGTTACCGCAACCTGACCGAGCTGATTTCTCGCGGCTTTATCGACGGCCAGCGCAATGGCTCGATCATCATCGAGCGCGAGTGGGTGGCTGAAGCCAGCGAAGGGCTGATCATGCTGTCGGCGGCCAAGGAGGGTGAAATCGGCCTGGCCCTGCTCAGTGGCAACGCCGAAGAGGCTGAAGTCCTGGCGCGCGACTGGATGGCGGTGTTTCCCGATCGCTTCTACATCGAAGTGCAGCGCACCAATCGCCCCAACGACGAAGAACACCTGCACGCTGCCGTGGCCCTGGCCGACAAGATAGGCGCGCCACTGGTGGCGACCAACGACGTGCGCTTCATCAAGCAGGAGGATTTCGAGGCCCACGAAACCCGTGTCTGCATTGGTGAGGGCCGCGCCCTTGATGATCCGCGCCGTCCGAAGAACTACAGCGACCAGCAATACCTCAAAAGCGCCGAGGAAATGGCCGAGTTGTTCAGCGATCTGCCGGAGGCGCTGGAAAACACCGTCGAGATCGCCAAGCGCTGCAACATCGAAGTGAAGCTGGGCAAGCACTTCCTGCCCAACTTCCCGATCCCCGATGGCATGACCATCGACGAGTATTTCCGCAAGGTGTCCTTCGATGGTCTTGAGGAGCGCCTCAGCGTCCTGCTGCCCAAGGACACCACCGAAGATTACGAAGCCAAGCGCCAGGTCTATGTCGATCGGTTGAATTTCGAGCTGGATATCATCATCCAGATGGGCTTTCCCGGTTACTTCCTGATCGTGATGGACTTTATCCAGTGGGCCAAGAACAACGGCGTGCCGGTGGGTCCTGGCCGTGGATCGGGTGCCGGGTCGCTGGTGGCCTATGTGCAGAAGATCACCGACCTCGATCCGCTGGAATATGACCTGCTGTTCGAACGTTTCCTCAACCCGGAACGGGTCTCCATGCCCGACTTCGACGTCGACTTCTGCATGGACGGTCGTGACCGGGTGATCGACTACGTGGCCGAGAAGTACGGTCGCAACGCCGTGAGCCAGATCATCACCTTCGGTTCCATGGCCGCCAAGGCCGTGGTGCGCGATGTGGCGCGGGTACAGGGCAAGTCCTACGGCCTGGCGGATCGTCTGTCGAAGATGATTCCGTTCGAAGTCGGCATGACGCTGGAAAAAGCCTACGAGCAGGAAGAAATCCTGCGGGACTTCATCAAGGTCGATGAAGAAGCCGCGGAAATCTGGGAAATGGCCCGCAAGCTCGAAGGCGTGGTGCGTAACGTTGGCAAGCACGCCGGTGGCGTGGTCATCGCGCCGACCAAACTGACCGACTTCTCGCCGATTTATTGCGATGAAGAAGGCGACGGCCTGGTGACCCAGTTCGACAAGGACGACGTCGAGGCGGCTGGCCTGGTGAAGTTCGACTTCCTCGGCCTGCGCACCCTGACCATCATCGACTGGGCGCTGAAAACCATCAACCGTGACCGGGCCAAGGTCGGCGAAGAACCGCTGGACATTGCCTTCATCCCGCTCGATGACAAGCCGACCTACAACCTGCTGCAAAAAGCCGAAACCACAGCGGTGTTCCAACTTGAATCCCGGGGCATGAAGGAGCTGATCAAAAAGCTCAAGCCCGACTGCCTGGAAGACCTGATCGCACTGGTGGCCCTGTTCCGTCCGGGCCCGCTGCAATCGGGCATGGTGGATGACTTCATCAACCGTAAGCACGGTCGCGCCGAGCTGGCGTACCCACACTCGGACTATCAGTACGAAGGCTTGAAACCGGTGCTGGCGCCGACCTACGGCATCATCCTGTACCAGGAACAGGTGATGCAGATTGCCCAGGTCATGGCCGGTTATACCCTTGGCGGCGCGGACATGCTGCGTCGGGCGATGGGTAAGAAAAAGCCCGAGGAAATGGCCAAGCAACGCGGCGGTTTCATTGAGGGGTGCGCCACCAACGGCATCGACCCTGACCTGGCCGGTAACATTTTCGACCTGGTGGAAAAGTTCGCCGGCTACGGCTTCAACAAATCCCACTCCGCCGCCTATGGCCTGGTGTCGTACCAGACCGCGTGGCTGAAGGCGCACTACCCGGCGCCATTCATGGCCGCGGTGCTGTCGGCGGATATGCACAACACCGACAAGGTCGTGACCTTGATCGAAGAAGTGCGGACCATGAAACTGCGCCTCGACGCACCGGACGTGAACGCTTCGGAGTTCAAGTTCACGGTGAACGACGAAGGCCGCATCATTTACGGCCTGGGCGCGATCAAGGGCGTGGGCGAGGGGCCGGTGGAAGCCATCACCGAAGCGCGCCAGGACGGGCCGTTCAAGGATCTGTTCGATTTCTGCGCCCGGGTCGACCTCAAGCGCATCAACAAGCGCACCCTCGACGGCTTGATCCGCAGTGGCGCCCTGGACCGCCTGGGGCCTTATTTCCAGGATGAGCCCAAGGCCTACCAGGCCAACATCGACCGCAACCGCGCGGTGTTGCTGGCGGCAATGGAGGAGGCGATCAAGGCCGCCGAACAGACTGCCCGCACCCATGACAGCGGCCATGCCGACCTGTTTGGCGGGCTGTTCGTCGAAGAAGACGCCGATGTCTACGGCAATCATCGCAAGGCCAAGGAGCTGACCCTCAAGGAACGCCTCAAGGGTGAGAAAGACACCCTGGGCCTGTACCTCACCGGGCACCCGATCGACGAATACGAAGGCGAGATCCGCCGCTTCGCCCGTCAGCGCATCATCGACCTCAAGCCGGCGCGCGATACGCAAACCGTCGCCGGCATGATCATCGCCCTGCGGGTGATGAAGAACAAAAAGGGCGACAAGATGGGTTTCATCACCCTCGACGACCGCTCCGGGCGCATCGAGGCGTCACTTTTCGCCGATGCGTTCCATTCGGCGCAGTCGCTGTTGCAGACCGACGCGATGGTGGTGGTGGAAGGCGAGGTCAGCAACGATGACTTTTCCGGTGGCCTGCGGCTGCGGGTCAAGCGGGTGATGAGCATGGAAGATGCCCGTACCAACCTGGCTGAAAGCCTGCGCCTGAAGTTGCAGACCCAGGATCTCAAGGGCGATCAGCTACGCTGGTTGGGCGAATTGTTCAAGCGCCATCGCGGTGCTTGTCCGATCACCATGGAGTACGTACGCCCCGATGCCAAGGCTGTGTTGCAGTTCGGCGAAGGCTGGCGGATCGATCCGGCGGATGCGTTGATTCAAGCCTTGCGTGACCAGTTCGGCAAAGACAACGTCTTCCTCCAATACCGTTGACGGCCAGGGGCCATTCTTGAAACCGGAATACCCCTGATCTCGACCCGAATTTTTAATCTCGACCTGAACGCGCCTCTCCCTTAAGGTAGGCGCGAATAGACAACCGGCCGGCCCAAGCTCTCTTGGACGTCGACCCAAGACGGACGCCTATGAACCCGAATTTTCTAGATTTCGAACAGCCGATCGCCGACCTGCAAGCCAAGATCGAAGAGTTGCGCTTGGTCGGTAATGACAATTCGCTGAATATCGGCGATGAAATCTCTCGTCTGCAGGACAAAAGCCGCACGCTGACCGAAGACATCTTCGGCAAGCTGACCAGCTGGCAGATCGCTCGCCTGGCGCGTCACCCGCGTCGTCCCTATACCCTGGACTACATCGAGCACATCTTCACCGAGTTCGATGAGCTGCATGGCGACCGTCACTTCTCCGACGACGCCGCGATCGTCGGCGGTGTCGCCCGTCTGGAAGACCAGCCAGTGATGGTGATCGGCCATCAGAAAGGCCGCGAAGTGCGCGAGAAAGTACGTCGCAACTTCGGCATGCCGCGTCCGGAAGGCTACCGCAAGGCCTGCCGCCTGATGGAAATGGCCGAGCGCTTCAAGATGCCGATCCTGACCTTCATCGACACGCCGGGTGCCTACCCGGGCATCGACGCCGAAGAGCGCAACCAGAGCGAAGCAATTGCCTGGAACCTGCGCGTCATGGCACGCCTGAAAACCCCGATCATCGCCACCGTGATTGGCGAAGGCGGTTCCGGCGGTGCGTTGGCCATCGGCGTCTGCGACCAGTTGAACATGCTGCAATATTCCACTTATGCGGTGATTTCGCCGGAAGGTTGCGCCTCGATCCTGTGGAAAACCGCCGAGAAGGCGCCGGATGCCGCCGAGGCCATGGGCATTACCGCCGAGCGTCTCAAAGGCCTGGGTATCGTCGATAAAGTGATCAGCGAGCCAGTCGGCGGCGCTCACCGCGATCCGGCTGCAGCGGCGGCACTGATCCGCGCCGAGCTGAGCTCGCAACTGTCGATGCTCAAGAAGTTCGACAACGAAGCGCTGCTGGCTCGTCGCTACGAGCGGTTGATGAGCTACGGCCTCTGATCTGACTGCAACACCCATGTGGGAGCGGGCTTGCTCGCGAAAGCGGTTTAACATTCAACAGATGCGTTGACTGGTACACCGCTTTCGCGAGCAAGTCCGCTCCCACATTTGTTTGTGCCAAGGCAAACCCTTATGAACCACAGCACGGACCTGCCAACCCGGCTCCTCACACAGCTATCCCCCTGGCGCAACGCCGCCAACTGGCGCATCGCCTTCTCCGGCGGCCTCGACTCCACCGTCCTGCTGCACCTGCTCGTAACCCTTTCTCAACGCCAACCCTTGCCCCCGCTGAGCGCTCTCCATGTGCATCACGGCCTCCAGGCGGTGGCCGAGGCGTGGCCGGACCATTGCCGTTCGGTCTGTGCGGCCCTGGGCGTGCCGCTGGATGTGGTGGCTGTGCAAGTGCGTCCAGGCCCCAGTGTCGAGCGCGCCGCGCGGGAAGCGCGTTACGCGGCCTTTGTCGCGGCGATCCACCGCAATGAAGTGCTGCTGACCGCCCAGCATCGCGATGACCAGGCCGAAACCCTGCTGTTTCGCCTGCTCAGGGGAGCGGGGGTGAAGGGCCTGGCGGCGATGCCGGCGCAGCGTCCTTTGGGTCAAGGGCATTTGCTGCGGCCCTTGCTCGATGTGCCCCGGGCGGAGCTGGAAGCCTATGCGAGGCAGCATGGCTTGAGCTGGATCGAAGACCCATCCAACGACGACCATCGGTACGCGCGCAATTACCTGCGCCAGCGAGTTTTTCCAGTGTTGGCCAAGCAATGGCCCCAAGCTTCGACGACCCTGGCTCGTAGCGCTGCGCACATGGGCGAAGCCCAGGGGTTGCTGGACGATCTGGCGCAAATCGACCTGGCCCAGGCCGCGACCCCGGGCGCGTTCGACTGGCTCGGGCTGCAATCCCTGGCGCTGGCGCCTTTGCGGGCGTTGTCGCCGGCCCGTCAGCGCAACGCCTTGAGCCACTGGCTGGCACCGATGACCCTGCTGCCCGACACCGATCACTGGTCGGGCTGGGACTCGTTGCGCGATGCTGCCGACGATGCCCGGCCGATCTGGCGCCTGGCCGGTGGCGAGCTGCATCGCGCCGCCGGGCGGGTCTGGTGGTTATCCGACCACTGGCTATGTTCGCTGCCAGGCACCGTCGACTGGGCCGATCCGGCGGTTGCGCTGCGCTTGCCGGGCAATGGTCGGGTAGTGCTCGACGGCACGCCGCCTGCGGGACCGCTTAGCGTGCGCTATCGTCAAGGCGGCGAGGTGATGGTGTTAGCGGGTCGTGGTCATCGTGACCTCAAGCGTTTGCTCAATGAAAAGGCCGTGCCGGTGTTCGTTCGCGGCCGATTGCCGCTGCTCTATCAGGGCGAGCAATTGCTGGCGGTGGCCAATCTGACCGGGCTCGATGCACAGGCTGATGGCAGTTGGCAATTGATCTGGACGCCAGGAAGCCAAGATCTGGGTTTGAGCTGAAAGGGGCTTTCCGGTAGACTACGCTCCCTTCTTGATACAACTTCTGTGGATTCGCCTGAATTGCAGGAGTTGCCGATTACCAAGCAGTCTTTGCTGGGCGATTCCAAAAAATGTGTAGCGAGCAACGTACCGGTGATTTCACTTCCGGTCTGTCCCAACGCGGCGGTTTTTTTGAAAGGTGCACTGTGATTAATGCAGGTGATCGGGGGCTTCGGCCTTCCTTCGCTTTCCCCGGCGGCTCGGACCGCTTTAACGCAGACTTCTAGGGTTTTTCATGACGCGCTACATATTCGTCACGGGCGGTGTTGTTTCTTCATTGGGGAAAGGCATTGCCTCGGCTTCATTGGCGGCCATCCTGGAGGCGCGGGGACTTAAGGTCACCATGCTCAAGCTGGACCCGTACATCAACGTCGACCCGGGCACCATGAGCCCGTTCCAGCACGGTGAAGTGTTCGTCACCCACGACGGCGCCGAGACCGACCTGGACCTGGGCCACTACGAGCGGTTCATCCGCACCACCATGACCCAGAACAACAACTTCACCACCGGCCGTGTCTACGAGCACGTGCTGCGCAAGGAGCGTCGTGGTGACTACCTGGGCGCGACCATCCAGGTCATCCCGCACATCACCGACGAAATCAAGCGCCGCATCATCAAGGGTGCCGGCGATGCCGACGTGGCGATGGTCGAGATCGGTGGTACCGTGGGCGACATCGAGTCCCAGCCGTTCCTCGAAGCCATCCGCCAGTTGCGTTTTGAAATCGGCGCCAAGCGCGCGATGCTGATGCACCTGACCCTGGTCCCGTACATCGCCACCGCTGGCGAAACCAAGACCAAGCCGACCCAGCACTCGGTCAAGGAACTGCGTTCCATCGGCCTGCAGCCGGACGTGCTGATCTGCCGCTCCGATCACCCGATCGACATCTCTTCGCGTCGCAAGATCGCCCAGTTCACCAACGTTGAAGAGCGTGCGGTCATCGGTCTGGAAGACGCCGACACCATCTACAAGATTCCGGGCATCCTGCACTCCCAGGGCCTGGACGACTTCGTCGTCGAGCGCTTCGGCCTGCAATGCGCCAGTGCCGATCTGTCCGAGTGGGAAGCCGTGGTCGATGCCAAGCTCAACCCGGAGCACGAAGTCACCATCGCCATGGTCGGCAAGTACATGGAACTGCTGGACGCCTACAAGTCGCTGATCGAGGCGATGAGTCACGCCGGCATCAGCAACCGTACCAAGGTCAACCTGCGCTACATCGATTCCGAAGACATCGAGAACCAGGGCACCGGCCTGCTCGAAGGCGCCGATGCGATCCTCGTGCCGGGCGGCTTCGGCCTGCGGGGCGTGGAAGGCAAGATCACTGCCGTGCAATACGCTCGCGAAAACAAGGTGCCCTACCTGGGTATCTGCCTGGGCATGCAAGTGGCGGTCATCGAGTTCGCCCGTAACGTGTTGGGCTGGAAAGATGCCAACTCCACCGAGTTCGATCGTGCCAGCGGCCATCCGGTCGTGGGCCTGATCACCGAGTGGGAAGATGCTACCGGTGCCGTGGAAGTGCGTACCGAAAGTTCGGACCTGGGCGGCACTATGCGTCTCGGTGCCCAGGAATGCCTGCTGGAAGCCGGCTCCAAGGTGCACGATTGCTACGCCAAGGATGTGATCGTCGAGCGTCACCGTCATCGCTACGAAGTGAACAACAACCTGTTGCCACAGTTGATCGAAGCCGGCCTGAAAATCTCCGGTCGTTCCGGTGACGGCGCGCTGGTCGAAGTGGTCGAGGCTCCGGATCACCCATGGTTCGTCGCCTGCCAGTTCCACCCCGAGTTCACCTCGACACCACGGGACGGTCATCCGTTGTTCAGCGGTTTCGTGAAAGCCGCTTTGGCTCAACACCAGAAAAAGGCATAAGACGATGGCTCAGAAGATAATCCGCGTCGGCGACATCGAGGTTGCCAACGACAAGCCCATGGTGCTGTTTGGCGGCATGAACGTGCTGGAAAGCCGCGACATGGCGATGCAGGTCTGCGAAGAGTACGTGAAGGTCACCCAGAAACTGGGGATTCCTTATGTCTTCAAGGCCAGTTTCGACAAGGCCAACCGTTCGTCCGTGACGTCCTACCGTGGCCCAGGCCTGGAAGAAGGCATGCGGATCTTCCAGGACATCAAGCAAGCCTTTGGCGTGCCGATCATCACCGACGTCCACGAGCCGGTCCAGGCCGCCGTCGCCGCCGAGGTCTGCGACGTCATCCAGTTGCCGGCCTTCCTGTCGCGCCAGACCGACCTGGTGGTCGCGATGGCCAAGACCGGCGCGGTGATCAATATCAAGAAAGCCCAGTTCCTCGCGCCCCAGGAAATGAAACACATCCTGAGCAAGTGCGAAGAGGCCGGCAATGACCAGTTGATCCTCTGCGAGCGTGGTTCGAGCTTCGGCTACAACAACCTGGTGGTGGACATGCTCGGCTTCGGCATCATGAAGCAGTTTGAGTACCCGGTGCTCTTCGACGTGACGCATGCCTTGCAGATGCCTGGCGGTCGTTCCGACTCCGCTGGCGGTCGGCGCGCCCAGGTCACTGATCTGGCCAAGGCGGGCATGAGCCAGTCCCTGGCCGGTCTGTTCCTCGAAGCCCACCCCGATCCAGACAACGCCAAGTGCGATGGTCCTTGTGCCTTGCGTTTGAACAAGCTGGAACCCTTCCTGTCTCAGCTCAAGGCGTTGGACGAGTTGGTCAAGAGTTTTCCGACGATAGAAACCGCGTAACGCGGTTTTCTCCGGTAAAGTACCGCTCGATTATCGCTCTGGCCTGCGGGCTGCACCGTTCTTGAGGGCACGCCTTGTACCCTGTGGCGAGGGAGCTTGCTCCCGCTGGAGTGCGAAGCGCTCCCGTTGAGTTCAAGTCGTGTCGCAGCCGAGTGGGAGCAAGCTTCCTGCAACGTTCTAGTCAACTTTGGAGTGTTTACAACAATGGCAAAAATCGTCGACATCAAAGGTCGTGAAGTTCTCGACTCCCGTGGCAACCCCACTGTTGAAGCGGACGTGCTTCTCGACAACGGTATCATCGGCAGCGCCTGCGCGCCGTCCGGTGCTTCCACTGGCTCGCGCGAAGCGCTGGAGCTGCGTGATGGCGACAAGAGCCGTTACCTGGGCAAGGGCGTGCTCAAAGCCGTCGCCAACATCAACGGTCCGATCCGCGACCTGTTGCTGGGCAAGGACCCTGCCGACCAGAAAGCCCTCGATCACGCGATGATCAAGCTCGACGGTACCGAGAACAAAGCCTCCCTGGGCGCCAACGCGATCCTCGCCGTGTCCCTGGCCGCCGCCAAGGCCGCTGCCCAGGACCAGGACCTGCCGCTGTACGCCCACATCGCCAACCTCAACGGTACCCCGGGTGTCTACTCGATGCCGGTGCCGATGATGAACATCATCAACGGCGGCGAGCATGCCGATAACAACGTCGACATCCAGGAGTTCATGGTGCAGCCGGTTGGCGCCAAGACCTTCTCCGAAGGCCTGCGCATGGGCACCGAGATTTTCCATCACCTCAAGGCCGTGCTGAAGGCCCGTGGCCTGAGCACTGCCGTTGGCGACGAAGGCGGTTTCGCACCGAACCTGGCGTCCAACGAAGACGCGCTGAAAGTGATCTCCGAAGCCGTGGCCAACGCTGGCTACAAGCTGGGCACCGACGTGACCCTGGCCCTGGACTGCGCCGCCAGCGAGTTCTTCGAAGACGGCAAGTACAACCTGTCCGGCGAAGGCCAGGTGTTCACTGCCGAAGGTTTCGCCGACTACCTCAAGGGCCTGACCGAGCGTTATCCGATCATCTCCATCGAGGACGGCCTGGACGAGTCCGACTGGGCTGGCTGGAAAATCCTCACCGACAAGATCGGCGAGAAAACCCAGCTGGTGGGTGACGACCTGTTCGTGACCAACACCAAGATCCTGAAAGAAGGCATCGACAAGAAGATCGCCAACTCGATCCTGATCAAGTTCAACCAGATCGGCACCCTGACCGAAACCCTGGAAGCCATCCAGATGGCCAAGGCTGCCGGCTACACCGCCGTGATCTCTCACCGTTCCGGTGAAACCGAAGACTCGACCATTGCCGACCTGGCCGTGGGCACTGCGGCAGGCCAGATCAAGACCGGTTCGCTGTGCCGTTCCGACCGCGTTTCCAAGTACAACCAACTGCTGCGTATCGAAGAGCAATTGAATGGCAAGGCCAAGTACAACGGTCGCGCCGAGTTTCGCGGTTAAGCGGTAAATGGTAAAAAGACAGCGGTTTAGGTCGCAAAAGTCGCCATGGCGGCGGTTTTGTCTCTAATCTGATGCCTTATCAAGCACAAGCCTGGTTCTTCCAGGCTTCGTGCTATCAGACGCTTCAAAGTTTGGCATGGCGGTCTTTTTTCACTGGATACCTGATATTCGATGCGCAGTCCCAATTGGTTGTTTCTTGTCTTGCTCCTGTTGCTGGCCGGCCTGCAGTACCGCCTGTGGGTGGGCAATGGCAGCTTGGCGCAAGTGGCCGACCTGACTCAGCAAATTGCCGACCAACACGCCGAAAACGAGGCGCTGCTGGAGCGTAATCGGGTGATGGACGCCGAAGTGACAGAGCTGAAAAAAGGCATGGAGACCGTTGAAGAGCGGGCTCGACATGAACTGGGCATGGTCAAGGAGGGCGAAACCCTCTACCAGTTGGCCCAATGAGTATTCGTTTGCCGGCCTTCTGGGCCGTGATTCCTGCCGCGGGCGTTGGCGCTCGTATGGCTGCGGACCGTCCCAAGCAATACCTGCAATTGGGCGGACGCACAATTCTTGAACACAGCCTCGGCTGTTTCCTCGACCATCCCACCGTCAAGGGCGTGGTGGTCAGCCTTGCACACGATGATCCCTACTGGCCGACCCTGGCCTGTGCCAACGACACACGCATCCAGCGTGTCGACGGTGGCGAGCAACGTTCGGATTCAGTGCTCAATGCCTTGCTGCACCTGCACGAGCAGGGCGCCGACGATCACGACTGGGTGCTGGTGCACGACGCAGCCCGGCCCAACCTGGCCCGGGCCGACCTGGACACACTGCTCAGCGAGTTGGCGAACGACCCGGTCGGCGGCCTGCTGGCTGTCCCAGCGCGCGACACCCTCAAGCGCGTCGACAAACACGGCCGCGTGTTGGAGACCGTTGACCGCAGCGTGATCTGGCAAGCCTACACGCCACAGATGTTCCGCCTCGGCGCCTTGCATCGGGCCCTGGCTGACAGCCTGGTGGCGGATGCGGTGATTACCGATGAAGCGTCCGCCATGGAGTGGGCGGGGCAGGCGCCACGGCTGATCGAAGGGCGGGCCGATAACATCAAGGTCACCCGGCCGGAAGATTTGGAGTGGTTGCGCCAGCGCTGGGCTGGTCGTCGCTGATCAACTTTTGATCAACTCCAATACCGTGCCGCGTCCTTCGCGAGCAAGCCCGCGAAGGCGATAGTCCAGGCGCGGATAAATCACGGACAGAAAACGGCTGAGCCTAACCCCGATACTCCGGCCGCCCAGCCAACCCTTCCTTCAAATAATCCACCAACTTGCGCACCTTCGGCGACAAGTGTCGCTGCTGTGGGTACAACGCCCACACCGCCGTATTCGGCGGCTGATGAGCCTCCAGCAGCGAGATCAACGCACCACTGTGCAAATGCTCCAGCACGTAATAATCCGGCAGTTGGCACAACCCCACACCTTGCAACGCCGCATCGAGCACCGCTTGCCCGCTGTTGCAGCGCCAGTTTCCCTGTACCCGCTGGGAAAATTCCCGCCCATTCTGCTCCAACTGCCAGATGTCGGAGCTGCCGATCAGGCAGTTGTGGCGGCTCAGTTCCGACAGACTATGGGGCCGCCCGTAGCGTTCCAGGTATGAGGGGGAAGCGCACAGGTACATGCGCCGCGGTGCCAGGCGCGTAGCGACCAGGCGGGAGTCCTGCAAGCGACCCAGGCGAATCGCCAGGTCCAGGCTCTCATGTACCAGGTCCAATGGGCGATTGCTCAGCTCGATGTCGACCCGCAACTGCGGGTAGAGCCCCATGAAGCGCGTCACCAGCGGCACGATAAATCGCTCGCCGTAGGCCACGGCGCAGGTCATGCGCAGCATGCCCTTGGGTTCGCTGGCCAGGTCGCCGACGGCCCGCAGTGCTTCCTCGCGTCCGTCCTGCAGGCGTTGGCAATGCTGCAAAAAGGTTTGCCCGGCTTCGGTCAGTGTCACCCGGCGGGTACTGCGGTACAGCAAACGTGTTTGTAGACGTTCTTCGAGCCGTACGATTTGTCGACTGATATGGGAAGACGACACCCCGAGGCGTTCGGCGGCGGCGGTGAATTGACTGCATTCGGCCACGGCGACGAACTCGTCGATCCCCTCCCAGCGGTTTTCGGACATGAAAGATTATCCCTGTACGGCAATAATGTTTTGCTTTTGGTTGGATTATTCATCGTCCGGCGGAGGATTACACTCCCGGTCTTGTTTTTATTTGCTGGAGAGACCGGATGATCAAGTCGCGCGCTGCCGTTGCCTTCGAGGCCAAGAAACCCCTGGAAATCGTTGAAGTCGACGTCGCCATGCCCAAGGCGGGCGAAGTGCTGTTGCGCGTGGTGGCTTCCGGTGTCTGCCACACCGATGCCTACACCTTGTCGGGCGCCGACCCGGAAGGGATCTTCCCGTCGATCCTCGGCCACGAAGGCGGCGCTATTGTCGAAGCCGTCGGCGAAGGCGTGACCTCGGTCGCGGTGGGGGACCATGTGATCCCGCTGTACACCCCGGAGTGCGGCCAGTGCAAATTCTGTAAGTCGGGCAAGACCAACCTCTGCCAAGCGATTCGCGCCACCCAGGGCAAAGGCCTGATGCCGGACGGCACTTCGCGCTTTTCCTACAAGGGCGAGACGATTTTCCACTACATGGGCACCTCGACGTTCTCCGAGTACACCGTGCTGCCGGAAATCTCCGTCGCGAAGATTCCTAAAGAAGCGCCGCTGGAAAAAGTCTGCCTGCTGGGTTGTGGTGTCACCACTGGCATCGGCGCGGTCCTCAACACTGCCAAGGTCAAGCCAGGTGATACCGTGGCGATCTTCGGCCTGGGCGGCATCGGCCTTTCGGCCGTGATTGGTGCCGTGAAGGCCAAGGCCTCGCGCATCATTGCCATTGACATCAACCCGGCCAAGTTCGAAATCGCCAAGCAACTGGGCGCTACCGATTGCGTCAACCCGAAAGACTTCGATCGTCCGATCCAGGAGGTCATCGTGGATATGACCGACGGCGGCGTGGACTTTTCCTTCGAGTGCATCGGCAATGTCCAGTTGATGCGTGCCGCGCTGGAGTGCTGCCACAAAGGGTGGGGCGAGTCGGTGATCATCGGCGTGGCCGGCGCCGGCCAGGAAATCGCCACCCGTCCCTTCCAGTTGGTGACCGGGCGCGTCTGGCGCGGTTCGGCCTTTGGTGGCGTGCGCGGTCGCAGCGAATTGCCAAGCTACGTGGACATGGCCGAGAAGGGCGAAATCCCGCTGGATACTTTCATTACCCACACCATGGGCCTGGAAGATATCAACAAGGCATTCGACCTGATGCATGAAGGCAAGAGCATCCGCACCGTTATTCATTTCTGAGGTCGGTCATGAGCCTGGAAAACATTTCTTGCCAGAAAAGCTTCGACGGCTGGCACAAACGTTACCGGCACCGTTCCGACGTGCTCGGTTGTGACATGGTGTTTGCCGTGTACCTACCGCCGCAAGCGGAGCAGGGCGGCAAGTTGCCTGTTCTGTACTGGTTGTCCGGGTTGACCTGCACCGACGAGAACTTCATGCAAAAGGCCGGTGCCCAGCGCATGGCCGCCGAGTTGGGCCTGATCATCGTTGCGCCGGACACCAGCCCCCGTGGCGCCGACGTGCCGGGCGATCCGGACGGCGCCTGGGACTTCGGCCTGGGGGCGGGTTTTTATCTGAACGCCACGCAGGATCCGTGGGCGCGGCACTATCGGATGCATGACTACGTGGTGCAGGAATTGCCGGCGCTGGTCGAAGCGCATTTCCCGGCTTCTGACAAACGTGGCATCAGTGGCCACTCCATGGGCGGCCACGGTGCGCTGGTCTGCGCCTTGCGCAACCCGGGGCGTTACCGTTCGGTGTCGGCCTTTTCGCCGATCAACAATCCGATGGATTGTCCATGGGGCCAGAAGGCTTTCTCTCGTTACCTGGGGGAAGACCGCTCGAAATGGCGTGAATGGGATGCCTGTGCGTTGATTGCCGAGGCGCAGGAGAAGCTGCCATTGCTGGTGGACCAGGGCGATCGTGATGATTTCCTGGCCAACCAGCTCAAGCCCGAAGCCCTGCAACAGGCGGCCAAGGCTGCTGATCATCCATTGGAATTGCGCCTGCAACCGGGCTACGACCACAGCTACTTCTTCATCGCCAGCTTCATCGACGACCACTTGCAGCATCATGCGCGCGCTCTAAACGTCTAATGCAGGTAGAATCACGCCCTGACAAAAATCGGGGCGTTTTTTTATGCGTATTGGCCACGGCTACGATGTTCACCGTTTCGCTGAAGGCGACTTCATTACTCTGGGCGGCGTGCGGATCGCACACGGCTTCGGGCTGCTCGCGCATTCTGACGGTGATGTCCTGCTGCATGCCTTGAGCGATGCACTGCTCGGCGCCGCGGCCCTGGGTGACATCGGCAAGCACTTCCCCGACACCGACCCGCAATTCAAGGGCGCCGACAGCCGTGCGCTACTGCGTCATGTGGTTTCACTGATCCACGCCAAGGGCTGGAAAGTCGGCAATGTCGATAACACCATCGTTGCCCAGGCCCCCAAGATGGCGCCGCACATCGAAGCGATGCGCCAGCTGATTGCCGAGGATCTTCAAGTTGAGTTGGACCAAGTGAACGTGAAAGCCACCACCACCGAGAAGCTTGGTTTCGTCGGTCGCGAAGAAGGCATTGCCGTCCACTCCGTCGCCTTGTTGCTGCGCCCATGACTGAACTGGAACTACTGGGCCCGCGTGCCTACGGCGAACCGCTGGGCAGTGCGGTACTCAAGGCCACCGCTGAAGATTTCCAGGTCGATGAAGTGCTCGACATCCCGTTGACCGGTGATGGCGAGCACTTGTGGATCTGGGTTGAAAAACGTGGTTTGAACACCGAAGAAGCCGCCCGGCGAATCGCCAAGGCTGCCGGCGTGCCGTTGCGCACTGTCAGCTACGCCGGGCTCAAGGACCGTCAGGCCCTGACCCGCCAGTGGTTCAGCATCCAATTGCCGGGCAAGGCCGATCCGGACCTGTCGGCGGCAGAGAACGACACGCTGAAAATTCTCAAGACCGCACGCCACAGGCGCAAGCTGCAACGCGGCGCGCACTCGGCCAATGGCTTTACCTTGCGGCTGACTCAATTCAACGGCGACACGACGGCGATCGATGCGCGGCTGCAACAGATTGTCCGCCAGGGCATCCCCAACTATTTTGGCGCCCAGCGCTTCGGCCATGACGGCGGCAATGTCGTCGATGCCCGGGCCTGGGCGGCGCGCAAGGCGTTGCCGGAACAGCGCAATGTACGCTCGCGGTTGTTGTCCACCGCCCGCAGCTTTCTGTTCAACCGGGTGTTGGCGGCGCGGGTTGCCGACGGCACCTGGCAGCAGGCCCAGGTTGGCGATTTGCTTGCCTTCACCGACAGCCGCAGTTTTTTCCCAGCCGGCGAGGCTGAGTGCAGCGACCCGCGCCTGGCCATTCTCGACTTGCACCCGACCGGGCCACAGTGGGGCGAGGGACCTTCGCCTGCCGCTGGCGCGACGTTCGAGTTGGAACAAGCCATCGCCGCGGGCGAAGCCGACCTGCGGGACTGGTTGATAAACGCGGGAATGAGTCACGAACGTCGCATCCTGCGACTGCCCATTGGCGGCCTGTCGTGGCATTATCCCCAGCCTGACATTCTGCAATTGGAATTCGTCCTGCCGGCCGGATGTTTCGCCACTGTCTTGGTGCGCGAACTCGTCGAATTGGTGCCGGTGGGGCAGACGGACAGCCCATGCGTATTCTGATTTCTAACGACGACGGGGTGACAGCACCCGGTCTTGCCGCGCTTTATGCTGCGCTGGCGGATTTTGCCGAGTGCGTGGTCATCGCCCCGGACCAGGACAAAAGCGGCGCCAGCAGCTCGCTGACGCTCGACCGTCCGTTGCACCCCTGCTATCTGGATAACGGTTTCATCAGCCTCAATGGTACGCCGACCGATTGCGTGCACCTGGGCCTCAACGGCTTGCTGGAGCGTGAGCCGGACATGGTGGTGTCAGGTATCAACCTGGGCGCCAACCTGGGGGACGACGTGCTTTATTCCGGCACGGTTGCCGCCGCCCTGGAAGGTCGTTTCCTGGACAAGCCATCGTTTGCCTTTTCGTTTGTTTCGCGGCAGGTCGATAACTTGCCGACCGCCGCCTATTTCGCCCGTAAACTGATCGAAGCCCACGGCGAGTTGGAGCTGCCGCCACGCACGGTGCTGAACGTGAATATCCCCAACCTGCCGCTCGATCACATCCGTGGCATCCAGCTCACTCGCCTGGGCCACCGTGCCCGGGCCGCCAAACCGATGCATGTCGTCGACCCGCGCGGCAAGGCCGGTTACTGGATCGCCGCCGCCGGTGATGCCGAAGACGGTGGGCCGGGCACTGATTTCCATGCGGTGATGCAAGGTTATGTCTCGATCACGCCGTTGCAGTTGGACCGTACCTTCAACGACGCCTTTCGAAATCTCGATGGCTGGCTGGAGGGGCTGCGCTGATGGCTCGTGAGCAAGACGATATGCTGCGCCGCGGAATCGGCATGACCTCCCAGCGCACCCGTGAACGACTGATCCAGCGTCTCTACGAAGAAGGTCTCTCCAACGCCCAGGTGTTGGAGGTGATTCGCCGTACGCCGCGCCATCTGTTCGTCGATGAAGCCCTGGCCCATCGCGCCTATGAAGACACGGCGTTGCCGATCGGCCATAACCAGACCATTTCCCAGCCATACATGGTGGCCCGCATGAGCGAGTTGCTGCTGGAGGCGGGGCCGCTGGACAAGGTGATGGAGATCGGTACCGGCTCGGGTTACCAGACGGCGGTGCTGTCGCAACTGGTCGAGCGGGTGTTTTCCGTAGAGCGGATCAAGGTACTGCAGGATCGCGCCAAGGAACGCCTGGTTGAGTTGAACCTGCGCAACGTGGTGTTTCGCTGGGGAGATGGCTGGGAGGGGTGGCCGGCCCTGGCGCCGTACAACGGCATCATCGTGACCGCGGTGGCCACCGATGTACCCCAGGCCCTGCTGGATCAGCTTGCTCCCGGCGGGCGACTGGTCATTCCGGTGGGTGCCGGTGAAGTCCAGCAACTGATGCTGATCGTGCGTGAAGAACATGGTTTTTCACGGCACGTCCTGGGGGCGGTGCGGTTCGTGCCGTTACTCAATGGGCCGTTGGCCTGAGCATTTATAAACACACGCTGAATTCCGTCGCCTGGCCTGTGTCTTACAGCGGCACCGATTTGCTGAACAGAGTCCAACGGCGTCGAGCAAACGTGTGCGGCGACACGTTGCGCTTCATTAATAGAGGCGCAGTCGTTGCCAGCTATATTTGTATGAGTTCTGCCTGGATAGGCAGTTTCCAATTTTTCTGCCACCACAAAGGGAGCGGCGGGTGAGTCTCACAGTCATTGCGCAGCGTATGGGTATCACGAGCTTTCAGCGCCTGGTGACTGGCCTCGTCTTGAGCACTTTGCTGGTCGGATGTTCCAGTACGCCGTCGAGTAATGTCCGGGTTGTCGATCGCAACAGTGCAACACCGCAACGTCCTACAGTAACGACCGGCCAATATGTAGTCCGTCGCGGCGATACGCTGTTTTCCATCGCTTTCCGCTACGGCTGGGACTACAAAGCCCTCGCGGCGCGCAACAACATTCCTGCGCCTTATACGATTCACCCCGGTCAGACGATTCGCTTCGATGGCCGTAGCGGTTCAACGCCTACCGCGGTGGTTACGCAGTCGGGTTCGACGCCTTCTTCGTCGAGCAAGACCACGGTCATTCGCCGGCCGACGGGGGCTGGGACGGCGGTAGTACCGTCCGTCGCGAGCAAACCAGCCCCTGCTCCGATGCCTCCCGCAGGCCCCGCCCCGACCGGCTGGGGATGGCCTTCTAATGGCGTTCTCATTGGAAAATTCTCTTCAAACGGTAGTTTGAATAAAGGAATTGATATCGCCGGGGATTTGGGACAGCCTGTTTTAGCCGCGTCTGATGGCACGGTTGTGTACGCCGGGAGTGGTTTAAGGGGCTACGGCGAACTCGTGATCATCAAACACAGCGATACCTACGTCAGTGCCTACGGTCACAACCGCAGGCTGTTGGTTCGGGAGGGGCAGCAGGTCAAAGTCGGACAGACAATTGCCGAAATGGGATCAACGGGAACAGACCGGGTGAAACTGCATTTTGAGATTCGCCGGCAAGGTAAACCAGTCGATCCGCTGCAATTCCTGCCTCGGCGTTGATTTGATTGTCAGCCTGTTCCGTCACGTAGAGGGAACAGGCTCCAGCGTTGCCAAGGATAAAGGCGTCGCTTGGGCTTGAGGTCGAACTCACCAAAGGACTATAACAATGGCTCTCAGTAAAGAAGTGCCGGAGTTTGACATCGACGATGAGGTTCTCCTTATGGAGACCGGCATCGCTATGGATTCGATGTCGAATGATGAAGGGGCGACTCCACCTTCCGTTCGTGCCAAATCCAAACACTCCGCTTCGCTTAAACAACATAAGTACATCGATTACACCCGGGCGCTGGACGCCACTCAGCTGTACCTCAACGAAATCGGTTTTTCGCCACTGCTCTCCCCCGAGGAAGAAGTTCATTTTGCGCGACTGTCGCAAAGTGGCGACCCGGCCGGTCGAAAACGCATGATTGAAAGCAATCTGCGACTGGTGGTGAAAATCGCCCGACGCTACGTCAATCGTGGGCTTTCGCTGCTGGACCTGATCGAAGAGGGCAACCTGGGCCTGATTCGCGCCGTCGAAAAATTCGACCCCGAGCGCGGCTTCCGTTTCTCGACCTACGCCACCTGGTGGATCCGCCAGACCATCGAACGGGCGATCATGAACCAGACCCGGACCATCCGGTTGCCGATTCATGTGGTCAAGGAACTGAACGTCTACCTGCGGGCCGCCCGTGAGTTGACCCAAAAACTCGACCATGAACCTTCACCCGAAGAAATCGCCAACTTGCTGGAAAAACCGGTAGGTGAGGTCAAGCGCATGCTTGGGCTCAACGAGCGTGTCTCTTCGGTAGATGTCTCGCTGGGGCCGGACTCGGATAAGACCCTGCTGGATACCCTGACCGACGATCGTCCGACCGATCCGTGCGAGTTGCTCCAGGACGATGACTTGTCCCAGAGCATTGACCAGTGGCTTTCGGAACTTACGGACAAGCAACGGGAAGTGGTGATTCGCCGCTTCGGCTTGCGCGGTCACGAAAGCAGCACGCTTGAAGATGTAGGCCTGGAGATTGGTTTGACCCGTGAGCGGGTCAGGCAGATCCAGGTGGAGGGCCTCAAGCGCCTCCGGGAGATCCTGGAGAAGAATGGCCTGTCGAGTGAGTCGCTGTTTCAATAACCCGAGTGCAGCGCAGCAAGAAAAGCCCCGACTGGTTCGGGGCTTTTCCGTTTCGGAAGGATTGTTTTTTCCAGGACCGCTCTATTTGTAGGTTCGACTTGTAAGCCTTTGCCTAGTGTCGCGTAAGTGATCGGTTTCTCATTGGCGGGACAGACTGCTATAAGCATTGTGATTTTTTTATATTTATATGATTTATAAGGGCTTTTATTTTGTGAAAGTGGCGTGACAGAGCAAGCCACCTGTATCAGCCGCGTTGCACTCGCCAGGGAAAATACTAATATCAGTCCTGTGTCGACGGACAGACACACCCGTCAAGGATGATGGGAAGGAAGGACATCGCAGGACGCGATTCATCAGGATGATGAAAAGGATTAAAGGGATTAGGGAAAAAATGTGGGCGGGTCAAACCGCCCCTTTTTTTGCCTGCGATTTCTTGATCCGAAAAAGCAAAAAGGCCCGCAAGGGGCCTTTTCAGCGAACGCTGGGCAATCAGCGTTCCAGGTCTGTGATCTTGCCAGTCTTGCCATCCCACTCTTCGGCGTCCGGCAGCGCGTCTTTCTTCTCGGTGATGTTCGGCCAGATATCCGCCAGTTCGGCGTTCAGCTCGATGAAGTTCTCCATGCCGGCCGGCACTTCGTCTTCCGAGAAAATGGCATTCGCCGGGCATTCCGGTTCACACAGGGCGCAGTCGATGCACTCGTCCGGGTGAATGACCAGGAAATTCGGCCCTTCGTAAAAGCAGTCCACCGGACACACTTCTACGCAGTCGGTGTACTTGCACTTGATGCAGTTGTCGGTGACGACGAAGGTCATTTCTAATTCTCTCCTCAGGCGGCGGCAGCGAAGCCCATTCACGGTAGGGTCGCCAGGTTTGGGAGCGATAGTCTGCGAACCAGGCTAATAGCCCGCAGCATCCCAAACCGCGCGCGATTCTAACAGCTTGAAAGCCTGTATGTTAGATCCGTGTCTTCAATGTATAGAGTAAATCCAGTGCCCGACGAGGTGTCAGGTCGTCCAGATCGAGCTTGGCCAGTTCATCGAGTACCGGATGCGGCAGGCTGGCGAACAGGTCGCTTTGCTGCGGTGCGGTCGGTTTGCCTTTGGTCGGGCGCGGCGCTTCGTGGGGCAGGCTGGTGGTTTCCAGGCGGCTCAGGTGCTCGCGGGCACGGGTAATGACTTCACTTGGCACGCCAGCCAGTTGCGCCACCGCCAAGCCGTAGCTCTGGCTGGCCGGGCCGGGCAGCACGTGGTGCAGGAAGACGATGCGCTCGTTGTGCTCGGTGGCATTGAGGTGAACGTTGGCCACCAGCGGCTGGCTTTCCGGCAACACGGTGAGTTCGAAGTAATGGGTGGCGAACAGCGTGTAGGCCCGCAGGTGCGCGAGGCGCTCGGCCGCCGCCCAGGCCAGGGACAAGCCGTCGAAGGTACTGGTGCCGCGTCCGACTTCGTCCATCAGCACCAGGCTGCGTTCGGTGGCGTTGTGCAGGATGTTTGCGGTTTCGCTCATTTCCACCATGAAGGTCGAACGCCCGCCGGCCAGGTCGTCGCTGGAGCCGATCCGGGTGAAAATCCGGTCCACCAGGGATAATTCGCAACTGGCCGCCGGGACGAAACTACCGATGTGGGCCAGCAGCACGATCAACGCGGTTTGGCGCATGTAGGTGGATTTACCGCCCATGTTCGGACCGGTGATCACCAGCATGCGGGTGTTGTCGTCCAGGCTCAGGTCGTTGGCCACGAACGGCGTGGTCAGTACTTGCTCGACCACTGGGTGGCGACCCTGGCTGATGCGCATGCACGGCTCGCTGACGAAGCGCGGGCAGTTGAGGTCCAGGTTCAGCGCGCGCTCGGCCAGGTTGCTCAGCACGTCCAGTTCCGCCAGGGCACCGGCGGTGTCCTGTAACGGCGGCAATTGGCTGATCAGATCCTCGAGCAACGCTTCATAGAGCATCTTTTCCCGGGCCAGGGCGCGGCTCTTGGCCGACAGCGCCTTGTCTTCGAACGCCTTGAGTTCCGGGGTAATGAACCGCTCGGCACCCTTGAGGGTCTGGCGGCGAACATAATCGGCCGGGGCCTGTTCGGCCTGCTTGCTCGGCAGCTCGATGAAGTAGCCGTGGATACGGTTGTAACCAACCTTCAGGTTGGCCAGGCCGGTACGGGCTTTTTCCCGGGCTTCGAGGTCGATCAGGAACTGGCCGGCGTTCTCGCTCAGCGCTTGTAATTCGTCGAGTTCGGCGTCGTAGCCGGTTTTCAGCACACCACCGTCACGGATCACCGCCGGCGGGTTGTCGATAATGGCTTTTTCCAGCAGCGCGGCCAGTTCCGGGTAGGTGCTGGTGGTGCGTGCCAGTTGTTGCAGGTGCGGCGCTTCGAGGCCGGTCATCGCCACCTGCAGTTCAGGCAACGCGCCGAGAGCATCGCGCAAACGCGCCAGGTCACGGGGACGGGCGTTGCGCAGGCCGATACGGGCGAGGATTCGCTCGATATCACCGATTTCCTTGAGCTGCGGTTGCAACTGCTCGAAGCGATAACGATCCAGCAGGCAGGTAATGGAGGACTGGCGCGCCAACAGCACGGTCAGGTCCCGCAGCGGCCGATTCAACCAGCGAGTCAGCAGGCGGCTGCCCATGGCGGTCTGGCAGCGGTCGACCACCGATTGCAGGGTATTGTCGCGCCCGCCGGCCAGGTTGGTGTCCAGCTCCAGGTTGCGTCGGCTCGCGCCGTCCAGCACCACGGTGTCATCCAGACGCTCGTGACGCAGGCTGCGCAAGTGGGGCAGGGCGGTGCGCTGGGTTTCCTTGGCGTAGGCCAGCAGGCAACCAGCCGCGCCAATGGCCAGGGTCAGGTTCTCGCAACCGAAGCCCTTGAGGTCCTGGGTGGAAAACTGCTGGCAGAGACTTTTCAGCGCCGAGTCGCGCTCGAAATCCCACGGCGCCCGACGACGCACGCCACGGCGTTTTTCTGCCGGCAGGTCCTTTGGCCAGTCGTCCGGGATCAACAGCTCCACCGGATTGACCCGCTCCAGCTCCGCCAGCAGGTTTTCCCAGCCCTTGATTTCCAGTACCGAGAAATTGCCACTGGTGATGTCCAGCACCGCCAGGCCGAACAGGCGTTCATCCCCAAGCACTGCGGCGATCAGGTTGTCCCGGCGTTCGTCCAGCAAGGCCTCGTCACTGACTGTACCCGGGGTGATGATCCGCACGACTTGGCGTTCCACGGGGCCCTTGCTGGTGGCCGGGTCGCCGACTTGCTCGCAAATCACCACGGATTCGCCGAGCTTGACCAGCTTCGCCAGGTAACCTTCCGCCGCGTGGTAAGGAATCCCACACATCGGAATCGCCATGCCTGCCGATTGCCCACGTGCCGTCAGGGTGATGTCCAACAACTTGGCTGCCTTCTTCGCATCCTCGTAGAAGATCTCGTAGAAGTCGCCCATGCGGTAGAACATCAGCTGGTCGGGGTGCTGGTTCTTCAGGCGCCAGTATTGCTGCATCATCGGCGTGTGGGAGGACAGGTCGTTAACGGCGGTATTCATGGGTGTCAGGCAAGCTCGTTGAAAGGTATGGGGCAAAAGGAGGGGCATTGGCCCGGCTTTTCCGCGATGGGCGCAAGGTTAACATGGGCGGTCTGGTGCTACCCAGCGTTTGGGATTGTGTGCATATCCGTTGCTGCGGTAACGGCTACTTATGGTTCCGCCCTTACGGCGTCTCACTTTTGAGAAGCCCGGAAGCCGGCCCAGTCAAAAGTAAGCAAAACGCTTTAGCCCCACCACTCGGTGCCTCGCCTAGGCTCGGCATGCCTGAACGAAGGCATTGCTCCGTGGCCCACTGCGCAATACCTTCGTTCAGCCAGCGTGGTTAATGGGGCGCCGAGATCAACGTCCACCGCGAGGCGGCCTGATAGCCGACCTGGTTCTGGGGGACCGCGTTTCCCCTGTGGAAGCGAGCCTGCTCGCGAAGGCGGCACCACAGTCGATGAAAATGTTGGACGGCATTACGACACTTGATCGAGCTCTTTTGAATCTGGAGATCAGGCTCGTTTTACCTCGGCTTGCATCATCACCAGATTCTGCTGCTTGGTAGCCTCGGCCAATACCATGCGGTAAACACGCTTCTTTTCCTTCGATTTTGCGTTACGAATGAAATCAGCAAAGGGGCGTTTTGCTCCTTTGGACAAGCCTTGCTTGATCGAAATCATAGTGCGCTCCCGATGGCCGTTCGTTGGCGCTCCAGCGCGAAGCGCTCACTCGCGACTAAACGAGGGCGGCAGCTGTACGCAGGTCAGTCGACCGGGGATCCAAGGACCCGGTGCGCCCGAGGGCGCCCTGCGCACAACCACCATTGAGTGCAGGAATACCTAACTGAATGGAGCAATGAACATCTTGGATACCGAGCTACTAAACCCGATCACTGATGGGCAGTGACGAGAACCAAAATACCGATGGGGGCCAAGGTGGACAAGCCGGCGGATTCTGGGGCAGTCGTAGGCAGAGGCGCAAGGCGATGTAGCCTGGTGACGCACATTGAAGGATGCGATCGAGGGATTTCCCAAGAAGTTGTAGGGGAAATTCCCCAATTCAAGGATTGGATTGAACCCGTGGCGAGGGAGCTTGCTCCCGCTGGCGTGAGTAGCGCGCCCAAAAGGATTGAACCGGTGATTGATCGTTCCCACACTCCGCGTGGGAATGCCGCCAGGGACGCTCCGCGTTCCGCTTCTGGGAGGTGACGCAGAGCGTTACGGGATGCATTCCCACGCATAGCGTGGGAGCGATCAAAAACACCTACCTCGGCTCAACCACATCCAACGCCCGATTCGCCAACAACTGCCCCAGCTCAATCATCTGCTGAACCCCCAACGCGATATGTCGTCGTGAGCCCTCCAGGTCGAATGCCAGATCGCTGACCATCGCATTGGCTGAGGCCAGGGTTTCGCTGAGGTTGGCGAGCAGGCATTCGGCGTCGATGTTAGGGGCGATGATGAAAAGGGTATCGAGTGTGTCGGATGTTTCTTTGCCGGCTTTGGGCTTGAGGTAATAGTCCAAGGCGCGGGTGGCGGCTTCGTCGAGTTTCCTGGCATTGGCCGATTGGCTGCGGGAGACGTGATCGTCTGGGGGATTTGGAGTGTTCTTCGGCATTTTATGGATCCTTGAAGTTGAGCCACCACTCACTCGCTACTAAACGAAGTGGGTGGCAGCTGTACGCAGGTTAGTAGACCGGGGATCCAAGGAACCGGCGCACCCGAAGGCGCCCTGCGCACAGCCACCATTGAGTGCAGGAATACCTGACTGAATGGAGCAATGAACATCTTGGATACCGAGCTACTAAACCCGATCACTGATGGGCAGTGACGAGAATCAAAGTACCGATGGGATCCAAGGTGGACAAGCCGGCGGATTCTGGCGCAGTCGTAGGCAGAGGCGCAAGGCGATGTAGCCTGGTGTCGCACATTTGAAGGGCGCGGATTGAGGATTTTCCCAAGAAGTTGTAGGGGAAATTCCCCAATTCAAGGATTGGATTGAACCTGTGGCGAGGGAGCTTGCTCCCGCTGGCGTGCGGAGCGCGCCCAACAGGATTGAACTCAATCGGCCTGATGCTCTGTGGTCGGAAGTTTTTTGGGGCTGCTGCGCAGCCCAGCGGGAGCAAGCTCCCTCGCCACGGTGGATCGGGCCGACCTTGAGTGAATGGTTTCTTCATCGATATGCACGCTTATGCAAAACAGCATTTGTCTTCTGCGAAAAGAACAAGCACTATGCGCGTTATGCAAAAACGCAACGTTTCTACCGTATTAAGAGCATTGCTCGATCAGCACGGGATCTCCCCCACGGAGCTTCACCGGCGTACCGGCGTGCCTCAGTCCACTCTCTCGCGGATCCTCAGCGGCAAGATTGTCGATCCTTCGGATAAACACATCTCGAAGATCGCCGAATATTTTGCCGTGAGCACCGACCAGTTGCGCGGGCGCGCGGACGTTGTGCCTGCTGGCAACGCTCGCCGCGATGAGCCGCATTCCGAACTCAAGGACATAAGCCTGTGGGACGACGAAACACCCGTCGAAGAAGACGAAGTGTCGGTCCCTTTTCTGCGCGAGGTTGAATTGGCTGCTGGATCAGGAAGATTCGTCATCGAGGAAAGCGAACGCTCAAGCCTGCGCTTTGGCAAGCGCAGCCTGCGGCATAACGGCGTGCAGTTCGACCAGGCCAAGTGCGTGACGGTGCGCGGCAACAGTATGTTGCCGGTGCTGCGCGACGGTGCCACGGTCGGGGTGAACGCAGGCAAATGCGGGATTGGCGACATCGTCGACGGTGACCTCTACGCCATCAACCACAACGGCCAACTGCGGGTGAAGCAGCTTTATCGCCTGCCCACCGGCATCCGCCTGCGCAGCTTCAACCGCGATGAGCATCCGGACGAGGACTACACGTTCCAGGAAATGCAGGACGAGCAAATCGTCATCCTCGGCCACGTCTTCTGGTGGGGCATGTACGCCCGTTAACCCCTCCGCTGTCAGATAAAACCCGCCGCCGTGCGGGTTTTTTTTCGCCTCTCGAAAGCCCGCAACCCCGTATTTGCAAGGGCTCCATGCATTTACGCATTCGGTCTGCATAAATAAATGCATTTACGCATTGACTGTATATGCATCCATGCATATTCTGTGTCCAAGCCGCTCGACAAAGCGGCTGGCAACACAGCTCTTTAGTTCCACCAACAGGCAGCGATGAACCGGCCTTAACGGTTCAGAGGGTTGGCAACTGACCCGGGTGTGCAGCGTAAAGCACCAGAAGCAGTTATCCGGCGGGCAGGGACCGCGGCCGGAGGAACAATTTGAATGGATCCGTACCGCGCCAGTCGCGCCGAAAGATCAAGCGCATTACTGAAAAGCCTGGGCAACCGGGCTTTTTGGAATGCCTCTGTCGTGAGGCACTTCAAATTAGTAAGGAGATTTCCATGCGCTCACTTGTGAAGGCTAAGGAGGTGTTCAGATAAAAACGTGTATCGACGTTCTCAAAAAATCCACTCATTTAAAGGGAAGAAAACTAATGAAAAAATTGCTCAGCATGCTGCTCGCAGCCGTCCTGGCGACCCAGGCCCTCCACGCGTTTGCCGAAACCTCACCTGTTGGTTCCTGGCAATTCGCTTCCTACCATGTTCCGGGCGGCGGTTTTTATGCCAACCAGACGATCTGTTTCAAAGAAGACAATACCTGGTACTCGAGTTCGCAGGCCGGCTGGAAGGGCGCATGGTTCCAGAACGGAGACGATCTCCAGTGGAATGGGAGTGTGCCAATGCCGGGTGCAGGGAGTGCCAACAATCTCGCGACCATTGCCATGGGTAAGTTAGCTGTCGCTGGTTCGATGTCGGGTAACTACGCGGAATGGGCCGCACCCAGTGCGCTACCGCTACCCTGGGACAGGCACTACACCTACACCATGACTTACAAAGGCGCGACCTGCGCTGCGCCAAAGTAATGTCAGCCTTCAATGACCTGATAAACGTTTGAACGCCGCTTCCAGTGACTTAACGGGTTGCAACGACCCACATCTCTTAACTTCCCCGCCCAATCTTAATCACCCCCAGGAAACGAGACATGACAAACGAGCAACAAGCGTTGCTGGACATGCCGATCTGGCTGGTCATCGTGCTCGCCCTGGTGGGCGGGGTGTCCGGCGAGATGTGGCGCGCTGACAAGGAGGGCGCCCGTGGCTGGCCGTTGCTGCGCCGCGTGGTGCTGCGCTCCGGTGCCTGTGTGGTCTGCGGCGTGTCGGCAACCATGCTGTTGTATGCCCTCGGCATGTCGATCTGGAGTGCTTGCGCCCTGGGTTGCCTGACCGCCATGGCCGGTGCCGATGTGGCGATCGGTCTTTACGAGCGATGGGTCGCCAAGCGGATCGGCGTTTGCGAAGTGCCACCGCGGGACCTGCCGCCCGACCAGCAGTGAATCGACAGCGCTGATCCATACACAAGGAGGCGATCAATGCCTGCCCTTATCGAAAAACCGTCGCAGTTGTTCTCGGCCATTGCCCAGACGCTGCGCGCCATTTATCCCGCCTTGAAAGTCGGCAGCCCCCAGGATTTCGATGGCGCCGACGACCAACCCTGGGTGCTGATTGCGCTTGAGCGCGATGCGCCCGGTAACCGCGCCAATGACGGGCGTATCGCCCATGTCCTGACGGTTTCCTTGCAAGTGGTCATGGCCGTTCCAGGATGGGAGGCCTGTGATCTGGCCGGTGAATTGAAACACCTGGTCATGGATAACCGCTGGGGCCTGTCGGGTGATCAATGCGACCTGCCCACGGAAATCGATGGCATCGCATCCACGTTCATCCACGAAGCACGGGCGTACAGCGCCTGGACTCTTTCCTTCAACCAAACCCTGTACCTCGGCCCGACGCTGCTGGAGGACCCGTTGGGCATCCCGAAATTTGCCCGTACCTGGGAAGTATCGAACATCGACGACCCGGATCAATACACCGCACTCGAGGGCTGAGCCATGTTCGATGGGCTGTTACGGATGCACCTGGGGCCGATCATCGAGCGTCTGGCTCAGATGGAAACCGAGCTGGAAGATTTGCATCGGCGTGCGGAGAGTTTCTGCCGCATTGGCGTTTGCCAGGAAGTCGATGCGGCCAGCAACACCTGCAAGGTCAGCCATGGTGGCCTGCTGACCCCGGCGATCCGCTTTTTCAACCCGAGCGCCGGCGCCCAGAGCGAGTCGCGGATTCCGTCCGTGGGCGAGCAGTGCCTGTTGCTCAACCATGGCGGCGGCGAGAGCGGCGGGCAGGCAGTGGCGTTGTTCGGCCTCAATGGCGGTCAGTTTCCGCCCGTCTCGACCCAGGCCTCGCTGACGCGGCGCCTCTATCAGGACGGTACGGAAAACGGCTACGACCATGCCAGCCATGTCCTGCACTGGCAGAACGGCCCAGCGACGTTCAGCGGTTCCCGTGAAACGCTCCAACTGAGTATCGGCCCGTCGCGGTTGGCGATGACCGCCGACGCCATCGAATGGCAGCTGGGCGCCGTCGGCATTCGGCTCGACGCCTCCGGCGTGCACCTGAGCGGCCCGGTGGTGGATCACCAGGGACGCGTCATCAGTACCGCATAAGAGATTTCCTCATGATTGGAATCGATCGAAATACCGGCGCCACGGTCGACGACTGGCTGCAGTTCGTACAGCGCGCCACCCGGGCGTTGACGACGCCGTTGGGCACTCGCCAGAAGCGCCCGTTGTATGGCTGTGCACTCACGCAGCTGCTGGGGCAGAACCTCGGCGACGACCTGCTGATCCTTGCCCAGAGCCACGCGGCCCAAGCGTTCTACAACCCACAAAACGGCATCGGTGATTTCGAGCCGCAGGTCATTGTCGCCAGTCGACACGGCGCCGGCTTGCTGTTGCGTTTCGCCGGCACCTGGAAAAACCGCAAACAGACGTTCGAGGTGGTGACATGAGCATGCTGATACCCGGCCAGAACCAACTGGCCGAACCGGCCATCGTCACTGTCGAAGCGTTCGAGGACTTGCTCGCAGAGTTCAAGACCTTCGTGGTCGAGTACGTCGGCGCACGCTCGCCAGCAAGTGCGGCGAAGCTGGTGGACAGTCTTGAAAACGAAAGCGAACTGCTGACCCTGGCGCTTGAGGCGTTCTGCGTGCGGCTGCAAACCCACGAACGCAAATACAACGCCCGCATCAAGCAGATGTTGGCGTGGTGGGCCACCGGGACCAACCTCGACGCTCGTCTCGCGGACATGGGCCTTGAGCGTCAGTTGCTCGACCCGGGCGACCCGGCGGCCTTCCCGCCCATCCCCCCGGTCTACGAGAGCGATGACGATGCGCGGTTGCGCTACTACCTGGCGCCCCACGCGCCAGCGGCGGGCTCGCGCATGCAGTATCGGCGGGAGATTTTTACCTTGGGTGAACGGCCAGTGGTGAAGGTGGACAGTGCCGCTGGCGGTGTAGTGAACGTGACCTACACATTCGATCCGGACGGTCTCGCCGCGCAAGTCAAGGACGGCAACGGACGCCGGACGGCACCGGGCGAAGTCACGGTCACGGTGCTTTCCCGCGAGGGCGACGGCACACCGTCCGAGGCGCTGCTCAACGGTGTTCGCCAGCACTTCGCCCGGCCTGATGTGCGACCGGAAACCGATCTGGTCTTCGTGCAGGCCGCACAAATCAAACCTTACAAAATCCGCGTCGTGGCGAAGATCAATGCCGGCCCGGATTCAGGCTTGACCCAGGTTGCCGCCGAGCAGCAGTTGCAGGCGTATGCCCAGGCCTGTCATCGCTTGGAAGGGCGGGTGGACCCGAGCTGGATCGACTACACGCTGCACAGCGCCGGCGCGGTCCAGCTTGAGATTCTCGAACCGCTGGTGCCGATTGTGACCACGGCTTTCCAAGCCCCGTACTGCACGGGCGTCGAGGTTGAGGTGGACACGCTATGAGTGACGACACACCTCGCCCGAGCCTGCTGCCGGTCAACAGCTCACCGTTGGAAAGGGCACTGGATCTGGGGTTCGCTCGGCTGCTCGAACGCATCGATCCGCCGTTTCCCGAGTTGATGAACCCGGCCACCACGCCCTTGGCGTTCCTGCCGTATCTCGCGGCGGATCGTGGGGTCAACGAGTGGAGCTCCACGGCGCCCGAAGCTGAAAAGCGCCTGACCGTTGAACTCGCCTGGCCAACCGCCCGGCAGGCCGGGACGCGAAAGGCGCTGGAAAATGCTGCCAAGGGTTTGCAACTGATGCCTGAAGTGCGCGCCTGGTATGAGCAAACACCCGCTGGCCCGCCCTACAGTTTTTCCGTCAGGGCATTTACCGAGCAGCCCTACAGCGAAGAAATCGACGCCCGTCTCGACCGTCGCCTGGCGGATGCCAAAAGCGAGCGCGACACCTTGAAGGTGTCTGTCGGCTTGAGGGCCTTCGGCCGTCACGTCATCGGCGCCGCCACGCTGTGCGGCGAACTGACCACGGTTTATCCGATCGTCATCGAAGGACTGGAAGCCTCGGGCCAGGCCTTCATGGCCGCCGGACTCTACACCGTCGAAACCTCCACTATTTATCCACAGGGGTCCTAAATGGCCGACTACTACACCCTGCTCACCGATGCGGGGATCGCCTACGAAACTGCCTGCAAGGCGGCGGGCACACCGATCAAGTTGTCGCAGATTTCCGTCGGTGATGGCGGCGGCGAGGTTTACAACCCGGCCGCCACCGCCACCGCGCTCAAACGCGAAGTGTGGCGTGGGCCGCTCAACGCGCTGTTCCAGGATGAGAAAAACCCGAGTTGGTTGCTGGCCGAAGTGACCATCCCGCCGGAAGTGGGCGGCTGGTATGTGCGAGAGGCCGGGATCTGGACCGATACCGGGATCCTGTACGCGATTGTCAAATATCCAGAGTCGTTCAAACCGGTGTTGGCGACGTCCGGCTCGGGCAAAGAGTTCTACATTCGGTCGATTTTCGAGACCAGCAATGCTGAGTTGGTGACGTTGCTGATCGACGATACGGTGGTCAAGGCGACGCGGGCGTGGGTGGCCGGCTATGTGGCCGACGAACTCGCCAAACTCGACAGGAAGCAGTCGGTGCGGGTAGCGACGACGGCCAATATTGTCTTGAGTGGCGCGCAGGCGATCGATGGTGTTGCGGTGGTCGCCGGGAATCGGGTCCTGGTCAAGTCCCAGACTTTGGCGAAAGACAACGGTATTTACGTGGCCGCGAACGACACTTGGGTTCGGGCAAAGGATGCCGATGCGAGCGCCGAAGTGACTTCGGGGTTGATTGTCTCGGTGGAGGAGGGCGCGACGCTTGCCAACACGATCTGGCAGTTGGTTACCGATGGGGCGATTGTGTTGGGCACTACAGGGTTGGTGTTTCAGAACATCACTCAAGGGTTTGCGCCGCTCAATTCCCCCGCGTTGCTGGGCGTCCCGACGGCTCCGACTGCACCGGCCAGCACCAACAATCAGCAACTCGCGACGACTGCGTTTGTGCAACGCGCACTCGGTAACCATTCAAGCGTTGGTGGGCTGGACGCAAGTACCGTTCTGACTGCGGATGCGTTCGGTAGGTCGTTCATCATCAACTCGGCCAACCCAGTGAATATCACGTTGCCGAAGGCAAGCACGGGGTTCAATGGCGGCACTATCAACCTGCTTAACGTGTCGAGCGGTACTGTAACCATCGTCCTGCAGGGTACGGACTATGTAGCGGGTATTGCCGCCAATCAGTTGGTGCTCAAGACAATGGACAGCATCACGTTGTCCACTGGCGCGGGCATCACTTGGTATGCGGAGAACGGATCGGTCTCGGATGCGTTGTCTACTGCATTCAATGGAGGGGTTCGGGCCATCATGGCTCGTTATGGTCTGGGGGCTGCTGCCTACAACTACACCGGGAATATCGATAGCCTCGTAGAAAATGGCGTGTTTCTGGTTAGCGCTTCGACCACAGGAACGAAGCCGGAATATCCTCCACAGCAAGGTACGGGGCAGATTCCGCAGGGCACCGTGTTCCACATGGAGCGGGGCAGTAGCAATATGGCGACCCAGTTTTGGGACTCCTTGGTTAACGCCATTGATCCAATTACTTGTCTGCGTACACGAAACGCTAACGGCGTTTGGACGAAGTGGGAGCAGATCACGACAGTGGAACGAGTCCGGGCTGTTCTGGATACTTTCGGCCTCGGCGCGGATCCCGCGAAAATCCCACTGATTACAGATTTTTCAGCTGACATTAAGCCAGGGCTCTACCGAGCCTTTACGCTGGAACACTCCAGTGCATCAATCGGTGGGCCTCCAGACGCCAGCTCCCCAGGCGGCACCTCTATGACGGTACTTGTCGGCGGGGGATATATTTCTGCCGGGTACAAGACGTTTCTGGCGGTCATCAACAACACCGCAAATGGTCCGACGCGGGCTTATCTTGGACACAAGACTGCCGCGGGTACACAGCCGTTTTGGAGCGAGCTAGGCCAATCCTCACATTTACCCTATCGCGCAAAGTTTTATTTCAAGGCTGCTGGCGTTTATCAGTGGACCGTACCGGCAAGTGTGACGAAGGTTCACGTTGAAGTCGTTGGTGGCGGGGGGAAGCGGAGCGTTTGGTGGCGATGGATCAACCACTATCGGTGCTGGCGGGGGCGGTGGTGGAGGTATTAGCAACCGTCTCTGTACCGTGGTGCCGGGCAGTGTTATCTCCGTAACAGTTGGTGCCGGCGGTGCAGCCGTTACGGTTGAGGGTGATCCTGGGATTGCCGGAGGTACTTCGTCCTTTGGCTCCTTCTGTTCGGCGACTGGTGGGCGTGGTGGCGTTATGAATAACGGTGCTCAAAGTGGTGTGGGGGGCCGGTGGTGATTTTAACGCCTCGCTCGGTCTGGGCTTTCCGCCTGTTCGCAACTCAGCAGGTACAGGGAACTGGGGCGGTCCAGGCGGTGGTGGCGAGAGTGCTTTTGCTGCTCTGGACACGTCGATTCTGACTCGGCCAGGCATGGGAGGGGGAGGGCGTTCAAAGACCCGATCGCAACCTGGTGCAGACGGCTGCGTGTTTATTACTTGCTGAGGAAAGGTTATGTGGGCATTGGTACAAGACGGCATCGTTCTCGAAACGACGACCGTTGATCCGGAGGGGCGTTATCACCCCGATCTAAAATGGCAATCGTGTGCTGCGCAGGTTCAGCCAGGCTGGTTGTTCGAGAATGATTTGTTCGCCGAGAAGGTCACGGCGCTGGAGGAGCGGAAAGCGTCTGAACGTCTGTGGCGCGATGGAGAGCTGTTGGCTCGTCAATGGCTGCGTGATAGGCACCGAGACGAGCAGGACCTGGAGCGGACCACGACGCTCAATAATGAGCAATTTGTAGAGTTGCTCGATTACCTTCAAAAGTTGCGCGACTGGCCTCAGTCCGAATTATTTCCAGACACAGGCCAGCGTCCAATACCGCCAACATGGATTGATCTTCAACTCCAATAAACGCCCCGCACCGACGGGGCGTTTTCTTATCCGTCAAAAACAACCCAAAGCCCCTTTCCAAGGGGCTTTTCCGTATCTGGAGAACCAAAAATGGCACCACGCCAAACCTACACCGTACTCCTCCCATTCCCCACCGGCGGCGGTCACTGGTCGACCACTGGCCAGGAACTCGACCTGCTCGACGTCGAGGCCAATGCCTTGCGCAGCGCCGGTCGCCTGGAGCTGAAAAAAACCGAGGCCGGCGAATCGGCCTCTGCATCCACCCCGGCCAAAAAGGCCGCCACCAAAAAGGCTGAATAACCATGGCTGAGGTTTTGAACTTCGAGCACAACGGCATTACCGTCAATGCCACTGAATCTCCCGAGGCCATGGGTGGCCTGGGTGACAACGTCATCGGGCTGGTCGGCACCGCGCCGAATGCCAACCCGCTGATTCCGAAAAACACGCCGTTCCGTATCAACAGCTTCACCACCCAGGCCCAGCTGGACCCGACCGGTGCCGAAGCGGGGACGTTGTTCCACGCTGTCTACCAGATCCTCAAAGTGGTCAAGGTGCCGGTGTACGTGGTGATCGTCGAAGAGGGCGCCACGCTGGCCGACACGCAGAACAATGTGATCGGCGGCATCGAAGCGCAGACCGGGCGCAAGTTGGGCCTGGCCGCGTTGAGTGGGGTCGCTGAAGACCTGACCATCATCGGCGCGCCAGGCTTTACCGGCACCAAGGCCGTCGCCAGTGAGTTCGCCTCGTTCGGCAAGCGCATCAAGGCCCGTGTGGTGCTCGATGGCAAGGATGCCTCGGTCGCCGACCAGGTGACTTACAGTCAGGAGTTGGGCGGTGCGGACCTCGGTTTCGACCGTTGCCTGGTGGTGCACAACATGCCGGCGGTGTACTCCAAGGCCGCGAAGAAAAACGTCTTCCTGGCCCCGTCGAGCCTGGCCATCGCCGCCCTCGCCAAGGTCAAGCAATGGGAGAGCCCGGGCAACCAGGTCACCTACGCCGAAGACGTTTCCCGCACCGTGGAATACAACATCCTCGACACCTCCACCGAGGGCGATCTGCTCAACCGCTACGGCGTCAGCTATTACGCCCGGACCATCCTCGGCGGCTTCTCCTTGCTGGGCAACCGCTCCATCACCGGCAAGTTCATCAGCTACGTCGGCCTGGAAGATGCCATCAGCCGCAAGCTGGTCAAGGCCGGCCAGAAGGCCATGGCCAAGAACCTGACCAAGTCGTTCATGGACCAGGAGGTCAAGCGCATCAACGACTGGCTGCAAACCCTGGTCGCCGACGAAACCATTCCCGGCGGCAGCGTGTACCTGCACCCGGAATTGAACAGCGTCGAGAAGTACAAGAACGGCACCTGGTACGTGGTCATCGACTACGGCCGCTACGCGCCGAACGAACACATGATTTATCAACTCAATGCCCGCGATGAAATCATCGAGCAGTTCCTGGAGGACGTTCTCTAATGTTTACCAACCGCGTAAGACAGGCCATCGCGGCCACCCTGCAAGGCTTGCCGTTGTCGGCGACCGTGGAAGAGTTCACCCCGCCGAAGATCGAATTCGACATGGAAGAGATGCGTGGCGGCCGTTTCATTGGCGAGGAAATGGCCAAGGGCGGCAAAGTGCTGACAGCCAAGCTGACGCTGCAAGGCCTCGGTCCGGAAGTCATGCTGGCGCTGGGCGTGAGCGTGGGCGACGACATTCTGCTGAGCGTGCGTGAAGCCGGCCAGGATCAGGACGGCAACACCTGGTTTACCTACCACACGGTGGGTGGCAAGTTGAAGTCCCTCGAGGAAACCCTGCTGAAAATGGGCGAGAAACCCAAGACCAACCTGGAGCTGTCCTGCCGCACCTACAACCGCCTGGAAAACGGCGTCCCGGTGATCGACATCGACGTGCGCACCCAGAAGTTCGTGCTCAACGGCGTCGACATCCTCGGTGATGCTCGCCGTGCGGTGTTGTTGCCGTAAACGAATGCCCGTCAGTTGAACCCGATCCTTGTGGGAGCGAGCTTGCTCGCGATAGCGGTGTGTCAGCCAACATCGATGCTGACTGATCCGACGTCATCGCGAGCGAGCTCGCTCCCACAGGTTGTCCTCTGATTTACCAAGGAACTGATTCCATGCCCTGGACACCTCCCGTTCACGTCTTGCTGTCGCCGATCATCGGTGACGACGATGCGCAGATCGAGCAGCTCCCCCTCAAACCGCTGTACTACGCCGCGCAAAAAGACGCCCTGGCCCGCGCCGGCGATGATGAAGACGATCAGTTCTTCGAACTGGCCAAATTGGCCACCGGGCTGTCGGTCAAGGAACTCGACCAGCTCAAGCGCCCGGACTACGTGAGCATTGCCCAGTACGTGCACGACATGTCGACGCGCCCGGCGTCGCACTTTCTGGATGAGCCACAGGGCGATCCCGACCAGGTACAGCTGCTGCAACCGCTCGACGTCGCGGGTCGCAGCCTGACGTCGCTGACCCTTGAAATGCCGGTGCTGCGTGCGACCAAGGCGATGAAAAAACTGAAGACGGCCAAGGAGCGCGCCGAGTTCATCACGGCCCACTGCACCGGCCTGATGATTCCCGATTTGGACCTGCTGACCGTGCCCGACTGGACGCAACTGCAGGTGCGCATCGACGATTTTTTAAACAAACCGGCGGACTTCTTTCGGAGCGCGACATCGAAGTGATCCTCGATGTGGTGCCGCTCATTTACTCGGTAAGTGAGGCGGAAATCCTGGAGTGGGACGCCGGCAAGGCCTTGCGCCGCTACGACATTGCGATCACTCGCCTTGGCGTGAAACAGGAGTAGAGCGGGATGGCGGACGATAGATATTCGCTCAAATACGCAGCCTTCAATGAGAGTGGGTTGGCGTTCGGTAATACCAGCCCTACGAACGGTGTGTCAGCACAAGGCACGTTCGCCAGGGATCAGCTGTCGGGCCTCGACCTGGCGCTGGAGAAACTTGGGCTCAAGCTCGGGTTGCTGACCACGGCGATCGAGTCGCTGACCGTGAAGCTATCGGCGCAACGATTGTTTTCCCAGACGATGGGCGCTGGTGCCAAGGGTGAGTCGGCCAATGAGCCAAAGGGTAAGTCGGGTGGCGGTATAGAACCACCGGCGCTGCTCAAACCCGCGATAGCGATGGACTCGGCCATGGCCGATCTGAAGCAGGCCGGCCACTTCACGCCTCGCCAGATTGCAGAAATGGCGGAGCCAACCCAGCGTATCGCCAGTGCGCCGTTGGTGGCGGCCGGCGGGACCACTGCGGTTGAGGTGGTGAGGATGCAAAGCCTGGCGGCCAGGGCAGGAGTCGGCAGCGATCTGCCCAGTGCCTCGGACCGGCAATTGGCGCTGTTGCGCTTCGCCAGTGATGCGGGTGTCACAGCATCGACGTTCAAAATGCCAGCCATGGAAGCCGCTGAGATGCTGCTCGGCTGGCGCACCTCCATGAAGCTCAGCGCAGAGAAAGCGTTTGATCTGGCGGATGCGACCAACCACCTGAGCAAGATTCCCGGTGGTGCGAAAGCGAGTGAGATCGGCACAGTGTTGCAGCGTGACGGTGCGGCCGCGACCTCGGCGGGCCTGCAACCTGCCCAAGCTGCGGCGCTGACGGCGGCACTTCTCAATACCGGCGCGCAACAAGCTGAAGCGGGTGTGGCGCTCGATCACTTCACGACTGCTCTAGGCAAGGGCGATCAGGCCTCCGCGACCGAGCAAGCGGCTTGGAAGCAACTGGGGCTTGATCCCAAAGCGGTGGCGAGCGGCTTGCGTGACAAGGACGCCGCGCCGGGGACAGTGATGTCGGTGCTGGCGGCCTTGAACGCGCAGCCGGCCGAAAAACGCTCGTCCCTGGCCTCTTCGTTGTTTGGCTCTGGGGATGCCGCGGTGTTGCGCATGTCGCAGAAACTCGACGATGTGAACGCCGCGTTCTGGCAGGTCAAAGACCCAGGCCAATATGCCACTTCACAATTGGACAACAATGGTTCGGTGCGGCAGGACGCGTTGGCGCTGTCGAACACCCGGCAGGGCCAACTGAACGTCCTCAACGCCCGCAGCGAGCGTTTGTCGCTGGCCGCGGGAAATGCCCTGATGCCCTCGACGGATACCTCGTTCCAGTGGTTGGGGTCGCTGGCCGATGGCATGAGTGAGTTGGCGGAGTCCTCACCTAAAGCCGCTGCGGCCATTGTGTTGATTGGCGCGGCGATCAAACCGCTGGTGGGCGCGCTGCTCAAGGCTGTAGGGGATGAGATGTCCAATCAGGTGGCCAAGCGGGTGTTGGGCAAGGTCGCTCCGCACCTTCCCGGCCGATTGGGGGAAGTGATCTCTGAAGATTTCAGAAATCCTCGTGGGGACAAGCTGGATACACGCAATGCCAACCAGCGTCCCGAATCCACGAGCAGGACGAAAATACGCGTCAGTACACGAGGCTCACTGGGAGGCGCAGGGCGTTTTTCACCCGGGCCAACGGCCTCATTGCGCTCGATGACCCGCAGGGCGCCCGGCCCATTAAAAGTAGTCGGTGCCGTCGCTGATGTGGCCGAGGGTGTACTGACCGGCGACAAACGAATGATGGGCGCAGGCCTGGGAGCGGCAGGTGGCGGCTGGGCAGGCGCTGCTGCGGGGTCTGCGGCCGGTGCCGCTTTGGGGAGCGTCGTTCCGGTGATTGGCACTGCCATTGGTGGTCTGGTTGGCGGACTGCTGGGCGGTTGGTTGGGGAGCGATGCGGGCGCGTCCCTGGGTGAGAAGCTCGTCGCCCCCGCCGACAGACTCGCCGCTCCAGACCAGGTCAGCAAAGACCTGGCCAGCACCCAGACAACCACGCAACAAAACACCATGACCGCAAACATCTACATCAACGGCCAGGACCAGGCCAGCGCGAGTCAGTTGGCCAACCTGGTCGTGCAGCAGCTCTCGGGCCAATTCGGCTTGACGACCATGCCCAACTCACTCGCCATGCGCAGTGACGCGGCCCTGACCGACGGAGGTACGTGATGCGTCAGCAAATGGCACTCGGCAGTTTCATTTTCGGTTTGTCGAGAAACTTTGCGTACCACAGCCTGGTACGCACCTCGGACGGTGGCTGGAAGAGCATCGACATCCTCACTAGCAAACCCAAGTCCAGCCAGGTCGGCCAAGGCCTGCAAGGGCTGACGATCACCGGCAAGTCGATGTACGCCACCGCCATGGATCGCCTCGATGAGTTGCGCGCCTTGCAGGCGCAGCGAGTCCCCGTGCCGTTGGTCGATGGCATCGGTCGCAATTGGGGCCTGTGGCAGATCAGCAAGGTGACGGAAACACAGACCGAGATCATTGATGACGGCACGGCGATGGTGGTCGGCTGGGTGGTTGAATTGACGGAGTTCGCCAATGCGTAGGGTTCGAAGTATCGCCGGTGATTCGGTGAATCTGTTGCTGTACCGCGAGCTTGAGCGCTGTGACGACATCGTCGAAGAGGCGCTCTGGCGGCTCAATCCGGGGCTGGCTGAATGGGGGCCTGTATTGCCGGCGGGCGTATGGGTGGTCTTGCCGGAAGTGGACCTCAAGCCCGTGGCAACCCCACCGGTTTCGGCCTGGGATTAAGGAGGCAACATGTCATTGGGTTTCACGCCTGCGGTGGAAGTGTACGGCGCGAACGCCGCGCTGCTCAACGCACGATTGCTCAGTTGGACACACGTCGACGCGGCAGGAATCGAGTCGGATCAATTGACCCTCACCATCAGCCTGGACGGGCTGGAAGGGTTGCCCAGCCTGGGTGGGAAAATCGGTTTGCGGGTCGGCTACCTGGAGTCGGGGCTGGTGGACAAGGGCGAGTTCGTCATTACCCGGCGCACGCCGACGCTGTTCCCGTTGCGCCTGACCTTGGTGGCCATGGCCGCGCCGTTCAGCGCGGCGGACCAGACCGGGTTCAAGCAGCGCCGATCCGTCAGCCATGGACCGACGACCCTGGGGGCGCTGTTTCGTCAACTGACGTCCAGGCACGGTTTTTCTCCCCGGGTGGCGCCAGACCTGGCGCTGATCAAGATCGAGCATATCGACCAGTCCAACGAAACCGACATGGGGTTCCTGACGCGCTTGGCCCATCGTTATGACGCCGTCGCCAAGCCGATCAACGAGCTGTATGTGCTGGCTCGGCGCGGCCAGGCGAAGTCGTTGTCGGGCAAGGTCCTGCCCGAGATAAAACTGTCGGTGACGACCAACAATCGCCCTGGCGACCAGGCTTTTATTTCGGCCAAGCTGGATGAAACCGCCCGGGCGAAATACCAAGGTTGCAAGACCCGTTGGTGGGACGCGACGGCCGGCAAGTTGCAGGTCGAGGAGAGCGGCCTCGCCCCGTTCAAAACCCTGCGCCAGCGCTTCCAGAACGCCGCTGACGCCCGCGCTGCCGGTGAAGGCGAGGTGCGCAGGATGATGCGCGAAGCCCTCAAGGTGGCGATCGAGTGCCCTGGCAACCCGGGGCTGTCCGCCGAGGGCATCGTACTGCTGGACGCCACCTGGCCGGATTTCATGCGCGGTCGCTGGTCGATCGACAAGGTCACCGCCAGTGGCGACCGGGAAAAAAGCTATCGCTGCCTGATTGATGCGACCTGCCTGGATGCCAAGGCCTGATCCCACTACCCCTGCTCGCGATAGCGCCCAGATGTTCAACATTTGCACTGACTGACACGCCGCCATCGCGAGCAAGCCCGCTCCCACAGGGGAGGCTCGCACCTTCAGATACTGGAGTCCCCCCATGAAGATCACACCGATCCTCACGCAGTTGCGTGAGCACTGTCCGACGCTTGCCCAGCGTGTGGCCGCAGGTTTTGACCTCGCCACGCTGCAAGCCGAGACCCCGCTGCAACCCCCCTGCGCCTATGTCCTGCCCACCGCCGACATTGCCAGCAAGAACGCGGCTCAGAACGTCACGCTGCAAGCGGTGCGCGATCGCTTCGATGCCGTGCTGGTGCTCGACGCCATTGACGCGACAAAAGCGCTGGATCTGTTGCACGACCTGCGGGCCGAACTGTGGCGCGCGCTGGTGGGGTTCAAGCCGGGCGCCGAGTACACCGGCATTGAATACGACGGCAGCGAACTGGTTTCCATCAATAGCAGCCGTGTGCTGTACCGGCTGCGCTTTTTCGCCGAGTTCCAGTTGGGTCGCAATCTGGCGAGCCAGCCTGCCGAAAGCTGGCACGAGCGTGAACTGGACGGCTTGTCGTCCTTTACCGGGGCCACCGTGCGGGTCGATGCCATCGACCCGGCGGACCCCAATCTGAAACGTCCCGGCCCCGACGGGCGCGTGGAACTGACTTTCTCTGGAGACGTAACCCCATGAGCAAACGCATCACTGTGCTGCCGGCCCCGGGCCGTGCCGTACCGGACCCGGAAGCGGGCGATCTGTTGCCCCTCGAAGGCCGTGAAGTGCCAGACAACGCCTGGTGGCGTCGACGTCTGGCCGACGGCGATATCACTACCAAAGCCGTGAAAGCGGCAAAACCACAGGGAGCCAAATAATGGCGATCGGATTCAGCAACATTCCCGCGGACATTCGTGTTCCGCTGTTCTACGCCGAAATGGACAACTCGGCCGCCAATAGCGCGTCATCGGCCATGCGCCGGTTGATCGTCGCCCAGGTCAACGACAATGTCGCCCCGGCCGATGTCGGCAAACTGGTGCTGGTGTCCAGCGTCGCGCTGGCCAGGAACATCGGTGGGCAGGGTTCGATGCTCGCGTCGATGTACGAGACCTGGCGCAAGACGGACCCCCTCGGTGAAATCTGGTGCCTGCCGCTGCACAACGTCGAAGGCGCCATTGCCCAGGGCGTGCTGACCTTCACCGGCGAGGCGACTGAAAGCGGTGTGCTCAGCCTGTACGTTGGCGGTGTACGCGTCCAGGCCGCCATCGTCAACGGCGCCACGGCGGCCCAGGCCGCCACTGCGCTGGCCTTGAAAATCAACGCGGCCGCTGACCTGCCGGTGGCCGCTGCGGCCGCCGAAGGTGTCGTGACGCTCCGCGCCAAATGGACCGGTGACAGCGGCAACGACATCAACCTGCAATTCAATCGCCTGGGCAAGAGCAATGGCGAAAACACCCCGGCGGGGCTGACCGCCGCCATCACTGCGATGACCGGCGGTGCCGGCGTGCCGGACCAGACCGCTGCCGTCGCAGCCCTGGGCGACGAACCCTTCGAGTTCATCGCCATGCCCTGGTCCGATGTGGCGAGCCTCAACACCTGGCAAGCGGTCATGGACGACAACACCGGTCGCTGGTCCTGGGCCAAGCAGTTGTTCGGCCATGTCTACAGCGCCAAGCGCGGCACCATTGGCACCCTGGTTGCCGCCGGACAGGCGCGCAACGACCAGCACATGACCCTCCAGGCGCTGGAGCTGGGCGTACCGCAACCGTTCTGGGTCCAGGCCGCGGCCTTGGCGGCGCGTACGGCGGTGTTCATCTCCGCCGACGCCAGCCGTCCGACCCAGAGCGGCAGCCTGCCAGGCTTGGACCCGGCACCGGCCAGCGAGCGTTTCACCCTGACCGAGCGCCAGTCGCTGCTCAACTACGGCATCGCCACGGCGTATTACGAAGGTGGCTACGTACGCATCCAGCGTTCCATCACCACGTATCAGAAGAATGCCTTCGGCCAGGCCGACAACTCCTACCTGGACAGCGAAACCATGCACCAGTCGGCGTTCATCGTCCGCCGCCTGCAAAGCGTGATCACCAGCAAGTACGGTCGCCACAAACTGGCCTCCGACGGCACCCGTTTCGGCGCCGGCCAGCCCATCGTGACCCCGAGCACCATCCGCGGCGAACTGATCGCGCAATACGCCAAGCTCGAGCTGGAAGGCCACGTGGAAAACGCTGAGCTGTTCGCCGAGCACTTGATCGTCGAGCGCGACAGCCAGGACCCGAGCCGGGTCAATGTGCTGTTCCCACCGGACTACATCAACGGCCTGCGGGTGTTCGCGCTGCTCAACCAATTCCGCCTGCAATACGACGCCGCCGCCTGACGGTAGCACTCAGTCGCATGCATTCAGCCCACCTTGCGTGGGCTTTTTATTTGAAGGGAGAAACACCATGGGTCAACTGATTGCGGGCACCTGCTACGTCAAAGTGGACGGCGCTCAACTGACCATCAATGGCGGCTGCGAAGCGCCACTGATGTTCACCAAACGCGAAACCGTCGTACCGGGTTTCTACAAGGAAACCGACATCGCCCCGTCCTTCAAGGTCACGGCGCTGCACACCGCGGACTTCCCGCTCAAGCAACTGGTCGCCGGCACCGACATGACCGTCACCTGCGAATTCAACAACGGCAAGGTCTATGTGTTGGCCGGCGCCTACCTGGTGGAAGAGCCGGTGTCCAAGGGGGACGACGCCACCATCGAGCTGAAATTCGAAGGCATCAAGGGGACCTGGCAATGACCGATGTCGTGACGCTGCGCGTGGCCATCGAGGCCCACGGCGAGCCGTTGAGCGAACTGACCCTGCGCCGTCCGACGGTGCAGGAAGTGCGGGCGATCAAGGCGCTGCCGTACAAGATCGACAAGAGCGAGGAGGTGAGCCTGGACATGGACGTTGCGGCCAAATACATCGCGGTGTGCGCCGGCATCCCGCCGTCGTCGGTCAACCAGTTGGACCTGGCTGACCTCAACGCCTTGAGCTGGGCCGTGGCGAGTTTTTTCATGAGTGCGGCGTCGCAGCCATCGGCGACCTGATCGCCGCCGCCTATGACCTGGCCTGGTTCTGGAAGGTTGACCCCGAACAGATGATGGCCAGGCCACTGGATGTGCTCCGCGAATCCTTGGAGCACGCGCAACGGATCAATGCGACGCAGCAGGTGCAGTGATGGCAGACACACAAACGGTAGAGAAAAAAGCGGTGCTGCTGACGGGCATCGATGAGCTGTCACCCAAGCTCGCCGGCCTTCGTACGAAGGTCGCGAGTTTCAAGCAGAACCTCGACGCCACGGGCCTGGGCAGCCTGGATATTTCCGGTCTGCTGCCCAGCGGCGGCCTGGCCCAGCCCTTTATGGACGGGCTCAAGTCGGCGCTGGCCTTCAAGGACGAAGTAGGCGCGGCGAGCGCGGCGGCCAGTGCTGTCCAGACGCCTGACGCGCCCCGTGTAGCGGCACAGAACCTGGAAGGATTGAAGACTTCCATCAGCAACGTGTCGGTGCAGTTCGGCTCGGCCCTGGGGCCTGCTGTCAACGCGGTGGCGGTCAGTTTGCAGCCCATGGTCAACGGCGTGGCCCAGGTCCTGCAGGACAACCCGCAACTGGTACAAGGCCTGGCGAATGGCGTCGTGGCGTTCAACGCGATCCAGATGGCGGTCAGCGGCGCGAGCCAGGCGTTCGAAGTGGTGAACCAGGCCTTGAAGATGAACCCCATCGGCTTGATTGCCATGGGCATCGCCTTGGCGGCAGGGATGATCATCGCCCACTGGACGCCGATTTCAGCGTTCTTCGCCGGACTCTGGCAGAGGCTTGCGCCGATCGTCCTGCCGATGGTCGAGTTCTTCAAGACGATGTTCGCCTTTACCCCGATGGGGCAGGTGATCAGCAACTGGGCTCCGATCAGCAGCTTTTTTGGCGCCCTCTGGAATGTGGTCGTGGCGGCGGCAACGCCGGTCATCGGTTTCATGCAGACGCTGTTCGCCTGGTCACCCTTGGGTTTGATCATTGCCAATTGGGCGCCCCTGACCGGGTTATTCGCGGCGATCTGGGACCTGCTCAAGGCCTTGACCGTACCGGTGATGGACGCCTTGAAAGGCCTGTTCGACTGGACACCGTTGGGACTGATCATGGCCAATTGGGGCACGATCGGTGAAGTCTTCGCCGGGATCTGCGAAGGCGTGCGCAATCAGGTGGCGATCATGCTGGCGGTGTTCAGCGGCCTGTTCGACTGGTCGCCCATCGAGGGCCTCACCCAACAGTGGGGGCCGGTGGGCGAGTGGTTCAGCCAGTGGTGGAACGAGTTGCAGGCGGTGATTGCGCCGATCAAGGCGTTTTTCAGCGGCGGCTTCGGCGAGATGATCACCTCGTTCACCGCTAAGGTCGAGGGCTTGACCGAGGCGCAGCGCGCCACCAACGTCGAAGGCAAAGGGGAGCTGGCGCCGGCGTTTTTTGGCGCGGCCAACGAGCAGCCTCCGGGCCTGTCGTCCAGCCTGGCGCCAGCCTCCGCCAACGTTCTGGCGAAGACCTCGCTGGCGCCGGGTACGTTGCCACAAACCTCCAGCGCCCTGGTGCAACAAAGCGCCGCCAATAACCGCACGCAACTCGAAGGCGGCCTGACCGTGCGCTTCGAAAACGCGCCGGCCGGGCTGCGCGCCGATCCGCCCCAGACCAATCAACCGGCCCTGGCGGTGAGTTCGCGCATCGGCTATCGCTCACTTTCCACAGGAGGCTCCAATGAGCTGGCGTGATCGTTTGTTGCCGGCGTCGTTTCGTGGCGTCGGGTTCTGGGTCGATCAGGCGAAAACCCCGGTCGGCCACAAAGGTCAGTTGCATGAATATCCGCAGCGTGACCAGCCGTTTTTCGAGGGGCTCGGCCAGCAGGCGAAGATTCATGAGTTGACCGCGTTCATCGTCGGCCCCGATTGCCTGGAGCAGCGCGACAAGCTGCTCAAGGCCTTGGAGCAGGGCAGCGGCGAACTGGTGCATCCATGGCTGGGGCGCCTGCAGGTCAAGGTCGGCGAGTGCGACATGACCCAGACCCGTCAGGACGGCGGGTTGGTGACGTTCGCCCTGAAGTTTTATCCCGACCAGCCGCTGCAATTCCCTTCGGCCACGATCAACAGCCAGAAACTGCTGCTGGTCTCGGCCGACAGCTTTCTCGGTTCGGCGGTGCGGCGCTTCGAAGACGCCATGACCTTGCTCAAGGCCGCACGGATCGGCATCGCTGACCTGCGCAACAGCCTCAAGGAAATCTACGGCGTGATCGAGCAGGAGCTCAAGCCGTTGATCGAGACCTATCGGCAACTCAGCGATCTGGTCAAGGCGGTGAAAGCGTTGCCCAAGGAGGTGGTGGCCGAGTTCAAGGGGTTGCTGGGCGACATCCGCGAGCTGAAGGACTTTGCCCGTGACGGCTATCGCGGCGTGATTGCCAGCGTGTCGCAACAGGTGGAGGCCATTCGCAAGGCCGACGCGCCCAAACTCACCACCGGCAAGGACACCATGGCGGCGGCCCAGGCCGTGGCCGACCTGGTACAGGACACCCTGCTGGTGCAGGCCGCGCAATGGATTGCGGCGATGCCGGTGGCGGCGCCTGTGGTCAAGTTGGGCGCTACGCCGTCGGTGGCGCAACAGGCCATGCAACCGGTCCAGCGCCGGGACGTACCGGTGGCCGACGATGTGCTGGCCCTGCGCGATGCCCTTAACGAGGCGATCTGGCAGGCCTCCCTCAAGGCTGATCCGGAGCACTACCAGGCGATGAACAACCTGCGCCAGCAAATGGCCGCGCATCTGACGGCGGTGGCGTCTTCGGGCGTCAGGCTGATCAACCTGTCGTTCAAGCAAAGCCTGCCGGCGCTGGTGGTGGCATATCAGCAATTCGCCGATGCCACCCGGGTGACGGAGGTGACCCAGCGTAACGGCGTCGCCCATCCTGGTTTCCTGCCGCCCAATGACCTGAAAGTCTCGGGGGAGTAAGCCATGAGCGAACTCGACAACGCTGTCTCGCTTACTATCGGCGGTTTGGATTACGGCGGCTGGAAAAGCGTGGAAATCAGTGCGGACCTGGAGCGCCAGTTCCGCACCTTCAAACTCGACATCACCTGGCAATGGCCGGGGCAGACCCAAGCTGTGCCGATCCGTCCGGGCGATGAATGCCAGGTGCGCATTGGTGCCGATCTGGTCCTCAGCGGATATGTATTCAAGGCACCGGTCAGCTATGACGGTCGGCAGATCAGCCTGAGCATTGAAGGCGCTTCCAAGACCCAGGACCTGGTGGACTGCGCGGCGATCAACCGCCCGACCCAATGGCGTGGGCAAACGCTGCTGAGCATCGTCCAGGCCCTGGCATCGCAATACGGCGTGGGGGTCGTCAGCGAGATCCCTGAAACCGCACGGTTGAGCGAACACAGCATCGTGCCGGGGGAAACGGTCTTTCAATCCATCGACCGTTTGCTGACGTTGTTCCGAGTGTTCTCCACCGATGACGCGCAAGGACGTGTGTTGCTGGCCAAACCCGGTAGCGGTGGGCGGGCCAGTGATGTGTTGGAACTGGGCAAGAACATTCTGTCGGGCAACGCGCCGATGGACTACAGCCAGGTGTTCTCCGAATACCGGGTCATCGGCCAGCACAAGGGCAACGATCAGCAGAGCGGGGCGGCGGTGAGCGAAGTCTCTGGCACTGCCACCGATCTGGGCTTCAAGCGCAAGCGGGTGACGGTGATCAGCGAGAGTGCGCAATTGACCTTCGAACTGGCCCAGCAACGGGCTGATTGGGAAAGCGCCATCCGCACCGGCAAGGCCTTGACCACCACCTACCGCGTGCAAGGCTGGCGCCAGGCCAATGGTGACTTGTGGCGGCACAACACCTTGGTACGGGTGATCGACCCGGTGCTGGGGTTCGACGGTGACATGCTGATTTCCAAAGTGACGTACTCGCTGTCGGCCCAAGGCTCCGTCACCACCCTGCAAGTCGCGCCGCCGCATACCTTCGACGCCAATCCGATGCCGCCAAAACCCTGAGCCCCACGCCGACGCCTGCCCACCACAGTCCCCCTGTGGGAGCGAGCTTGCTCGCGATGGCGGCAGTGCAGCCAATAGAGACGTTGATCCGAACACCGCGTTCAAGTCCCCGATTCTCAAGGAAACCTCAATGAGCCTACTGACCCGCCTCCTGGCGCGCGGCACTGTCGTGCTCGCCCATTCGGCCACCAAGTTGCAGTCGCTGCAAATGCGCCTCACCGCCGGCGAAGTGAACGACGACATGGAGCATTTCGAACCCTACGGCTTCACCAGCAACCCGCTGGCCGGTGCCGAGGGCATTGCCACGTTCCTGGGGGGCGACCGTTCCCATGCCGTGGTCCTGGTGGTCGCCGATCGCCGCTTCCGCCTCCAGGCCCTGGCCCCCGGCGAAGTGGCGCTCTACACCGACGAAGGCGACAAGATCCATTTCAAGCGCGGCCGTGTCATCGACATCGACACCGCCATCCTGAACATCCGCGCCAGCAGTGCGGTGAACATCGACAGCCCGGTCATCAACCACACCGGCAAGATCGTTTCCAAGGGCGACCAGATCGCCGGCGGTATCAGCCAGATCAAACACGTGCATGTCGGTGTACAGGCCGGCAACGGCCAGACCGGTGCGCCGGCGGGAGGGCCATGATGTTCATCAGCCAGAACCTGCACGCGGCGCTGACCCGCTCGGTGCTGATCAGCCTGTTCACCTGGCGTCGCGCCGCTGACGACGATGCCGTCGACGATGACGAACGTTTCGGCTGGTGGGGCGACACCTTTCCCACCGTTGCCGACGACCGCATCGGCTCGCGGCTGTGGCTGTTGCGACGGGTCAAGCTGACCCGCCAAACCCAGATCGATGCCGAATTCTATGCCCGCGAAGCCTTGCAATGGCTGATCGACGACGGCCATTGCAAGGCCATCGACATCATCAGCGAACGCCTCGACGCCCAACGCCTGAACCTGCGCACGGTCCTGACCCTGGCTGACGGCGAGCGCCTGGACATCAACCCCGATAATAGTTGGCAGGTGACCTATGCCGTTTGAAACCCCTTCGCTGCCGGTGCTGATCAAGCGCGCCCAAAGCGACCTGGCCAGCGATTCGCTGCGCCAGTCCGATGCCCAAGTGCTGGCCCGCACCCTGGGTGGCGCCGCCTATGGCTTGTATGGCTACCTGGACTGGATCGCCGAGCAGATCCTGCCGGACAAGGCCGATGAATCCACCCTTGAGCGCATCGCTGCCCTGCGCCTGAACCAGGCGCGCAAAGCGGCCCAGGTGGCCAGCGGCAGTGTCAGTTTCACCGCCACCGCTGGCGCGGTACTGGATGTCGACACGCTGTTGCAATCCACCGATGGCCGCACATTCAAAGTGACCACCGCCCGCACTACCAGCAATGGCCTGAACAGCTCCACCATCGCCGCACTGGACGCTGGCAGCCTGGGCAACGCCGACGCCGGCCTGGTGCTGACGCCAGTCCAACCGATTCTCGGCATTGGCAGTAGCTTCACCGTGTTGGCGCCGGGGCTGACCGGCGGTGTTGCCCGGGAAAGCCTCGAATCCCTGCGGGCGCGGGTGATCCGTTCCTATCGCGTCATTCCTCACGGCGGTTCGGCCCAGGACTATGAAACGTGGGCCCTGGAGTGCCCTGGCATTACCCGCGCGTGGTGCCGTGGCAGCTACCTGGGACCGGGCACTGTCGGACTTTTCGTGATGCGGGACGACGATCCGCAACCGATCCCCAACGCGGAGCAACTGGAAGAGGTCCGGGCCTACATCGAGCCCTTGCGTCCGGTGACCGCCGAGTTGCACGTGCTGGCGCCAACGCAGGTGCCGGTGAGTTACAGGCTGCGCATCACCCCGGACACCAGCGCCGTGCGCGCGGCCGTCGAGGCGCAGCTGCGCGACCTGCACAACCGCGAAGCCGGCCTCGGCGAAACGCTGTTGCTGAGCCATATCGCTGAAGCCATCAGCAGCGCCACCGGCGAAACCGACCACCAACTCAGCGCACCAGTCGCCGATGTCGTCGCCGCCAGCAACCAGTTGCTGACGTTCGGAGGCTGCACATGGCTGGAATAAGAGCCGCCGAACAGTACCAGGCCCAACTGCGCAGCCTGCTGCCCAGCGGTCCGGCGTGGGATCCGGAGCGTGTGCCGGAACTGGACGACGTGCTGCAAGGCATCGCCCAGGAGCTGGCCCGCCTCGACGCCCGTGCCGCCGACTTGCTCAACGAGATGGACCCGGCGGGCGTAAGTGAGTTGGTGCCGGACTGGGAGCGGGTGATGAACCTGCCTGATCCGTGCCTGGGCGCCACGCCGCTGTATGACGATCGTCGCTTGGCGGTACGCCGACGGTTGTTGGCGGTGGGCAGCCAGGCCATTGCGTATTACGTGGAAATCGCCAAGAGCCAGGGCTACCCCAACGCCACCATCACCGAACTCAAGGCACCGCGCATGGGGCGCGCACGGTTCGGCGAAGCGCATTTCGGTACCTGGCAGGCGCAGTTCATGTGGACCCTCAATACCGGCGGCCGCCTGCTGCTGGGGCGGCGTTTTGGTGCGAGCTATTGGGGGGAGCGTTTTGGCGTCAATCCCGGTTCGGCGCTGGAATGCCTGATCCACCGCAGCGCACCGGCGCATACCAAGGTTCACATCAATTATGACTAGGGAGTAGACGGATGGATTATCCGAAGAGTGTGCCCAGCGCCGGATTGGTGAATGGGAAGTTCGTGGATGAAAACCCCTTGACCGGAACGCCCGGGTCGTTGATTCCGGCGGCTTGGGGTAACGGTGTGACGCAGGAAATCGTGAATGTCATCAAGGCGGGGGATCTGACGCCAGATGAAACCCAAAACGATCAATTGCTCGAGGCGATTCAGTCAGTCACCGCCAAGGGCTGGAACCAGGACCTCGCGCTTCCGATCACCGCCTTACCGCTGCCAACGATTGCAACAGCGGACGCCCGCTTGGCGATAACGCCAATGGCGCTGTCCACCAGCGGCGGCCGTGTCTCGATTCCGGCGGGTGTGTACATCAGCATTGGACAAGAGGTGGTAAGTGGGCGGTTGGGTCGATCCCGTACTTACGTGACGGCGGCCTGGAGCAGCGCCGACTTGTTGCCCAGCGCTAGCTATTTTCTTAGAGCGCAGGTCATAGGCGGCGCGCTGACGTTCTATATGCAGCGTGGAAGCCTGTATGACCCTTCGCCGGAATCCTTGAAGGGGACTGTCAACGGAGCGTCCGGCGGCGGCTTTGCGTCCACCCCCCTGGACATGTGCCTGGCCTGGGTGATGACCGGGGCGCCGGGCTCCTTGCCGACGATTCGCACGATCTACAACCGTGCTCAATTGACCTGGACGCAAACGGTAAATGGTACCGGGGTGGTGTATCTGCCGCTTGATCCCCATGCGCGTGCGGCGCGGCTTGTGGCGGGGAATCCGACACCCTCTCCGAGTGCCGTGACTTCACTGGCGTTTGTTCAGGCCGGGTGGGTTGGGGGCAACTACAGCTATTTGTCACCTGCTTTGCAAAGTATCAGCAACAATGCGGTGGGCTGGAGCACCCCCGCAAACCCGTATATGTGTGTGCTGTTCTCCAATAACGTTGTCAACGACGTTACGGTTTCTACTGTCACAGCCAGTTTTGATCACTCTCAATCTCGTTCGCTTTGGCAGTGCTTTCAGGCGGAGCACACATTGGGTGCCACCACTGCTGATAGCGACGAGCTGTTGCTGAGCATGGGAATCAAGGGGCACCAGGCATTAACCGATTACAGCGTGGGTATTGCCGTCAACTTTACCAATGCGATCAATGTTCACCTGTCCTGGGAGCTGATCCGATGAAAGTCATTCAAGAACTGCACCAGTACGAGGATGGACTTCGCCCGCCTTCACCTTCTTCCGCCCATACCTGGGAGGACGGCGCCTGGGTACTGACTGAAGAGAATGCTGCCGAGCTGTTACGCCAGGAAGCCGAACGCCTGTGCATCAAGGTCGATGCCGCTGCCGATAGCGCCCGTCGCAGGTTGGCCGGAGATCCATTGCGGGCCTTGGAATACCAACAAGCCGCCCTGGAAGCGCAGGCCTTCAAGGATCAGGGCTATCCGAAAAAAACCGTCCCATTGGCCGTTTCTTCGTGGGTCGTGAAAGGGCGCACAGCCAGGCAGGCGGCGGATCAGATTCTCGCCAAGGCTGCCGAGTTTGAAGCGAACCTGCTGGCGCTTCGCGAGCTGCGCCTCAAGGCCAAGACACAGATTCGCGCGCACATGGCCAAAGGCAAGGTGGATCTTGCGGCTCAGGCCGCTGATGACGTGCTCGCGACCCTCCGAGCGCTACCTCTTCACGCTTGAGCCCTGTCTCATAGAGAGAAAATAGAACATGGATTATCCAAAAAGTGTTCCCAGCGTCGGGCTGGTGAACGGTCGGTTCGTGGATGAAAACCCGGTCGAAGGTTCGCCGGGATCCCTGATCCCCGCCGTATGGGGCAACAGCGTCACACAGGAGATTCTGGCGGTGATTTCGGGCGCCGATATGACTCCATCCGAAGCAGACACCCAGCAGCTTTTCAAAGCCGTTCAGAAAATCATCGGTACGACCACTCCTACGCGTTCGGTGATTACGCGTCTGGCCCTGTCGAAAGTCCTGACGGCAAGTGAACTGGGTCTCGTATTGATTGACGCCAATGCTGGCGCCACCACGATCGGGTTGCCCTCGTCCAACGTCGGACTGGGTGTTCGAGATGTCATCATTCGACGCCTGGACAATAGCGGTAGTCGTCTTGTGGTTCAGGCCGCCGGTGCGGACCGAATCAAGTTCCACACCCACCTTTCGGCTACCGGTTATTCATTTATCGTATTAATGGGCAGTGGTGACTGGTGGCATTTGCGCAGTGACGGTGCCGGGAACTGGTGGCCCATGGGACGCTTTGACAATACGCCCTTGGGACGCCCGTTTTTTGAAACGACCATCCAACTGAGCCCAGGAGGTTACGGTGCACTAAATGGCACAGTCATGAAACGTGCTGAATGGCCATGGCTCTGGGATCACGCCCAACAGTCCGGAATGCTCGGTATCGAGGCCACTCGGGAAGGCAATGAGGGCAAATGGAGTTCCGGTGATGGCGTACTCACGTTTCGTGCGCCAGAAGGGCGGGGGGAGTTCCTGCGAATCCTGGACGAAGGGCGCTCTGTGGATCCCGGACGGGCGATTGGGACCTTTCAAGCCGGCACTACGCATTCCCATGCGTTTGGGGCACAAGGCGCCGGTGCGATGGGATCAAGATGGTCCGATAGCCTTACCGGATTCGGTGTCAATACCCGCGAAGAAATCAAAATTGTTGGAGACTTGGTAAACGGTGGTCCGATATTTCCTGTCGGGACCACTTACCAGATGGATACGGCCAATACGCTGCTCTACTCCTTCAAATCCCGCCCGCGCAACATCGCCTATCCTGCGCGTATAAAACTAATCTGAGGTGCCTGTGTTTTATTATCTATTCGATAACGCCGGCGCATTGTCCGGGCCCGTGGAGTTCTCCGTAACGCCGGGTATTGGCGTTCAGATCCCCAGTAATGCTGTTGGAATTTCGTTTGAGCTCCCCCCTCCTGAAAAGGGTCGTACGTGGGCGCTGGTGAATAATGTTCCTCGAGAGGTGGTTGATCATCGCGGTTTGGTTTATCGCAAGGAGGATGGCGGCCAGCAGATCTGGGGCGAACTTGGAGAGTTGCCGGATGTATTCACTAGGGAACCCTGGCCGGGCAATTACCATATCTGGAGAGACCCTACCTGGCAGTTCGACGCTGAGTCACAATTGAACGACGTCAAGGTCCAGGTTTTCGCCGAACGGGATGCTCTTCTTCGCGATGCAGTTCTGCGTATAGCGCCCCTGCAATACGCCGAAGACATCGGCGACGCCAGCGACCAAGAACAACTGGCGCTGATGGAGTGGAAACTCTATAGCGTTGAATTGAATCGTATCCAGCATCAGATCGGTTTTCCTACCGATATCAACTGGCCTGTCATGCCTGAGTCTGCCGCTTAAGTAACCCACGGCGAAACGTCAGAACTCCACGTGGCAGCGGGTCGCCGCTATTCGATAACAGCAGGGCCGTTGCAACGGGGACGACGGCGGCGGTACGACATTGGACCAAGCACAATACACACAGCTCTAGGCTTATCGCCGAGCTCTGAGGGATTGGCCGCAGGATGAGAACTTTCCAGCCACTAAATATCGCCCGGTTGCGCCGTCCTGGCTGGCCGGACATCTTTGATCACGCACTTGCGATGACCTGAATATGGACCTTACGCAGCAGCAACTTATCAACATCATGCCCAACGCCCGCGCCCAAGCGGGCGTTTTTATTTCCGCGCTGAACACCGCGATGGCCCGCTATCGTATCGACACACCCAAACGCATGGCCGCGTTCCTGGCCCAGGTCGGTCATGAGTCGGGACAATTGCGTTATGTGCGCGAGCTGGGCAGCGAGCAATACCTGAGCAAATACGATACCGGAACCCTGGCCGTTCGCCTGGGCAACTCGCCCCAGGCTGACGGCGACGGCCAGAAGTATCGCGGCCGAGGACTGATCCAGATTACCGGCCATGACAATTATCGTCGCTGTAGTCTTGGCTTGTTCGGTGATGAACGGCTGCTGGCGCTGCCTGAGCTTCTTGAGCAGCCGCAATGGGCATCCGAATCCGCCGCTTGGTTCTGGGAGCAGAGCGGCTTGAACGAGCTGGCCGATCGTGATCAGTTCAACACCATCACCCGGCGCATTAATGGCGGTTTGAACGGCCTGGAAGACCGCCTGCAATTGTGGGCGCGGGCGAGGGAGGTGTTATGCCAACCTTCGACCTGATGCCTTTTTCGTCTCGCGCCCTGGGCATTGTTGTGTTGCTCGCGCTGCTGGCCGGTGGCTCGGCGATGCTCGCGTGGCGGTGCCAGGACTGGCGTTACGGACAGCAGTTGGCCCGACTCGCACAGTCCCAGGCCGAGACGCTTAATCAAATGACCCAAGCGGCCGCGACGCAGCAAAAGACCGAGCAAGACAAACGTCTGGCCCTTGAGCAGCAGCTGTCCGCCAGCGAACAAACCCATTACCGAGCCTTGAGCGATGCCCAACGTAACCAGGATCGCCTGCGCGATCGCCTTGCTACTGCCGATGTCCGGCTGTCAGTCCTCCTCGACGCCAACGATGTTGCCGCCGGTTGTGCAGTGCCTGCCGCCACCGGCGCCGGCGGCCTGGATCATGGCGCCCCACGCGCCCGACTTGACCCGGCGCATGCTCAACGAATTATCGCCATCACCGACGCCGGTGATCGCGGATTGATTGCCTTGCAGGCCTGTCAGGCCTATATCAGAGCGCTGGATCGGTAATCCGCCAAGCCTTGCAAGCTTCCATTGCTCGTGTACGGTAGGCCTCAATTGTGTGGAATCAGGAGAGCACCATGGACGACATCACCGAACTGGCCGCTGAGCTGGGCAGGCGCCTGCAGTTGCTCAATGCCCACGTCACCACGGCTGAGTCCTGCACGGGCGGCGGGATTGCCGAGGCGATTACCCGGATTCCCGGGAGTTCGGCCTGGTTCGAGGCGGGTTACGTCACCTATTCCAATCGCCAGAAGACCCAGCAGTTGGACGTACCGGCCGAGTTGTTCGGCACGGTAGGGGCGGTCAGCCGCGAGGTGGTCGAGGCCATGGTGCGAGGCGCCCAGCATAAAAGCCTGGCGCGTTTTGCCGTGGCGGTCAGCGGTGTAGCAGGGCCGGATGGTGGTTCGCCGAACAAGCCGGTGGGCACGGTGTGGCTGGCCTGGGGCGTTGGCGAAGCGGTGATCAGCGAGCAGCGATTCTTTGCAGGCAACCGCGACGAGGTCCGCCGACAAACGGTGAAGGCCGCGCTAGAGGGGCTGCTGCAACATGCCGCTGTAGAAATCTCAAATCAGGGGTAGGCGATCCTCAATCGCTGTGGAATAATACTGGCTACTTATACAGGTGTTGGCCGTCAGGCCTTATTGATTACGTGAGGACTTTAATGGACGACAACAAGAAGAAAGCCTTGGCTGCGGCCTTGGGTCAGATCGAACGTCAATTCGGCAAGGGTGCCGTAATGCGTATGGGCGATCAGGACCGTCAGGCTATTCCTTCCATCTCCACCGGCTCCCTGGGCCTGGACATTGCGCTTGGCATCGGCGGCCTGCCAAAAGGCCGAATCGTTGAAATCTACGGTCCTGAGTCGTCCGGTAAAACCACCCTGACGCTGTCCGTGATCGCCCAGGCCCAGAAAGCCGGCGCGACCTGCGCCTTCGTCGACGCCGAACACGCCCTGGACCCGGAATACGCCGGCAAACTGGGTGTCAACGTCGACGACCTGCTGGTTTCCCAGCCGGATACCGGCGAACAGGCTCTGGAAATCACCGACATGCTGGTGCGTTCCAACGCGGTTGACGTGATCATCGTCGACTCCGTGGCGGCACTGGTACCAAAAGCTGAAATCGAAGGTGAAATGGGCGACATGCACGTGGGCCTCCAGGCTCGCCTGATGTCCCAGGCCCTGCGCAAGATCACCGGTAACATCAAGAACGCCAACTGCCTAGTGATCTTCATCAACCAGATCCGTATGAAGATCGGCGTGATGTTCGGCAGTCCGGAAACCACCACCGGTGGTAACGCGCTGAAGTTCTACGCCTCGGTTCGCCTCGATATCCGCCGTACTGGCGCGGTGAAGGAAGGTGACGAGGTGGTCGGCAGCGAAACCCGCGTCAAGGTCGTGAAGAACAAGGTGGCTTCGCCGTTCCGTCAGGCCGAGTTCCAGATTCTTTACGGCAAGGGCATCTACCTTAATGGCGAGATGATCGACCTGGGTGTGCTGCACGGTTTCGTCGAGAAGTCGGGCGCCTGGTATGCCTACAACGGCACCAAGATCGGTCAGGGCAAGGCCAACTCGGCCAAGTTCCTGGCGGATAACCCGGAAGTCGCCGCTGCCCTTGAGAAGCAACTGCGTGACAAGCTGTTGAGCCCGGTGGCAGACGTCAAGTCCGTGGCTAATCGCGAGACCGCTGACGACCTGGCTGACGCTGACATCTGATCGAATCGATGACCGTCGTCCTCGATACCCTCGTCGCGGTGCGACGAACCGCGATGGACCTGCTCGCCAGGCGCGAGCATGGTCGAGTCGAGCTGACGCGTAAGCTGCGTCAGCGCGGCGCTCCCGATGAGTTGATCGACACAGCCCTCGACCGTTTGACCGAAGAGGGCTTGCTGTCGGAGTCCCGTTACCTGGAAAGCTTTGTCTCTTATCGCGCTCGCTCCGGTTATGGTCCTTTGCGAATTCGTGAGGAACTGGGCCAGCGTGGTTTGCAACGCCCGGATATCGAACTTGCCTTGCGCGAAAGCGGTATCGATTGGCAGGAGCAACTGACGGACACCTGGCGCCGCAAGTTCTCAGGACATTTACCCATCGATGCACGGGAACGAGCCAAACAAGGGCGTTTCCTGGCGTATCGAGGTTACTCCATGGAAATGATCAACCGCTTGTTCAGCGGTCGCGGTATGGATGACTAAACAAAAACGGCCTGCTATTTCGATAGCAGGCCGTTTTTTTATGGGCTCAGGTTACCTTGATCGGCTCCCATGTGAGGGGGTGGGGTTTTGAGGCGGGCTGGGCCCAGTTTTGCGGCAGGTTGATGTAATCCACCAGTTCCCTCAAGCGACCGTGATCCCGGGCGTTGAAGGCAAACGCCAGTCGGGTCAGATGACTGAACTGGGCTTCGTCGTGCTCTTCACCGCTGTAGTCATGTTGATGAAAACAGTCGTTGAGGCACAAATCGGCGAATTCTCCCTGCATCTGCTGCAACGCCTGTTCGTTTAGCTTGTGATTCATGCGGATCACGAACTGATGCTTGAGCCAGCGGCTGGAGTGAAAGTTGCGGTAGAACTGGTTGATTTCTTCCACGGCCTCTTCGGCGTTGTACACCAGGCGCATCAGCTTCATGTCGGTGGGCAGGATGTAGCGGTTTTCCTCCAGTTGCTCGCGGATAAAGTTCAGGGCTCCTTGCCAGAACTTGCCCCCTGGCACATCCAGCAGGACCACCGGTACCAAAGGGCTCTTGCCTGTCTGTACCAGCGTCAGGACTTCCAGCGCTTCATCAAGCGTGCCGAAACCGCCGGGGCAGAGCACCAGTGCGTCGGCCTCTTTGACAAAAAACAGTTTACGGGTGAAGAAGAAGTGGAACGGCAGCAGGTTCGGCGTGCCCTCGACGGTCGGGTTTGCGTGTTGCTCGAAAGGCAGGGTGATGTTGAATCCCAGGCTGTGGTCGCGCCCTGCGCCTTCATGGGCGGCGGCCATGATGCCACCGCCGGCGCCGGTGATGACCATCATGTCCGAGCGGGCCAGCGCCGCCCCCAGCTCTCGGGCCAGGCCATACAGCGGATGTTCGATGGGTGTTCGGGCCGAGCCGAAGACCGTGACCTTGCGTCGGCCCTTGAACTGCTCGAGGGTACGGAAGGCGTGTTCCAGTTCCCTCAGGGCTTGTAGTGTGATCTTGGCATTCCAGCGGTTGTGATCTTCCTGGGCCATGCGCAGCACGGTCAGGATCATGTCTCGGTAAATGGGGAGGTTGGGGCTGTTGGGGGAGACCAGGTTGAGTTGCTCTTCGACCTTGCGGGTGAGGTCGTGGCCATGGTTCTCAAAATGACGACTGAGCAGGTCATTCGGTTTGTAAGGCATTCAGCTTCTCCTTCTTAACAGGACCCCGGCCCGGACGAGAGATTCATCGAGGCCACGACACTCCGTGTGTCGTTGTCAGCCCAAGCATCGGCCTGGAGGGTGACCTGGCTTGACGCGGTCTGCAGCAAGGCGACCAAGCCATCCAGCGGGTTCTGCTTTTCCCTTTGATAAAAAACAATCACACACCAAGGTGTTGGCCAGGCAGCCTCTTTCTGCCCGATGAAAATACTATGGATACTTTGAATCTAGACCCTCATGCCGATCTTTGCTGCCCTGATCATGGCGCGCAAAAGTGACCGTTGGCAACCGCTGATACATGCCGTGAACGATTGCACCGCTCGTCAGATTGCCGGCCGGGTGCGTGTCGCTCTGATTTACTGATAACAAGCGTGCCAATGCAATTTGACGCCCAGGGTTGGGTGCCACGTGATGGATTGCAGCGAATCGGGGCAGGGAGGCGGGAGAAATGACCAGGGTCACTCTGGAGCTCGACAGGCAGTTGTACTTGATGTTGTTGGAGTCGGCACAGGCCAATCGGGTGAGTCTTGAGGACGAATGCTGTCGTCGGCTGGGAGGGCGAGCATGGCGCTCGCGTTACTTGCAGGCGCTGGTGGCGGAGTTGCGCGCCGACGATGAGCAGCGGCGCGCAAGTTCAGGTTGATTACTTCTTCGTCTTGGCCGGTTTCGGGCAATCCGATTCCTGGAAGCGCTCGGTCGCGACCGGGCGGTTGGTCTTAACCTCGGTGAACTCGTAGCGCATGGTTGCGCCCTTGGCCATCAACTTGCGGAAACCTGGATTGGTGCACACCGTAGAGCCCAACTGGAAATACACAGCCTTGGGGTCTGCGCGCATTTTCTGGGCGTGACTGCTTTGCACACTGAGATGGTTGATCAGCTCGGTGCCTTCGACGGTATAACCCTGGTCGAGAATGTCTTCGTTGATTGCCCGCGGCGTTCCGACGCTACTTTCCTTGGCGACGTTCTGCAGCATCTTGTTCAGTTCGAGTTCTTTCAGCGAAGCAGCCTGAGCGCTGAAGGACGTCGCCAGCAGAACGGCAACGGTAGGGACGATAAGGCGCAGCATGAAACTCTCCTGGTTCAGTGACTGGTGGTTCGACCGATCACATGACTGTGCGTTCAGTGGCCGGGAATTATAGGGGCACCAGGGTGGACGGTACAGGCTCGTGCGCTCTGGTAGACTGCCGGCCTTTATTGCCCTGCCGAGTGTTGTTCGTGTCGAGTTTTCCTTTCTGCCGGCGTTGCCCATGATGAATCACGCCCCTAACGCCGTAGCCCGCCTGCGCGACCAGCGCATCGATGAAGGAATCAGGCCGATCCAGGCCCGTGGCTGGCGCGCGCCCCGTTGCAGCGCCTGCCGAGTGATCGAGAGCCATTGCCTGTGCGCCTGGCGTCCGAGTGTCGAGACCCGCTCCGGGGTCTGCCTGATCATGACCAACAAGGAAGTGTTCAAACCGAGCAACACCGGTTGGCTGATTGCCGACGTCGTGCGCGACAATCACGCGTTCATCTGGTCGCGCACCGACGTCGACGAGCAACTGCTGGCGCTGCTGAACGATCCGCAATGGCAACCGTACCTGGTGTTTCCGGGCGAATACGTCGAGCCGTCACGGGTGACCCATGCGGTTGATCTTGATCATTCCAAGCGCCCGCTGTTCATTCTGCTGGATGCGACCTGGACCGAGGCGCGGAAGATTTTTCGTAAAAGCCCGTATTTCGACCGACTGCCGATCCTGAGCCTGCTGCCTGACAGACTGTCGCGTTACCGCCTGCGCCGTTCGACCCGCAGCGAGCACCTGTGCACCGCCGAAGTGGCGGCGTTGTGTCTGGAGCTGGCGGGGGACAGCGCTGCCGCTTCGGCCCTGGACGCCTATTTCGATGTGTTCAGCCAGCATTACCTGGGCGCCAAGGGCCAGCAGGAGGTGAACGTCTCGACCCCGGCCCACGCCGAGTTGCAACCCTTTATCCGTGCGCCGCAAGCAGTATTGGACCAATAGTGGCGCATACTTGACACTGTGATGGCCGTGCTGCTTGACCACCCCGGCTTCGCTGGGCATGCTTGGCGCCGACCGGGGCGCCGCCAATGTTTGAAACGCCGTGTTTGGCGTTGAATGTGCCCCTGTGGATGCCGCTGCATGGCGGTGTCTTGAGTTGTCTTGGCGAGGCGCGAATGCATCGGGCCTGCCATTAAAAACAGGATCATTTGAAAAATGGCCACATACGAAATCCTGATTGCCGATGACCATCCGCTCTTTCGCAGCGCATTGCATCAGGCTGTGACCCTGGGCCTCGGCCCGGCTGTCCGGTTGACGGAGGTGGCCAGTATCGCGGAACTGGAGGTCCAGTTGACGGCGAAGGCCGATTGGGACCTGGTGCTGCTGGACCTGAACATGCCCGGTGCCTATGGTTTTTCAGGGCTGGTGCTGTTGCGCGGCCAATACCCGCAGATCCCTGTGGTCATGGTCTCTGCCCAGGAAGAAGCCTCGGTGATGGTCAAGGCCAGGGAGTTCGGCGCCAGCGGATTCATACCCAAGTCCAGTTCCCTTGAGATGATTCAGAAGGCCGTGAAGGCGGTCCTGGACGGCGATGTCTGTTGGCCGCCCCAGGCGTTCGAGGCGGTGAGCGTGTCCGAGGAAGCCAAGGCCGCCAGCGAGGGGCTGGCCAGTCTCACGCCGCAGCAGTTCCGGGTGTTGACCATGGTCTGCGAAGGCTTACTGAACAAACAGATTGCCTACGAACTGAACGTTTCGGAGGCCACCATCAAGGCTCACGTCACGGCGATCTTTCGTAAACTGAACGTGCGCACCCGGACCCAGGCGGCCTTGCTGCTGCAACAACTTGAGTCAATTTCACCGCAGGCTTAGTGTTCCGGTTCACGCTTTTTTGACCGGGTTTGAATTAGCTTCTCCACTCCTTTTCGATCAGTTGCCCACTCTATGTCACCTTTTAAAGGCCAGACCGGCCTGAAACGCATCCTCAACGCCTCCGGCTATTCCTTGGACGGGCTGCGTGCAGCTTTTGTCGGCGAAGCGGCTTTCCGTCAGTTGGTGTTGCTCAATGTCGTGTTGATTCCGTTGTCATTCTTCCTGAACGTCAGTCGTGTCGAGCAGGCGCTACTGATTGCCGTGTGCCTGTTGGCATTGATTGTGGAATTGCTCAACTCGGCGGTGGAGGCGGCCATCGACCGCATCTCCCTGGAGCTGCACCCATTGTCAAAAAATGCCAAGGACATGGGCAGCGCGGCCCAGTTAGTCGCTCTGACGATGATCGCGTTGGTGTGGGGCGTGGTGCTGTTGTAACGGCTCAGGCAATGGTCGGCAGCACGATTTCGTCGCTGCGCTGGGCCCCGGCGGTGAAAGCCCGGCACAGCTCGAGGAATTCGCGCATGGCCGAGGTCTGGTACTTCTGTTTATGCCAGATGAAATAAAACTGCCGCGCCAGGTCCATGTCCGGGGTTTCCACTGCGACAAGGCTGCCTCGGCGGAAGGCGTCGCGCAGGGCCAGGCGTGAGATGCAGCCAATGCCCAGGCCGGATTCAACGGCGCGTTTGATTGCTTCGGTGTGTTCCAGCTCCAGGCGGATATTCAGCGCGCTACGGTGATGACGCATGGCCTGGTCGAAGGTCAGGCGTGTGCCGGAACCCTGTTCCCGTAGAATCCACGCCTCATGGGTCAGTTCCTCCATCGTCGCCTGGCCGCGCTTGGCCAGCGGGTGTTGAGGGGCGCAGAACACCACCAGTTCGTCCTCGACCCAGCTCTGCACCTCGATGTCCGGATGGCTGCAGTCACCTTCGATTAGACCCAGATCAATTTCATAGTGAGCAACCTGGTGCACGATATTGGCAGTGTTTTGCACGTGCAGCTTCACCTGGCTTTCTGGATGGCGCTGCATGAAACCGCCGATCAACAAGGTCGCCAGGTAATTGCCGATGGTCAGTGTCGCGCCGACCGCCAGTGAGCCGAAACCGGACTTGCCGTTGAGCAGGTCTTCGATTTCCTTGGCCTGGTCCAGCAGTGCCACTGCCTGGGGCAGCAGTTGTTTGCCCAGGGCATTGAGGCTCAGGCGCTTGCCGGCACGGTCGAACAATTGGCAGCTCGATTGCCGCTCCAGTTCGGTGATGGAGGTGCTGGCCGCCGACTGCGACAGATTGAGTTGGCCCGCAGCGCGAGACACGCTTTCCTGCTGGGCCACGGCGACGAAGACTTGAAGTTGACGGAGAGTAAATCGCATATCGATATAACCGATAACCCTTATCTTAATAATCCATTTAACAGATATTGTCGCCGCCATTAGAATGCGATGCAATTGCGCAGATTATCGGCGCAGGCATTATTCCCAGGAGTCCCCGTACATGAGCAACATGAACCACGAGCGTGTCCTCAGTGTTCATCACTGGAACGACACTCTGTTCAGCTTCAAGTGCACCCGCGATCCGGGCCTGCGCTTCGAGAACGGTCAGTTCGTGATGATCGGCCTGCAACAGCCCAATGGCCGCCCGCTTATGCGCGCTTACTCGATTGCCAGCCCGAACTGGGAAGAGCATCTCGAATTCTTCAGCATCAAGGTGCCTGATGGTCCGCTGACCTCCCAGTTGCAGCACCTGAAGGAAGGCGACGAGATCATCATCAGCAAGAAACCCACCGGCACCCTCGTGCTGGACGATCTCAAGCCTGGCAAGCATTTGTACCTGCTCAGCACCGGTACTGGCCTGGCGCCGTTCATGAGCGTCATCCAGGACCCGGAAACCTATGAGCGTTTCGAAAAAGTGATCCTGTGCCACGGCGTGCGTTACGTCAATGAAGTCGCTTACCGCGAATTCATCACCGAACACTTGCCGCAGAACGAGTTCTTCGGCGAAGCGCTGCGTGAAAAGCTGATCTACTACCCGACCGTGACGCGTGAGCCGTTCGAGAACGAAGGCCGCCTGACCGACCTGATGCGCAGCGGCAAGCTGTTCCGCGACATCGGCCTGCCACCGATCAACCCGCAGGACGACCGCGCCATGTTGTGCGGCAGCCCGAGCATGCTCGACGAGACCAGCGAAGTGCTCAACAGCTTCGGCCTGACCGTTTCGCCGCGTATGCGCGAGCCGGGTGATTACCTGATCGAGCGGGCGTTTGTAGAGAAGTAAGCTGCAGTCTGTGGAGTGGCTGATGACCGTGACCCGGTCCAACAGTTGTCCACAAAAAAAGCCCGCGCCGCCTGAATAAGGCCGCGCGGGCTTTTTCGTTCCTGGCGATCACTGCTTAGCTGGAATCACTTCCAACACCCGGATCAACCCCGGCTGCGGGTAATGCCAGCGAACGTCCACATCCCAGAACTGCGCACCATATTCCCGTTCCGCTGTAGGAACCTGGTATGCCGGGCGTGGGTCTTGGGTCAGACATTGTTCGATCAGCGCCACCAAGGGCTCTGCCAGGCGCGTGGCGTGATCCTGGGCTTGTAGCAGGGCTGTGTCCGCCCATTGCACGGGGATGAGCTCAGGTGCTGCACTGGCGATGTTGTTGGACGCCGCGCCTATGATGTCGGCGTAAGGCACGTAGGGCTTGATGTCCAACACCGGCGTGCCGTCCAGCAAGTCGATACCCGAGATCCACAGGCGCCCGGCTTCGACCCGCTCCAGCTTCACCACCGATTGGCCGATGCCATTGGGACGGTGGGTGGCGCGGGTGGCGAACACGCCCATGGACTTGTTACCACCCAGGCGCGGCGGCCTTACTTTCAACCGCGGCTTGTCTTCCAGGGCCTGGTGGAACAGGAACAGCAGCCAGACATGGCTGACCTGCTCCAACCCCTGCACCGCTTCGCCCTGATCGAACGGCGCCACCAGCTCCAGCACTCCGCGCGCGGCGGGGGCCAGTTGCGGTTGGCGGGGAATGGCGAACTTCTCCTTGAAACAGGAGCGGACGAAGCCGATGGGGGAGACGCTGTAGGTCATGGGTTGAAATCGAGGCGAGATGGAGAGGGCATGATAACGCGAGAGCTGAAATCGACACGGTCCTCTGTGGCGAGGGAGCTTGCTCCCGCTGGGCTGCGAAGCGGCCCCCTGGTGCTGTCTGACACACCGCGAGGGGCCGCTGCGCGTCCAGCGGGAGCAAGCTCCCTCGCCACAAAAGCCCCCAGGATTCAGCTGTCCTTCAACGTCAGCCGCGCACGCGCAGCGTCAGGCCCTTGAGGAAATTGCGCAGCAACTGGTCGCCACACGGGCGATAGTTGGTGTGGCCGAACTTGCGAAACAGCGCGCTCAGTTCCGGCTTGGACACCGGGAACTCGGCGGCCTTGAGGATGGCGTGCATGTCGTCCTCCTTCAGCTCGAACGCCACTCGCAGTTTCTTGAGAATGATGTTGTTGGTCACCGGCACTTCGATCGGCTGCGGCGGGCGGCTTTCGTCCTTGCCACGCTTGAAGATCACCAGGCCATCGAGAAAATGCGCCATGACCTCGTCAGGGCAGAACACGAAGCCTTCTTCCTCGTCTTTCTTGAGGTAGCCCGCCAGGTCGGCCAGGGAGACTTCCAGGCCGCCCAGCTTGATGATCTCGATGACTTTCTTGTCGCTGATGTCGAGCATGTAGCGCACGCTGCGCAGTACGTCGTTGTGAATCATGTGTGCAGTCCTGATCAATCGGCAGTGGGCGCCCCGGTTCGGTGCGGCGCCGGAAAATTAGAATTTCTCTTTGGCAGACAGGTAGCGCCACTGGCCCAGCGGCACCTTGCCAATGGACACGCCGCCGATGCGAATGCGGCGAATGGCGACGACCTTGAGCCCGACCGCCTGGCAAAACAGGGCGATCACGCCGGGCTGCGGGTTTTTCATGGCAAAGCGCAGGCGGTTCTCGTTCTGCCAGCTGGCCTTGACCGCCGGCAGCTCCTTGCCCTTGTAGGTCAAGCCATGGTTCAGGCGATTGAGGCCATGGGCGACCATTTCGCCTTCGACTTCCACCACGTATTCCTGCTCGATCTTGGCGGCGTCGGCGGTGAGTTTGCGCAAGATCTTCCAGTCCTGGGTGAACACCAGCAGCCCGCTGGCGTTGGCCTGCAGGTCGGCGCTGGCGCTCAGGCGCAGGAAATGGCCCTTGAGCGGGCGTTTGCCGAAGCGATGTTCTTCGCTCAGGGTCTGCGGTCCAAGGGAGGCCATCGCGGTGTCTACATCCATGCCCGCCGGGACGTTCAGCAGGAGTGTCACCGGCTCGGGCGCGGTGGCCTTGGCCTCGGGGTCGAGTTCGACCTTCTGGGTGGTGACCTTGAACTGCGGTTCATCGATCACTTCGCCATCCACGGTGACCCAGCCGCCCTCGATGAACAACTCAGCCTCCCGACGGGAACAGCCGACGAGTTCGATGAGGCGTTTGGAGAGACGAATCGGGTCAGTCATGACGGGGGCCGTAACAAAAAGAGGGTGGGCATTGTACCTGCCTGGCGCCGGTTAATCGCGGGTCCATTTGCCTCATACCGTTTTTAGCCGCGTCCAGCCTTCAGGTCGGGCTGCTTGTAGCGCATGTGCAACAGCGGGTAGGGTTGGTTCATGCCATCTTTCGCCGAGCGCCCGACCACTTCGAAGCCTTGCTTGAGGTAAAAGCCCAGGGCTTGCGGGTTCTGCTCGTTGACGTCCAGTTGATCGGCGTTCAGCTGTTCCATGGCGTAGTGCAGCAGTTGCTTGCCCAGGCCCTGGCCACGGTGCTGCGGGTCGATGAAGAGCATCTCGATCTTGCCGGCCGCGACGCCGGCGAAACCGGTGATCCGCTGGCGCGAGTCCCGGGTGCAAATGAGCATCACCGCATCCAGGTAACGGGTGAGCACCAGGTTTTTCAGCAGCTCGATGTAGCTGTCCGGCAGGAAGTCGTGGGTGGCTCGTACCGATGCCTCCCACACCTGGGTCAGTTCCTGGTAGTCGCTCGGTTTCGGTGTGTGGATGACCGAATGCTGACGCATGCCCGCCTGTTCCTTGTGCTGGATGTTCGGTGTTTCTCCATACGATAGCCGTAAAAAAGCCCCGCATCTTGTCGCAAGGGCAGGGCTTTTCAGTTTTTTCGAGGTGGCCGAGCAATGGCTGGAGGCACAGAACCTGTGGCGAGGGAGCTTGCTCCCGCTGGGCAGCGCAGCGGCCCCCGGTTTTTTGCGATTGCTGCGCAATCGAGCGGGAGCAAGCTCCCTCGCCACAAAAGCCGGCTCGGCTTGAGCCCAAGAAGCCTGGATCAACCGATCTGCTCAGCCCACAAATCGTACTCGTCGGCATCAGTCACCTTGCACCAGACTTTGTCGCCCGGCTTGAGGTTGCTGCCATTGTCGATGAAGACGTTGCCATCGATTTCCGGGGCGTCGAAGAAGCAGCGGCCCACGGCGCCTTGTTCGTCCACTTCATCCACCAGCACTTTGATTTCACGGCCGATGCGCATTTGCAGGCGCGCCGAGCTGATGGCCTGCTGGTGCGCCATGAAGCGTTCCCAACGGTCCTGCTTGACGTCGTCCGGCACCACGTCCAGGTCCAGGTCATTGGCCGGTGCGCCTTCGACGGGGGAATACTGGAAGCAGCCGACGCGGTCGAGCTGGGCTTCGGTCAGCCAATCCAGCAGGTACTGGAAGTCTTCTTCGGTTTCACCGGGGAAGCCGACGATGAAGGTCGAGCGGATGATCAGGTCCGGGCAGATTTCGCGCCAGTTCTTGATGCGGGCCAGGGTCTTGTCTTCGAACGCCGGGCGCTTCATGGCCTTGAGGACTTTCGGGCTGGCGTGCTGGAACGGGATGTCCAGGTACGGCAGGATCTTGCCGGCGGCCATCAGCGGGATCAGTTCGTCGACGTGCGGGTATGGATAGACGTAATGCAGGCGAACCCAGACGCCGAGGGTGCTGAGGGCTTCGCACAGTTCGGTCATGCGGGTTTTCACCGGCGCGCCGTTCCAGAAGCCGGTGCGGTATTTCACGTCGACGCCGTAGGCACTGGTGTCCTGGGAGATCACCAGCAGTTCCTTGACGCCGGCCTTGACCAGGCGCTGGGCCTCGTCAAGCACATCGCCCACCGGGCGGCTCACCAGCTTGCCGCGCATCGACGGGATGATGCAGAAGCTGCAGCTGTGGTTGCAGCCTTCGGAAATCTTCAGGTAGGCGTAGTGGCGCGGGGTCAGCTTGATGCCTTGCGGCGGCACCAGGTCGATCAGCGGGTTATGGTCCTGGCGTGGCGGCACGACGTCGTGCACGGCGTTGACCACCTGCTCGTACTGCTGCGGACCGGTCACGGACAACACGCTCGGGTGCACGTTGCGGATGTTGCCTTCTTCCACGCCCATGCAGCCGGTGACGATCACCTTGCCGTTTTCCTTGATGGCTTCGCCGATCACTTCCAGGGACTCGGCCTTGGCCGAGTCGATGAAGCCGCAGGTGTTGACCACCACCACGTCGGCGTCCTGATAGGTGGACACAACGTCATAGCCTTCCATGCGCAACTGGGTCAGGATGCGCTCGGAGTCGACCAGAGCCTTCGGGCAACCCAGGGATACGAAGCCAACCTTCGGATTGGCGGGCGCGGTAGTGGTGGACATGTCTAACCTCGGTGTAGGGGGATCGTCTCTTGCCGAGACAGGGCGCCTGGCGCGCCTCTGATCAAAAAGTGCGCAATTCTATCCAGGGTCGACGCACTTGACCAGCTTTATACCGGGAAATACGACGAGTGCTGCGCTATGCTTCGCGCCTTTGCGTTCTGACGATTGCTACAGTCAACAAAACGTCTGTAACAATACGTAAAACAACGCATGCTGCCTCAACAAAGCATAGTGCTTCGTTCAAGAAGCCAGGTCTGGAATCAGGAGTGTTGGATGGGTCATGCAAGTAGTCAGGCGGCAAGTGCCGAGCATTCGGCAGCGAAACCGCTGAGCATGCTGGTCGCGGCGGTCGGAGTGGTTTATGGCGACATCGGCACGAGCCCGTTGTACACCCTCAAGGAAGTGTTTTCCGGTGCCTACGGCGTACCTGTCAATCATGATGGTGTACTGGGGATTCTCTCGCTGATTTTCTGGTCGCTGATCTGGGTCGTGTCGATCAAGTACATGATGTTCGTCCTGCGTGCCGACAACCAGGGCGAGGGCGGGATCATGGCGCTCACCGCCCTGGCGCGGCGGGCAGCGGCGGGACGGGCGAGGTTGCGCAAATTGCTGGTGGTCTGCGGCCTGATCGGCGCGGCGCTGTTCTACGGCGACAGTATGATCACGCCAGCGATCTCCGTGCTCTCGGCCATTGAAGGCCTTGGCCTGGCGTTCGAAGGCATCGATCACTGGGTGGTGCCCTTGTCGCTGGTGGTGCTGGTGGGGCTGTTCCTGATCCAGCGCCACGGCACTGCACGGATCGGCACCCTGTTTGGCCCGATCATGGTGACCTGGTTCCTGGTGCTAGGCGCCCTGGGCGTGTACGGCATCGCTCAACATCCGGAAGTGTTGCAGGCGGTGAACCCGGTCTGGGCCGTACGTTTTTTTATCGTCCATCCGGGCATGGGCGTGGCGATCCTCGGTGCCGTGGTGCTGGCGCTGACCGGCGCCGAAGCGCTGTACGCCGACATGGGGCACTTCGGCCGCAAACCGATTGCCCGTGCCTGGTTCATCCTGGTGTTGCCGGCGCTGGTGCTTAATTACTTCGGCCAGGGCGCGTTGTTGCTGGGCGACCCGGAAGCGGCGCGCAACCCGTTTTATCTGCTGGCGCCGAGCTGGGCGCTGCTCCCGTTGGTGGGCCTGTCGACCCTGGCCACGGTGATTGCCTCGCAAGCGGTGATTTCCGGTGCGTTCTCCCTGACGCGCCAGGCGATCCAGCTCGGTTACATCCCGCGCATGTACATCCAGCACACCTCCAGCGCCGAGCAGGGCCAGATCTATATCGGTGCGGTGAACTGGTCGCTGATGGTCGGTGTGGTGCTGTTGGTGCTGGGTTTCGAATCTTCCGGCGCGCTGGCGTCGGCCTACGGCGTGGCCGTGACGGGTACGATGCTGATGACCACGATCCTGGTGTCCGCCGTGATACTGCTGTTGTGGAAGTGGCCGCCGCTGCTGGCTGTTCCGTTGCTCCTCGGTTTCCTTTTGGTGGACGGCCTGTACTTCGCCGCCAACGTGCCGAAAATCATCCAGGGCGGTGCGTTCCCGGTCATCGCCGGTATTGTCTTGTTCGTGCTGATGACCACGTGGAAGCGCGGCAAACAATTGCTGGTGGAGCGCCTGGATGAAGGTGCGTTGCCTCTGCCGATCTTCATCAGCAGCATCCGCGTGCAGCCGCCGCACCGTGTCCAGGGCACCGCCGTGTTCCTGACCGCGCGTTCGGACGCTGTGCCTCACGCCCTGTTGCACAATCTATTGCACAACCAGGTGCTGCATGAGCAAGTGGTGCTGCTGACGGTGGTGTACGAAGACATTCCCCGGGTACCGCCGCAACGGCGTTTCGAGGTCGATGCCTATGGCGAAGGGTTCTTCCGGGTGATCCTGCACTTTGGTTTTACCGACGAGCCGGACGTCCCGCTGGCGCTCAAGCTCTGTCATCTCGATGACCTGGACTTCAGCCCGATGCGCACCACCTACTTCCTCAGTCGCGAGACCGTCATCGCCTCCAAGCTTGAGGGCATGGCCCGCTGGCGCGAGATACTGTTCGCTTTCATGCTGAAAAATGCCAACGGCAACCTTCGTTTCTTCAATCTGCCGTTGAACCGGGTGATTGAACTGGGGACGCAGGTGGAGATGTAGCATCAGGAAAACAAAAGCCCTCGTTGCCTTGCGGCGGCGGGGGCTTTTTTGTAGGCGACACAAAAGCTGATGCCAAGGTAATGCTGTCCACTTAAGGCAATCGACAAGCCCGTGGCGAGGGAGCTTGCTCCCGCTGGGCCGCGAAGCGGCCCCAAAACCTGCCAAATGCGGGGGAGTCAGGCACACCGCACCCGCCGGTTTGCGACTGCTTCGCAGTCGAGCGGGAGCAAGCTCCCTCGCCACGGGTCCATCATTTTTCTTGAATGAACGGTAATAGCTCCCATAGAGGTGGGGCAGTCGAGCACAAAAAAGCCCCGGCAACCTTGAGGCTGCCGGGGCTTTTGTCAGGCGTATATCGACTTACTGTTCGGCTGTCTTGTTCTGTCGCTTGTTGATCTCATCGATCAGGCGCTTGGCCAGGGCCGGGTAGTTTTCGTCGAAGTGGTGGCCGCCAGGCAATTTGATGGCTTCACCCACGGCAGTCTTGTCGGTGCAGCCGCTTTCGTCGGCTTCTTCACCGCCGTAGATGCACACCACTTTCTCGGCTGGCAGCTTGGCCATTTCCGGGCCGGTGGCGGCTTCGGTGCCGGCGTTGCCGAGCCAGCCTTCGACTTCGATCTCGAAGCTGCCGGTGCGGGCGAAAGCCAGCAGGATGATCGCATCGACCCGCTGTTGTTCGGTGGCTGGCAGACGATTGTAGATGGCTGGCAACACGTCGGCACCGAAGGAGTAGCCGGTCAGGATGAAGCGCTTGGTGCCCCAGACCTGACGGTAGTGCTGCATCAGTTCGGTCAGATCCGCCGCGCTTTGTTCCGGGCTCTTGTGCTGCCAGTAGTAGCGCAGGGTGTCGATGCCGACCACTGGGTAGCCAATCTTGGCCATTTCATCGGCCACGTCGCGGTCCAGGTCACGCCAGCCGCCGTCTCCGGAGAGAAACAGGGTCACGGTATCCCGCGTCTGGCTGGCTGGGACTTCCACCACCGGGATGCTCAGGCCGCCCTTGGCCTTGTCGGTGCCGACCAGGATCTTGCGCAGCTCGTTGTTCAGGACTTGTGGCAGATTGATGTCGTAGTCGCTGATGCTGGTCTCGGCATTCGACTGATCGCGTACGAAGCCGGCGCTGGTGTCGTCGGGGTTATCGTTCCAGGCCACCAGCCAGTGGCCGTGGGCTGCGCTTTTGGGCAGCAAGTGTGTGCAGCCGGGTTTTTCCAGGGCCAGGTCCACCGACACGGCCTTGGCCTTGTCATCCTTCTGCTCGGCCAGCCAGCGCCAGGCCAGCACAGCGCCAGGGCCGATGCCGCTGACCAGCGTGGCTGGCCCTTGGAGCTGCCGCAGACCCGTCTGCAGGGCGCGACCTTGCAACAGGCAGTCCTTGGGCAGGATCACCTGAACGATCTGTGCCGAGCCGCTGCGGCTGAGGGTCGTCAACTGCGTGTCGCTGAGCTTCTGGTCTTCATTGACCGCCACCAGTACCTGGGCGCGCGGCTTGGTGCCGGGGATGACCCGAGTCATCGCTACGCCATCGGTGGGCGCCAGTTGTTCCAGGGTCGGTTGCGGGGCCGGGCGGTTCCAGTACCAGTAACCACCACCGAGAATCACCGCCAGCACCAGCAGGGCGGCCACTACGTATCGCCAGGAGCGTTGCATCATCAGCGTTTCACCAATCCAGTCAGGCCGCCTGCAATCAGGGCGGCGGTATCAGCCAGCGCCACCAGCGGATCGAGTCCGGCGGGCACGGCCATGTAGCGAGGTTCCCAGTCAGGCTGGAATTTGTCTTTGAAGCGGCGCAGCCCCTGGAAGTTATAGAGCTGCTCGCCACGGCGGAACACCATCGAACCCAGGCGTTGGGTCAATGGTGCGCCGCGACGCGGTTGCAGGCCTGACAGCGGGACCATGCCGAGGCTGAAGCGGGCGTAGTCATGATTTTTATAATGCTGGATGAGACCGACCATCATGAACTCCATGGTCAGTTTCGGGGCCTCGGGGTGGGCGCGCATCAGGTCGAGGCTGGCCAGTTCGTGGCTGTGGGTTTCCAGCAGGTTGGCGAACGCCACCGGCCGGCCCTCGAAACGAATCACGGCGATGCGGAAATGCTTGAGGTAGTCATCACTGAAACGGCCCAGGGAGAAACCTTTCTCACGCACGTTCTTGCCGGTCAGCCAGGCATCGGAAATGACCTTGAGCTCATCCATCGGCGCCTGGCCCGGTTCGTGGATCTCCAGCGACAGGCCGTCACGGGTGCCGCGGTTCCAGGTGTAGCGCAAATCCTTCATCTCTTTGCCCTTGGCTTCGAGATCGAAACGCTTGAGGTCGACCCGTGCTTCCTCGCCCAGCTTGATGGCTGTCAGGCCGATGTCCATGTAGTACGGCAGGTTCTCGGCACGTACCTGATAGAACACGGGGCGGGCATGGTGGATGTCACACAGGTCGCGGAACTGCCAGATCATTTCAGCCCGTTGCTGGGTAGGACCGATCGGATCGTACAGCGCCACCAGGCTGCGACCACGGCGGGCGTACATCAGGAACGCTTCGTCGTTGGGGTGAAACAGCAACGCTTTGTCACCGGTCAGGGCCAGGCCGCCGTCGGGTTGCGACGATGCCATGAGGATCGTTTTGGCCCGCTCCAGCTCTTCAGCCGTTGGCACGTGGATCACCGGCCGCGCGGTACGCAACAGCCAGGTCAGGGATACCATCACCAGCAGGACCGCGGCGCCCAGCAGCGAGCGCAGGCCGCGCGGGGCGTCGGCATCGAGGGTGAACTGCCACCAGAGTTGATGGCTGTAGGGCACGTCCTGGTAAGCAAACAGCAGCAGCCAGATCGACGCGCCCAGCACGCAGATACTGGCGATCAGGAACAGTGGGGAAAAGGGCAGTTCAGTCAGGCGGCTGGGACGATAAAAGGAACGCCGGAACACCGCCAGCAGGGCGGCCGTCAGGGTCAGTAACGTGGCTTCTTCCCAGTCGAAGCCCTTGAGCAGAGAGAGCAGGGCGCCCACCAGGAGCAAGACCGTGGTCAGCATCCAGGCGGCTGACAGGCGACGGCGCAAGCCTTGGGCGAGCAACAGGCACAACACGCCCACCAGGCTGGCGCCGAAGTGCGAAGCGTCGACCAGCCGATGAGGGATCAGGAAGCCGATGTGCTCAAGGCGGGTGTCGATTTCCGGTGTCACCCCGGAAAACAGCAGCACCACGCCCGAAAGAAACACCAGCACCGCCAGGATCGGCGCAGCGAAACCCGATGCCGCCCGCAGGCTCTGGCGCGTCTGGAACAGCCGTTGCGCTTCATTGATCAGCAACAGTACGCAGGCCACCAGCATCGGCAACAGCACATAGATCAAGCGATACAGCAACAGCGCGGCGGCCAGTGGCGCGGCCCCGAGTTTGTCGGCGAACGCGGCCAGCAGGATCGCTTCGAACACGCCGACACCGCCCGGTACATGGCTGAGCACCCCAGCAGCCAACGCCAGCAGGTACACCAGCAGGAAGGCGCCAAACGGCGGCGCTTCGGGCAGCAACAGATACAACACGGTGGCGGCTGCGGCGACATCCAGCGCGGTGATCACCAGTTGCAGAAAGGTCAGGCGTCGGCCCGGCAGGCGCAGTGTGCGGCGTCCGGCTTTTACCAGCAGGCTGTCACGATGAGGCTGTTCCGGCAGGCGTCTGCGGTAAATGCCGATGGCCAACACGCTGGTGAGCAGCAGCACCGCCACGGAAATGGCCCCCAGCAAAGTCGCAGGCAGGTGCAGCGCGGCGGACGCGGCGGGCAGGTTGCTGAGCGTCGCCAGGGCCGCCAACGGCGGCAACGCGCAGCCCAGGGACAGGCTGGCGAACAGCGTCATGTGGGCGACATCCGAGGCCCCCAGGCCATGACGCGCATACAGACGGTAGCGAACAGAGCCGCCCGACAGCAGTGACAGGCCAATGGCGTTGCCGATGGCGAACGCGGTGAACCCACCCAGGACCATGGTTTGTGGCGGCAGTGTCACCCCGGCATAACGGCTGGCGGACCATTCGTAGCCCAAAAGAATGATGAAGCCGGCTACCGTGGCGGCGATCGCGCCCAGCAGGGCCGGTCGTGGCACTTCCAGAATTGAATCGTGCAGGGCGTAAAGATCGAGCTCGCTCAGCAAGTGGCGACAGGCAATCAAGGCGATCGCAAACAGTAGCAACGTGACCGCGAGACCAATAGGCTGGCGGTATTGACTGATCCGATCCAGCCAGCGCAATCGTTCGGCTTTGATCGGTTGTGTCGCAGTAACAGGGTCTTGCGGGTCAGACGAGTGGGCGCGCATCAATCACCTCTTGAGCTATGCGCGACAGGATGGGGGTATCCAGCCAAGTTACCAATCCCCGCGAAGGAAAATAATTACAAAATATTTGTAATGTAGAGCTTTTTCTGCCAGGCACAAAAAAGGCCACTCTTTCGAGCAGCCTTTCTTGATATTTGGTTGCGGGAGCCGGATTTGAACCGACGACCTTCGGGTTATGAGCCCGACGAGCTACCAGACTGCTCCATCCCGCGTCTGTGTGGCGGCATTCTACAGGCGAACGCCCGAGTGTCAACCGTTAAAAGGTAATGGGCTCAAATAAACGCTCGATCCGTCCCTTGTCTTCCTAAATGCTCGGAATTTAAAGGAAATTGTCCTACAACTGTTGCATGCAGGCGGCGACTCTCTGACCAGGCAGTCAAAAATGGACACGCACAAAAAAGGCCACTCTTTCGAGTAGCCTTTCTTGATGTTTGGTTGCGGGAGCCGGATTTGAACCGACGACCTTCGGGTTATGAGCCCGACGAGCTACCAGACTGCTCCATCCCGCGTCTGTGTGGCGGCATTCTACAGAGGATCGCGCTGCTGTCAACCCTGGCCTCACAAAAAACTGTTCCGCTTCAAGCGGTTAGCCTTGGAGAAAGGCATTGTGACAGCGCTGTGACGCAGGCCTGGCAAGGGCTGAGCTCTATTGGAGGCTTGGTTGCGATTGATGAAGTAAATTTGTGTGGGCACTTTCGGCTCTCAACGAAGGATCTTTCAAACTACTGGTGCTATATACAGGTGTCGGTGCGATACTGGTGGCCCGATTCGTCGCATACTCTGCTTCTTTATTTATGACGCAACGTAAGATCATTCATGTCGACTGTGACTGTTTCTATGCCGCTATCGAAATGCGCGATGACCCGCGGCTGGCCGGCAAGCCCTTGGCGGTGGGAGGCTCGGCGGATCGGCGGGGCGTGATTGCCACCTGTAACTACGAAGCGCGGGCCTATGGGGTGCGCTCGGCCATGTCCTCCGGCCACGCCTTGAAGCTTTGCCCGGACCTCACCATCGTCAAGCCACGAATGGATGCCTATCGGGAAGCGTCGAAGGAAATTCATACGATTTTCAGCGATTACACTGACCTGATCGAGCCGCTGTCGCTGGACGAGGCCTACCTGGACGTCTCCGCCAGCGCCCATTTCGGTGGCAGCGCCACGCGCATCGCCCAGGACATTCGCCGGCGGGTTTCCAACCAGTTGCACATCACGGTGTCGGCAGGCGTCGCGCCGAACAAGTTCCTGGCCAAGATCGCCAGCGACTGGAAGAAGCCCAACGGGTTGTTCGTCATCACCCCCGACCAAGTCGAGGATTTTGTCTCGGCCCTGCCGGTCAGCAAGCTTCACGGTGTTGGAAAGGTCACCGCCGATAAGCTGAACCGGCTTGGCATCGTCGATTGCCTGCAGTTGCGCCAATGGGACAAGTTGGCGCTGGTGCGCGAATTCGGCAGTTTCGGTGAGCGGCTCTGGAGCCTGGCTCGTGGGATCGATGAGCGGCTGGTGCACAACGACAGCCGACGGCAGTCCATCAGTGTGGAAAACACTTACGATGTCGACCTGCCTGACCTGGTGAGTTGCCTCGACAAACTGCCGGAACTGATGGAAACCCTCAGCGGACGCATGGCGCGGATCGACAGCAGTTATCGACCGGGCAAGCCGTTCGTCAAAGTGAAATTCCACGACTTCACCCAGACCACACTGGAACAGGCCGGGGCAGGGCGGGACCTGGGCAGCTACCAGTTGCTGTTGACCCAGGCGTTCAACCGGGGCGGCAAGCCGGTGCGGTTATTGGGGATCGGGGTGCGGCTGGAGGATTTGCGCGGTGGGTTTGAGCAGTTGGAGTTGTTTGAGCGGTGAGGCTGTCGGTTGGCTGAATGCCTTGTCTTGCCTTGCCTTGCTCTTGCCTTGCTCTTGTGGCGAGGGAGCTTGCTCCCGCTGGGCCGCGTAGCGGACCCAAAACTGCTACTCAACTTATCTGATATATCGAGGTGGCTTGGTTTCAGGGCTGCTGCGCAGCCCAGCGGGAGCAAGCTCCCTCGCCACAAGAGAGGTTGACCAATCCAAGCTGGACTCAGTTGGCGCCAGGATCCGCCACCAACCGTCCACCATCCTTGGTCAGTGCTTTCAAAAACTCGGTCTGCAACTCCGGATCATTGCGGGTCAGTTCGATCAGGCTTTGTTCCAGTTCGCTGGCCTCTTCTTCAAGCCCCAGCTCCGACAGGCGCTTGACTCGATGCACCCATTGGCTCACCTCGTCATCTTCCAGATCGTCATAGATCAACGCGTGAGCTTCCAGCAGCTTGCTGCGCAGGGTGCTGCTGATGCTCAGGGATGAGTCGGTGTGCACTTCGTCCTGGGCATCCGTCACGCTGATCTGCAATTTGCCGAATTGGCTCAGGTTCTGCTCGGCGAACGGGCTTTCCAGCAGGTTCAGGCGCAGCACGCCGTTACGGTCGGTGCTCAGCTCGAAGGTTTGCCGGGCGACCTTGACCTCCACCGGGCGTTCGCTCCAAGGCAGGCTCGAGTGTTCCGTACGCTTGTCGCGCTGGACTTCGTCGATGCCCGCCAGGTTCTGCTGGGCGCGGCCATGGGAGGGGACGTTCATGAACGGGTTGAGCCCGGCGAAGCCATAGCTGATCCAGTCACGGGTCGCCGAGTCCGGCAGGTTGCCAAGGGCGAACACATTGACCACGTTCGCACCGACGCCGGCCACCACGGCCACCGCGCCCAGGGGAATCTCGTAGATCTCCCGCCAGGGTTGGTACGGCGTGTAGCGATCGTAATGACGAGTGACCTCGAACTCGGTGACTTCGAAGGTCTTCTGCTCATTGATGCGCACCCGACGCTGCGGCAGGTCGAGCACCTTGGGTTCGCCCACGTCGATTTGCAGGCTGTGGTCGAGCAATTTGCGCTCGACCCGCTCTTCGTGCTCGCTGCGTTGCGACATTTGGTTGGCACAGCCGCTGACCAGCAGGGCGCCGCACAGGGCGGCGCCACCGAGGCCTAAGGTGTTTCGCTTGAACATGACGTCTCTATCTGGTGTCAGCGGCGGATACGGGCCTGGAGGAACGACAGCACGTCGGCGACCGGCAGCGCTTGCGGCTCGGCTTCGGTGCGGCTCTTGTATTCCAGGTTGCCTTCGGCCAGGCCACGGTCACTGACGACGATCCGATGCGGGATGCCGATCAGTTCCATGTCCGCGAACTTGATGCCGGGGCTGGTTTTCTTGTCGCGGTCGTCCAGCAGCACTTCAAAGCCGGCGGCCGTCAGTTCGGCGTAGAGCTTGTCGGTGGCTTCACGCACCAGGTCGGTTTCATAGCGCAGCGGCACCAGGGCAATCTGGAAAGGCGCCAGCGTGTCGCTCCAGATGATGCCTTTCTCGTCGTTGTTCTGCTCGATGGCGGCAGCTACCACGCGAGAAACACCGATGCCGTAGCAGCCCATTTCCAGGGTGACCGGCTTGCCGTTCTCGCCCAGTACTTCGCACTTCATCGCCTTGCTGTACTTGTTGCCCAGCTGGAAGATGTGCCCGACTTCGATGCCGCGCTTGATTTCCAGGGTGCCCTTGCCGTCCGGGCTCGGGTCGCCGGCCACGACGTTGCGCAGGTCCGCGACGGTTGGGACCGGCAGGTCGCGTTCCCAGTTCACGCCGAAGTAGTGTTTGTCGTCGATGTTGGCGCCGATGGCGAAGTCGCTCATCAACTCCACCGAGCGGTCGATGATGATCGGCAGCGGCAGGTTCAGCGGGCCGAGGGAACCGGCACCGGCGCCGATGGCGTCGCGCAGTTCGGCTTCGGTAGCCATGACCAGCGGGCTGGCGACGCCTGGCTGGTTGGCGGCCTTGATTTCGTTCAGCTCGTGATCGCCACGGATGATCAGGGCGATCAGCTTGCCGGCTTCTTCGGCCCGCACGATCAATGTCTTGATGGTGCGTTCGATTGGCAGGTTGTAGCCTTCCACCAGTTGGGCAATGGTCTTGGCGTTCGGCGTGTCCACCAGGCGCAACTCTTCGGTCGGCGCGGCGCGGGAGGTTTCCCGTGGCACGGCTTCGGCTTTCTCGATGTTGGCGGCGTAGTCGGAGCCATTGCTGAAGACGATGTCGTCTTCGCCAGACTCGGCCAGTACGTGGAACTCGTGGGAGCCGGCACCGCCGATGGAGCCGTTGTCGGCTTCAACCGGACGGAACTTCAGGCCCAGGCGGGTGAACACGTTGCAATATGCCTGGTGCATGCGGTCGTAGGTGACTTGCAGCGAGGCCAGGTCGGTGTGGAACGAGTAGGCGTCCTTCATGATGAATTCGCGACCGCGCATCAGGCCGAAGCGTGGACGGATTTCGTCACGGAATTTGGTCTGGATCTGATACAGGTTGATCGGCAGCTGCTTGTAGCTGCTCAACTCGTTGCGCATCAGGTCGGTGATCACTTCTTCGTGAGTCGGGCCTGCACAGAAGTCGCGCCCGTGACGGTCTTTGATGCGCAGCAGCTCAGGGCCGTATTCTTCCCAGCGCCCCGATTCCTGCCACAGCTCGGCCGGTTGGGTGCTCGGCATCAACACTTCCAGGGAGCCGGCAGCGTCCATCTCTTCGCGAACGATGGCTTCAACCTTGCGCATGACCCGCAGGCCCATTGGCAGCCAGGTGTAGAGGCCCGAGGCGAGTTTGCGGATCATGCCGGCACGCAGCATCAACTGATGGCTGATCACGACGGCGTCGGAAGGCGTTTCTTTCTGTGTGGCGAGCAAATATTGACTGGTGCGCATGGTTGGCCGTTGTCGGTTGCTGATGACGAGAAGTGACGGGGCATTGTACGGGCGAGATGCCCTGGCGTACAGGCGCGTGGCCGGTCGCCCGATGCGAACGCCGGTTTCCCCGGCGTTTTCTGACGTTTCCTACGACTCTTCCGCCGGTCGGGCGGGCGTCGGTTCGGCGGTGGGCGTCGAGCCCTGGCGACGGTTCTCCTGGAACCAGTGCAAGGCGATCAGCAGCAGGGTCGGAACGCCCAGCAACGCGGTGATCAGGAAGAAATTGTGATAGCCGAACTTCTCCACCATCACCCCTGAATAACCACCGATCAGGCGCGGCAGCAACAGCATGATCGAGCTGAGCAGGGCGTATTGGGTGGCGGAGAATTTCAGGTTGGTCAGGCTCGACAGGTAGGCGACGAACGCCGAAGTGGCCAGGCCGGAGCTGAAGTTGTCCAGGGAGATGGTGACAATCAACATCTTCAGGTTGGCGCCCATGTCGGTGAGCATCAGGAAGAGGATGTTGGTGCCCGCCGAGGCGACACCGCCGATGAACAGGATGGGCAGGATGCCGAAACGTACGATCAGCAAGCCGCCCATGCCGGCACCGACGAGGGTCATGATCAATCCGAAGATCTTGCTGACGCTGGCGATCTGGTCCTTGGTGAACCCTTGATCGATGTAGAACACGTTGGCCATGACACCCATGACGGTGTCAGACATGCGATAGGTTGCGATCAGTCCGAGCAGCAGCAGCGCCTGCCAGCGGTAACGCAGGATGAAATCGTTTACCGGCGTCAGCACCGGCGCTAATCCGCGGCGGCCCACGGCCGACAGGCACAGGGCGGTCAGGATGATATAGAGGATGGCCCGCAGGAACGCGCGGTCTTCGAGCAGTAGGTCAAGCAGGCTGACGCCCTCGAACAGCACGCTGGCGAAGTCGGTGTTGTAGAGCTGGGTGAACATCGCCGGGACAGACACCAGCAGCACGATCAGTACGAACACCGACGCCAGTTGATGGGCGAACGAGTAGCGTCCGGCCTGCAGTTGGGTGCGCAGAGGCACCGGCGGTTCGCGCATGAACAGCGAGGTAAGCAACGCCGGGACCATCAATACGCCGAACAGCAGGTAAGTGCCGGCCCAGGCCGAGTGTTTGTAGCTGAAGCCAGTGGAGCCAAACCCTTCGGCGAAAAACAGCGCGCCAGCAGTGGCCAGCAGTGCCGCGATGCGGTAGCCGGACATGTAGCTGGCGGCGAGGGCGGCCTGGCGGGTGTCGTCGGCAATCTCCAGGCGATAGGCGTCGACGGCGATGTCCTGCGTTGCAGAGGCGAAGGCCACGATGACGGCGATGGCGATCAACCATGACAGGTGTTTCTGTGGGTCGCAGAATCCCATGCCGACCAGGCCGAGGATTACCAGGCCTTGGGAGAGCACCAGCCATGAACGCCGACGCCCGAGTTTACCCAGCAGCGGCAGGCGCCATTGGTCGAGCAGCGGCGACCAGACCCATTTAAAGGCATACGCCAGGCCGATCAGGCTCGCGTAGCCGATGGTTTCGCGGGCCACACCGGCTTCGCGCAACCAGACCGAAAGTGTGGAAAACACTAGCATGTACGGCAAGCCGGCGGCGAAGCCAAGCAGCAACAGCACGAGCGTCGAGGGACTGGCATAGGCGGCGAGGGCGGCGCGCCAGGTTTTACGGGGCATGGGCTGGAGTCTGCCTCAAAAATTGCGAAAACAAAGCGCGCACTCTAACCGCTGTGCTCTACCGGGCGCCAGCCATGGCGCTGAATATCAACACGATTGTTCAGGACACTGATCCCTTCCATGCGCAGGCGTGCGCGCTGTTCATCCCCTGAGGCGCTGCCCGCCGGTAGACTGATCCGACCGCCGGCACCCAATACCCGATGCCAGGGCAGCTTCGTGTCGTTCGGCAACTGGCTGAGGGTCCGCCCGACCCAGCGCGCCGCGCGGCCCAGGCCGGCCATTTCGGCGAGTTGGCCGTAGGTGACCACCTTGCCGGCCGGCACTTGTGCCAGGGTCAGGTAAAGGGTCGTGCGGCGGATCTGGGCAGCGTTCTCGGTGTCCGTTGGGGTGTCAGTCACGTAAAGGGTTCCTGAAGGGGTGTCCGTCCGTAGATTAATTCCTACAAGGCTGATTGAGAAATGAACTCATCATCGATACGCGGGTCAGTCGTTGCTGAGGTGTCATCCTGGGGGATAATGCCGCCTTTTCACCGAAAACTTGAGCCCATTATCGCTTATGTTGTCTAGAACCCTGCTTTGCCTGGCTGTTGCCAGCGCCTCCATGCCCTTGCTTGCCGACACAGTCTGGTTGAAGAATGGGGACAAACTCAGTGGCAAGATTACCGTTTTTGATGGCGGCAAGTTGCTGATCCAGACCGATTACGCCGGCGCGATTCCTGTCGACTGGAAACAGGTCAAGACTCTAGAGAGTGATCAGCAACTCTTGGTCAAGCAGGATGCTTATACCGGCGAGAAAGCCAAGGCGCTGCATGCGGCCGAGGATGGCAAGGTGACCCTGGCCAACGGTGATGCGCCCAAGACCGTTGATCTGGCCAGTATCCAGCAGATCCTCAAGCCCAAGCCGGTGGTCGAGGACCTGGTGTGGAAAGGCAACATCGATGCCGCGCTGGATTACCAGCGTGCGGAAAACGATACCGACGATTACGACATCGACTTCAAGACCTCGGCTCGCCACGGCAGATGGCGGCATACCGCCGAGGGTGAATACAACCGTGAGTTCCAGGACGATGTGGTTTCCGCCGATAACTGGCGCCTGGAATATTCCCTCGACCGGTTCCTGACGGACAAATGGTTCTGGCAAGGCCGCCTGAACTACAAGCGTGACAAAGTCGAAGACCTGGCGCGCCAGCGCGTGGTGGGTACCGGTCCGGGTTATCAGTTCTGGGATGACGAGCTGGGCGCGTTCTCGCTGGGTTCGCTGTTGAACCGCACCGACTATGAATACCGCGACGGCGGTAAGGACAACTTCTATTCCGTTGCCATGAAGTGGGACTACAACCGCTACCTGATTGGCAAGCGCGTCGAGTTCTTCACCAATGGCGAAGTGGGCAAGCCGCTGTCCGGCGTGGCGGAGTACGCCTATGACGCTGAGATGGGGCTGCGCTACAAGGTCACTGATTGGGCGTCGCTCAACCTCAAGGCCGAGAAGGATGTCATCGAGGGTACCGAAGACAGCGACTTGAGCAAGACGCGGTACACGGCCGGGTTTGGCGTGACCTGGTAATTCGGGCCAACCCACACACACCTGTGGGAGCGAGCTTGCTCGCGATAGCGGTCTGTCAGCCAACGTTGATGTTGCTGATCCACCGCTATCGCGAGCAAGCTCGCTCCCACAGTTTTTTTGTGCCCTGGGAAAAACACCCAGGCACAAAAAAGCCCCGCTTTTGAGGGCGGGGCCTTTTACTAAAGCAAGGACAAGTTAGATAACTTGAACTTCTTCAGCTTGCATGCCTTTCTGACCGCGGGTAGCGATGAAAGAAACCTGTTGGCCTTCTTTCAGGCTTTTGAAGCCGTCGGATTGGATAGCTTTGAAGTGAACGAACAGATCGTCACCGGATTGTGGGGTGATGAAGCCGAAGCCTTTTTCATCGTTGAACCACTTAACGGTACCGGTTTGGCGATTAGACATGGTGTAACTCCTTGAACAAAGATAACTGCGACTCAGGAAGAACCCTGGCCGAGACTGAGTGCAAAGAGCAGGAAAAATTCTTGTAGATGGTTGGATCGAAATTCAACATATCGTGTAGAGATTCTCAGTGACACAAGCAGCACAGTGGCGCCACCTTAACCCTTTTTCCAGAATGTGCCAATGGTCTTTGCGAAGGTTTCTCTTATTTGGTGACTGACGGCGCGGGCGATGGCCGGCAGGACCCGGAAATCAAGGCGGATCGGCGAGATTTGCGTGCCGCGCTTTGAACTCGGACCCGTGCCCCAGTAAGATGCCGGACGTATTTTTTCCACCTCGCTATTTCAGGAAACCGCCATGAGCATCAAATCGGACAAGTGGATTCGCCGCATGGCGCAAGAGCACGGCATGATCGAGCCCTTCGTCGAACGCCAGATGCGTGGCGAAGGCGCAGACCGGCTGATCTCCTTCGGTGTCTCCAGCTACGGCTACGACGTGCGCTGCGCCGACGAATTCAAGGTGTTCACCAATATCAACTCGGCCACCGTCGACCCGAAGAACTTCGACGAAAAGAGCTTCGTCGACGTTAAAAGCGATGTTTGCATCATCCCGCCGAACTCCTTCGCCCTGGCCCGTACCGTCGAGTACTTCCGCATCCCGCGCAATGTGCTGACCATCTGCCTGGGCAAGAGCACCTACGCCCGTTGCGGCATCATCGTCAACGTCACGCCGCTGGAACCCGAGTGGGAAGGTCACGTGACCCTGGAGTTCTCCAACACCACGACCTTGCCGGCGAAAATCTACGCCAACGAAGGTGTGGCGCAGATGCTGTTCCTGGAATCCGATGAAGAGTGCGAAGTGTCCTACAAGGATCGTGGCGGCAAATACCAGGGCCAGCGCGGTGTGACCCTGCCGCGTACCTGAATCTGACGAGCTGTTGGAATTCCTGGGCGGGCAGACACTCTATTGCGTGTACTGCCCGTTATTGCGTGTCAGCGCAGCGGGCCTTCGCTCAGGAGTTGCTCTATGAAGATCGATCCGCGAATCAGTGCCGAACTGGCAAGGCTTGAGCCCAATCAGATCGGCGTCATGGCCTGGTCATTGCTGGCCCATCCTGTCGAAGCGGCGGGCGGCATCCCCGGCCAGCCTGATCCCGACACCCCCAACGAACAACCCACCGAACCCGGCGAGCCTACGCTGCCGGATGAGCCACCTCCTGCGCCTGTTGCCTGATGAGACGATGGCCCGCCTGCGATAGCACAGAGTGCTTCAGCTGACGGGCCATATTTCGTTATCGCCGATGACAAAAATCCTGCAATCGCTGCCCTGCTCGACCCGGTAACCGCCCGTGAACGCACCGAAGGCCGGCAGCAGGCTGATCTCGCTGCCCAGCCGAAAGCAGGCCAGGCGAAGGCGTTGCCGGCCCTTGCCGCTCAGGTGGTAGACCGGGTGCACGTGACCGGCCAGCACATGGCGGCTGGGATGTGGGGCAGGCTCGTGTTGCACGGCGAAAGGGCCCAGAAGCAACGGCTCCGGTACGACGCGAATGTTCAGCGCTGGCGGTGGGTCACCGGCGCGTTTGTCGTGGTTGCCACGAATCAGCGTCATGGCCAGGTGCGGATGTCGCACACGCCAATCGGAGAGTGCCTTCAAGGTGCCGGGCGCATGAGAGCCAGGACCGTGGAGAAAATCCCCGAGAAAAATCAACTGTCGGCATGGCAGGCTGGCCAGCAACGCATCCAGCACGGCGATGTTGCTGGCGGTGGTGCCGTGGGGCACCGGTTGCCCGAGGCTGCGATAGGCGGCGGCCTTGCCGAAATGAACATCGGCCACCATCAGGGTTTCCTGGGCGGGCCAGTACACGGCTTTTTCCGGGAGCAACCAGAGTTCTTCGCCGGCCAGGCTGACGGGATAAGGCGCTGGCATCAGGTGTCACCGCGATCGGCAGTCTTTTCCAGTTCGCTGACCATCCGCCGGATGCGGTCGGCGAGCTTTTCCGAACTCATGCTTTCCCGGAATCGCTCCACCAGCAGCGGAAACCCGAGCGGGGTGGGGCGCTTGATCACGTGCAGGTCCAGCTTCAAGGTATTGAGGCGTTGCAAGGTCTGCTCCAGTCGACGGATATCCAATTCTTCGCGCAAGACTTCCTCCCCGGCCTGGGCCAGCAAGAGATTGTCGGCGTCGTATTGCTTGAACACCTGGAAGAACAATCCGCTGGACGCCTGGACTTGCCGGGTGCTTTTCGGCGCGCCGGGATAGCCGGCAAAGACCAGTCCGGCGATCCGGGCGATTTCGCGAAAGCGCCTCAGGGCCAGTTCCCCGGCGTTCAGGCTCGCAAGTACGTCGGTCAGCAGATGATCGACGCTCAGCAGGCCCGGGGTCAGGTATTGCGACCAATCCACTGCCGTGGCGCTGAGCAGTTCCAGGCCGTAATCGTTGACCGCAATGGAAAACGTCAGCGGCTGTTGCTGGCTGACACGCCAGGCCAGCAGGCTGGCCAGGCCCAGATGAACCTGGCGACCGGCAAACGGGTAGAGGAACAGGTGCCAGCCCTCCCGGGACTTGAGGGCTTCGGCCAGCAATGTGCTCTGCGTGGGCAAACCGGACCAGCGTTGTTGAGTCAAGAGCAGGGGCTGCACGGCGTGCATCTCCGGGCCCTCGAAGCGGCCCGCGGCGGCTTCGCTCAACCGGGCCACGACAGCGGCCGCCAGTTCGCTGGAAAGTGGCATGCGCCCGCCGTTCCAGCGCGGCACGGCGGCCTTCTTGGCCTGGCTGCGTCGCACATAGGCGGTCATGTCCTCGACCCGGACCAATTCCAGCAAGCGCCCGGCGAACAGGAAACCGTCACCGGGGCGCAGGCGGGCGATGAAGCCTTCCTCTACGCTGCCCAGGGTCTTGCCGCCCCCGCCTTTGCTCCAGAACTTCAATTGCAGGCTGGCATCGCTGACGATGGTGCCGATGCTCATGCGGTGACGCCGGGCCAGACGGGCGTCGGGCACGCGCCAGACCCCGTGTTCGTCCGGTTCGACGCGTCGATAATCGGGGTAGGCGGTCAATGACAGGCCGCCATGGCGCACAAACGCCAGGGCCCAGGCCCATTCGGCCGGGTTGAGGTCGCGGTAGGCCCAGGCACCTCGCACTTCCTCGAACAATTCGTCGGAAACGAAGCCACCACCCAGGGCCATGCTCACCAAATGCTGCACCAGGACATCTAGCGGCTTGCGGGGCGATTCGCGCGGTTCGATGCGCCGTTGGGCCACGGCGTCCTGCGCGGCGGCGGCCTCGATCAATTCCAGGCTGTGGGTCGGCACCAGCGTCACCCGCGAGGTCCGGCCCGGTGCGTGGCCGGAGCGCCCGGCCCGTTGCATCAGCCGAGCTACGCCCTTGGCCGAGCCAATCTGCAGCACCCGTTCCACTGGCAGGAAGTCCACCCCCAGGTCCAGGCTGGACGTGCAGACCACCGCTTTGAGCTGGCCGTCCTTCAATGCCTGTTCCACCCAATCCCGGGTGTCACGCGACAGCGAGCTATGGTGCAGGGCGATCAACCCGGCCCAATCGGGCCGCGTCTCAAGCAGCGCCTGATACCAGATTTCCGACTGTGCCCGGGTGTTGGTGAAGACCAGGCAGCTGCGGCTGGCGTCGATTTCGGCCACGACCCGGGGCAGCATCTTCAGGCCGATGTGCCCGGCCCAGGGGAAACGTTCGAGGGTCGGGGGTAGCAGTGTGTCGACCCGCAGCGCCTTGCCATCGGCTCCCTGCACGCTGATTCCGTTGCCTTGCGGGATCAATACCTGTCCGGCGTGGGCCTGGTTGCCCAGGGTCGCGGACACGCCCCAGACGATGAGTTCGGGATGCCAGTGCCGCAAGCGCGCCAGGGCCAGTTGCAATTGCACGCCACGTTTGTTGCCGAGCAACTCGTGCCATTCATCCACCACGACCATGCGCAGGGTCGAGACGGCGGTATGCGCATCGGCCCGGGCGAGGATCAGGGTCAGGCTTTCGGGGGTGGTGATCAGCGCGGTGGGCAGGCGCCGGCCCTGGCGGGCGCGTTCGTTGGCGCTGGTATCGCCGGTGCGCAGGCCGACACTCCAGGGCAGGTGCAGGTCTGCCAGGGGCGCTTCAAGGGCTTTGCCGGTGTCGGCCGCCAATGCGCGCATCGGCGTGATCCACAGGACGGTCAGCGGTTCGGCCGGCGGTTTGCGTTTGCGCGGTTTATCCAGCGGCGGTGCCGGTCGAGCGAAACGGTTGAGGGCGGCTAACCACACGGCATAGGTTTTGCCGGCACCGGTACTGGCATGCAGCAGCCCGGACTCCCCCCGCTTGACCGCGGCCCAGACCTGCTTCTGAAAGACGAACGGCTTCCAGCCGCGGGCATCGAACCACTGTTTCGCGAAATTGTTGGATGTCGCCATGCCTGCCGCGTGCGCCCTGAAAGTCCTTCTTCAGTGACCACGGTGGGAGGTGAAAGGTTTTATGCCCAAGGGGATCGTCTGGCCGGAAGGCTCTTGTGGCGAGGGAGCTTGCTCCCGCTGGGCTGCGAAGCGGCCCTCTGGTTCTGGCTGACACACCGCAGGGGGCCGCTTCGCGCCCCAGCGGGAGCAAGCTCCCTCGCCACGGGGCTTGCCAGGGAGTTTATTTCAGGTTGCCACTGAGAAACTGCTTGAGCCGTTCGCTGGTGGGATTGCCCAGTACGTCTTCCGGCCTGCCTTCTTCTTCCACCAGGCCCTGGTGCAGGAACAGCACCTGGTTCGAGACCTTGCGGGCGAAGCTCATTTCGTGGGTCACCATGATCATGGTCCGGCCCTCTTCGGCCAGGCCCTGGATCACCTTCAGCACTTCACCCACCAGCTCCGGGTCCAGGGCCGAAGTGGGTTCGTCGAACAGCATCACCTCCGGTTCCATCGCCAGGGCACGGGCAATGGCCACGCGCTGTTGCTGGCCGCCGGAGAGGAAAGCCGGGTACTGCTCGGCAACCCGCGCCGGCAGGCCGACCTTGTCGAGATAACGACGCGCACGGTCGTCGGCTTCCTGCTTGCTCACGCCCAACACCCGGCGCGGCGCCATGGTGATGTTTTCCAGCACGGTCATGTGGCTCCACAGGTTGAAGTGTTGGAACACCATGGCCAGGCGCGTGCGGATACGTTGCAGTTCGTCGGCGTCGGCCACGTGCATGCCGTGGCGGTCCTTGATCATCTGGATCGGCTGGCCGTCCAGGCTCATGGCGCCGTCGTTGGGTTGTTCCAGGAAGTTGATGCAGCGCAAAAAGGTACTTTTGCCTGAGCCGCTGGCGCCAATGAGGCTGATGACGTCGCCGGTCTTGGCCTTGAGCGAAACGCCCTTGAGCACTTCATGTTCGCCATAGCTTTTATGCAGGCCTTCGATGGTCAGTTTGTACATGGAGCATGCATCCTCAAGGCGAAAGTAGGTAGCCGCTGCGATAGGCTTCGGTGCCGGCGACATGGGCGATCACCATGCCAGCCGTGGCCATGCGGCGCAGCGAACGGGCGTACAGCAGCCCGGCGTTACGGCAATGAACGGGGGTGACGGTGTCGTTGACCGGATCGATGACTTCCGCGATCAACTGCCCCGCCTCCAGGTATTCGCCGGGCAGGGCGCTGTAGACCAGCAACCCACCCACGGGCGTTGCCACCGGCTCGACAGCGGCCAGCGGCGTGGCCGGGTAGGGCAACTCGGGCATGGGCATCGGTTCGCCGTCGATGGCGCCGAAACGGATCAGGTATTCGATCAAGGCCTGGCAGTCCAGGCTCGCCAGCCCGTGGTTGACGTCACCCTGGCCACGCAACTCCACGGTGACCGAAAAACTGCCCAGGGGAATCTCGAAGCGTTCGCCGAAGCGTTCCTTGAGTTGCCACCAGAGCAGGGTGAAGCATTCATCGAACGACTGGCCGCCCGAATCGGTCGCCAGCAGGCAGGCTTCGGCGCCGATGTAGCGGGCCAGCGGTTCGACCTGTGGCCAGGCTTCGGGTGTGGTGTAGAGGTGGGCCACGGCTTCGAAGTCGCAATGCAGGTCCAGCACCATGTCGGCGTCGCAGGCCAGCCGTTGCAGGGCCAGGCGCAGGGATTGCAATTGCGTGCCTGGGGTCTGCCGGGCGAGGGCGTCGCGCAGTCGGGTGCGGATCAGCATCAGGTTGTGCTGCGGATCGTCGGTGAGCAGGTCCTGGATTTCGTTGCCGATCTCTTCGCTCAGGTCGACGAAGCGGCGGTTGAAGTTCTGCCCGCTCTCGGTTTCGTAGCGGCCCAGGGGCACGTCCATCAGCACTTGTTCGAGGCCGATGGGGTTGGCGACCGGCACCAGCACGATCTCGTGGCGCAGGTGGCCCGATGCTTCGAGTTCGGCCAGGCGCTGCTTGAGGTGCCAGGCGACCAGCATGCCTGGCAGTTCATCGGCGTGCAGGGACGACTGGATATAGATTTTGCCGACGGCTTTTTCCGGGCCGAAGTGGAAGCTGTGGATCTTGCGTGCGGTCCCCGGTACCGGGGCCAGCAGGTCATGGATCTGGTGGCGCATGTGCGTGTGTGTCCTGGAACAAAAGCCCTAGTGGGTCGGCCCGAGGAAGGCCAGCCAGCGGCGTTCGGCGAGGCGGAAGAGGCCCACCAGCGCAAAGGTTACGGTCAGGTAGATCAACGCGGCGATCCCGAACGACTGGAACGTCAGGAACGTCGCCGAGTTGGCATCCCGGGCGACTTTCAGCACGTCTGGAACGGTAGCGGTGAACGCCACGGTCGTCGAGTGCAGCATCAAGATGACTTCGTTGCTGTAGTACGGTAGCGAGCGGCGCAGCGCCGACGGCATGATCACGTAGGTGTACAGCCTCCAACCGGTCAGGCCGTAGGCCTTGGCCGCTTCCACTTCGCCATGGTTCATGCTGCGAATCGCCCCGGCGAAAATTTCCGTGGTGTAGGCGCAGGTGTTCAAGGCGAAGGCCAGGATCGTGCAGTTCATCGCATCGCGAAAGAAACTGTCGAGCAGCGGCTGGGCGCGCACCGCCGCGATGCTGTAGATGCCGGTATAGCAGATCAGCAGTTGGATATAGAGCGGTGTGCCACGGAACAGGTAGGTGTAGAACTGCACCGGCCAGCGGACGTAGAACTTGGGTGAAACCCGGGCGATGGACAGCGGGATCGACACCAGGAAACCGATCAGCAGCGAGGCGCTGAGCAGCCACAGGGTCATGGCCAGGCCCGTGACGTTGACACCATCGCTGTAAAGGAATGGCCGCCAGTATTCTTGCAGAAGTTCGATCATCGCACCGCCTCCCGGGCTCCAGCGGCGTAGCGGCGTTCAAGCCAGCGCAGGATGAAGTTGGACGCGCTGGTGATCAGCAGGTAGATCAGTGCCGCCAGTACCAGGAAGTAAAACAGCTGGTAGGTGCTCTTGCCTGCATCCTGGGCCGCCTTGACCAGGTCGGCCAGGCCGATGATCGACACCAGCGCGGTGGCCTTGAGCATCACCATCCAGTTGTTGCCGATACCCGGCAGGGCAAAGCGCATCATTTGTGGAAACACCACGAAGCGAAAGCGCTGGCCACGCTTGAGGCCATACGCGGTGGCGGCTTCGACCTGGCCTCGGGGGACCGAGAGGATCGCACCGCGAAAGGTTTCGGTGAAGTACGCGCCATAGATGAAGCCCAGGGTGATCACCCCGGCGCCGAATGGGTCGATCTCGATGTATTCCCATTCCATGAAGTCGGTAAGCGAGGTCAGCCAGGTTTGCAGGCTGTAGAAGATCAGCAGCATCAGCACCAGGTCCGGCACGCCGCGGATCAGCGTGGTGTAGAGCTGGGCAGGAATTCGCAGCAGTTTGACGCTGGACAGCTTGGCACTGGCGCCCAGCAGGCCGAGCAAGACGCTCAACAACAAAGATAGGGCCGATAGCTTGATGGTCATCCAGGTGCCTTGCATCAGCAGCGGGCCAAAGCCCTGCAGGCTGAAGGCGGAGAGCCCCAGATTTTGTAGGAGTTGTTCGAACATGGAAGAAAGCCTTTGGCAGGAGAAAAGCGCCCATCCGAGACCGGATGGGCGCAGCGCATTATTTGCCGCTGTACAGATTCAGATCGCCAAAGTGTTTTTTCTGGATCTCGGCGTATTTGCCGTCATCGTGTAACGCTTTGATACCTTTATTCAAAAGTGCCTTCAGCTCACTGTTACCTTTCCTGATACCAATCGCGGTCTTGGAGGGCAGCAATTCGCTATCCACTGGCTTGCTGACTTCATAACCTTCGCCTTTTGGCGACTTCAGGAAGCCCAGCTCGGCCTGGAGCATGTCCTGGATCGCCGCGTCGAGGCGACCCGAGGTCAGGTCGGCGTAGACCTGGTCCTGGTTCTGGTAGGCCTGGGTCTTGACGCCGGCCTTGTCCAGCACGGCCTTGGCGTAGGCTTCCTGGATGGTGCCTTGCTCGTAGCCGACGGTCTTGCCTTTGAGCGAGGCAACGTCTTCGCTCAGGCCCGAGCCTTTCTTGAAGACATAGGCCGTTGGGCCGGAGAACAGCTCGCTGGAAAAGTCGATGGCTTTTTCGCGGGCCGGGGTAACGGTCATGGAGGAGATCACGCCATCGAATTTATTAGCCTTGAGGCCCGGGATCATGCCGTCGAAATCGCTTTCGACCCATTTGCATTTGACCTTCAGCTCTGCGCAGATCGCGTTGCCCAGATCGATGTCGAAACCAACCAGGCTGCCGTCGGCGGCTTTGGACTCAAACGGGGCGTAGGAAGGGTCGACACCAAAACGCAGTTCCTTGTATTCCTTGGCCGTGGCGACGCCAGCAGCCATGCACAACGCCAGTGCAGAAAGGGTCAGCAGTGCTTTTTTCATTATTCAATCCCTAAAACCAATATGAGCGCTTGTGGCGCGTAAGTATTGTTACCGGTGAAGGCGAGAACGGTATGACGGCATAAAGGTAGCAATTTCCGAACCAGAGTGCCGAACAAGTGTTTTAAAAAGCTTCGGCGACAGGTGATGGAATGCGATGGTGCGCGGGGATGAGCGTACATCAAAAAGTGCACCGGGATGGAGCGCTCTTCGGTGGCGAGGGAGCTTGCTCCCGCTGGGGCGCGAAGCGGCCCCCTGCGGTGTGTCAGTCAGAACCAGGGGGGCCGCTTCGCAGCCCAGCGGGAGCAAGCTCCCTCGCCACATGTGCTTGTGCAAACTTGACGACCCCGGACATGCAGAGGGGGCTATTTCAGCAGGTCCTGAAGCGTTGCCAAGGTATCTGCCTCTTCGACGGTTTTATCCTGGCGCCAACGCAACATCCGTGGAAAGCGCACCGCGATCCCACTCTTGTGGCGATTGGACAGGGCGATGCCTTCGAAACCCAGTTCGAACACCAGGGTGGGCGTGACGCTGCTCACCGGGCCGAACTTCTCCACGGTGGTCTTGCGCACGATGTTGTCGACCTGGCGCATTTCTGCATCGGTCAGCCCTGAATAAGCCTTGGCAAATGGCACCAGTGTGCGCTCGCGACTGTCCGGCGGGTTATCCCATACGGCGAAGGTGTAGTCGCTGTACAGGCTGGCGCGCCGGCCATGGCCGCGTTGGGCATAGATCAGCACCGCGTCGACGCTGAAGGGGTCGACCTTCCATTTCCACCACACGCCCATGTCCTTGGTGCGACCGACGCCGTACAGCGCGTTGCGGGCCTTGAGCATCATGCCTTCGACACCGAGGCGGCGAGACCCTTCGCGTTGCCGGGCGAGGTCGAACCAGTCCTGGCCGGTGACCGTTGGCGACGGCAACAACACCGGACTGCGAACACGGGCGATCAGCGCCTCCACCTGTTCGCGGCGCTCGGCCTGGGGACGGCTGCGCCAGTCCTCGCCTTGCCATTCCAGCAGGTCGTAGGCCATCACCACCACCGGGGCATCGTCGAGGATTTTCTTGCCAAGGGTCTTGCGACCGATGCGCTGTTGCAGCAGAACGAAGGGTTGCACCGCAGGCTGCAACGGTGCGTCCGGGTCGAAGGCGTCTTCGGTAACCGACTGGGGGGCTTTCCAGACCACAATTTCACCGTCGATCACCGTGCCGTCGGGCAGCGCCTGGGCCAGTGAATGCAGTTCCGGAAATCGCTCAGTGACCAAGTCCTCGCCTCGCGACCAGACCCACAAATGGCCGTCGCGCTTGATCACCTGGGCGCGGATCCCATCCCATTTCCATTCCACCTGCCAGTCGCTGGCGGGCCCCAGCAGCGTGTCGAATTGCTCCACGGGTGCAGACAGCGCATGGGCCAGGAAAAACGGATAAGGCTGGCCGCCGCGCTGGGCATGTTCATCGTCGGATTCGGCCGCGATCAGCTTGAGGTAACTGGCCGCCGTCGGCCGATGGGACAGGTCGGTGTAGCCCACCAGGCGCTGGGCCACCCGTTTGCTGTCCAGGTTGACCATTCCGGCCAGGGCCCGGGTTACCAGCAGTTTGGACACGCCGACGCGGAAACTGCCGGTGATGAGTTTGATGCACAGCATCAGGCTCGGTCGGTCGAGCTGCGCCCAGAGCGCCGGAAGCCGTTCTGCCAGGACGCCGGGCGACTCACCGCGCAACGGCAGCAGCTTCTCTTCTATCCACAGCGCCAGGCCTTCATCGGAGCTGTGGGGCGATTCGGGTAATACCAGCGAAATGGTTTCGGCCAGGTCGCCCACGGCCTGATAACTTTCTTCGAATAGCCAGAGCGACAACCCGGATACCTGGACCGCCAACTCCCGCAGGATTTTTACCGGCACCAGTTGCCGTGGGCGCCCGCCGGAAAGGAAATACACGGCCCACGCCGCGTCCTGGGGTGGGGCTTTGCTGAAATAGTCCTGCATGGCGGCGAGCTTGGCATTGCTGGAGGTGGTGGCGTCCAGTTCGGCGTACAACTCGGCGAAGGCTTTCATGGCGCCTCCTCTGCGCTGTTGGTGGCCATGGCGAGGTCTTCTTCATCGTCACCGTATTCGGTGCTGAACGCTTGGGCGTCGAGGCCTTGCTCGCAGAGATGGCGCACCAGCACGCTTACCGAACCGTGCGTGACCATCACCCGTTCGGCGCCGGTCTGTTCGATGGCCCAGAGCAGGCCAGGCCAGTCGGCGTGGTCGGACAGCACAAAACCCCGGTCCACGCCACGCCGCCGACGCGTACCGCGCAGGCGCATCCAGCCGCTGGCGAAGGCGTCGCTGTAGTCGCCAAAGCGGCGCATCCAGCTGCTGCCTCCGGCAGAGGGCGGGGCGATGACCAGCGCCTGGCCCATGATCGGGTCGTTCTTCTTGATATCGCCGGCGTAGATCGTTGGCGGGAGATGAACTCCGGCCTCGCGGTAGACCCGGTTCAGCGGTTCCACCGCCCCATGGGCCAGGATCGGGCCGAGGCTTTCATCGATGCCGTGGAGAATCCGCTGGGCCTTGCCGAAGGCATAGCAGAACAACACGCTGGCCCGGCCGGCGGCGATGTTCCCGTGCCACCACTGGTTGATCTCGTCGAAAATCTGCGCCTGGGGCTGCCAACGGTAGATCGGCAGGCCGAAGGTGGATTCCGTGATGAAGGTATGGCATTTCACCGGCTCGAATGGGGTGCAGGTGCCGTCAGGCTCGACTTTGTAATCCCCCGACGCCACCCAGACCTCGCCTTGATACTCCAGCCGTACTTGGGCCGAGCCCAGCACATGGCCGGCGGGGTGAAAGCTCAAGGTCACGCCGTGGTGCGACAGGCGTTCGCCGTAGGGCAGCGTTTGCAGGTTGATGTCCTGGCCCAGGCGTGATCGCAGGATGCCTTCGCCGGGTGTCGCTGCCAGGTAGCGTTGGTTGCCACTGCGGGCATGGTCGCCGTGGGCGTGGGTGATGACCGAGCGTTCCACCGCCCGCCACGGGTCGATGTAGAAATCCCCCGGGCGGGCAGTACAAGCCTTCGGGGCGGGCAATGACAAGATCCATGCGGTCACCGGAGCGATGGGCTTGTCAGGTAGAGGCGCAGGCGAGGGGGGGAAGTTCTATCGGGTTTAGTGGGGGATGGACTGGACCCGTGGCGAGGGAGCTTGCTCCCGCTCGGCTGCGCAGCAGTCGTAAACCGGCTGATGCGGTCTGCCTGTAGACATGCAGGGGACTGCTTCACGCCCTGAGCTCTTCCGTCAACATGCTTTCGTTGCCTCCGGTGCTCTTATCAAAGGCGAGTCGTGGCGGGCCAAGGCTTGTAAATAGACGCTCTCGTCATACTGGGATCCAGCATTCCAGCACCGATAAACGATCCTGATCCATTTAAAAGCCAGTGCCCTCAGGGCTGCTTGATGAGAGCAGCCTTTGGCCTTCTGCTGGCGATAGTACGCCCCTGCCCATACCGATTGATTGATGCTGTGGGCAGCCCACTCGACAAATGTCTGGCGCAAAAAGGTTGAACATTGATAGCGCCAGCGAACGATTTTCTTCTTGCCACTGCGCTCGGTAACCGGAGCGATCCCGGCATATCGCTGCATAGCACCAGCATCCTTGAAGCGATCACGTTGCTCACCAAAAGCTACCATTAGCCGTGGTGCAAGCTGTTGCCCGGCTCCAGGCAAGGATTTGAAGAGGCTGTAATCGGCCAGGGTATTGGCCGTTTCTTCGATCGCCGCATCAAACTGCTTGATCGCCACCAGCATCCCACTCAGTTGCGATGCCAGGGTCCGCACATACAGCGCTGAAGGGGTAACAATCCCCGGATCCTCTGTCAGCGGCGTGGCCTTGAGGATCAAGGCCAGGCGCTGCTGATTGAGTTCTGCATGGCGAACATTGTGCGCGTTAAGAAACTTCAAAACGCTTGTAGGCCGAGCACGTTTAAGTGTTTCCAACGTCGACCAGCGCTCCAGGAAATCACAAAACACCTGTGTGTCATGGTCGTGGAACAACTCCAGCGCCAACGGATAGTACTGCTTGAGCATGCAAACCAACCGATTACTGGTTCTTACCCGCTCATCAACCAAGGTTCTCCGATGTTCAGTCAAGCTAGCCAGAGAGCGTATGGCAGGACTTTGTTTCTCCTGCAGGGGAAATCTGTCGGGATGCTTGAGCAATAGCTCAAGTGCCCACTGGGCATCGCTCGGATCGTCCTTCGCACCGCTGGGAACAAAGGCCTTACGCTGCTTGGCTAAGGTGGCGGGGTTGATTGGGAACAAACAAAAAAAATCATATTTTTGCAGGGCCGCTATCAACGGTCCTTTGTCTAACTCCACGGCAATGGCGATAGGACCGCCATAACGCTGATACAGCGCATGAGCCCATTGATCAATAGCTTCGGGGTTGTGTCGGATGACCGAGAAGCACCGCTGGGCTTGCCCAGCAACCTGCAAGCAGACGTCATGTTTGGTATCGGCCCAATCAATTCCGATATAAGCAGTGAATTTCTGAGACAAGAGCGTTTGCATTGCACACCTCCACAGACGCTAAAGTACATGCAGGAACATGCATGCTTGCGTCCAGCGAAGGCGATATAGAGAGCCGTGCCCGGCTTTCCCTGAGTGTTCGTTAGAGGGCGCAAGCGCACCTGCTGGGCTCGAAGGTGAAGCAGTAATCATCGAAATGCGTTGCAGCCCTATTCGTAGCTCGCAGGTGCATGTTCCTTCCTCGCGACAACCGGACTTCAGCGAGTATCAGTATGGGGGAGCAAGGAACGGACTACCTATATCGCAGCCCAGCGGGAGCAAGCTCCCTCGCCACAAATACTATCTCCAGTCCCGGGCTGCAGTTATTTGCCAGGCACCAGGGTCAACCGCGTCTTGCCATACGCCCGATCGAAGTTCTGTGACTGCAGCGGCAGGCTCTGGTACTGCCCCTTGATCCACGGATCGATGCCATTGGCATAGTTCGGGCTGACCGGGTTGCCAGACTGGCCGGCGCCGTCCTGGATCATCAACGGTTCAGGCTGGCCGAAGTCAACGATAAAGCGCATGGCCGGCGCCAGGGTGGTGGTGAAATCCTGGCCCCAGGCGAACGCCGCCGAGTTGAGCGTGCTGGCGTCGCCACCGGCCGGTAGCGGGCCGCGTACGATCTGGCCGTTGCTGTTTTTCCACGCGTAGCGATGCAACTGGCCCCACTGCCAAGCCTTGTGGTCACCGCCCAACTGGCTGTCACCGGCGTTGATGGTGGCGACCAGGCTGCGGGCGAGGATGACGGCCTTGTCTTCTTTCTGAGGGGTGCGTACATCGTCCCAGAACGGGCTGTCTTCACGTCCCAGCAGATGATCGGCCTGGGCCGAGTAGGACAATTGGCCGTTGGCGACCAGCGCCTTCCACGCCGGGCTGCTGTCCGGGCCCAGTTCGTCGAGGAAAATCTGCTTCATGCTTTCCTGCAGGAACAGCTCATAGATCGCCGCGTCGGCGGAGGTTGGGTTGAGCCGGCCATCGAATGCCATCAAGCGAGTGTAGGCCTCGCGGGCCTTGGCCCGGTCAGCCACCGGCAGGGCTTCGATCGCCTGTTTGAGCGGCTGGGCCATGCCCGGTGCTTCGAAGACTTGCTTGAGCTTGGCGGCGAACGTTGTGCCCTGGTCGTATTGCATGGCGGTCAGGCTGCGGGTGTCGTGCTTGCCCGCGCCGGCCAGTTCGGCCATGCGTTCGCCACGCTCCGGTGCGGCCCACGAGTTGGACAGTTGCATGCCGTAGCCGTGGGGGATGACCCGTTGGTTGGCCGTGCCAAGCCAGCCCTGGGGCGGGTCCTGATCGTAGGGGTGCAGCATCGGGTCGGCGTAACCGTCCCAATCGTAGCGACCGTCCCAGCCCGGCGACGGCAACAGGCCCTCGCCTTCACGGCGGTTCGGGTAGCGACCGGTGACTTGCCAGCCGACATGGCTGGCGTCGGCAAAGACCAGGTTCATGGCCATGGCGCGGATTTCCCGGCTGGCGTCGGAGGCTTTCTCGACGTTCTGCGCCCGGGACAGGTCGAAGAAGGCATCCAGGGTCTTGTCGTCACTGAAGCTCGGCGTCTGCAAGGCCAGGCCAAAGCCGTTGGCCATGGCCGGGCCCTGGGCGCTGTTGAGCAACGGGCCGTGACGGGTTTCGAACACCGCTTCACGAATCGGCCGCTGGCCTTTGATGAAATAGGTTTCGTTGCGCACGATCGCCGGTTGCCATTTGCCGTTGACCTCGTAGGACAGGCCGTTGCCCTGGCGGCGGATTTTCTCCAGGAACAGGTCCTGGTTGTCCCCCAGTACGCTGGTCATGCTCCAGGCCACTTTGCCATTGAACCCGGCCAGGATCATCGGGATCCCTGCCACGGAAACCCCGGCCGCCTGGTACTTGGGCGCACGGATCTGTACCGGGCTCCACAGCCCCGGCATGCCCAGCGGCCCGTGGCTGTCGCTGGCCAGCAGGCTCTTGCCGCTGCGGCTGCGTTGTGGCGCGATGGCCCAGTTGCTTGAAGACGCAGCACCCAACAGGTTCAACCCGGCCAATTGCTGGGTGGCCTTGCTGATTTCGCTCAGGCCCGGGATCTGGCCATTGAGGCGCAGGCCCTGGAGCTTGTCGGCCTCGGCCACGGGCAGTTGCTCGTCCGGATAGGACGGGCTCAGCCAGGCGAGCTTGTCGTTGGTGACGGTCTGGGCCAGCACCAGGCTGGCGATTTCTTCCGGGAGGTTGGCTGACTGGCTGAAATTCAGCAGGCAGAACATCAGCGCCGAGTCTTCCGGTTTCCAGTACTCGGGTTTGTAACCAGTGGCGGCCAGGTCCGACGGCAACTTGTCGCGGTAGCGGAACAGGTAGGCGTTGACGCCGCGGGCATAGACTTCGAAGAAACGCTTGAGCCTTGGCGAAGACGCCTTGTACAGCTCGTCGGCGTTTTTCTTCAGGTTGACGGCGCGCATGTAGCGGTCGACGTCCAGCCGTTCGGCGCCGGACATTTCTGCCAATCGTCCTTGGGCCAGCAGGCGCAGGGTGACCATTTGGGTGATGCGATCGCTGGCGTGGACGTAGCCGAGGGTGAACAGGGCGTCATGGAAGCTGTTGCTTTCGATCAGCGGCATGCCGGTGGCATTGCGCCGGACCGAGACGTTCTGCGCCAGCCCCTTGAGCGGTTGCACACCGGAAGTCGGCGGGACAGTGTCCTGGGCGTTCCAGGTCTGGCATCCGCTCAAACCGAGCACACTGGCCATTGCGGCGGCAACGCCGAGCCGGGGGATAAGGGAAATAGAGGCTGGCGAGGCCATGGCAAAGCTCCTGCGGGAGGGGGTGGCACCAATAAAGGCGCTACGTTAGTGAGCAGGAGGGGGCCGCGCAAGCGGGGGCGAGGGTTATTTGTTGGTTTGGCGATAAAACTCCGGGGCCGGGTCATCGCTTTGCTCAAAGGCTTGCCTGTAGGAAAAGGTGATGATCAAGTGTGGAACATTCAAAGACCAAGCAAGAGAAACCGGCATGGAGCTACAGAACGACGCGGCGCTGATTCTCATCGATCAACAAAAAGGCATCCTTCACCCCAGGCTCGGCCCTCGTAACAACCCCGAGGCAGAGCTGCGCATGCTGGAGCTACTGGCTTTATGGCGACGGACGGCGCGTCCGGTGATTCACGTCCACCATCTCTCCCGCTCGCCGGACTCGGTGTTCTGGCCGGGGCAGTCGGGGGTGGAAGTCCAGCCACGGTTCGAGCCGCAGGCAGGGGAACGGTTGGTGCAAAAGCAGGTGCCGGATGCGTTCAGTGGCACCCACCTGGAGCAAGACCTGCGCAACGCCGGAATCAGGCAATTGGTGATCGTCGGTGTGGCAACGCACAACTCGGTGGAGTCCACGGCGCGTACGGCCGGCAACCTGGGATTCGACACGTGGGTGGTCGAAGATGCCTGCTTTACCTTCGACAAGAGCGATTACTTCGGCAACGCCCGTACGGCTGCCGAGGTGCATGCCATGTCCTTGGGCAATTTGCATGGTGAGTATGCGACGGTGGTCGGTGTGAAGCGGATTCTGCAGGCGGGCTGATAGATCGGTGTTGACAGTGCCGGCCTCATCGTTGGATCGCCGCCCGGAGCAAGCTCGCTCCCACAGGGGGTTGAAAGCGGCACGGTCCCGTGGCGAGGGAGCTTGCTCCCGCTGGGGCGCGCAGCGGCCCCAAAAAAGCGATGAGCGCTTCGCACTCAAGCGGGAGCAAGCTCCCTCGCCACAAAAAGCTTCCAAGCCATCACACCCTGGATTGGTTAATGGCAACTCTGTGGGAGCGAGCTTGCTCGCGATGACGCTCTAACAGGCGAAAAAGTTTTTCGCCCGGACCCTCAAGCCCCGTGGCACTTCTTGAATTTCTTGCCATTGCCGCACGGGCAAGGGTCGTTGCGGCCGACATCCTTCAGGGCGTTGCGCACCGGTTCCTGGTGGGCGTGGCCGCAGTTCGGACCGTGGACATGGCCGTGGTCATGATCGTGATGATGGTCGTGATCGTGGTTGCAATCAGGGCCATGGACGTGGGGTTGTTGGGTCATCGGGGTTACTCCGCAATAAAATCGGCGGCGATTATCACGCCATTACGTTCCAGGTGCACGTAGTGAGCGATGAATAATCCGGTTTCCAGCTCACCTTCCAGACGATAGGGGATCTGTTCCCGGGGTTTCTCCAGCAGCTTCACCACTTCCCGCACCTGTGGCCAAAGGTTGGTGCGCACCGGCACCTTGAAGTAGGCGCTGTGCTTGGGACGCACGGTGAACCAGTGCTCATGCTCGCCTTCGGTCAGCAACAGGTCGCCCAGGTGGATGCGGTAGGTCAGGCCGCGAACGGTGAGGTCGCTGTCGCCGGGGTTGTCGACGCGAAAGTGCAGCGTGAACCTCTGTTCCACCAGCCGGGCCCGCACCACCTCTACCTTGACCAGATGTACCTGTGGTTCCGGAGCTTCTTCACCTCGCCAGGATGCACAGCCGCCGAATCCAACGAACAGCAGCAGGCAGGTGATGCGCAGCAAGAATGATGGAGGGGTCATGTCCGTGCCTCTGGTTTATCCCCAGTCTAGCCCTATGGGCCGATGGACGAGCGTCGGACGTTTCCTAAATTCAGCGATTGAAGTAGCCGGCGCAGCACTTCTTGAATTTGTGCCCGCTGCCACACGGACAGCTGTCGTTGCGCCCTGTCTTGACCGGCACGGTCGGATCGATGAAATACCAGCGCCCGTCGTTCTGCACGAACGAGGATTGCTCACGGTGGCTATGCTCGCCCTGGCCGTCGTGCCAGCGTGCCGTGAACGTGACAAAGGCATGTTCCGGTTGACCACCTAGCACTTCGCTGCTTTCCACCTCCAGCCCCAACCAGGTGCTGTTGGCGCTCCACTCGCTGATCGACTGGCGATCGAGGCCTGGCTGCTGGGCGGGCAGGGTGGTGGCGACCAGATAATCCACCAGGCCCAATACATAGGCGCTATAGCGCGAGCGCATCAAGGCTTCGGCGCAGGGCGCCGGGTGACCGTCGTGGTAATGGCCGCAGCAGGCGTCCAGTGGATTGCCACTGCCGCAGGGGCAGATGGGCGTGTGTGGGCTTGTGTTCACGGTTACCACCAATATTTTCCAAAATTTTCCGGGTTGGCCCAAAAGCGCGAGTTGAGCCAATCGGGGACTTGTTTGTATTCAAGCAGATCGTAGGTAAACAGGGTCAGCACCTGATCTTCGCGCTGGAATCGCTCGCTGGCTTGCAGGGCCAGTGAAAAAAAGTCCGTCTCTTGCCAGCCGCAGGCGTTGAGATCTGCCAGCACGGCAATGCGACTGGCATTGAGATTGCGGATGCCACCCAACAGGTTCAGACCTTCGCGCTTGGGCAAATGCTCCAGGCAATCGAGCGCCAGGGCCAGGTCAAAACGCCGCGCCGCCACGTCCGCCGGCAGCGCGCCGGGGCCGGCGTGGACCACTTCGGTGCCGGGATGGGCCTGCTGGAATGCTTCAAGCGCGGGAAAGCCGCTGGCACCGATCAATAGCAGTTTTTGCGGGGCATAGCGGTCAAGCACGGCCGCCAGGGCTTGTTGGGGCGTACGCGCAGAAATGGCAACAGTCATCGAAGCTCCTCAGTCAGAACCACCACGATAGCCTGCCCGGACATCGTGGCCTAGAGCGGTTTGTCCCTGAACGTGCGGAATCTTCGTAAACACGGGGCGAAAACCCGCGATTGCTCAGGCTGGCGCAGATTCGAAGACGGGTCTTTACTCCCCTGAATCGGCGACAAGCCGATCCCTCAAGGAGAAACCCGATGAGCATAGTTCGGACAGCGTTACCCCTGGTTCTGCTAACCAGTGTGTTGACTGGTTGCGCAGGTTTGCAGAAAACCGACTGGCCGACCTGTGCGGCCGTCGGCGGTGCGATCGGTGCGGGATTAGGCGCCATAGAAAGCACTTCCTGGGCTGGCGGCGGCGCGCTGTACGTTGGCGGCATGGCGGCAGCTTATTGCTGGGTGCACGGCGACGGCGACGAAGATGGCGATGGCGTGCCGGACAGCCGCGACAAGTGCCCGGGCACACCGAAGGGTGTGCAGGTCGATGCCGACGGTTGCCCACCACCTGCACCACCGCCAATGGCTGAAGAGCCTCCAGTGGTCAAGGAAGAAACCATCGTGATCCGCGACGTGCACTTTGAGTTCAACAAAGCCACGCTGACCCCAGCCGACAAGGATGTGCTGAGCACGGTCGCCACCCGACTGAAACAGGAAACGTCCACCGCGCAACTGCGGGTCACCGGCCATACGGACAGTGTCGGCAGCGATGCCTATAACCAACGGTTGTCGGAGAAACGGGCCAACTCGGTGGTGCAATACCTGGTCGAAAACGGCGTACCGCGTGCCAGTTTCGTCTCGGTGTCCGGCGCCGGTGAGAGCCAGCCGGTGGCCGATAACAAGACCGCCGACGGCCGCGCGATGAACCGTCGCACGGAAATCAAGATAAGCCGCTGAAACCCTTGCGATTCGCGGCTTGTAGAGTTGCGGATGCGGGTCTTTACTCCTGTGTGACCGGTATGGGCCGGTGACACAGGAGCCTTCACCATGAACGTTCTAATCAGGGCCGCCTTGCCGGTACTGCTGGCGAGCAGTCTGTTGTCCGGTTGCGCCACTCACAGCGATGGCAGCGCACCTCTCAATCAACGCACCTGGCCAATCTGTAGCCTGATCGGCGGCTTGGTTGGCGGCGGGTTGGGGGCCATTGAAAGCAGTGGCTGGGCCGCCGGTGGCGCCGCACTGGGATTGCTGGGCGGTGGTCTGATCTGCTACGCCCAGGATGGCGATGAAGACGACGACGGGGTGTTCGACCGCCGCGACCGTTGTCCCGATACGCCGGCCAATACCCCCGTCGAGCATCACGGTTGCCCGCTGCCGCAATACCCGGCCAGCGCCCCGCCGGTCGAACCGCAAGCGCCGGCGAGCGAGGTCATCACCCTCAACGACGCCGGCAAGGTACTGTTCGATTTCGACAAATCCGACCTCACGGCCGACGCTCGAAGCCAACTCGATGGGCTGATGGGCAAACTCAGCCATGCCAATGTCGCCAGCATCCGGGTGGTGGGTCACACCGACAGTGTCGGCACTGATGCCTATAACCAAGGGCTGTCCGAACGTCGAGCCAGCAGCGTCGTGGAGTATTTACTGACTCAGGGGCTGGCCCCCGACAAACTCACCAGCGAAGGCAAGGGCGAAAGCGAGCCGGTGGCTGACAATGAGACTGACGAAGGGCGGGCACAGAACCGTCGGGTTGAGCTGCATATCCAGCGTTGAAGCTCGGACCAGGGCTGCCGGGTCGTCGGGAAGGCGATCCGGGGCTCGGGTCAGATTAAATTTGCCTGGCCCTCTGGCTTATCCTGCGCGCAAGCCGTTACTGTGCGCGCAAAGAATAATTCCCGATCAGGGGGGCGTATGAAGGTGTTTTGGGGGCTGGGGCGCTTGCTGACCCTGCTGTTCTGGCTGGTGGTGCTGGTCAATCTGGTCGTGCCGTTCGTCCATCCGCTGCATCTGCTGGTCAATGTCGCCGGCGCGTTTTTGCTGGTGCTCCATTTGCTGGAACTGCTGTTGTTCCGGGCCAGTTTCCGTGGCCGCCCCGCGCCTGGTCGTGATCGCCTCAGAGTGCTGCTGTTCGGTATCTTCCATTTGCAAACCCTCCCGACCGCGCCAGAGGCTTCCCATGCGTAAATTGTGTCTGCTCGCCGCACTCGTATGCCCGTGGGCTTCGGCCCAGGTGGTCCAGGTAGAAAGCCATTCGTTGATGCGCCTGCCAAACACCACCAGCACCCTGGTCCTCGAGCGACTGGACGTGGCCGACTACGGCACGCTGCTGGTGCCTTCCAATGTCACTGAACTGACCATCGACCAATTGCACCTGGGGCGTGAAGCACGGATCGCCATCGTGCCGGCGCAGCAGGCATTGGAAATGAAAGTGGCCCGGGCTGAGCTGGCCGAGGGCAGCCAGATCACTTCACGCGGCGCACCGGGTACCTACACCAAGGCCGCGCGGTCGGGGCGCGATCTCAACCTGCGTTTCAATGCCTTGAATGCGCCGCTGTTGTCGGTGGATGCCCGCGGTGGTACCGGTGCGCCGGGTTTCGTCGGTCTTGACGGTGCCAATGGCCAGGCGCCGGGTTGCACCTGGGGTTCGGCCGGTCGCGGGGCCGACGGCAGCAATGGCAGCGATGGCCAGCCGGGTGCGGCCGGTGCGCAGGTACGCCTTGAGCTGCCTCGCGCCTATCCTGCCGAGCAGATCAAAGTGACGGTGGACGGCGGGGCCGGTGGCGCGGCGGGACACGGCGGCAAACCCGGGGCCGGTGGCAAGGCCAAGGGCTGTCTGGTCTATACCGCCGATGGCGGCAAAAGCGGCCGTCCTGGCGCCGATGGCCAGCCAGGGCCTGCCGGAGCGGCGGGGACGGTGACGGTGCAGCGGTTCTGAAGAAAATCTGATCTGAACCTGTGGGAGCGAGCAAGCTCGCACCCACAGGGTTTTATGTGATGTTCAGAACATCGGCCGCGCCGCGCCAATCGCCACCACCAGCAACCCGATCAACAAATTGATCCCCACCAACCGCCGAATCTTCCCCAGCACCGCCGCACCCGCCGGCCAGTCCTGCGCCGTCACGGCACTACGCAATGCCGGCAGTTGCAGACCCTGGATGCGGATGAACAGTGCTGTCATCACCACGTACAACCCCATCATCACCTGCACATACCGAGGCGCGGTTTCGAAACCGGCGAAGCGCACATGGATCAGGCCTACACCGCTGATCGGTAAAAGCACCACCGCCACCCAGACCCAGACAAAAAAACGCTGAAACACTTCTACCCACAACTTGAGCCGGGCAGGGCCCTCAAGCGCCGTCATTGCTGCGGGGCGCAGGATCATCCAGGCGAAAAACATGCCGCCGACCCAGACCAGGGCCGCCAGTAAATGCAGGGTGTAGACGAGGGCAAAGGGTGTCATTGGGTTACTCCGTTCTGCGCAGGATTCATTAGCGGGGTATGATAGCCGCCGATTCGAACCACTGAAAATTTATCCAGCGTTTTAGCGCCCGACCATTCATGATCAGCACCGAACTCAAAACCACGATCCAGGGCGCCTATTCGCGTTTTCTCGAAGCCAAGAGCCTCAAGCCGCGATATGGCCAGCGCCTGATGATTGCCGAAGTGGCAAAAGTCCTGGGTGACATCGACACCGACGACGAAGGCCGGCGCAGTGGCGAGCCCGCCGTGGTGGCGGTGGAGGCCGGCACCGGTACCGGCAAGACCGTGGCCTACAGCCTGGCGGCGATTCCCACTGCCAAGGCCGCCGGCAAACGCCTGGTGATCGCCACGGCCACCGTCGCTTTGCAAGAACAGATCGTCTACAAGGACCTGCCCGACCTGATGCGCAACAGCGGGCTGAACTTCACGTTCGCGCTGGCCAAGGGCCGTGGGCGCTACATGTGCCTGTCCAAGCTCGACATGTTGCTCCAGGAAGGCCACGCGCAGACCGCCACGGCCCAGTTGTTCGAAGAAGAAGGCTTCAAGATCGAAGTCGATGAGGCCAGCCAGAAGCTGTTCACCAGCATGATCGAGAAGCTGGCCGGCAATAAATGGGACGGCGACCGCGACAGCTGGTCCACGGCCCTGGAAGACGCTGACTGGTCCCGCCTGACGACCGACCATAGCCAGTGCACCAACCGCCATTGCCCGAACTTCGGCCAGTGCGCCTTCTACAAGGCCCGCGAAGGCATGGGCAAGGTCGATGTCATCGTCACCAACCACGACATGGTGCTGGCCGACCTGGCCCTGGGCGGTGGTGCGGTGCTGCCGGACCCGCGCGACACGATCTATGTGTTCGACGAAGGCCATCACCTGCCGGACAAGGCCATCGGTCACTTCGCCCATTACACCCGGCTGCGTTCCACGGCCGACTGGCTGGAAACCACCGCCAAGAACCTCACCAAACTGTTGGCCCAGCATCCATTGCCGGGTGACCTGGGCAAGTTCATCGAACAGGTGCCGGAACTGGCGCGGGAAATCAAGACGAACCAGCAGTTCATGTTCACCGCGTGCGAGCAAGTGGCCGATTTCAAGCCAGGCGAAGACGTCGAGGGCCGGGAGCGGCCACGCCATCGCTTCGTCGGCGGAGTGATTCCTGAACACATGCGCGAAATGGGCATCGAGCTCAAGAAAGGTTTCGCACGCCTGACCGACTTGTTCACGCGCCTGACCGACCTGCTCAAGGAAGGCATGGACGGCGAGGTCAACATCGGAATCGCCAGCAACCAGGCCGAGGAGTGGTACCCGCTGTTTGGCAGCCTGTTGTCCCGCTCGCAAGGTAACTGGGAACTGTGGACGGCCTTCACCGCTGAAGACCCGGAAGACAACCCGCCAATGGCGCGCTGGCTGACCCTGGCCGAAAGCGGTTCGCTGTTCGACATCGAGGTCAATGCCAGCCCGATCCTGGCGGCGGAAATGCTGCGGCGCAACTTGTGGAACGTGGCCTATGGCGCGCTGGTGACGTCCGCCACGCTGACCGCCCTGGGCACGTTCGACCGCTTCCGCATGCGCGCCGGCTTGCCAAAGAAAGCCGTGACCGCCGTGGTCCCGAGCCCCTTCCATCACGCCGACGCCGGCGTGCTGCGGGTGCCGGACCTCAAGGCCGACCCACGGGATGCCGCCGCCCACACCGCGGCGATCATCCGCGACCTGCCGGAACTGGTGGAAGGCTCACGGGGCACCCTGGTGCTGTTTTCCTCGCGCAAACAGATGCAGGACGTGTTCGACGGCCTTGACCGTGACTGGCGCAAACAGGTGTTCATCCAGGGCAATCTGTCGAAACAGGAAACCTTGAACAAACACAAGGCCCGGGTCGATGGTGGGGATTCCAGCGTGCTGTTCGGCCTGGCGAGTTTTGCCGAAGGCGTGGACTTGCCGGGTGCCTACTGCGAGCACGTGGTGATCGCCAAGATCCCGTTCTCGGTTCCCGACGACCCGGTGGAAGCCGCACTGGCCGAGTGGATCGAAGCCCGTGGCGGCAACCCGTTCATGGAAATCTCCGTGCCGGACGCTTCGCTGAAGCTGGTCCAGGCGTGTGGTCGGTTGCTGCGCACCGAAGAAGACCGCGGCACCATCACCTTGCTCGACCGCAGGCTGGTCACCCAGCGCTATGGCAAGGCGATCCTCAACGCGCTGCCGCCGTTTCGGCGGGAGATTTCCTGACAAAGCGGGTTCTTCTGGTGATGGACGCTGTTGTGGCGAGGGAGCTTGCTCCCGCTGGGCTGCGTAGCAGCCCCAAGAAGGCTGGTCGCGATCAATCTGGCACACCGCAACGGCGGGTTTTGGGGTTGCTGCGCAACCCAGCGGGAGCAAGCTCCCTCGCCACAGGGGCCGGTTTCAGGTTAACCAGCCGTCCCATGGCGGTTCCCAAAACCCCCAATGGCTGAAACAATGCCAGCCACTCTAAAAAGTCTTTGTTTCAAAGGAGTTGCGGGTGCAGATTCAAGGCCATTATGAACTTCAGTTCGAGGCGGTGCGTGAAGCGTTCGCGGCGCTGTTCGATAATCCCCAGGAGCGCGGTGCGGCGTTGTGCATTCAGGTGGGTGGTCGCACGGTGATCGATCTGTGGGCCGGTACCGCCGACAAGGATGGCCATGAGACCTGGCACAGCGACACCATCGCCAACCTGTTTTCCTGCACCAAAACGTTCACCGCCGTCACCGCCCTGCAACTGGTGGCCGAAGGCAAGTTGCAGCTGGATGCCCCGGTCGCCCGCTATTGGCCCGAGTTTGCCGCCGCCGGCAAGCAATCCATTACCCTGCGCGAGTTGCTCTGCCATCAGGCCGGGTTGCCGGCGCTACGTGAATTGCTGCCGCCCGAAGCGCTTTATGACTGGCAAGCCATGATCGATGCCCTGGCCGCCGAAACACCTTGGTGGACGCCGGGCGAGGGTCATGGTTATGCCGCGATCACCTACGGCTGGCTGGTTGGCGAGCTGTTGCGCAGGGCCGATGGGCGTGGCCCGGGGGAGTCCATCGTGGCCCGTGTGGCCAAGCCGTTGGGCCTGGATTTTCACGTTGGCCTGGCCGACGAGGAGTTTCATCGCGTGGCCCACATCGCCCGTGGCAAAGGCAACGTCGGCGATGCCGCGGCCCAACGCCTGCTGCAGGTGACGATGCGCGAGCCCACGGCCATGACCACCCGGGCCTTCACCAATCCGCCGTCGATCATGACCAGTACCAACAAACCGGAGTGGCGGCGCATGCAGCAACCGGCGGCCAACGGCCACGGTAACGCCCGCAGCCTGGCCGGGTTCTATGGGGGGCTGCTGGATGGCAGCCTGCTGGAAGGTGAAATGCTCGACGAACTGACTCGCCAGCACAGCTTCGGCGAGGACAAGACTTTGTTGACCCAGACCCGTTTCGGCCTGGGTTGCATGCTCGACCAGCCGGATGTACCGAATGCGACCTATGGCCTTGGCCCACGGGCGTTCGGTCATCCGGGGGCCGGTGGCTCCATGGGGTTCGCCGACCCGGAGCATGATGTGGCTTTTGGCTTCGTGACCAACACGCTTGGGCCTTACGTATTGATGGACCCGCGCGCGCAGAACCTTGCGAGGGTCCTTGCCACTTGTCTATAAACGCCATTGAAGGCGGCGGGCACCGGAACCTCGTGGCCTTTTCAGATTCCAAGCGACTGTTTATGCGGCCAAAACATGGCCTTTATTTTCCATTTACATCATTTTGTGGATATCCAATGTCATCGAATAAAACCCTCGCTCTGGCGCTGTGCTTCGCTATCACTGGTTGCGCACAAACCCCACAAAATGATGCCGAGGGCAGCAGCGGCTGGTGGCCGTTCGGCTCTTCCGACAAGGTGGCGGCCAAGGACACGGCGCCAGCGGCGCCTCTGAAACCGGCTGCCGTCGCACCGCAAGCCAAGGCCGAGAGCGCCACCCACTGGTGGTGGCCGTTCGCTTCCGATGATGCTGCCGACGTTGCGAAGAAAGATGACGTCAAACCCCAGGACAAACCTGAAGCCAAGGCACCGGCCCTTGCCAAGGCCGAAGCCGAAAGCAACGGCAAGTGGTGGTGGCCGTTTGGCGGCAAGGATCAGGAAACCGCCAAGGCGGTGCCGATGCCCGATCCTAAAGTCACCCAGGCCTGGCTCGACGACTACGAGCCGAAGCTGCGCACAGCTATCCAGGACAGCAAGCTCCAACTCGAGCGCCGCGACAACGTGCTGGTGGTCACCGCGCCCGTGGACGGCTCCTTCAACCCGGACCGTCCGGCCATGCTGCTGCCCGTGACCCTCGGGCCGTTCACCCGCGTGGCGAAGATCCTTGAAGCCGACCCCAAGACCGCCGTGCTGATCCTCGGCCACGCCGATACCTCGGGCGCCGCACCTGCGAACCTGAAACTCAGCCAGGAGCGTGCCCAGTCCGTTGCGGCGATTTTCCGTCTCAGCGGCCTGCAACGTGATCGCCTGATGCTGCGCGGCATGGGCGCAGTGGCGCCACGTGCGGCCAACGACAGTTTGGAAGGGCGTGCCTTGAACCGCCGCGTGGAACTGCTGGTCACGCCGGCCAACACCATGGTTGCGCTGCTGAGCAAATACAACATGCCGGCTCCCGCACCCGTGACGCTGGTGGCGGCCCAGGACGTGAAGCCCGTGGCCCCGGCCCCAGCGCCTGCGGCGAAAAAAGCCGTGACCCCGACCAGCAAAAAAGCGCCGGCCAAAAAAGCCGTGGCCAAGGCGCCTGCGAAGAAAGCCCCTGCCAAGGCCACTACCCCGGCGAAGAAAACCCAACCGGCCAAAGCCGCCACCGACACCAAGAAAGTCGCGGCCGCCGATACCCCCAAGCAGTGATGGGCTAACCACAAGGAACGCGCCATGACCCAACCGCTGGCTGATATGCGCCGCGACTACACCCGCGATGGCTTGACCGAGGCACAAGCCCCGGCCGAGCCGTTTGCACTGTTCCACCAATGGTTCGCCGACGCAGTGAAAACCGAGCAGGCCCCGGTGGAGGCCAACGCCATGACCCTGGCGACGGTGGATGCAGAAGGGCGCCCGCACTGCCGGATCCTGCTGCTCAAGGGCCTGGATGCCCTGGGGTTCACGTTCTTCACCAACTACGACAGCGCCAAGGGGCAGCAACTGGCCGCGAATCCATTTGCGGCCATGACGTTTTTCTGGCCGGCCCTGGAGCGCCAGGTGCGCATCGAGGGCAAAGTGGTGAAGGTCACCGCGCAGGAGTCGGACGCCTATTACCAGGTTCGCCCGCTGGGCAGCCGTCTCGGCGCCTGGGCTTCACCCCAGAGCCGGGTAATTGCAGGGCGTGGTGAGCTGGACGACCTGCTCAAGGCCACCGAACAACGTTTCAGCGACAGCCAACCGCATTGCCCGGAGCATTGGGGCGGTTATCGTTTGCTGCCCGAGCGCATCGAGTTCTGGCAGGGGCGTCCGAGCCGCCTGCACGATCGCCTCAACTATCGCCTGCAAGGGGCGCAGTGGACTCGCGAGCGTCTGGCGCCTTAGCATCGGGATAACCTGCCGCGGCGGTCTGGAGCCATTGCGGCAGGTCACGGCGCTTGATGCCTTGTGCCTGGGCGCGGGCCAATTGTTGCAGCATGTAGGTTTTCTTTTGCCCATCCGGCCCGGCCAGCGAAAGCGCCAGATCGCGATCCGCCCAGCGTTTGATCCGCACGTACAGCCACCAGTGGAAGTACAGACCGGCCACGGTGGTGGCGACGATAATGAAATAATCCATGAAAAATTCCAGGGTTGATGACGCAGGTTTCGGAAATTGGCGCTACTGTTTGGTGAATTTTTCGGGTGCGCCTGTATCCCACCTGAATGAAAACAATTTTATCCCGGCGAGGCCGTGACAGGCGTCAAGCTGCGGAGTTTAATGAATCCCTGTCTTTTGGAGTTTGATGCTATGCGTAAGTCTGTTTTGCTGGTTGCTTCCTTTTCCACGATGGCGATGTTGCTCACTGGCTGTCAGTCGAGCCTGACCGGTGACTCCTACTCCCGTGACGAAGCGCGTCGCGTGCAGACGATTCGCATGGGCACGATCGAAGCCTTGCGTCCGGTCAAGATCGAAGGCACCAAGACCCCTATCGGCGGTGCGGCCGGTGCTGTGGTCGGTGGTGTAGGCGGCAGTGCCATCGGTGGTGGCCGTGGCAGCATTGTCGCCGCTGTGATCGGCGCGGTGGCCGGTGGCCTTATTGGCTCCGCTACTGAAGAAGGCCTGACTCGTACCCAAGGCGTGGAAATCACTGTTCGTGAGGACGATGGCAGCATGCGTGCCTATGTGCAGCAGGTTCAGGAAAACGAGGTGTTCCGGGTGGGTGAGCGGGTTCGTATTTCTACTGTGGGTGGTACGAGTCGCGTATCGCACTAATTTACGGGAGGGATTCCAGAGTTGTGTGTATATCCGTTGCCGTTACCGCAGAAACGGATATACACACCATTCCTTAACCTCCCATGGCTCTCAAGACGCTAACGCAGAAGTAAGGGTCAACCAGGCAATGCAGGCTGCTTGCGACTGGCCGCCGCCGTCACCGCATAACCCAACAACGCCGCCAGTATCGAACCAGTGAGAATCCCCATCCGGTCCATGCCCGCATAGTCGCTGACACCCGGCTCAAACGCGAGGGAGCCAACGAACAGGCTCATGGTGAACCCGATACCGCACAGGATCGCCACCCCCAATACCTGGCCCCAGTTAGCGCCAAGGGGCAGGCTGGCGATGCCGATTTTCACCGCCAGCCAGGTCAGGCCGAAGACGCCGACGGTCTTGCCCAGCAACAGGCCAATGGCGATACCCATTGGCACATGATGGGTGAAGCTTTCGACGGTGACGCCGCTCAGGGACAAGCCGGCGTTGGCGAAGGCGAACAGCGGCAGGATGCCATAGGCCACCCAGGGATGCAGGGCATGTTCCAGGGTTAGCAGTGGCGAAGTCTCGGCGTTTTTCGTGCGCAGCGGGATGCAGAACGCCAGGGTCACCCCGGCCAGGGTGGCATGGACACCGCTCTTGAGCACGCAGACCCACAGAATCAGGCCGACAACCATGTAGGGTCCGAGCTTGACCACGCCCATCCGGTTCATCGCCACCAGGGCGGCGATGCAGGTTGCCGCCAGTATGAGCGACAGGCTGGACAGGGCGCCGGAGTAAAAGATCGCGATGATGATAATGGCGCCCAGGTCGTCGATGATTGCCAGGGTCATCAGGAACAGCTTGAGCGACACCGGCACCCGCTTGCCCAGCAAGGCCAGCACGCCGAGGGCGAACGCGATGTCGGTGGCCGTCGGAATCGCCCAGCCGGCGAGGGCGGCCGGGTTGTCGCGGTTGAGGAACCAGTAGATCAGCGCCGGCACGACCATGCCGCCAATCGCCGCCGCACCCGGCAGGACGATTTGCGAGGGTTTGGACAGTTGCCCATCGAGTACCTCACGTTTGACTTCGAGGCCGATGAGCAGAAAGAACATCGCCATCAGGCCGTCGTTGATCCACAGCAACAGCGGCTTGGCGATCTTTAGCGCCCCGACCTGGGCCACTACCGGCGTGTCCAGCAAGCCGTTGTACAACCAGGAGAGCGGCGAATTATTGATGGCCAGGGCCAACACGGCGGCGGCGATCAACAGCAGGCCGCTGGCCGCTTCCAGTTGGAAGAAACGCGTCAAGGAATTACGTAGAGGCATGATCGCTCTCCCTATCGAATCAAAAAGATGGCACACCCTAACCCGTACTGTTAGTTGTTAAAACAAAAGTTATATTCTTTTTTGTTATATGTCGTTACGACGCGTGCACCGCACAGTCGGGCAGTTGCGGCGCATATTGGACCTTAGCTGTACCTGTGCGTGATGTCGGTTTTTTCCTAAGCTTGCGCCTGGTTTTTCCGAGACCACGTCGCGCCTGCATGACCGTCAGGTTTCCCCGCGTCGAACCGAGCCAGTGAGAGGACACCATGAACGACCACCGCCAGTGGGCGCGCGAAGCGATTCGCATCATTGAGGCTGACTTCCAGCGCAGTGCCGATACACATCTGATTCCCCTGCCGCTGCCAGGCCTGCCGGGAATCGAGCTGTATTTCAAGGATGAGTCCAGTCATCCCACCGGCAGTCTCAAGCATCGGCTGGCTCGTTCGCTGTTTCTTTACGCGTTGTGTAACGGCTGGCTCAAGCCCGGTGCGCCGGTGATAGAGGCTTCCAGCGGCTCGACAGCCATTTCGGAAGCGTACTTTGCAAGGCTGCTCGGCCTGCCCTTTATCGCGGTGATGCCGGCGACCACTTCCAGGGAAAAAATCGCACAGATCGCTTTCTATGGCGGCCAGAGCCACCTGGTGGACGACCCTACGCAGATCTACGCCGAATCCGAGCGCCTGGCCCGTGAGCATGATGGGCACTTCATCGACCAGTTCACCTACGCCGAGCGCGCCACGGACTGGCGGGCCAATAACAACATTGCCGAATCGATCTTCCAGCAGATGCGCTTCGAGCGACATCCGGAGCCGAGCTGGCTGATTTCCAGCCCCGGCACCGGCGGTACCACAGCCACCTTGGGACGTTATGTTCGCTATCGCCAGCATGGTACCCGCGTGCTGTGTGCCGACGCCGAGCGTTCAGTGTTCTTCGATTACTACCGCAGTGGCGATGCCAGCCTGCGCCTGGATTGTGGTTCACGCATTGAAGGCATCGGCCGCCCACGGGTCGAGGCGTCGTTCTTGCCGAAAGTCATCGATGCGATGGTCAAGGTGCCGGACGCCTTGTCGCTGGCGGCCATGCATTACCTGGCCGAGCGTCTGGGACGACGCGTCGGTGGGTCCAGCGGCACCAACCTGGTCGGCGCGCTCATGGCGGCCCGGCAGATGGCCGATGCGGGGGAGTCGGGGTCGATCGTGGCGATCTTGTGTGACGGCGGCGAGCGCTACGCCACGACCTATTACGATCCGGCATGGCTCAAGGCCCAGGGCTATGAGTTGAGCGGGTTGATGGACATCGTGGCGGCGTGTGTGGAGCGGGGCGAGGAACTGCCGGAGAGTGTGTTGCGGGCCAATTTCTGACCTTGAAGGCACTGAGGTCTTTTGTGGGAGCGGGCTTGCTCGCGAAGGCGGTGAGTCAGTCAACTTATCGGTGAATGATGTACCGCATTCGCGAGCAAGCCCGCTCCCACAGGGTCATGCTGTCTACTTAGGCTGAGTCATTAGCCCCTCAGGCCTCGAGGCCAAGGATATCCCGCGCCACGGCCTCGGCAATCCGGATCCCGTCCACCCCCGCCGACAGAATCCCCCCGGCATAACCGGCGCCTTCACCGGCCGGGAACAGGCCCTTGACGTTCAGGCTCTGCAGCGATTCGTTGCGGGTAATGCGCAGTGGCGACGAGGTGCGGGTTTCGATGCCGGTCAGCACGGCGTCGTGCAGCGAGTAACCGCGAATCTGTTTCTCGAACGCTGGCAGGGCCTCGCGGATGGCTTCGATGGCAAAGTCCGGCAGGGCCAGGGCCAAGTCGCCCAGGGATACCCCGGGTTTGTAGGAAGGTTCGACGCTGCCCAGTGCCGTGGACGGCTTGCCGGCAATGAAGTCGCCCACCAACTGCGCCGGGGCTTCGTAGTTACTGCCACCGAGGACGAAGGCGTGAGATTCCAGGCGTTCCTGCAGCTCGATACCCGCCAGAGGGCCACCGGGATAATCGACTTCCGGCGTGATGCCGACGACGATACCGGAGTTGGCGTTGCGCTCGTTGCGCGAATACTGGCTCATGCCGTTGGTCACGACGCGGTTCGGCTCGGACGTCGCGGCTACCACGGTGCCGCCCGGGCACATGCAGAAACTGTACACCGAACGACCATTCTTGGCGTGGTGCACCAGTTTGTAGTCGGCGGCGCCAAGTTTCGGGTGACCGGCGTACTTGCCCAGGCGCGCGCTGTCGATCAGCGACTGCGGGTGTTCGATACGGAAACCCACCGAGAACGGCTTGGCTTCCATGTACACGCCGCGGCTGTGGAGCATGCGGAAGGTGTCCCGGGCGCTGTGGCCCAGGGCAAGGATCACATGTTTGGAATGAATCTGTTCGCCGCTGGCCAGTTCGACGCCGACCAGTTGGCCGTCCTCGATCAGCACATCCGTGACCCGCTGCTGGAAACGTACTTCGCCGCCCAAGGCACGAATCTGCTCGCGCATGGTTTCCACCACGCCTGTCAGGCGGAACGTGCCGATGTGCGGCTTGCTGACATAGAGGATTTCTTCCGGAGCCCCGGCCTTGACGAATTCGTGCAGGACCTTGCGGCCAAGGAATTTGGGATCCTTGATCTGGCTGTAGAGCTTGCCGTCGGAAAACGTCCCGGCGCCGCCTTCACCGAACTGCACGTTGGATTCGGGGTTGAGCACGCTTTTGCGCCACAGGCCCCAGGTGTCCTTGGTACGCTGGCGCACTTCCGGGCCGCGCTCGAGGATGATCGGCTTGAAGCCCATCTGCGCCAGCAACAGGGCGGCGAAGATCCCGCACGGGCCGAAGCCGACCACGATCGGCCGCTCGCTCAGGTCGGCCGGTGCCTGGCCTACCACGTTGTAACTGATATCCGGCGCTTCGTTGACGTTACGGTCATCGGCGAACTTGCGCAGCAGGCTGGCTTCATCGCGCACCGTCAGGTCGATGGTGTAGATGAAGCACAGTTCGGAAGATTTCTTACGTGCGTCGTAGCTGCGCTTGAACAGGGTGAAGTCGAGCAGGTCATCGCTGGCGATGCCCAGGCGCTGCACGATGGCAGGACGCAGGTCTTCTTCGGGGTGGTCGATCGGCAGCTTGAGTTCGGTGATTCGTAACATGGCGGGATCCGGTTCGCGGGGCGCACAACTGCGCCAAGGCGTTTGAAGCGGGCGATTATAAGCCGCAATCGCCGGTTCCCCTATAACGCTGTTCACTTAAAGCGGCTGTGACGCCACGCAATCAGTCGTCGCGCGCGCCGCCGAAGTAGGCGCAACCGCGTTGGACCTGGCCGTTGACCCGCAACTCGGCGCTCATGTGTTGCACGCTGTCGCTGACACTGTCGACACAACGCGCAGGTGTGACCCAGAGTTCGACTTTCTGGCCGTTGGCCTCGGTGCCCAGGTTGAAGCGGCCATCGCCCAATTGCTCCTCGACGTAAGGCACCGCCAGCGGCGGCTGGCCTTCGCGGTCCAGCACCAGGCCCTTGCCACTGGCCTTGAGGGTCCATTCCGGGCTGTGTCCTGCGGCGCGCAGGATCACTCGTTTGAAGTCAATGTCTTCGCAAGCCGTTCCCGAGCGTTCCAGGCGATACAGCTGTTCAACGTCCAACTGACTGTCGGTGCCGGCCGCTGCGCTGGAGACGATGCGACCGCGCACATCGGCAAACAGTTTGCCCTGGTCATCGGCCAGGCTGGCGGCCTGCTGCAGCACGCTGGTGCCGCCGCTGTCGTTGACGATGTAGCGGCGCTGTTCCTGGCATGGCTGGAACACCAGTTTGCCATCAGCTGCGGTGAGCTCACCCTGCATGCGAGTCTGGCCCGCATGGGACGCGCTCTGCCGTGGGGCTTCGAGCAATTGGCAGCCGGTGAAGATGGAGAGGAGGGCGACAAGCAACAGGGAACGGGCGGCACGCATCATTGGGTCTCCAGACAAGTGCCGCCACGTTACTCAGACTGATTCTACAGTACAAGCCATCAGGCAAACCTGGCGGGCCAGCAAGGTCTTCGCGGTTACATTGCGAATCATCCCGATGGCCTGGGCAGGGGGCGGATGCAGTAGGCTTCGCGGGTTCCTGGCCTAGGGGTGGCATATGAAAAAGACACAGCGATTCATGTTCATAACCTTGGGGATGACCGCGGCGTTGCAATGCATGGCGGCTGATATCCATTTTTCGTCCGCTTCGGATTTCACGGAAATCGATTTGAATCTCAAGCGTGCGGATGGCATCGACCTGAGAAACGTGACGTTGAAGGTGGCGCTTGCCCCCGACGCCCAGCGCCGCTTGGCAAGGGTTACTCGAGAGGAAATGAACAAGCCCCTGCGCTTGTACATCAATGGTGTGTTGGTCAGTACCGCGACAATCAAAGGGGTGATTGAAAGTCCCGAGGTCGTGATAGGCGTGCCGCGTGAGGTCGCCTCTTCATTGATACCCACATTGCTCGAGCCTTCGGCGCCCTGATGAAATCAGGCGCGCCTGCGGGCGTCCGTTTCTCAACCCACGTGATAGGTCTGGCCGGTCTGCAGGCCTTCGACACTCTTGGCGTAGGCCAATGCAACATCGACGGCTGGGACCGGCTTGTAGCCCCGGAAGTAAGGTGCGTACTTGTCCATGGCTTCCAGCAATACGTTCGGGCTCACCGAGTTGACCCGCAAGCCCCGTGGCAACTCGATTGCCGCGGCGCGCACGAAACTGTCCAGGGCGCCGTTGACCAGGGCCGCCGAAGCACCGCTCTTGATCGGGTCGTGGCTGAGTACGCCGGTGGTGAAGGTGAAGGAGGCACCGTCGTTGGCGAATTCGCGGCCGATCAGCAGCAGGTTGACCTGGCCCATCAGCTTGTCTTTCAGGCCCAGGGCAAAACTGTCTTTGGTCATGTCAGCCAGGGGCGCAAAGGTGACGTTGCCGGCGGCGCAGACCAGGGCATCAAAACGGCCAGTCTTCTCGAACAGGGCGCGAATCGAGGTGCTGTCGCTGATGTCCACCTGCAATTCACCGCTGTGGCGGCCGATCCGAATGATTTCGTGGCGCGGCGACAGTTCGTTATCGATGGCCGAGCCGATGGTGCCGTTGGCGCCGATCAACAGGATTTTCATGAGCTGTTCCTCAATGGGTTGAATGAGTTTTCAGTCTAGAGAGGTTCTTTCCATGGATAATCATGCTAATAGGCAACCTTTGGTTTTCAATTGGAAACAATCCAATGAGCGAAATGGATGACCTGGCGGCGTTTGCCGTATTGATGGAGGCCGGCAGTTTCACCCTGGCGGCCCAGCAGTTGGGGTGCAGCAAGGGCCAGTTGTCCAAGCGCATCAGCCTGCTGGAGAAGCGGTTTTCGGTGGTGTTGCTGCAACGCACCACGCGGCGCTTGAGCCTGACGGCGGCAGGGGCGGCGTTGCTGCCCCAGGCTCAGGCGTTGCTGGTGCAGGTGGAAAGGGCCCGTCAGGCATTGGCTCGGTTGAAGGACGATATTTCCGGGCCGGTGCGTATGACGGTGCCGGTTTCGTTGGGCGAAACGTTCTTCGAAGGCTTGCTGATGGAGTTTGCTCGTACGTATCCCAACGTGCAGATCGAGCTGGAGCTCAACAACGGTTACCGTGACCTGAGCCGCGATGGCTTCGACCTGGCGATCCGTTCCGACGCCGCCATCGATGAGCGATTGGTGGCCCGGCCACTGCTGGCGTGGCACGAAATGACCTGCGCCAGCCCGGCCTACCTCGAACACTATGGCGAACCCGAGACGCCCCAGGCCCTGGCCGAACACCGTTGCCTGCTCAATAGCCATTACAGCGGGCGGGAAGAATGGCTGTATCACCAGCAACACGAACTGCTGCGGGTCCGGGTGTCAGGGCCGTTCGCCAGTAATCACTACAGCCTGCTGAAAAAAGCCGCCCTGGCCGGTGCCGGAATCGCCCGTCTGCCGTCGTATCTGCTGCATGAAGAGTTGGCTGACGGACGCCTGCATTGGCTGCTGCGCGATTACCAGACCCGGCGCATGCCAATGTACCTGGTGCATCCCTACCAGGGCGGCCTGCCCAAGCGCACCCAGGTGCTGGCCGACTATTTGATCGACTGGTTCAAGCGCAGTGGCGAGGCGTTGGATCGGCTGCAGCGATAGTCCATCCGTTGAACAACCCCTGTGGGTGGCTTGGATGTTTCGACCTGTCCAGATCCCCTGTGGGATCTGTAAGAGGATCTGTGTTCAGCCGTGGGTGTAACGCTTGGCTATCAAGTGATCGATCGACAACATCCCAGGCCCACGGGCCATCAGGTAGAGCAATACCGCCGCCCAGGTACCATGGGTCGGGTAGGCGTCCGGGTAGACGAACAGTTGGATGGTCAAGGTCATGCCCAGCAAGGCCAGCGCTGAAAAGCGCGTCGCCAGGCCAAGCAGGATCAGGATCGGGAACACGTGCTCGGCAGAGGCCGCCAGGTGCGCGGCCAGTTCCGGCGACAGCAGCGGCAGGGCGTATTCGCTCTTGAACAGGGGGATGGTCGAGTCCGCCAGCCGCGGCAGACCGATCTGGAAGGTGCCGTCGACCAGGTCGATGGCCAATCCTTCGATTTTGGTCTGGCCGGATTTCCAAAACACCGCGGCAATCGAGAAGCGTGCGACGAAGGCGATCAGGCTGTGGGGGATTTTCTCCAGCCATTGAATGAAACCGGCAATCAGGGCGTTCATGGGGATACCTGTTCAGCTAGGAGGTAAGTGATAGCGCTGTGACGAATGAGCCCCGCCAGGGTCTGTTCCAGGTCGAGGTCGATTGAGGCTTCAATGGCAGCGGCCAGGGACAGCCCCTGTTGCAGGGCGGTGATGAACCCGTGGGCCGCGTGATTGATCGCGAACACTTGCACCTCGAGGCCGTTGCGCAGCACCAAGGCGTTTTGCGCAGAAAACGCCTCGAACGGCACGGGTGTCTCGTGCTGATGGGCGGCCCAGATCGTCACCACGGCGAAGGGCGAGTGCAGCAGCCGCAGTGACGGGTGCAGACCGATCTTCAGGTGCTTTGTCTGTGTGGCGGACGACAGCACCTCGACGATCCGTTCTGCGGCCATGGGCTCGGCGTCGGCGGCATGCCAGGCCTGCACGTGCAGTCGCTCCAGTCGGGCGACATCCGCCAGGTACGGTACGCAGGCGGCGGGTTCGAAGCGTTCGATGAAGCCGGCGAAATCATCCCCGTAGTCGTTCATCACCGGGCTTCGCGGTGGCGCCGACTGGACGTAGACCCCAGCCATGCCTCGGAAAAATTCCTCGCCCACCAGTTGCGCCACCACCGGGTAATTGTCGGCCAGGGCGTTGATCAATGAGCTGAGCACGTTGTTGCGGTACACCGCGAAACGGCTTTCCGGGGCTGCCCCATTGGCGCTGACCAGGCCGGGCGGACATGCCTTGCGCGGGTCGAGCAGGGCGGCGGCAAAAGCATGCTGGTTGCTCATGGCCGGGCTCCAGTGGCGCTCAACAGTTGATCGGCCTGGCGCGCTTCGGCCAGCAGCACTTCCCATGGGGGGATGTGGTTGTCGCGCTCGATCAAGGTGGCTACCGGCCCGGTCTGCGCCAGAACCTTGAGGTACAGTTGCCAGACTGCGTTGTCGATGGGTGCGCCGTGGTCGTCTATCAACAGGCGCTCGCCAAGGCTGTCGGTGTCTTCGGCAAAACCGGCCAGGTGGATTTCGCCGGTCGCTTGCAGGGGCAGGGCGTCGAGGTAGGCCAGTGGATCGCGGCAGTGGTTGACGCACGAAACGTAGACGTTGTTCACATCCAGCAGCAGGCCGCAGCCGGTGCGACGAATGACTTCGCTCATGAAGTGCGGCTCGTCGAGTGTCGAGGCTTCGAACGCCAGATAGGTCGCCGGATTCTCCAGCAGCAGCGTACGTTTAAGGCTGGATTGCACCTGGTCGACGTGTTCGCAGACGCGGTCGAGGGTCGCTTCGTCGTAGGCCAGGGGGAGCAGGTCATTGAGGAACACCGGGCCGTGACTGGACCAGGCCAGGTGTTCGGAAAAGGATTGGGGCTGATAGCGGTCGATCAATGCAGCCAGGCGCTGCAAATGCGCGATATCCAGCGGCCCCTCCCCACCGATCGACAGGCCGACACCGTGCAGCGACAGCGGGTACTGTTCGCGTATCCGCCCCAGGAAGTGATGAAGCGGCCCGCCGGCCACCATGTAGTTTTCCGCGTGCACTTCGAAAAAGCCCAGGTCCGGTCGGGCCTGGAGTACCTCGCGAAAATGCTCGCTCTTGAGCCCCAGCCCTGCCCTTGGCGGCAGCCGGTTATCAGTGGCAAGGGATGGGGTATTCAACATGGTGGCAGAGGCCTCAGGCAGATGCGATCAGGACTTGGCTTTGAACGCTTCGAGCTGGCCGAAACCAGTCGGGGAGGTTTCGCTTTTGGTGGTGGTGCAAGTGCCTTTGGGGACCGATTTCCAGGCGTTGCCCTGATAGTCCATTTTTGCCGTACCGGCGCAGGTGGTGCCGGCGCCGGCGGCGCAGTCGTTCTTGCCTTTGAGGGCAACGCCGAAGCATTTTTCCATGGTGTCGTCGGCTGCGTGGACGGTCGAGACGGCTGTCATGCTCAGGGCAGAACCCAGGGCCAGGATCAGGGCAGTGGCGGACAGGGTGCGGGTCGAAGCAGTCATGATGATTCTCCAGTCATTCAGGGAAATGAACCGGCGTCAGCGCCGGTCTGCTGAACTAGAGAAGGGAGGTGGGGGAGTGTTACAGCGGCTGTAGAATTTTTTTCGGTTGTCCCCAAAACTGTGGCGAGGGAGCTTGCTCCCGCTCGGTTGCGAAGCGACCGTAAAATCTTGGGGCCGCTGCGCGACCCAGCGGGAGCAAGCTCCCTCGCCACAGGGGATTGCGGCTGGCCCGGGCGAAAAAAAACGGCCCGAAGGCCGTTTTTTTACTGCGACAGGCTCAACCGCCCAGGTACGCCTCACGCACTTTCGGGTCGGTCAGCAGGGCCTCACCGGTGCCTTGCATCACCACGCGACCGTTTTCCAGCACGTACGCCCGGTCGGCGATTTTCAGCGCCTGGTTGGCGTTCTGCTCCACCAGGAACACCGTTACGCCGTCCTTGCGCAGTTGTTCGATGATGTCGAAGATCTGCTGGATGATGATCGGTGCCAGACCCAGGGACGGTTCGTCGAGCAGCAGCAGCTTGGGTTTGCTCATCAGCGCACGACCGATGGCGAGCATTTGCTGTTCACCGCCGGACATGGTGCCGCCGCGCTGGGTGAAGCGTTCTTTCAGGCGTGGGAAAAGGTGCAGGACCTTGTCCATCTGTTCCTGATAGTCGCCCTTGTCGGTGAAGAATCCGCCCATGGCGAGGTTTTCTTCCACGGTCAGCCGGGCAAATACCCGACGACCTTCCGGCACCACCGCGATGCTCTTGCGCATGATGTGCGACGAGTCCTGGCCCACCAGTTCCTCACCCATGTAGCGGATGCTGCCGCTGTGGGCCTGGGGCGAACCGCAGAGCGTCATCAGCAGGGTGGATTTGCCGGCACCGTTGGCACCGATCAGCGTGACGATTTCGCCCTGGCGGACTTCGACGTTGACGCTGTGCAAGGCCTGGATCTTGCCGTAGAAGGTGGAAACGTTTTCGAATTGCAGCATTTACGCTTCCCCCAGGTAGGCTTTGATCACTTCAGGATTGTCGCGGATCTGTTCCGGCGTACCGTCGGCCAGGGGCGTGCCCTGGTTGATCACGACGATGTGGTCGGAAATGCTCATGACCAGCTTCATGTCGTGCTCGATCAGCAGCACGGTGACGTTGTGCTCTTCACGCAGCACGCCGATCAGGGCTTTCAGGTCTTCGGTTTCCTTGGGGTTCAGGCCGGCGGCCGGCTCGTCGAGCATGAGGATCCGCGGACGGGTCATCATGCAGCGGGCGATTTCCAGGCGCCGTTGCTGACCGTAGGCCAGGGTGCCGGCGGGACGGTTGGCAAACTCGGTGAGGTTGACCTTGTCCAGCCAGTACTCGGCGTACTCCATGGCCTCGCGTTCGCTTTTGCGGAACGCCGGGGTCTTGAACAGGCCGGCAAAGAAGTTGGTGTTCAAATGACGATGTTGGGCGATCAGCAGGTTCTCGACCGCCGTCATGTCCTTGAACAGCCGCACGTTCTGGAAGGTGCGTACCACACCCTTGCGGGCGATGTGGTGGCCGGGTAGGCCCTGGATCGGCTCGCCGTCCAGCAGGATGGTGCCGCCGGTGGGCTGGTAGAAGCCGGTCAGGCAGTTGAACACGGTGGTCTTGCCCGCGCCGTTCGGCCCGATCAGGGCAACCACTTGCTTCTCTTTCACGGTCAGGGCCACGCCGTTGACCGCCAGCAAACCGCCGAAGCGCATGCTCAAGTTTTCGACTTTCAGGATCTCGCGGCTCATTTGCGCAGCTCCATGTGGGGGCGTTGCATAGGCAGCAGACCTTGAGGACGCCAGATCATCATCAGCACCATCAGGGCACCGAACATCAACATGCGGTATTCGCTGAATTCACGCATCATTTCAGGCAGCAGGATCATCACGATGGCCGCCAGGATCACGCCCAACTGCGAGCCCATCCCACCCAGCACCACGATGGCGAGGATGATCGCCGACTCGATGAAGGTGAAGGATTCCGGCGTCACCAGGCCCTGGCGGGCGGCGAAGAAACTGCCGGCAAAACCGGCGAACGCAGCGCCGAGGGTAAACGCCGACAGTTTGATCACGGTTGGGTTGAGACCCAGGGCGCGGCAAGCGATTTCGTCTTCACGCAGTGCCTCCCAGGCGCGACCGATCGGCATGCGCAGCAGCCGGTTGATGACGAACAGCGCGGCCAGGGCCAGCAACAGGGCAACCAGGTAGAGGAAAATCACCTTGTTGATCGAGTTGTATTCCAGGCCGAAGTACTCGTGGAAGGTCTGCAGGCCTTCGGCGGCTTTACGTTCGAAGGTCAGGCCGAAGAACGTCGGTTTCTCGATGTTGCTGATGCCGTTCGGGCCACCGGTGATGTCGGTCAGGTTGCGCAGGAACAGACGGATGATCTCGCCAAAACCCAGGGTTACGATGGCCAGGTAGTCACCGCGCAAGCGCAGGACCGGGAACCCCAGCAGGAAACCGAAGGTGGCGGCCATCATCCCGGCGATCGGCAGGCAGATCCAGAAGCTCAGGCCGAAGTAGTGGGACAGCAGCGCATAGCTGTAGGCACCGACGGCGTAGAAGCCGACATAACCCAGGTCCAGCAGGCCGGCCAGGCCTACCACGATGTTCAGGCCAAGGCCGAGCATCACGTAGATCAGGATCAGCGTGGCGATGTCCACCGCACCACGGGAGCCGAAGAACGGCCACACCAGTGCGCCAACGATCAGGGCCAGGACGATCCAGCGCTGGGTGGTCGGCAGGGTCAGGAAGTTGCTGGCCTTGGCCGGGATCACCGGCAGGCCGGGCGACGACTTCCACATGGCGCTGATCTGTGTGCTGAACAGCACCCGCAGGAACATCAGCAGCGAACACACGGCGATGGTCGCCAGGATGGCCGGGCTGGTGCCGTGCACTTCCAGGTTGATACCGACGATGGTCAGTTTAAGACCCAGTACCGGGTAGGCCACGGCCCAGACCAGCAGGGCGCTGAAGAGCGCCGATTTGAGATGCCTAGTCATACTTTCTCAACCTCCGGACGGCCCAGGATGCCGGTCGGCCGGAATAACAGAACCAGAACCAACAAGCCGAATGCCACGACGTCCTTGTACTGGTCGCCGAAGATGTCGGCGCCAAAGGCTTCCGCCACGCCCAGTACCAGCCCGCCGAGCATCGCGCCGGGAATGCTGCCGATGCCGCCCAGTACCGCGGCGGTGAAGGCTTTCAGGCCGACGAGGAAGCCGGCGTTGGGGTTGATCACGCCGTATTGCATGCTCAACAGCACCGCGGCGATGGCCGCCAGGGCCGCACCGATGACGAAGGTCAGGGCGATGATGTTGTTGGTGTTGATGCCCAGCAGGTTGGCCATCTTGATGTCCTCGGCACAGGCGCGGCAGGCGCGGCCCAGGCGGGAACGGGAGATGAACAGCGTCAGGCCGAGCATGGCGACCAGGGTCACCACGAACACCACGATTTGCATGTAGGAAATCAGCACTTCATGTGCCCCACCTGGCCCGATGGCAAAGTTGCCGGGAATCAGGTTGGGTATGGATTTGTCCTTGGAGTCTTGCGAAAGCAGTACCGTGTTCTGCAGGAAGATCGACATGCCGATGGCGGAAATCAACGGGATCAGACGGTTGCTGCCGCGCAGGGGGCGGTAGGCGATCCGTTCGATGCTGTAGCCATAGGAGCTGGTGACGACGATGCTCGCGATGAAAGCCGCGGTCATCAACAGCGGGACACTGTCGAGTCCCATCATGGCCAGCCCGGCGATGGCGATGAACGCCACGTAGGAGCCGATCATGTACACCTCGCCGTGGGCGAAGTTGATCATTCCAATGATGCCGTAGACCATCGTATAGCCGATGGCGATCAGGGCATACGTGCTGCCAACGGTCAGGCCGTTAACCAGCTGCTGGAAGAAGTGATAGATGTCAGGCATTACAGCGCTCCTAAAAACCTGATACGCATTTCACTGGTGGAGTCATTTTCCCGCCCGGCCCCGTGGATCTGCATCCACTTCGAGCACGAGGTTTGCCAGCGAACCGCTGATGACGGTTTTGAGATTTTCAGGTGGGGAGACTGGCGGATCACGCCAGCGCGGCCCAATACATTTAAAACAAAGCCCACGGCACGCCGTGGGCTTTATTGGCAGTCAGTCAGGCCAGGCCTTACTGAGGCGAAGCTTCGGTTTTAGGTTTGCCGAAATGCCACTCGTAAACCACGAACTTGAAGTCTTTCAGGTCGCCGTTCTTGTCGAAGCTCAAGTCACCGGTAGGGGTCTTGAAGGTGCCGGCGTGGATGGCTTCAGCCACTTTGCCCGCGTCTTCACTCTTGGCAGCCTTGATGGCGTCGGCGATCACGGTCACGGCAGAGTAGGACGGGAACACGAACGGACCGCTCGGGTCTTCTTTCTTGGCCTTGAAGGCGTCAGCCAGGGCGATGTTGGCAGGGTCCTGGTCGAAAGATTTCGGCAGGGTTACCAGCAAGCCTTCGGAAGATTCCTTGGCGATCTGCGAGATGGAGTCGTTACCCACGCCTTCCGGACCCATGAACTTGGCTTTCAGGCCTTTTTCCTGGGATTGACGCAGGATCAGGCCCAGTTCCGGGTGGTAGCCGCCGTAGTAGACGAAGTCGACGTTGGCTTGCTTGAGCTTGGCGATCATCGAGGAGAAGTCTTTGTCGCCGGCGTTCACGCCTTCGAAGACGGCCACTTTCACGCCTTTGTCTTCGAGGGTTTTCTTCACGGCGCTGGCGATGCCTTCACCGTACTGCTGCTTGTCGTGCAGGACCGCAACGATCTTCGGCTTGACGTGGTCGGCGATGTAGTTGCCGGCCGCAGGGCCTTGGGCGCTGTCCAGGCCGATGGTGCGGAAGATCATCTTGTAGCCGCGAGCGGTGATGTCCGGGCTGGTAGCGGCCGGGGTGATCATGACCACGCCTTCGTCTTCATAGATGTCCGAAGCCGGCTGGGTGGAGCTGGAGCACAGGTGGCCGACCACGAACTTGATGCCGTCGTTGACGACTTTGTTCGCGACCGCGACCGCTTGTTTTGGATCGCAGGCGTCATCGTACTCAACGGCGACGAGTTGCTTGCCGTTGACGCCACCCTTGGCGTTGATCTGCTCGATGGCCATTTTGGAGCCACTGAATTGCATGTCGCCGTATTGGGCTACAGGGCCGGTTTTTGGGCCGGCGATGCCGATCTTGATGGTGTCGGCGGCGAACGAATGGCTGGCAACCCCGGCCAGAACCATAGCGGCAAACAGTTTGGAAATCTGCTTAGTAGCCTTAGTCATAGTGCTCCACTCATGCTGTTGTAGTTTTTATAGTCCTGGCGCCGTAGCAGCAGAACCGGGTCAGATATCTTGGATACCCTCGCGGAAAATGCCCCCGGCAACTGTACCGGTACAGTGTAGAGCGCCGATTGTTGGCAAGGGAAGCTGGCGCTTGGGGGCAAAACCTGAGGGTGTCGCTTAATTGAAAGAAAAAGACAGAATGGCGGCGGGGTTTGTCCGGTCATATCGGCAATCCTTGGCTTTCCTGCGCTTTTCAATCGGTACTGCAATTGCTACCGGGTTTTTCTGCCAGACCACCGACGTTATCATTCGCGCCGATTTCTTTTCCGGACAGGTCCCATGAATCAAGAACCTAGCACCCTCTATGCCAAGCTGCTTGGTGAAACCGCATCCATCACCTGGAAAGAGCTGGAGCCGTTCTTTGCCAAGGGTGCCCTATTGTGGGTCGATCCGGCACTGGATTTGATCGCCGCCGCCGAGGCCGTCGCCCGGGACGAAGGTACCAAAGTCGCCGCCTGGCTGGCCGCCGACCAGCTCGCCAAGCTGTCTGAAACGCGGGCGCTGGATTTTCTGGAACGCGATCCGCAACTTTGGGCGGTGGTGGTTTCGCCCTGGATTATGATCCAGGAAGGGGCGTCGAACTGATCAGTGCACCAGGTTGGTTCGTGTTCGGGTAGACAATAAAGTGTGTAGGTGAGTAGCGTGATGGCTTCCTGCCGTGGCGAAACGCCACAGGGCAGGGTGACGTATACGTAACGGGAACAGTTCATGGAGCAGCCTTTGGGCTGCTCAATTGTTTCTGGATGTTGTTCAGGTGCAGGATTCAGGACCGCTATCGCGAGCAAGCTCGCTTGTATGGTAGGACTTGAAGGGAGGAGGAGGGACAAAGCTCGATTCTGACTGTTAGCCGCAGTACAGACCGTGGGAGATTTCACCCCTCCTCCTTTCACCCAAGCGCCGATAAAGAATGCATCTGGCCTAGACCGACGATAGGAACAAGCCTGCGCCTCTGGGTGAACCCTTCAAGTGTTCAAACCTTAGCCCGGAGGATTTTCAATGGCAATGCCGGTTTCTGTCGCAAAGCCGATCGTGGGTGTTGATGTCGCCAAAGATGAGTTGGTGATTTATCACGCAGAAACAGATCGACTGGAAGCGATCCCCAACACCAAGGCAGCGATCAAAAAGTGGCTCAAGGAGTTGTCCGCGCCAGTGGATGTCGCCATCGAAGCCACCAATATCTATCATCAGGAATTCGCCGACCTGGCTTATGCGAAAGGCTGTGTGATCTACATGATCGGCGGCTACGAGCTCAGCCATTACCGCAAAGGTGTGAAAGTTCGCGCTAAAACCGATGCGCTGGATGCTCGGTTGTTGGCTCGCTACTTGAACAACGAAGGCCACCAGTTGCACCCGTGGACCCCGCCATCGCCCTTGTATTGCCGGCTTATAAGCCTCTTCCGACGTCGGGCAGCCTTGGTCCAGGCGCGTGTCAGCCTCAAGCAAAGTTGGTCCAACGAACCGTTGCTCAAAAGGGCCTTTGAGAACCAGATAAAAGCCATGCAACGACTGGAGATCTTGCTCGAGAAAACAATCCAGACGCAGTTGGAAGCCGCTGGCTTGGGCGCTCAGCTCAAGCGTTGCATGAAAGTCGAAGGCATTGGCCTGTTGAACGGTGCCCGTTTGCTCACGTCGTTTCAGCGTGGGGATTTCAGAAATGCCGATGCCTTCATCGCTTTTCTGGGCCTAGACCTGCGTATATCGGACTCAGGGAAAAAGAAGGGACGCCGCTGCCTGTCTAAGCGAGGTGACCCAGAGGCCCGTCGATTGATGCATAACGCCGCGATGTCGGCAAGGCGCACAGCGGCATGGAAGGGTTTTTATGAGGCACTAAGGGCCCGGGGACTCAGCACAACCGAAGCATTAGTGGCACTGGCCCGCAAGCTTGCCCGAGTGGTATTCGCCCTGCTGAAGAACCAGAGCGAATACTTACCGAAAGGCATTTAGGGGGTAGTCCTGCACCATAGAATCTCCCACAGTGGGTCGGTGTACACAAAACCCTGTGGGAGCGAGCTTGCTCGCGATTGGAGGCAACACGGTGCTGGGCCGGCCTCAGTAAGTCCTGCCAGTATGGTTATTCAAGGAAATGACCTTGGTCTTGCCAATGCGGTGACGGTAGATCTCGCGCAGGTACTTGATGGCCTTTTTCACGCAGTCGCGGGACAGGCGGATATCGTTGATCGAGACGAACTTGTCCTTGTCGTTGATCAGCTCGCGATACTTCTTCTCGTACATCGGCTTGATCGCGTACCAGTTGGTGTCGAGGATCTTCGCCGGGTTTTCGAATTCGTTGAGCAGGTCGTCGATCCGTTCTTCGTCGAAGTCTTCATTGATGATGAAGTCCAGGATCGAGTTGTCCAGGGTATCGTCGAAGCGGTACGGGGTGCGGGCGAAGCAACGTTTGATGAAGGCCACGATCAGGGTCAGGAAATCATCCGACAGGCACGGGCTCTTGGCGATCAGGGTGGTCAGCGACAGGTTGGCCGACGCGCCGATCACCAACGCGTAACGCTTGAGGGTGGTGTTGGGGAACAGGCTGTTGAGGTGGGTCTTGAGCCGGTTCAGGTCCATGTAGGACAGCTTGTAGTCCTTGGGCAGGGAGACGATGGACACCACCGACGAGCAATTCTTGAAGAAGTGCAGGTCATGCAGGGCCGCGGCGTCGTAGCCGGAATTCTTGTATTGCTCCAGGGAGGCGCGGTAGCGCTTGGATTCGATCGGCAGCAGGCTGATGCCTTCGATGGCCTGGGTGACTTTGTTGAAGTGCGGCAGGTCGATGGAGCGGAAGAACAGGTCGTCGATGTTCAGGCGCGGCGGTTCTTTCTCGAACACCTTGAACTTGTCGCCGCTGGGCGCCGGGGTTTCCGGGACGACGGATTCGGCGTAGGCAATCGCCACCGGGCCGGCCAGGCTCATGAACAGGTCGTTGGCGTCCAGGCGAATGGTTTCGCCGATGTCGATGCCGGCACGACGGAAATAGTTCTGGTCGTAGTCGGTGGTCACGGCCTGGGCCGTCAGGATGTTGAAGATCTGCTGGGAGATGTACTGGTTGGCGTGCTTCTCCATGGCATTGACGTCAATGTTCTGGATGTTGCCGTCATCGCTTTCTTCGGCGTAGCGCATGATGTCGTTGGAGATCAGCATCATCGCGTTCCAGGGGCGGATACGCCCCATCACGCTGGCTTCGCTGCTGTCTTCGTTGGCGAAGTTGTACGAGAAATCCCATTCTTCCGACAGGTACTTGCACAGCAGGCGTCCGGCGTTGATGTGCAAGGCCTCGGACATTTCGCTGCGGTGGTCGGAAATGTTCGGCAATACACAGATGCCGCTGGTAAAAATCGGTTCGAAGACGAAGGAGTGACCGCTCTTGCTGTCGTGTTCGTCCATCGGCTTGGTGTCGAACGTCTTGTTCATGTACGAGTATTGCTGGGCCAGGCCGAACTCCGAGGCCATGCCCGAACCGGTACCGCCGCCGGCACTGAAGATCGAGAAGTACAGGCGCGACTGGTTGGCCTTGATGCCGCAGCTGTCGATCAGGTACGAGTGGATCATTTTCCAGTCGGGGCTGGAGAAGCGCTGGGTGTCCTTGTTCAGGATGATCTTGGCCAGGTACTGGCCCAGGATCGGCGCGTTACCGGCGCCACCGGCGTGGACTTCCGAGAGGTCCATGATCTTCATCTTACTGTAGTCGCGCAAAAAGCCGCTTTTCTCACCCTTGCGCGAGAAACGGATGCGCCCGGCGATGTCCTTGTCCAGGTCGCCGAGCATCACCAGCGGTTCTACCAGGAACACCGGTTTGCTGGCCTTGCTGGTGCCCAGGCGCAGGTTGTTGCGGATCCACTGCGCGGGGCTGTAGCCCTTGTCGCTGTAGGCCTTGTCTTCAGCATTGAATTCGTTGAGGTAGAACTTGCGGGCGTTGTACACCAGCTCGGCCACGTCGAGGGCGATGTTGGAGCCGCAGCGGCCCAGGCCGATCAGGCAGACCGAGGGGAATTCCTGCTGAGTGCGGTCGCTCTCGTCCTCTACCAGATGGGGCGGTCGTGGGAACACCGCGTCGCGCAGGCCGTCGAGGTTGTCGAGGATGCGGTCGGTGTTGGTTTCGGTGAAATACAGATACTGCTGAGTCGACAGGGGACGCGAGCTGCTCGATGGTTTCGAGGCTTCAGGGCCATTGGCGGCTGGGCTCAGGGTCAGATCGGATACCGCAGTGGCTGTTTTTTTGGAAGTCATTGTGCGCCATATGCCTGAACTGGTTGGCTCGACGAGCGCTGTCATCGAACCATCGCGGATGGGAGCTCGCGTCCTGGATGGCGCGAAGGTCGGTCCCGAGCGTCCAGGGCTATAGCCTGGGGGGCAGCTCGAGAGATTCTTTCCTGATAGGTTGAATCGGCCACCGGGAGACGATCTTTAATCAAGAATGGGCGAAATGATGGCAATTGTTACAGGTAATTGACCGTTATCAAGAAACGCGCCGCTCGCCATGGGTGGGTATCAGCCTTGCGAATGATTGGAGACAGCCCGCGCGCCGCTGTCTAGATTGCAGATTCCGCTAATGCTCCATAACAATAAAAGAGACGGACCCATGCAGAACTCGACCCAAGCGGCGAATGCCTGGCGCATTCTGTTCCTGTTGTTTTTGGCCAACCTGTTCAACTTCTTCGACCGCACCATCCCGGCGATCATCATCGAGCCGATCCGCATGGAGTGGAGTCTCAGCGACTTCCAGATCGGCATCATCGGCACCGCTTTCACCATCGTCTACGCCATCGCCGGGTTGCCATTGGGACGCATGGCCGATACCGGTTCGCGTAGCAAGTTGATGGGCTGGGGCCTGGCGACCTGGAGCGCGCTGACGGCGGTCAACGGCCTGGTGGGCAGTTTCTGGGCGTTCCTGGTGGTGCGCATGGGCGTGGGCATCGGCGAGGCCAGTTACGCACCGGCCGCCAATTCGCTGATCGGCGACCTGTTCCCGGCCCATCGCCGGGCGCGGGCCATGGGCATCTTCATGCTGGGCCTGCCGATTGGCTTGCTGCTGGCGTTCTTCACCATCGGGGCGATGGTCAAGGCGTTCGACAGTTGGCGCGCGCCGTTCTTTATCGCGGCTGTGCCAGGCTTGGTGCTGGCGCTATTCATGTTCTTCATCAAGGAACCCAAGCGCGGCGCGGCGGAAACCGTGCAGGTGTCCCAGGAAAAGATCGACCGGCCGATCCGTCGGGTGCTGGCGATTCCCACGTTCCTGTGGTTGGTGCTGGCTGGGTTGTGCTTCAACTTCGCTACCTATGCCTGCAACTCCTTCCTGGTGCCGATGCTGCAACGCTATTTCCTGATGCCGCTGCATGAGGCGGCGGTGGCCACCGGGATCATGGTGGGTGTGACGGGGTTGTTCGGGCTCACCCTGGGCGGCTGGGTCGCGGACAAGATCCACCAGCGCGTGCCCAACGGCCGCCTGCTGTTTGCAGCGTTCAGCCTGGCGATTTCGACGGTCACCACAGCATGGGCCCTGCATGCCGGGCGCATTGAAATCGGCGTGTTCGTGGCGGTGTTCAGCGTGGGTTGGCTGTTTGCCTATAACTTCTACACCTGCGTCTACACCGCGATCCAGGACGTGGTGGAGCCGCGCCTGCGCGCCACGGCGATGGCGTTGTACTTTGCGGGGCTGTATTTGCTTGGCGGCGGCCTGGGGCCGGTGGTGGTGGGCGGCTTGTCCGACTACTTCGCCCGCACGGCCATGGCCGCAGCCGGAGTCGAGCAGATGACAGAAGCGTTCAAGGCCATCGGCCTGCATGACGCGATGTATCTGATCCCGGTGGCGTTGTTCCTGACCATGGTGTTCCTGTTCCTGGCGTCACGTTGTTTTGTGCGCGATGCCAAGCGGATGAAGGAGGGGATGAGTGTGGTGATGGTGCCGGGAAGTGTGGCGGCGACGGTTTGACTAAAGCCATACACCGTTCCCCCGTGGCGAGGGAGCTTGCTCCCGCTGGGGCGCGAAGCGGCCCTCTACTGTACCGGCGGACACTGAATTTTTGGGTCTGCTGCGCAGCCCAGCGGGAGCAAGCTCCCTCGCCACAGGGTTCTGTGTTGAACCACGGGGCTGGTTCAATCACAGGCCTGTGGGGCTGTGGCTCTATCTGCCTAGTGAACCTTCTCATCGCGACCACGCAGCAAGCGATTGGGCATCACCACCGCCGCCGCCAGCCCCAGCAACGACACCGCCGCGCTGATCACCAGCAAATGGCGGAACGTCGCCTGCAATTCCTGGCGCAAGGCGTTCTGCGCCTCGCCCGGGGCGGCGTTCAGGCCGTCCAGCAAGACGCTGCCGGAATGCCCTTCACCGATCAACGACGAGCTGGCGAGCTGGGCGAAGCTGGAATCCTGCAGCAAGGCCAGCAGCAACGCTGACATCAGTGCCACGCCCACCGCGCCGCCAAGGGCGCGGAACAGGTTGGTGGTGCTGGTGGCGACGCCGATGTCCTGTTGGTGTACGGCGTTCTGCGCACCCACCAGTGAAGTGGGAAACTGCATGCCGGAGGCGATGCCGCTGAGCAGCATGAACAGGCTGCTCAGCCAGAGCGCGGCGGGCGGGGTGCAGGCCATGCCGAGGATAGCGAACGGGAAGAGCAGGGCGCCGCTCAGGATCATCGGTTTGTAGCGTCCCGTGACCGAGGTCCGGCGACCGGCGAAATACGCACCGATCGGCAGCCCTATCGCCAGCGGCAACAAGTGCAGCGCCGCACTGTCGGCACCGGCGCCGGTCACGCTCTGGAAGCGCAACGGCACCAGCACCGTCAGGGAAATCGCCTGGAAGCTGGTGAAGAACACCGTACACCAGCACAGCACCGCATCGCGGTTGGCGAACAGGTGCATCGGCAACAACGGCTCCCGCGCCCGGCGCTCGTGCCAGGCGAACACCCCCAGCGCTGCGCCTGCGCAACCCAGCAACCCCAACACTTCACGGCTGTGCCAGGCATGACCCTGGCCGACCTGGGTAATCCCCAGCAGCAGCGCCGTCAGGCCGATGATCAGCAACACGGTGCCCAGATAATCAATGATCGGCGTGCGTTGCGGCACTGGCAGCCCGACCAGGCTGCGTCGGGCGACCCACCAGGCCACCAGGCCCAGCGGCAGGTTGATCCAGAACACCCAGCGCCACGACAGGTACTCGGTCATGTAGCCGCCGAGCACCGGCCCGGCCACGCTGGCCACCGCGTACATGCTGCTGAAATAACCCTGGTAGCGACCGCGTTCGCGGGGCGGGATGATGTCGCCGATGATCGCCTGGCTCACCGAAATCATCCCGCCGGCGCCGATGCCCTGGAAAATCCGCGCCAGCACCAATTGCTCCATGTCTTGTGCCAGGCCGCAGAACAGCGAGGCCAGGGTGAACAAGCCCATGCCGAACAGCATCAGCGGCCGGCGACCGTAGAGGTCACCGAGCTTGCCGTAGATCGGCACCGCCACGGTCATGGCGACCATGTAGCCGGAAATCACCCAGGCCAGCAGGCTGACGTCGGCAAACTGTGCGGAGATGGCCGGCATCGAGACGGCGACGATGGTCTGGTCCAGCGCCCCCAGGAAAATCGCCAGCATCAGGGCTACCAGCACGCTGCGGATGGCCGGTTTTGGGGCTTGGAGCGTATTGAACCGAGTCAAGGCAGAACCTGCGGGCATCGCGCCGGAGAGGCAAAATGGACGAAACCCGCAGTTTAAGTCGATAGGCGACTATTCGATAGCCTCGTAAGGAAGTCCGACGTAATTTTCCGCGATGGTCTTGCGACCGGCCTCGGAGTCGACGAAATATTCCAGCTCGGCTTCGCTGATGCGCTGGTTGAAGGCGTCGTCGTCGAAGCGGTGCAGCATCGAGGTCATCCACCAGGAGAACCGTTCGGCTTTCCAGACGCGCCGCAGGCAGATGGCCGAATACTTCTCCAGCAGCTCCACACGGCCGTCGCGATAGACCTTGAGCAGGATGTTGAACAGCGTGCTGACATCGCTGGCCGCCAGGTTCAGCCCTTTGGCGCCAGTGGGCGGGACGATGTGGGCCGCATCGCCCACCAGGAACATCCGCCCATACTGCATCGGCTCGACCACGAAGCTGCGCAGCGGGGCGATGCTTTTCTCGATGGACGGGCCGGTCACCAGGGCTGCGGCCAAGTCGGCGGGCAGGCGGTTTTTCAGTTCACCCCAGAAACGCTCGTCCGGCCAGTCGGCAACTTGTTCCTCGGCGGGCACTTGCAGGTAATAACGGGTGCGGGTCTTGGAGCGCATGCTGCACAAGGCAAAACCGCGCGTGTGGCGAGCGTAGACCAGCTCTTCGTGGACCGGCGGGGTATCGGCCAGCACGCCGAGCCAGCCAAACGGGTAGACGCGTTCGAAGACCTTGAGTTTTTCCGCAGGAATGGACTGTCGCGCCACACCGTGGAAACCGTCGCAACCGGCAATGTAATCGCAGTCCAGGCGCCAGGTTTCTCCTTCATGCTCGAAGGTCACGAAAGGGGTTTGGGTTTGCATGTCGTGGGGTTGGGCGTTGCTGGCCAGGTACAGGGTCCGGGCGCCGGCGGCTTCGCGGGCGGCCATCAAGTCACGGGTCACTTCGGTCTGACCGTAGACCATGACGTTTTTACCACCGGTCAGGCCCTTGAGATCGATGTGTACCCGTCGATCGTTGAGCACCAGTTCAAAACCATCATGGGGCAGGCCTTCGGCGTCCATGCGCTGGCCAACGCCGGCCTGGCGCAGCAGTTCGACCATGCCTTGCTCCAGCACGCCGGCGCGGATGCGGCTCAGTACGTATTCCGGGGTCTGGCGTTCGAGGATGACAGTATCGATCCCGGCGTTGTGCAGCAATTGGCCGAGTAGCAGGCCAGAGGGGCCGGCACCGATAATAGCGACTTGGGTCTTGAGGGTTTTCATTGTTGTTATGACTCGCACGAAGCACGCGACCAGGGTCGGTGTTGATTATTAGAAATCGAGTGCCTACATTTTTCGCTTGCGGACCTGTCAGTTGAAGGGGAAAACTGAGCCGATACCTGTTCTTTTTGCCAATTGGTGCGATTATCGCCCGCAACCCCAGGCCCGGATCCACGTTATGAAAAAACCTGACCTGCCTTCGATCCCGGTGTTCAAGCTCTATGGCGAGAGCCAGGAATGGCCGACGCCGGACTTGTTGCACTGCGAGACCATCTCCAAGCGCAGCCGCGAGCATCAATGGGAAATCAAGCCCCATCGGCATGCCGATCTGTGCCAGTTGTTGTTTGTCTTCAAGGGCCAGGCGGAACTGGAAATCGAGGGTCGGCGCACGCTACTCACCGAGCCGGCCGTGCAGATCCTGCCGCCGCTGTCGGTCCATGGCTTTCGTTTTTCCGAGGATGTGGAAGGTTACGTGGTGACCCTGGCGGCGCCGCTGGTCACGCACCTGCAAGCGCAACTGGGGCATTCGGTCAACGTCCTGGCCCAGGCCGAAAGCTACCCCGCCCTCGAGAATGCCGAGTACCTCAACAGCCTGTTCAGCGCCTTGCAGAATGAGTACGTGGGGCATCAACCGGCGCGGGAAATGCTGATGCATGCGCTGGTCAGCGTGATCATGGTCTGGGTCAGCCGCCAGGTGATGCAGCGACACACCCAGGCCCAGCGCCCGCAACGGGCCCGGGAATACCTCAACGGCTTCATCCAGTTGGTGGAAGAAACCTATCGCGAGCACGTCAAGGTCGAAGACCTGGCCCACCGCCTGGGCATTTCCGTGTCGCACCTCAACGGCACCTGTCGGGAACTGGCGGGGCAACCGGCGTTGCAGATCATGCATGAGCGCCAGTTGCTGGAGGCCAAGCGCCTGCTGACCTACACCGGCATGACCATCTACGAGATTTCCGAAATGCTCGGGTTTTCCGATCCGACCAACTTCACCCGGCTGTTCCGCCGACGCGTGGGCATCTCGCCCAAGACGTTCCGGGACCGGCTCAAGACCGATCAACAGGACGACTGAGCACGCCTCAGCGCAGGGCGTTCAGGGTTGCGCTGTGGGGGATGCACCGTTCGAAGTTGCAACTGGCGTATTCACGGGGCAGTTGCCTGGCCTGCTCGACCCGATAGGCCGCAGTGCCGTACAGCGCGAGCGTGGCGGCGCAGGTGACAAAAATGGCGAGGCGTCTTCTTGTTTTAATGTTCATGGCGGTGACCTCTGAACGAATACCCGGGGGTACTACTTTCAGAATAGGTCAGCTGTGGCGAGTTGCCAGTCAGGCAGGCTTTGTGTGTAAGCCGATATTCAGAACACTGATATCCCCTGGTGGGACCCAGGCTCCCAGGGGCTGAAGCACTGCTTCATTGTGGCGAGGGAGCTTGCTCCCGCTCGGTTGCGCAGCGACCGCAATATTTTGGGGCCGCTGCGCGGGCCCAGCGGGAGCAAGCTCCCTCGCCACAGGTCCACTTCAGCAATGGAAGTGTTCTGAGCCTGTTATTCCAGGTGCTCTGGCTTCATCGGATCGCCCGGCTTGACGTCCAGTTGCTTGCGCACGTCTTCGAACATTTTGTCGTAGTACTCGTGCATCGAGCCGATGCTGGCGGTCTTGGGCAGGCCATACTTCTGGGCGATGCGCGTGGCGTGGCGGGCGAAATCGAAGGCCTGGTCCTTGGCCAGGAAGAATGTCTCGTCCAGTGATTTGTCTTCGACGGTGCCATGCACCCGGAATGACATGCCCGTGCCTTCCTTGCCGTCCTGGTCGACCTTGTAGTCGATGCACAGGTTGTAGCTGAAATCTTCCTTGTTCAGCGCATGGCGCTCCATGTGCAGGTGTCCGGGTTCGAACATGGCCATAAGCAACTCTCCTTCGAAGGCATGGGGAGTAGGGCAGACCCTGGATCCGCCCCGCAAGTTTCCTATTATCGATAAGCGATGCCAGGTGTCGCCGTGCTGATACGAGTGCCGGCCTTGCCCAGGACGATCGCGTCGATGTCCGAGAGTGAACCGATCACCGCGACCTTGCCAGTGTTGCGCGCGAATTCGCAGGCTGCCTGTACCTTCGGCCCCATGGAGCCGGCGGCGAAGCCGAGCTTTTCCATTTCGTCGGGGTGGGCCTGGGCGATGGCTTTCTGGGTCGGCTTGCCGAAGTCGATGAACGCGGCGTTGACGTCGGTGGCGATCACCAGCAGATCGCTTTCCAGCTGTTCGGCCAGCAGCGCCGAGCACAGGTCCTTGTCGATGACCGCTTCCACGCCTTGCAGCTTGCCGTCGGCGTCGTACATCGTCGGGATGCCGCCACCGCCGGCACAGATCACGATACTGCCCTTTTCCAGCAGCCATTTGATCGGGCGGATTTCAAAGATGCGCTTGGGCCTGGGGCTTGCGACCACGCGACGGAACTTGTCGCCGTCCGGGGCGATGGCCCAGCCTTTTTCGGCGGCCAGTTTCTGCGCCTCTTCCTGGCTGTAGACCGGGCCGATGGGTTTGGTGGGTTTTTGGAAGGCCGGGTCGTTGCCGTCCACTTCAACCTGGGTCAGGAGCGTGGCGAAGGGGACTTCGAAGTCCAGCAGATTGCCCAGTTCCTGTTCGATGATGTAGCCGATCATGCCTTCGGTTTCGGCGCCGAGCACGTCCAGCGGATACGGCGTCACCGAGGTGTAGGCCGCTGCCTGCAACGACAGCAGGCCGACCTGCGGGCCGTTGCCGTGGGCGATGACCAGTTGGTTGCCGGGGTGGATTTTCGCGATCTGTTCGGTCGCGGTGCGGATGTTGATGCGTTGATTGTCTGCGGTCATGGGTTCACCCCGACGCAGGAGGGCGTTACCGCCCAGGGCAACGACGATACGCATGGTGTTGTCCTTCTAAAAAATGGACGAACAACGCGGTCCCTTGTGGGAGCGAGCTTGCTCGCGATAGCGGTGTGTCAGTCGACATCAATGTTGCCTGTTCCTGCGCCATCGCGAGCAAGCTCGCTCCCACAAGGGAACTGCGTTGGTTTCAGATATCCGCCAACGCCGAGACCAGGATCGCCTTGATGGTGTGCATGCGGTTTTCCGCTTGCTCGAAGGCGATGTTGGCCGGCGATTCGAAGACCTCCTCGGTCACTTCCACGCCATTGGCCAGGTTCGGGTAACGGGCGGCGATGTCCTTGCCGACCTTGGTTTCGCTGTTATGGAACGCCGGCAGGCAGTGCATGAACTTCACCCGCGGGTTGCCCGAGGCTTTCATCATTTGCGCATTGACCTGGTAGGGCAGCAATTGCTCGATGCGCTCATCCCAGGCTTCCACCGGCTCGCCCATGGACACCCAGATGTCGGTGTGGATGAAGTCCACGCCCTTGACGGCTTCCTTCGGGTCTTCAGTGATGGTGATGCGCGCGCCACTTTCGACGGCGAAGGCCTGGCACTGGTCGATGAAGTCCTGATGCGGCCACAAGGCTTTCGGCGCGCCGATGCGCACGTCCATGCCCAGCTTGGCGCCGATCATCAGCAGCGAATTGCCCATGTTGTAACGGGCATCGCCCAGGTAGGCGTAGCTGATGTCATGCAGCGGCTTGTCGCTGTGTTCGCGCATGGTCAGGGTGTCGGCGATCATTTGGGTGGGGTGGAATTCGGCGGTCAGGCCGTTGAACACCGGCACCCCGGCGAACTTGGCCAGTTCCTCGACGATCTCCTGTTCGAAGCCTCGGTATTCGATGGCGTCGAACATCCGCCCCAGGACCCGGGCGGTGTCTTTCATGCTTTCCTTGTGACCGATCTGCGATGACACCGGGTCGATGTAGGTGACGTGGGCGCCCTGGTCATGGGCTGCGACTTCGAAGGCGCAGCGGGTGCGGGTCGAGGTCTTTTCGAAGATCAGCGCGATGTTCTTGCCCTTGAGGTGCGGTTGTTCGGTGCCGGTGTACTTGGCACGCTTGAGGTCGCGGGACAGGTCCAGCAGAAAGTGCAGCTCGCGGTTGGTGTGGTGCATCAAGCTCAGCAGGCTGCGGTTGCGCATGTTGAAAGCCATGATATGGATCTCCTTGGGTTTCGGTTATCCCCTGGGCGGGTATCGGGTCGATACCGGCCCAGGCTCAAAGGTCAGTAATCGATCGGGTCGCGGATGATCGGGCAGGTCATGCAGTGACCACCGCCACGGCCCCGGCCCAATTCGCTGGCACTGATGGTGATGACTTCCACACCGGCCTTGCGCAGCAGGGTGTTGGTGTAGGTGTTTCGGTCGTAGCCGATCACCACGCCCGGCTCCACGGCCACTACGTTGTTACCGTCGTCCCATTGTTCGCGCTCGGCGGCGAAGCTGTTGCCGCCGGTTTCCACCACCCGCAGCGCCGGCAGCTTGAGGGCCGCGGCCACGGTATCGAGGAAGGTGCCGTCCTCGCGACGCACATCGATGCCGCCGGGCTTGCTCTCGTCAGGGCGCAGGGAGAAGGCGACGATCTGGCTCACCACTTCGGGGAAAATCGTGACCAGGTCGCGGTCGCAGAAGCTGAACACGGTGTCCAGGTGCATGGCCGCGCGGGATTTCGGCAAGCCGGCGACGATCACCCGTTCCACGGCCTTGTGCTTGAACAGGTTCAGCGCCAGTTGGCCGATGGCCTGGCGGGACGAGCGTTCGCCCATGCCGATCAGCACCACGCCGTTGCCGATGGGCATCACGTCGCCGCCTTCAAGGGTGGCGTTGCCGTGATCCTGGTCCGGGTCGCCGTACCAGATCTGGAAGTCGGCGTTCGTGAACTCGGGATGGAATTTGTAGATGGCGCTGGCCAGCAGGGTTTCCTGGCGCCGCGCCGGCCAATACATCGGGTTCAGGGTCACGCCGCCGTAGATCCAGCAGGTGGTGTCGCGGGTGAACTGGGTGTTGGGCAGCGGCGGCAGGATGAAGCTGGAGTGCCCGAGGAAGTCGCGGAACATCTGAATGGTCTTGCCACCGAAGCTGTCCGGCAGGTCGTCGGCCGAGACGCCGCCAATCAGGAATTCGGCGATATGGCGCGGCTCCAGGCTGCGTAGCCAGGAACCGACTTCGTTCACCAGGCCCAGGCCCACCGAGTTGGCGGTGATCTTGCGCTGCAGGATCCAGTCCAGGGCTTCGGGAATGGCGACGATGTCGGTCAGCAGGTTGTGCATTTCCAGCACGTCGATGTCGCGCTCGCGCATCTTGGTGACGAAATCGAAATGGTCGCGCTTGGCCTGGTTGACCCAGATCACATCGTCGAACAGCAGCTCGTCGCAGTTGTTCGGGGTCAGCCGCTGGTGGGCCAGGCCTGGGGAACACACCATGACTTTACGTAATTTGCCGGCTTCGGAATGCACGCCGTATTTCACTTTTTCCGTGGTCATTACAAATCCTCCAGTTAGAACAATCAGCCAACTACAAGGTCAGGAAGCCGTCGTAGAGCCCGTAGGCCGCCACCAGGGCGCCTGCGATCACTGCGGCGAAAATCAGCTTCTCGACAGAGGTGAAAATCGGTTTGCCCAACTCGCGCTTGGCCTTGGCGAACAGGATCGCGCCGGGGGCATAGAGCAGGGCAGAGAGCAGCAGGTACTTGATCCCGCCGGCGTACAGCAGCCATACGGCGTAGATCAGGGCGACAGCGCCGATGATCAGGTCCTTGCGCCGCTCGGCCGCGAAGCCTTCGTAGGTCTCGCCGCGCACCGCCAGCAGCACGGCGTAGGCCGCCGACCACAGGTACGGCACCAGGATCATCGAAGTGGCGAGGTAGATCAGTGACAGGTAGGTGCTGGCCGAGAACAGGGTGATGACCAAAAACAGCTGGACCATTGCGTTGGTCAGCCACAGGGCGTTGGCCGGTACGTGGTTGGCGTTTTCCCGGCGCAGGAACTCGGGCATGGTGTGGTCTTTGGCAGCGGCGAACATGATCTCGGCGCACAGCAATACCCAGGACAGCAGGGCGCCGAGCAGCGAGATGATCAGGCCGACGCTGATCAGCACCGCGCCCCAGTGCCCCACGACATGCTCCAGCACGGCGGCCATGGACGGGTTCTGCAATTTCGCCAGTTCAGGTTGGGTCATGATGCCCAGGGACAGCACGTTCACCAGTACCAGGAACAGCAGTACGGTGATGAAGCCGATGACGGTGGCCTTGCCCACGTCGGTACGTTTCTCTGCGCGGGCGGAAAAAATACTCGCGCCCTCGATGCCGATGAACACCCACACGGTGACCAGCATCATGTTGCGCACCTGATTCAGCACGCTGCCCAAGTCTGGGTTCTTCAGGCCCCAGATATCAGCGGTGAAAATATCGAGCTTGAACGCGAATACGGCGATCAGCACAAACAGTACAAGCGGTACGACCTTGGCGATGGTGGTCACCAGGTTGATGAATGCTGCTTCCTTGATGCCTCGCAATACCAGGAAGTGCACAGCCCATAGCAGGACCGATGAGCCGATCACCGCGGCGACGGTATTACCTTCACCAAACACCGGGAAGAAGTAGCCCAAGGTACTGAACAGCAGCACGAAGTAGCCGACGTTGCCCAGCCAGGCGCTGATCCAGTAACCCCAGGCGGAGGAGAAGCCCATGTAGTCGCCGAAGCCGGCCTTGGCGTAGGCATACACACCGCCGTCCAGATCGGGTTTGCGGTTGGCCAGGGTCTGGAACACGAAGGCCAGGGTCAGCATGCCGACGGCGGTGATGGCCCAGCCGATCAGCACCGCACCGACGTCGGCGCTGGCGGCCATGTTTTGTGGCAGGGAAAAGATCCCGCCGCCGATCATGGAGCCGACAACCAGTGCAACCAACGCACCTAATCGAAGTTTTCCGGGCGTATCAGACATTTGCGAGACTCCAGTGCAGGAGAAGAGAGTCAACAGACTAAGTCGATTTGAAAGTTGAATAGCTGATCTGGATCAGTGCATGGCAACATTCCATTGTTAATGAAGGAGTTAACACCGTTCGTTGGCGTCTTGAAGTTGCTCGAAAGGCCCGTTTCAGGGCCTTTGGCAAAGGATTTGTGAAGTTTTTCTTGCCGCAGGATTATTCACGCTAGTTGATTTCCACTGAGTCGCAACTATTTTGTAGGCTGCGTTCGTGACAATAATGATGGGATGTCATGGTCTTTTTAATTAGGGCCATTGGAGAATGGCCGGGTCATAAGTCTTTGGACTTTGTGTGGATGACGTTATTCAAAAACGTTATGTCGCTTTATTTACTTAATTTAATAGTGAGAGAAGATGCCGCAGCCGATTGAAAAGTTGCCACTGGGCGCACTGATCGCACTGGTGGTGGGGTCAATGATCGGCGGCGGGATTTTTTCCCTGCCGCAAAACATGGCGGCCCGGGCCGATGTCGGCGCGGTGCTGATCGGCTGGGCCATCACCGCCATCGGCATGCTGACCCTGGCCTTCGTGTTCCAGACCCTGGCCAATCGCAAGCCGCAATTGAATTCGGGCGTGTACGCCTATGCCAAGGCCGGCTTCGGTGACTATATGGGCTTCTCGTCTGCCTGGGGCTACTGGATCAGTGCCTGGCTGGGCAATGTCGGTTACTTCGTGCTGCTGTTCAGTACCTTGGGCTACTTCTTCCCGGTGTTCGGCCAAGGCAACACGCCGGTGGCCATCGGCTGTGCGTCGTTGTTGCTGTGGGCGGTGCATTTCCTGGTGCTGCGCGGGATCCAGGAGGCGGCCTTCATCAATCTAGTGACCACCGTGGCCAAGGTCGTGCCGCTGTTGATGTTCGTCGTCATGGCCGCCGTGGCCTTCAAGGCCGAGGTTTTCACCCGCGATATCTGGGGCGCGATGAATCCGGACCTGGGCAGTGTGATGGACCAGGTGCGCAACATGATGCTGGTGACGGTGTTCGTGTTTATCGGCATCGAAGGCGCCAGCGTCTATTCGGCACGGGCAGAAAGACGTGCGGACGTAGGGCGTGCGACGGTGATCGGGTTTCTCGGGGTATTGGCGCTGCTGGTGCTGGTGAATGTGTTGTCCCTGGGGGTCATGAGCCAGCGGGAACTGGCACAGTTGCAGAACCCATCCTTGGCCGGTGTGCTGGAGCACATTGTCGGGCCCTGGGGCGCGTTGCTGATCAGCCTGGGGCTGGCGGTTTCACTGCTGGGAGCCCTGCTGTCCTGGGCGCTGTTGTGCGCTGAAATCCTCTACGCCACCGCCCGGGACAAGACCATGCCGGCGTTCCTGACCAAGGAGAATGCCAACCGTGCGCCGGTCAACGCGCTGTGGCTGACCAATGGCATGATCCAGCTGTTTTTGCTGATCACTCTGTTTTCCGCAGGCACCTACACCAGCCTGATCTACCTCGCCTCGTCGATGATCCTGGTGCCGTACCTGTGGTCGGCGGCTTATGCGGTGCTGCTTTGCGCCCGGGGGGAAACCTACGAACAGGGCTCGGCACGGCGCATGAAAGACCTGTGCATCGGTGGTGTCGCGCTGTGCTACGCGGTGTGGCTGCTGTATGCCGGCGGCGTGAAATACCTGCTGTTGTCGGCGCTGTTGTATGCGCCCGGGGTGATCCTGTTTGCCCAGGCCAAGCGCGAGCAGGGACAGCCCTTGTTCACCCATGTGGAAAAAGGCGTCTTTGCCTGCGTGATGGCGGGGGCGGGGGGGGCGGCTTATGGGTTGTACAGTGGGTTTTTGGAACTGTGAGGCTACCACGTTGTCGAGGCGGACTCTTGTGGCGAGGGAGCTTGCTCCCGCTGGGGCGCGCAGCGGCCCCGAGGCACGACGACGCGGTGTTTCAAGCTGATTGTAGTGGCTTTTGGAGGGGGCTGCTGCGCAGCCCAGCGGGAGCAAGCTCCCTCGCCACAAAGGGCATTTTTTAACCGGTAGTGAGCGTCACCACCGTGCCCGATGCGCGCCCAGTTCCGCCGCTGGCAAGGTCCACTGCAGCGGCGTCCCGGTGATTTTCAAGGGCACGTGCAGGCGATGGGCCGGTCCCCATGGCGTCTGTTCGACCACCAGGCCCTGATCATCCTCAGCCTCGGCTCGCAATAGGGTCGAATCCCCTGCGCCACGTTCGATCAACAGCTTCGCCGTGCGTGCCAGTGACAGGCGTGCCGAGCCGCCCTGACCGCTTGCCAGGCGCCGGGACAACAGCACCAGGGCGCTGGCCGCCAGCAGATAGCCGGTGCCATGGTCCAGCGCCTGCACCGGCAGCGGTGTTGGTTTGTCGGTGTGTTTCCAGCCCATGCCGGCTTCGGCAATGCCGCTGCTCATTTGCACCAGGCTGTCGAAGCCGCGCCGGTTCTGCCACGGGCCGCTCCAGCCGTAGGCATTGAGGCTGACGTCGATCAGGCCCGGGGCCATCTGCCGGCGCTGCTCGGCGCCGTAGCCCAGGCGTTCCAGGGCGTCGGCACGGTAGCCGTGCAAAAGGATGTCGGTGTCCTTGAGCAGTGCCTCGAATGCCGCGCGATCATCGGCCCGATGCAGGTCGAGGCGGGCGCAGCGTTTGCCCAGGGTGACTTCCGGCACCACGCCGGGTTCATTCCAGATCGGCGGGTCGATGCGCAGCACGTCGGCCCCCAGGCCAGCGAGGAAGCGGCTGGCGACGGGGCCGGCCAGCACGCGGGTCAGATCCAGCACCTTGAGGCCCGCCAGTGGCTGGGTCACGGAGCCGAGCCAGGGTTTGCGCTGCTCTCCAGTCGTTTCACTCAGGTGCACCAGCGGCTCGGCGTTCACCGCCAGGCCTTGGGGATGGGCCTGCCACGCTTGCCACGAACGCATCTCGGCAGCGCAACCGCCTGCGTCGACCACGGCCTGTTCCAGCTCGGCCTTGTTCCATCGGGCCACCCTGGCCGCCATGTCGGCGCGGTCGGCGCAGGTGCCGAGGACTTTTTCCGCCGCAAGGCGATGATGCGGTGCGTTGGTGTGCAGGCGAATCCAGCCGTCGGCGCTGGCGTAGTCGCCGGCCACCGGGTCCCACATCGGCGGCACGCTCCAGCCGATGGGGCGCAGGGAGGTGGAGAACCAGAACGACGCCAGGCGTCGGTCGACCTCGACAGGTGGCAGGCGAGTGGTTTGTTGCTGGATGAGTTCGGCGGTCGCCTGGCCGGCCACGGCGATGCTGGCGCTGGCCAGCTCCGTGACGGCGAAGGCCGAGGGCAGCGCGCCATCGCCAGCGAAGGTGATCGGGGTCGTGGGCAAGCCGAGTGCGGTTTGCATGGACGTGAGCAGATCTGACATCGAAAGCCCTCCAGTACGAGAGGGCGATCATAGATCAAAAATCCGTTGGGGGCCGCTTTGCGGCCCAGCGGGAGCAAGCTCCCTCGCCACAAGAGCCCCGTGCCTGCTCCGGGCGCGACCAGATCCACAGATTGCCCAGGCCCATGCCGGCGAGCGCGAGGTAAAGCGGCCAGGCGTGGTCGAGCAGCACCAGCATCAAGCCTGCGCAGAGCAGCATGCTGGTAGTGGCACCGACCTTGGCCCGGCGCGGGATAACCTTGCCGTTGCGCCAGTTGTGCAGAATCGGCCCGAACAGACGATGGTTCTCCAGCCAGGCGCTCAGGCGCGGCGAACTGCGGGTCGCGGCCCAGGCGGCCAGCAGGATGAACTCGGTCGTCGGCAGGCCAGGCACGACGATGGCGACCAGGCCAATGCCCAGGCTAGCGTAGGCGAGCAGGGCGAAGAGCAGTTGGGTGAGTTTCGAGGGACGGCTCATCAGCGTTTTTCAGTCATGCACAATCTCTGTGGGAGCGGTATGAATCAGGCCAGCTCGGCCGCATAAGCTTGTTCCAGCAACACCGTAAACCGGTTGAACGCATCCAGCGCACCTTTGTCCGCCTCGGCTTCCTGCTGTTCGGTAAAGGCCAGGCTGTCGAGGGTGCGGGTGAAGGTTTTCCAGCCTTCGGCGCGCCCACCGGCAGGTTCTGCCAGGTGCCGGGCGCCGAAGGTCTCGCTCAACCCCAGGCCCACGGCACGCTTGATCAAGAACGCGGCGCCGAGCTTGGAGCCTTCGGAGACGAACAGCCAGCCCAGGGCTTCGGCCTGGGTCGGTTTGTTCACCGCACCGGCCACCGGCGCGGGGACTTCGGTGTCCAGGTCGGCGAGATCCGCCTTGGCTGCGTCGGCCCGGCAACGGGCCGGCAGGTCGGGAATCAGGGCGGACAGCTCGGCGTCGTTGTACAGCGCCACCAGTTCCGACTGGAACAGGTACTGGGCGACGACGAAACGGGCGAAGCTGGCCGGGGTTTCGAACGGGGCGTGGGCCTTGACCAGCGCGTCGAGCTTGCTGTGGGGCTCGTGGGTGATCTGGTTCAGGCGTTGGGAGCGTGAAGCGGGGCGCAGGGTATTCATGAAAAAGTCCTTTGAGTGAGCACATTGTGTGGCGAGGGAGCTTGCTCCCGCTTGAGTGCGAAGCACTCACAAAAATGGACCTGCTGCGCAGCCCAGCGGGAGCAAGCTCCCTCGCCACAGGGGAAATCCTTGGGCCTGGGTCAGATATCCCAGATCAGGTTCACCGCGAAGTTACGCCCCGGCGCCGTCAGACGATCGAGGTTGGCGGGGCTCAATACCGCCGCTTCGCCGACGCTGTCGTAGCCGCGCACGTCGTCCCACAGCCAGTACTTCTTGTCGGTGAGGTTGTAGAGGCCGCCACTGACGGTGACGTCGTCGGTCACCTTGTAGAAACCGCTCAGGTCGAGGATGCCGAAGCCCGGTGTCTTGAACTGGCTGCTCACGCCATCAGGCGAGTTGAAGTTGCTGTCGTCGACCCGGTCCTTTTTCTTGACCAAGGTCCAACTGAGCAAAGTGCCGTAGCGGTCCTGGTCGTAGCCCAGGCCGAACACTCCGGTCAGCGGGTTGACGCTGTTGAGCGGCTCGCCGGTGTCGTTGTTGCGACCGTAGGCGTAGGCCACCGAACCTTGGGTGTACAGGCCATTTGGCGCGCCCAGCACGTCCAGGTCCAGGCGTCCCTTGATTTCGGCACCCTTGATGGTGGCGTGCTTGATGTTGTTGCTCTGGAAGGTCAACTGGTCGGCACCGGGGGTGATGGCGTCCTCGTTGATGAAATCGCGGTACTTGTTGTAGAACACCGCCACGTCGAACGAGCCGGAGTCGAAGCGGCCGCGCAGGCCGGTCTCGTAGCCCTGGCTTTTTTCCGCTTCCAGGTCGGCGTTGGGCTCCACGCTATAGCCAGCGCCAGGGTTGTCGAAACGGCCATACAGGGCCTTGGCGGTCGGGGTGCGGAAACCCTCGGCGTACTGCCCGTACCAGGTGTACTGGTCGGTCAGGGCATAGGTCACGCCGAATTTCGGCGAGACGCGGTGCCAGGTCTTGTTCTTGTCGCTGACCTCACCACCACTGGTGGGGTCCACGGTGTTGAGGAATTCCTCGGTCAGGTGCGGCTTGAGCTGGGTGTAGTCGTAGCGCAGGCCAGGCGTGAAGGTCCATTTGTCCCAACTGATCTGGTCCTGGACGAACAGGGCGTAGCTGTTGATGGTCGGGTCCGGGAAGTCACTGGCTTTTGCCAGCACGTCCCGGGTGCTGATGGCGCCCACCGCAGAGCAACCGACACCCACCGCCAGGCACACACCATTGCCGCTGCGCGAACCGGTGACTTTCTGTTGCTTGAGGGTGGTGCCGTAAGTCAGCGCGTGATCGGTGTCGGCGACGCTGAAGGCCTTGTCCAGTTGCGCGTCGAAGACCCACTGTTTCTCTTCATAGAGGGTCTCCCGGGTGCGCAGGACCTGGCGGGTGATGGGGAAATAGAATTCGGCGGTGCTCTGGTCGGTCTTGGCGACCTGGTGATTCAGGCTCCACTTCATGTGATCGGCCAGCAGGCTGTCGAGGGCGAAGCTGTGTTCCAGGCCGAAACGCTCGCGGCTGATGGTGTCGTTGCCGGTGCGCCACTGGTACATGCCGCCGGGCAGTACAAAGTCGGGGATGGCCGGCTGGCCGTTGGCGTAGGGCCCGCCGTAGGCGCTTTTCAGGTCGCTGTCGCGGTCGTCCTTGTACTTCTCGTAGACCAGGCCAAGGCGTGCGTCGTCGCTGTAGTTCCAGCCGAGTTTGGCCAGCACGTTGTTGGCGCGCACGTCTTCTGGGTTGGCCGCGGTGCGGTCCAGGCCGGTGCCGTTGTGGCTGCCGTAGGATTCGGTTTCATGACCGTCGCGCTGGCTGTAGTGCAACAGGCCGTCGAACTGGCCGCTACGGCCAGCGACGGTGGCGGACTTGAGCCAGCTCTCGTCGGCGGAGCTGTAGCCGGTCTTCAGGCGGGCGCCAACATCCTCGCCTGGCTTGATGATGTCGTTCGGATCCAGGGTGAAGTAGCTGACGGCACCGCCGATGGCATTGCTGCCGTACAACACCGAGGCCGGACCGCGCAGGATTTCCGCGCGCTTGATGATTTCCGGGTCGACGTAGTTGCGCTGGGTCTTGGCGTAGGGGCCGTTGAAGAAGCCGCCGGGAATTTCCACGCCGTCGACCTGGGTCAGGATCCGGTTGCCGTCGATGCCGCGGATGTTGTAGCCGCTGATACCGCCGCGCTGGCCCGCGCCGCCCACCGATACGCCTGGTTCATAGCGCACCAGATCCTTGAGGGTATTGACGTTGTTGCGATCCAGTTCCTGGCGGTCGTGGACCGTGACCGTGCTCGGTACGCTGGTGATGTCCTGTTCCTGGCGGGTGGCGCTGATGGTTACTTGTTGCAACTCCAGCGCGCCGCCGGCACTGCGTTTTTCCAGGACGATGCTGTTGTCGCCCAGCTTGCGATAGCTCAGGTGGGTCCCCACCAACAGGCGCTCCATGGCTTTTTCAGGTGACAGCGAGCCGTTCACTCCTGGCGAGGCGACGCCTGCGGCCAGTTCCGCGGGCATCCCGACTTGCCAGCCGGTGACCGCAGTGAATGCATTCAGGGCCGAAACCAGGGGCTGCCGGGCGATGGCAAAGGTGTAGTCGCCCATGTTGCGTGCAGCGGGTTGCACGGTGGTGGCGGCCAGGGCGAGCGGCGCTGTGCCGGCCATCAGGAGGGCGGCGGTGAGCAATGACAGCGTGCAAGAGGGGGCAAGAAACCGGCAAGTAAGGCGAGAGGACATCGATAGCGCTCCGTGTCGCATCTGTTATAGGTGCAGATTCACATCGTTGGATGCGAATCAATTGCATTGGCTATAACGAGACGAATCAGCGGAGCCTATCGAGTAAAAATAATTCTCATTCAGTTCAGGATCACCAGCGCCGGGAACTCCTGAAGCCGCGCCGAGGTGATATGGGCCAGCGAACGGACCACGTCCAGCGGCTGGTCGAGGCGGTAGTTGCCGGTCACAGCCACGTTGGCCAATTGTTCGTTACTGTTGATGATCCAGCCGGGGTAATAGCGTCGCAGCTCGGCCAGTACCTGGCTCAGGGGCCGGTTTTCGAACACCAGCCGACCCTGGACCCAGGCCAGGTCGGTGTTGGCATCGAGCCGGGCCGGGCGGTCGAAGCCGTTGGGGCCGATGCGGATGCTTTCGCCAGCTGACAGCCGCACATGGGTGTCGTTGCGGGTGGCCCGCAGGTCCACGTCGCCACGCTGCACCTGGACCTGGGCCACGCCGTCGAGGTAGCGCACGGCGAACGTGGTGTCGCTGACGCTGGCCATGACTGGGCCGGCATCGATTTCCAGCGGCAGGTTACGGTTGCCCGGGACTTCGAAAAACGCCTCGCCCTTGTACAGGCGCGCCACATGTCGCTGCTCGTTGAACGTGCTGGAGAAGGCCGAATCGGTGTTGAGCAAGACCTTGGAGCCGTCCTCCAACTGCAGGCGCTGGCGCTCACCGACCACGGTCAGGTGGTCGGCCTGCAGGCGCAGGGGCAGGTCGCTGAAGTTGAACAGACCGAGAAACAGCACGGCGGCAGTGGCCAGGGGTTTCCAGTGGGCGCGCAGGCGCGACAGCGCGGTAACCTTGGGCGCGGCTTCAAGCTGGCGGGCACTTTCCATCACCTGCGGGCCGTTCCAGATCGCCTGGGCTCGGGCGAACGCCTCGCCGTGGCGCGGATCGGCCGCCAGCCAGGCGTGGAACTGCCGCGTCTGTTCCTCGCTGGGGGTGTCCAGCAGGATCAGCCAGTCCAGCGCCTGCTCCATGGCATGGGCGGTTTCCGGCGTCGCAGTGGGCTCGGCAGAGCGGAGATTGTCCGTCACAGTGGGGTCTCGGTATTAGCGGCATGGGCTCAAGCTACAAGCTGTACGCAGCAAGTGGCAAGCGTGTACGCAGCTTATGGCCTGACGCGTGGTGGCGGGTCACTGCTCGCCGTGGCTACGTTCAGCCACACCCACACAGATCGCCATGATCAGTTTCAGTTCCTTTTGCACGGTGCTCAGGGAGACGCCCAGGCGTTCGGCGATCTGCTGGTAACTGTGGCCATGCAGGCGGCTGAGAATGAAGATCTGCTGTTGTCGCGAACTCAGGGCCTGGAGGCTGACGTTCAGGCGTTCGAGCAGTTGCTGGGCATGGGCGGCGTCCTCGGCACTGCTCTGGGGGGCGACGACGTTGTGGACGACTTCCGGCGGTACGTCATCCAGCAAGGTCCGCGACTGGATGCGCCGGGCACGCAGATGGTCCAGCGCCAGGTTGCGGGCGGTCTGGAAAACAAAGGGTTCGAGGTGCTCGACCGTGCGTTCGGCCAATGCACGGGTGACACGCAGGTAGGTTTCCTGGAGCAGGTCTTCGGCGGTACTGGGGTTGCTGACCATGCGCTCGAGGGTGCGCAGCAGCGGTGTGCGTTGGGCGAGGAAGACGTGATGAAAGCGCGATTGACTCACGGTAGGGCCCGATCCGGTTTGAGTTGATGATAATGCTTATCATCTACGTTGCGGGTCAAGCCTTCATTTCATCACGCCAAGCCATGCGGGGAGCGCAACCTGTGGGAGCAAAGCTTGCTCGCGATAGCGTTCTCAAAGCCTGCACAGGTGCTGCATGCGACGGTGTCATCGCGAGCAGGCTTTGCTCCCACAAGCCTGCTCCCAAGGTTTGCTCTTACAGGCCCGCTCCACATTGGCCAGCAATGAGTTACTCGGCGTTACACAACGCCAGGCAGTTATCCAGCATGCGGTTGGAGAAACCCCATTCGTTGTCATACCAGGCCAGTACCTTGAGCAGCTTGCCGCTGGCCTTGGTGTGGTTGGCGTCGAAGATCGACGACAGCGGGTTGTGGTTGAAATCGCTGGAGACCAGCGGCAGGGTGTTGTAGCCGAGGATCTTCGAATGCTGGCTGGCCTGGCGCAGCAGTTCGTTGACTTCCTCGGCCGACGCTTCGCGCTTGAGCTGCACGGTGAGGTCCACCAGCGAGACGTTGATCACCGGTACGCGCACCGCCATGCCGGTCAGCTTGCCGGCCAGTTCCGGCAGCACCAGGCCCACCGCTTCGGCGGCGCCGGTCTTGCTCGGGATCATGTTCTGGGTGGCCGAGCGGGCGCGGTACGGATCGCTGTGGTAGACGTCGGTCAGGTTCTGGTCGTTGGTGTAGGCATGGATGGTGGTCATCAGGCCGCTTTCGATGCCCAGCTCGCGGTGCAGCACCTGGGCCACCGGGGCCAGGCAGTTGGTGGTGCACGAAGCGTTGGAGATGATCTGGTGGGACTGGCGCAGGATGTCGTGGTTCACGCCATACACCACGGTGGCGTCGGCGCCCTTGGCCGGGGCCGAGATGATCACCTTGCGGGCGCCGGCGCTGATATGCGCGGCTGCCTTGGCACGGTCGGTGAACAGGCCGGTGCATTCGAACACGACGTCGATTTTTTCAGCGGCCCAAGGCAGTTCGGCCGGGTTGCGGATGGCGCTGACCGAGATGCGGTCGCCATTGACCGTCAGGCTTTCGTGATCGTGCTGCACGTCGGCATCGAACGTGCCGTGGACCGTGTCGAACTTGAGCAGATGAGCGTTGATCGCACTGTCGCCCAGGTCATTGATGGCGACGATCTGCAGGTCGCGACGATAGCCTTGGGTATACAGTGCACGAAGAACGTTGCGGCCGATGCGGCCAAAACCATTGATTGCGATTCGAAGAGTCATTAACGGCGCCGCCATCGATTTGTTGTTGGAATTACAAGATTATTCGCATAAAAATAGAAAACAAGCCTTTTTAGTGGCAATATTTTGTTTTATCTACAACGAGTGACCTGAATCAACTGGTCCGAATGGTCAATAAACCGCCTGTCGCCCAACGCCAGGGGGCTTTTGACCAGCATAGACAATCAGGTCGCCACACCCGTTAGCCTGGAGTTCTACACATGCATCCCCGCGTCCTTGAGGTCACCGAACGGCTTATCGCCCGCAGCCGCGCCACGCGTCAGGCTTACCTTGCATTGATCCGTGGTGCAGCCAGCGACGGGCCGACGCGCGGCAAGCTGCAATGCGCCAACTTCGCCCACGGCGTGGCCGGTTGCGGCACCGAAGACAAACATCACCTGCGGATGATGAACGCCGCCAACATCGCCATCGTGTCTTCCTATAACGACATGCTCTCGGCCCACCAGCCTTACGAAACCTTCCCGGAACAGATCAAGAAAGCCCTGCGCGAGATCGGCTCGGTCGGCCAGTTCGCCGGCGGCACGCCCGCCATGTGCGACGGTGTGACCCAGGGCGAGGCGGGGATGGAACTGAGCCTGCCGAGTCGCGAAGTGATCGCGCTGTCCACGGCGGTGGCGTTGTCCCATAACATGTTCGATGGCGCGCTGATGCTCGGTATCTGCGACAAGATCGTTCCGGGCCTGATGATGGGGGCGCTGCGCTTCGGTCACTTGCCGACGATCTTTGTACCCGGCGGACCGATGGTGTCCGGCATCTCCAACAAGGAAAAAGCCGACGTTCGCCAGCGCTACGCCGAAGGCAAGGCCACCCGCGAAGAGCTGCTGGAATCGGAGATGAAGTCCTACCACAGCCCGGGCACCTGCACCTTCTACGGCACAGCCAACACCAACCAGTTGCTGATGGAAGTGATGGGCCTGCACTTGCCGGGCGCCTCGTTCGTCAACCCGAATACGCCGTTGCGCGATGCCCTGACCCGTGAAGCGGCGTTCCAGGTCACGCGCATGACCAAGCAGAGCGGCAACTTCATGCCCATCGGCGAGATCGTCGACGAACGCTCGCTGGTCAACTCCATCGTTGCGCTGCACGCCACCGGTGGCTCCACCAACCACACCCTGCACATGCCGGCCATCGCCATGGCGGCGGGCATCCAACTGACCTGGCAGGACATGGCCGACCTCTCCGAGGTGGTGCCGACCCTGAGTCATGTCTACCCGAACGGCAAGGCCGACATCAACCACTTCCAGGCGGCGGGCGGCATGTCGTTCCTGATCCGCGAATTGCTGGAAGCCGGTCTGCTCCACGAAAACGTCAACACCGTGCTCGGTCACGGCCTGAGCCGTTACACCCAGGAGCCGTTCCTCGAGGACGGCGAGCTGGTGTGGCGCGACGGCCCGATCGAAAGCCTCGACGAAAATATCCTGCGCCCGGTGGCCCGCGCGTTCTCGCCGGAAGGCGGCCTGCGGGTGATGGAAGGCAACCTGGGCCGTGGCGTGATGAAGGTCTCGGCTGTGGCCCTGGAAAACCAGGTCGTCGAAGCCCCGGCCATGGTCTTCCAGGATCAGCAGGACCTGGCTGATGCATTCAAGGCCGGCCTGCTGGAGAAAGACTTCGTCGCGGTGATGCGCTTCCAGGGCCCGCGCTCCAACGGCATGCCCGAGCTGCACAAGATGACGCCGTTCCTCGGCGTATTGCAGGACCGTGGCTTCAAAGTGGCGCTGGTGACCGACGGGCGCATGTCCGGTGCGTCGGGGAAAATCCCGGCGGCCATTCATGTCAGCCCCGAAGCTTATGTCGGTGGTGCGTTGGCCCGGGTGCAGGAGGGCGATATCATCCGCGTCGATGGCGTCAAAGGCACCTTGGAATTGAAGGTGGACGCCGAGGAATTCGCCGCGCGCACGCCGGCCAAGGGCCTGTTGGGCAACAACATCGGCACCGGCCGCGAGCTGTTCGGTTTCATGCGCATGGCCTTCAGCTCGGCGGAGCAGGGCGCCAGCGCCTTCACTTCTGCCCTGGAGACGCTTAATTGAAACTGGCTTTGGTCGGTGACATCGGTGGGACCAACGCACGCTTTGCGCTGTGGAAAAACCACACCCTGGAAAACATCCAGGTGCTGGCAACAGCGGATTATGCCTGCCCGGAAGATGCCATCCAGGTGTACCTGAGTGGCCTGGGCCTGAAACAGGGCGCCATCGGTTCGGTGTGCCTGTCGGTGGCCGGGCCCGTGAGCGGCGATGAGTTTCGCTTTACCAACAATCACTGGCGCCTGAGCAACCTGGCGTTCTGCCAGACCTTGCAGGTGGAGAAGCTGTTGCTGGTCAACGATTTCTCGGCCATGGCCCTGGGCATGACTTGCTTGCGTCCCGATGAGTACCGGGTCGTATGCGAAGGCACTCCGGAGCCGTTGCGCCCGGCAGTGGTGATCGGCCCGGGTACCGGGCTGGGCGTTGGTACGTTGCTGGACTTGGGCGAAGGCCGTTTCGCCGCGTTGCCGGGGGAGGGCGGCCATGTCGACCTGCCCCTGAGCAGCCCGCGGGAAACCCAGCTGTGGCAGCACATCTACAACGAGATCGGCCACGTCAGCGCCGAAACCGCCCTGAGTGGCAGCGGGTTGCCTCGGGTGTACCGGGCCATTTGCGCGGTGGATGGCCATGTGCCGGTGCTCGACACCCCCGAATCCATCACCGCCGCCGGCCTGGCTGGCGACCCCATTGCCCTGGAAGTGCTCGAGCAGTTCTGCCGCTGGCTGGGGCGCGTGGCCGGCAACAATGTGTTGACGTTGGGCGGGCGCGGCGGTGTCTACATCGTCGGTGGCGTGGTCCCGCGGTTTGCCGATTTCTTCCTCGAAAGCGGTTTCGCCCGTTGCTTCGCCGACAAGGGCTGCATGAGCGATTACTTCAAGGGCATTCCGGTCTGGCTGGTGACCGCGCCGTACCCCGGCCTGATGGGTGCGGGTGTGGCGTTGGAGCAATCCGCCGCCGCGTAAGGTTCGGTAGGTTCTGTATTGTGGGAGCGAGCTTGCTCGCGATGACGGAGTGTCAGTCGCCATTGAGGTTGGCTGTTGCACCGCTATCGCGAGCAAGCCCGCTCCCACAGAGTTTTTGTAGTGTGTTTGTAGGCCTTGTCCATCAGGCATAATCGCCCCAATCCAAACAACAAGGACGAGGCCCGTGAGTTCAGTAAACAAATCGATTTTGTTGGTCGACGACGACCAGGAGATTCGCGAACTGCTGGACACCTACCTCAGCCGTGCGGGTTTCCAGGTGCGCACCACGCCTGATGGCGCCGGGTTTCGCCAGGCGCTGAACGAGGCGCCGAGCGACCTGGTGATCCTCGATGTGATGCTGCCCGATGAAGACGGCTTCAGCCTATGCCGCTGGGTTCGCCAACACCCACGCCAGGCTCATGTGCCCATCATCATGCTCACCGCCAGTTCCGACGAAGCCGACCGGGTCATCGGCCTCGAATTGGGCGCCGATGATTACTTGGGCAAGCCCTTCAGTCCGCGTGAATTGCAGGCGCGCATCAAGGCACTGCTGCGCCGCGCACAATTTGGCCAGGAGCGCCCCGGCGGCGAAGTGCTGGCCTTCGATGAATGGCGGCTGGACATGGTCAGTCATCGACTGTTCCACACCGACGGTGAGGAGGTGATTCTTTCCGGTGCCGATTTCGCCCTGCTCAAGTTGTTTCTCGATCATCCCCAGGAAATCCTCGACCGCGACACCATCGGCAATGCGACCCGCGGTCGTGAGCTGATGCCCCTGGACCGGATCGTCGACATGGCGGTCAGTCGTCTGCGTCAGCGCTTGCGTGACACCGACAAACCGCCGCGGCTGATTCGCACGGTGCGTGGCAGCGGTTATCAACTGGCGGCCAGTGTGGTTGCCAGCAATGGTCATTGACTGGATCAAAAAAGTCGCCCGACGGGTGCCGGTACCGCGCTCGCTGCTGGGACGGATGCTGCTGCTGACCTTGCTGGTGGTGCTGTTCGCCCAGACCTTGTCCAGCCTGATCTGGGTCTCGCAGTTGCGCGCCACCCAGCTCGAAGGCCTGGTCACCAGTGCCCGCAGCCTGGCCCATTCGATGACCGCCAGCGTCAGTTATTTGCGTTCGCTGCCGGTGGCTTACCGGCCGCTGGTGCTGGATCAGTTGCGCAGCATGGGCGGTACGCGATTTGTCGTCACGCTCAACGACAAACCCCTGGGCATGGACGTGCTACCGGTCACGCCGCGCAAACTGGCGGTGCTCAAGGCGGTGGACGATGTGTTGCGCCGGTCGTTGGGCAGTAACGCCGACATATCGGTGAATTTTGTCAGCCCCGACGACCTGCGAATTTTCAACGCTGGGCTCAAACTCGATGAACTGCCCCGTTCGTGGGCTCACTACGCCTTGACCCTGGAACCGGTGAACCCGCCGGTGCTGGTCACGCAGATCCAGATGGCGCCGGGGGAATGGCTGTACATCGCCTCGCTGCTGCCCGAACCCTACACCAGCCTTGAAGAGCAGGATCTGCCCAAGCAACAGGTCGGTTTCATCGTGCTCACCAGCAGTTTGTTGTTGCTGTTCATCGGTTTGCTGGTGCACTGGCAGAGCCGACCGCTCAAGCGTTTGGCCCGGGCCGCGCGGGACATGTCCCTGGGCGCCGAAGTGGAGCCGGTTGCCGAAGGCGGCGGCAGCGAAGTGGTGGAAGTGGGGCGGGCGTTCAATGCCATGCGCGAACGCATTAGCCGTTACCTGACGGAACGCAGCCAGTTATTCAGCGCGATTTCTCACGACTTGCGCACACCGATCACCCGCTTGCGCTTGCGGGTCGAGCTGTTGGAAGACGAAAACCTGCAGGCCAAGTTTGGTCGTGACCTGGATGAGTTGGAGTTGTTGGTCAAAGGCGCGCTGCAATGCGTCAAGGACACCGACATCCACGAAAACATCGAACCGGTGGACCTCAATCATGTGCTCGATTGCCTGGTCGAACCTTACCTGGCGCCCAACGGCAACGGTCGGGTGACCCAGGATGGCCGGGCCCTGGCGCCGTATCCCGGCAAGCCGCTGGCCCTCAAGCGCTGTATCGGCAACCTGATCGACAATGCCTTGAAATACGGACAGAACGCTCACCTGCACATCGATGACGATGAAACCGCCTTCATCCTGCACGTCGACGATGAAGGCCCCGGCGTGCCGGAACAGCGCCTGGAGCAAGTCTTCGAACCGCACTTCCGCCTCGCCGGGCAACAGCAGGGCTATGGCCTGGGCCTCGGCATCGCCCGCAACATCGCCCACAGCCATGGCGGCGAAGTGAGCCTGCAGAACCTGCGTGAAGGGGGGTTGCGGGTGACCCTGCAATTGCCTCGGAGTGTGGAATAGCGGACCTCGTTGACTGATCGTTCCCATGCTCTGCGTGGGGATGTCTCAACGGACGCTCCGCGTTCGGCTTTAAAGGGGACGCAGAGCGTCCCGGGCTGCGTTCCCACGCGGAGCGTGGGAACGATCATCACTCAGAGTTATGTCACAAGTCGGTGACATAACTCGCCCCTTTCGTTACCTGCCACTCCTCATCCCTTGTTTAGACTCCCTGCGTCAAAACAACAAAAAAGGTACCACCCAATGGACACCTTCCAACCGGCCTTCAGCAGTTGGCTGAACGCCCCTGCCCACCAGCAATGGCTTGCCGACGAAGGCTTGCGGCTGCTGGCGTTCGCCAAGGCATCGAAGCTGCCGGACGGCTTTGGCAACCTGGACGAGCTGGGGCGCCTGCCGGCCAATGCACGGGCCGAAACCATGAACACCGCGCGCATGACCCACAGCTTTGCCATGGCCCACATCCAGGGTCTGCCGGGGTTTGCCGAGCTGGTGGATCACGGTGTCCAGGCGCTGAGCGGCCCCTTGCGCGACGCCGAGCACGGTGGCTGGTTTGCCACGACACGGCCTGATGAAGACGGCGCGGGCAAAGCCGCCTACCTGCATGCCTTCGTCGCCCTGGCGGCCAGTTCCGCGGTGGTGGCCCAGCGGCCCGGCGCTGCGGCGTTGCTGGACGAAGCGGTGCGGATCATCGATGAGCATTTCTGGAGCGAAGAAGAGGGGGCACTGCGCGAATCCTTCAACCGCGACTGGAGTGAGGAAGAGGCCTATCGCGGCGCCAACAGCAACATGCACGCCACCGAAGCCTTCCTCGCCCTGGCCGATGCCACCGACGACCCGCGTTGGCTGGCTCGCGCCCTGCACATCGTCGAACGGGTGATCCACGGCCATGCCGCCGCCAACGACTACCTGGTGGTGGAGCATTTCGATCGCCACTGGCAGCCGCTGCGCGAATACAACCAGGACAATCCTGCCGATGGTTTCCGTCCCTACGGCACCACCCCTGGCCACGGTTTCGAATGGGCGCGACTGCTGCTGCACCTTGAGGCGGCGCGCGTCCAGATCGGCATGCTGACCCCGGGTTGGCTGGCCCAGGACGCACAAAAACTCTTCGATCAGAACTGCCGTCACGGCTGGGGCGTCGACGGTGCGCCGGGCATTGTCTACACCCTGGATTGGGACAACCGCGCGGTGGTTCGCCATCGGCTGCATTGGGTCCACGCCGAAGCGGCGGCCGCTGCCAGCGCCTTGCTCAAGCGCACCGACGAGGCGAAGTACGAAGCCTGGTACCGGCGATTCTGGGAGTTCTGTGACAAACATTTCATCGACCGCTGCAACGGCAGCTGGCATCACGAACTCGATCCGCAAAACTGCCCCAGCGCCGACATCTGGCCGGGCAAGCCGGACTTGTATCACGCCTGGCAGGCGGTCTTGATTCCGCGCCTGCCCCTGGCACCGAGCATGGCGTCAGCCCTGGCGCGGTTATCCAGTCCTTCGCCTGTGTAACCATGTCGTGACATTTGCACGTCCCTTCGTTACCTGCGAAGGGATTCCCTCTGATTAGAATCCATGCAGCGCAAGCACCAGACTTGCATGCATAACAACAAGAAAGGTACTTCTAGATGAATGCGATTTCTCGCCTCGCTACTGTCATTTCTCTTGCTTCCCTGCTTCCCGTCGCAGCATTCCCTGTCAGCGCTCTTGCCGCCGAATCCAAAGGTACCGTGGAAGTCGTCCACTGGTGGACGTCGGGTGGTGAAAAAGCCGCGATCGATGTGCTCAAGGCCCAGGTAGAGAAAGACGGCTTTACCTGGAAGGACGGCGCTGTCGCCGGTGGTGGTGGTTCCACTGCCATGACCGTGCTCAAGAGCCGTGCCGTGGCCGGCAACCCACCGGGCGTGGCCCAGATCAAGGGGCCGGACATCCAGGAATGGGCGACCACTGGCCTGCTCGATACCGATGTCCTGAAGGACGTCGCCAAGCAAGAAAAGTGGGACGGCCTGCTGGACAAGAAAGTCTCCGACACCGTGAAGTACGACGGTGACTACGTCGCCGTGCCGGTGAATATCCACCGTGTCAACTGGCTGTGGATCAACCCGGAAGTCTTCAAGAAAGCCGGCATCACCAAGAACCCGACCACCCTCGAAGAATTCTACGCCGCCGGCGACAAGCTCAAGGCGGCGGGCTTCATTCCATTGGCCCACGGTGGCCAGCCTTGGCAGGACAGCACCGTGTTCGAAGCCGTGGTGCTTTCGGTCATGGGCGCTGATGGCTACAAGAAAGCCCTGGTCGACCTGGACAACAAAGCGCTGACTGGCCCTGAAATGGTCAAGGCACTGACCGAGCTGAAAAAAGTCGCCACCTACATGGACGACGATGGCAAGGGCCAGGACTGGAACCTGGAGGCGGCCAAGGTCATCAATGGCAAGGCCGGCATGCAGATCATGGGTGACTGGGCCAAGAGCGAGTGGACCGCCGCGAAGAAAGTCGCCGGCAAGGACTACGAGTGCGTGGCCTTCCCGGGCACCGACAAGGCCTTCACCTACAACATCGACTCCCTGGCGGTGTTCAAGCAGAAAGACAAAGGCACTGCGGCCGGTCAGCAGGACATCGCCAAGGTCGTGTTGGGCGAGAACTTCCAGAAAGTCTTCAGCATCAACAAAGGCTCGATCCCGGTTCGTAACGACATGCTCGGCGACATGGCCAAGTACGGTTTCGATTCCTGCGCCCAGACCGCTGCCAAGGACTTCCTGACAGACGCCAAGACGGGCGGCCTGCAACCGAGCATGGCGCACAACATGGCGACCACGTTGGCGGTACAGGGTGCGTTCTTTGACGTGGTGACCAACTACATCAACGACCCGAAAGCCGACCCGGCCGATGCCGCCAAGAAACTGGGCGCAGCGGTTCAGTCTGCGAAGTAATTAGCGCCGCTTCCCTTGTGGGAGCGAGCTTTTGTGGTGAGGGGATTTAGCGAAACGTCGCACCGCCCCGAAAAGTCGCAATGGCGGAGTGTCAGAAACACCGCATGCAATGGCTTTGCGGCTGCTTCGCAGCCGATCGGGGATAAATCCCCTCGCCACAGAGCTCGCTCCCACAAAGGGATGCCCTTGTAACCTTGTTTTGGATTTTCCCATGAGTTCTGTTGCTGTGTTCAGCAAGGCCTCGCCGTTCGATGCATTGCAGCGCTGGCTCCCGAAACTGGTGCTGGCGCCGAGCATGTTCATCGTCCTGGTGGGCTTCTATGGCTATATCTTGTGGACGTTCGTCCTGTCGTTCACCACTTCGACGTTCCTGCCGAACTACAAGTGGGCAGGCCTGGCGCAATATGCCCGGCTGATGGACAACGATCGCTGGTGGGTGGCGAGCAAGAACCTGGCACTGTTCGGCGGCCTGTTCATCGGTATCACCCTGGTGATCGGCGTGTTGCTGGCGGTGTTCCTTGACCAGCGCATTCGTCGCGAAGGTTTTATCCGCACCATTTACCTGTACCCGATGGCGCTCTCGATGATCGTCACCGGTACCGCCTGGAAATGGCTGCTCAACCCGGGCATGGGCCTGGACAAATTGTTGCGTGACTGGGGTTGGGAAGGTTTCCGCCTGGATTGGCTGATCGACCCGGATCGCGTGGTGTACTGCCTGGTGATCGCTGCGGTGTGGCAGGCCTCGGGCTTCATCATGGCGATGTTCCTGGCCGGCCTGCGGGGTGTCGATCAATCGATCATCCGTGCCGCGCAGATCGATGGCGCGAGCATGCCGCGCATCTACTGGAAAGTGGTGCTACCGAGCCTGCGTCCGGTGTTCTTCAGTGCCGTGATGATCCTGGCGCATATCGCGATCAAGAGCTTCGACCTGGTGGCCGCGATGACGGCCGGTGGCCCGGGTTATTCCTCCGACCTGCCAGCGATGTTCATGTACTCCTTCACCTTCAGTCGCGGCCAGATGGGCATGGGCTCGGCCAGTGCAATCCTGATGCTCGGTGCGATCCTCGCAATCATCGTGCCTTACCTGTACTCCGAGCTGAGGACCAAGCGTCATGACTAGTCTCGCTGCCAAACCTTCCATCAGCCTGAGTCGCATCGCCATCTACGCGGTGCTGATCCTCGCCGTATTGCTTTACCTGGTGCCGTTGGTGGTCATGCTGTTGACCAGCTTCAAGACGCCGGAAGACATCAGCACCGGCAACCTGCTGAGCTGGCCGACCGTGGTCAGCGGCATCGGCTGGGTCAAGGCCTGGGCCACGGTGGACGGCTACTTCTGGAACTCGATCAAGATCACCGTCCCGGCGGTGCTGATCTCCACCGCCATCGGTGCCTTGAACGGCTACGTGTTGTCGATGTGGCGTTTTCGCGGTTCGCAGTTGTTCTTCGGTCTGTTGCTGTTCGGGTGCTTCCTGCCGTTCCAGACCGTCCTGCTGCCGGCCTCGTTCACCCTCGGCAAGATGGGCCTGGCCAGCACCACCACGGGCCTGGTGTTCGTGCATGTGGTCTACGGCCTGGCATTCACCACGCTGTTCTTCCGCAACTACTACGTCAGCATTCCCGACGCGCTGGTCAAGGCTGCGCGGTTGGACGGTGCGGGGTTCTTCACCATTTTCCGGCGGATCATCCTGCCGATGTCCACCCCGATCATCATGGTCTGCCTGATCTGGCAGTTCACGCAGATCTGGAACGACTTCCTGTTCGGCGTGGTGTTTTCCAGCGGTGATTCGCAGCCCATCACGGTGGCGCTGAACAACTTGGTCAACACCAGTACCGGGGCCAAGGAATACAACGTGGACATGGCGGCGGCGATGATCGCCGGGCTGCCGACCCTGCTGGTCTATGTGGTCGCAGGCAAGTATTTCGTGCGCGGTCTGACGGCCGGCGCAGTCAAGGGGTAATCATGGCAACGCTTGAACTTCGCAACGTAAACAAGACCTATGGTGTCGGCCTGCCGGACACCCTGAAGAACATCGAGTTGTCGATCAAGGACGGTGAATTCCTGATCCTGGTCGGACCTTCGGGCTGTGGCAAGTCGACGCTGATGAACTGCATCGCCGGCCTCGAGACCATCACTGGCGGCGCGATCATGATCGGCGACCAGGATGTCAGCGGCATGAGCCCGAAAGATCGCGACATCGCCATGGTGTTCCAGTCTTACGCGCTGTACCCGACCATGAGCGTGCGCGAGAACATCGAGTTCGGTCTGAAAATCCGCAAGATGAACCAGGCCGCCATCGACGAAGAAGTCACCCGCGTGGCCAAGCTGCTGCAGATCGAACACCTGCTCAATCGCAAGCCCGGCCAGCTTTCCGGCGGCCAGCAACAGCGCGTGGCCATGGGCCGGGCGCTGGCGCGGCGGCCGAAGATCTACCTGTTCGACGAACCACTGTCCAACCTCGACGCCAAGCTGCGGGTCGAGATGCGTACCGAAATGAAACTGATGCACCAGCGCCTGAAGACCACCACGGTCTACGTGACCCACGACCAGATCGAAGCCATGACCCTGGGCGACAAAGTGGCGGTGATGAAGGACGGGATCATCCAGCAGTTCGGTACGCCGAAAGACATCTACACCAACCCGGCCAACCTGTTCGTGGCGAGTTTCATCGGTTCGCCACCGATGAACTTCATCCCGCTGCGCCTGCAACGCAAGGACGGTCGCCTGCTGGCGCTGCTCGACAGTGGCCAGGCCCGTTGTGAACTGCCGATGGGCATGCAGGACGCCGGCCTGGAAGACCGCGAAGTGATCCTGGGCATGCGCCCGGAGCAGATCATGCTGGCAGGCAGCGAGCCCAACGGCTTGCCGACCATTCGCGCCGAAGTCCAGGTCACCGAGCCCACCGGGCCGGACACCCTGGTGTTCGTCAATCTCAACGACACCAAGGTCTGCTGCCGCCTGGCGCCGGACGTGGCACCGCAGCCGGGGGAAACCCTGACGCTGCAATTCGATCCGTCGAAGGTGCTGCTATTCGACGCGCAGTCCGGTGAACGCCTGGGCGTGGCTGGCCAGCCGCAAGCCGATGCTCGGTCGGCGAACGTCGCGCAGTTCAAAGGCCGATGAAGAACAAATGAGGGAGTCAACGTGCTTCCACAAAGAAGGAGTATGCGGTGAGTGGGGGACCACCCGCCGCAATCGTTGTAAACCGCGTTAGATAAAAACAGTTAATAACAATAAAGACGAGGATGTAGGGATGAAGAAGAAAAATAACGCCCAGCTTATCTGCCAGTTGTCAGCCGTTGCGGCGATGATGCTGGCCGGTAGCGCACAGGCTGCCGACGCCTTCAGCGCCGATTCGCCGTGGATGACGGGTGACTGGGGTGGTAAGCGTACCGAGCTGATCGAGCAGGGTATCGACATCAAGGCCGACTACGTCGGTGAAGTCGGTGGCAACCTGCATGGCGGCTACAACAACGACAAGACCGCGCGTTACTCCGACCAGTTCGGTCTGGGTGTGGCACTGGACCTGGAAAAACTGATGGGCTGGGATAACACCCAGGCCAAGATCCAGCTCACCAACCGTAACGGTGAAAACATTTCCAACGACCGTGTCGGCGACCCGCGTGCCGGCACCTTGAGTTCTTCCCAGGAAGTCTACGGCCGTGGTCACATGGTCCGTCTGACCCAGTTGTGGATCAAGCACCAGTTCCTTGACGGCAAGCTGGACGTCAAGGCCGGTTACTTCGGCGAAGGCGAAGACTTCAACACCTTCCCTTGTGAATTCCAGAACCTGGCCTTCTGCGGCTCCCAGGTCGGTAACTGGGCCACCAATATCTGGTACAACTGGCCTGTCAGCCAGGCCGCGATCCGCGTGAAATACAACCTCACGCCTGAGTTCTATGCGCAGATCGGCGCGTACAACCAGAACCCCTCGCAACTGGAGCACGGTAACGGCTTCAAACTCAGCGGCAGTGGTACCAAGGGTACCGTGATCCCGGTCGAATTGGTCTGGTCGCCGAAGGTCAACAACCTGCCGGGTGAGTACCGTGTGGGTTACTACAAGAGCACGGCCAATGCCGATGACGTGCGTGAAGACGACAACGGTGACGATGCCGCAACCACCGGCAATGCCTATCGCAGCCACGATAGCAAGCACGGCTACTGGTTCGTGGCACAGCAACAACTCACCACTCACAACGGTGACGCGTCCCGCGGCCTGAACATCGCCGCCAACGCGACCTTCCACGACAAGGACACCAACGTCGTCGACAACTACCAGTCGCTGATGTTCGTGTACAAGGGGCCATTCGATGCGCGTCCAAAAGATGACATCGGCATCGGTTTCTCCCGCATCCATGTCAACGAAGACGTGAAGAAAAACGCCGAGCTGACCAACGCGGCCAATGGTGTCAGCGACTACAACGATCCGCTGTTCGCACCGTTGCGTAGCACTGAGTACAACTACGAACTCAACTACGGTGTCCACGTCACCAACTGGCTGACCGTGCGTCCTAACCTGCAATACATCACTCACCCGGGCGGTGTGGATGAAGTCGACAACGCGCTGGTGGCCGGCCTGAAAATTCAGTCGGTGTTCTAACGCTGTTGCGATAAGCTCCTCTCTATGTGCGCATATTTGCGGACGGCCATGGCTGTCCGCTTTTTTTTGGGGAGCATAGGGTCAGTGCGAAGCCTGTGGCGAGGGAGCTTGCTCCCGCTGGGTTGCGAAGCGACCCCAAAACCATTCACTGCGGTGCGTCAGCCAGACCGCATTTGCCTCGTTTACGACTGCTTCGCAGTCGAGCGGGAGCAAGCTCCCTCGCCACAAAATAGTGTCGTACATAGTTGAGTATTCAATGATCTCCAGGACCGCGGCCCATGCATGAGCATCCGCTACAACGCTTTTTCAGATCCTTGCGCGAACGCCCGGTGTTCGCGTGGGAGCGCTATCGGCAGCGCGATGTGTTGGTGATCGACCACCCGTTGTGCCAGGCGGTGTTCAGTCGCCAGGGCGCACAGTTGCTGCATTTTCAGCCCAAAGGCCAGAAGCCCTGGTTGTGGTGCGCGGCCAAGTGGCCGCAAGTCGGTGCGATACGCGGCGGGGTACCGGTGTGCTGGCCTTGGTATGGTCGTCATCCCAGCGAAAATGCCTGGCCGTCCCACGGCTGGGCGCGGTTGATCGACTGGAAACTGCTCGACAGCCACAGCGATAAAGACGGTGTGCATTTGCACTGGCAACTGCAACTGTGCGACTGGCAAGTGGACTTGCATGCAGACCTGGGTGAGCGGATGGAGCTGCGCTTGAGCACCGAGCACCAGGACAGCCTGCCTTGCCAGTTGAGCCAGGCCTTGCACGCCTATTGGCGTATTGGTGACATCGGTGAGGTAGCGCTGTCTGGGCTCGAAGGCGCGCAGGGGTACGACCAGTTGAACCGTGCGGTTTGCCAGCAGGAAGGCGAGTTGCGGGTCGAGGGCGGTTGCCAGCGGGTGTTCCAGCATGAGGGGGAATTGCAGCTCAAGGACCACGCCTGGCAGCGCGAACTGTGCATCGACACCGGCGACAGCGCCGACACCGTGGTCTGGCATCCCGGCGCGCGACCGTTGCTGGGGGTCAGTTGGGACGAGGTGTCGGAGTTTGTCTGCGTCGAAGCGGCCAGTGGCGGCACCGACAGCCTGTGTCTGGCGCCGGGGGAGCGGGCGCACCTGAGTTTGCAGGCGTGGGTGGGGGCTTAACGCTGGATGATCGTTCCCACGCGGCGTGGGAACGATCAGGCAGCGAGGCTTCTGGATCGGTTCAGTTGAACTCATCCCCCACCGGATATCGGCTGGCATTCAGACTTTCCTTGATCTTGCGCAGATGCGGCTGGAAGTCCACGCCCCGACGCAGGGTCATGCCGGTGGCGAGCACGTCCAGTACGGTGAGTTGGATGATCCGCGAGGTCATCGGCATATAGATATCAGTGTCTTCGGGCAGGGGGATGTTCAGGCTCAGGGTACTGGCCTTGGCCAGCGGCGAGCCTTCGGCGGTCAGGCCCAATACCGAGGCGCCGTTTTCCCGGGCGATGCGCGCCACTTCCACCAACTCACGGGTACGACCGGTGTAGGAAATGATCACGAACAGTTCACCGGTATGGGCCACGGACGCGATCATGCGCTGCATCAGTACGTCGGCGTGCGCGGTCACTGCCAGGTTGAAGCGGAAAAACTTGTGCTGGGCATCCAGCGCTACCGGGGCGGAGGCGCCGAGACCGAAGAAGTGGATCTGCCGGGCCTGGATCAGCAGGTCCACGGCGCGACTGATCAAATTGGGATCAAGGGCCTGGCAGGCGCTGTCCAATGATGCAATGGCACTGCCAAAGATTTTCCGGGTATAGGCTTCCGGGTTGTCGTCGGCTTCCACCGCACGGCTCACATAAGCAGCGCCGCTGGCCAGGCTTTGGGCCAGTTGCAGCTTGAGTTCCGGGTAACCGCTGACGCCGAACGAGCGGCAGAAACGGTTGACGGTCGGTTCACTGACCGAAGCCGCCTGGGCGAGGGCGGCGATGCTGAAGCGGGTCGCCTGCTGCGGGTTGAGCAGGATGATCTCGGCCACCTTGCGTTCGGCCTTGTTCAGGTCTTCAAGGCGACTCTGGATCTGTTCCAGTAAATTTCGCACGCGGTCCATACAAGATTCCTAGGAAGACGGGTCTTTGATACGACCCTTTGCGGTGGCCTATCCTACTGATGGCTCCGACGGACCACCACTCGGAATCGGTGTTTTCGAAAAATGTTGTGGTTATTACTACATTTTTCCTTGAGTGATACCTTGAAAAAAGGTATTTGTAGTTTAACTTGATAAAAGAACAAACATCATGCCTTCGATTACGGTTGAACCGTGCACCTTTGCCTTGTTCGGCGCGTTGGGCGATCTGGCCTTGCGCAAGCTCTTTCCTGCCCTGTACCAGCTCGATGGCGCCCAATTGTTGCACGAGGACACGCGAATCATTGCGCTGGCCCGTGAACCCGGCGGCGAGCAGCAGCACCTGGCTTTCATCGCCGCCGAACTGCGTCGCTATGTCGGTGAAAAAGACCTGGACGAAGCCGTACTCGAGCGTTTCCTGGCACGTTTGACCTACCTGCACGTGGATTTCCTCAAGGCCGACGATTATGTCGCCCTGGCCGAAGCGGCCGGTTCGACCCAGCAGGTCATTGCCTATTTCGCCACCCCGGCGGCGGTGTATGGGGCGATCTGCGAGAACCTGGCGAAGGTTGGCTTGAGCGAAAACACCCGTGTCGTGCTGGAGAAGCCCATCGGCTCGGACCTGGAGTCTTCGCGCAAGGTCAACGACGCCGTGGCGCAGTTCTTCCCGGAAAACCGTACCTATCGCATCGACCATTACCTGGGCAAAGAGACAGTCCAGAACCTGATCGCGCTGCGGTTTGCCAACAGCCTGTTCGAAACCCAGTGGAACCAGAACTACATTTCCCACGTGGAAATCACCGTGGCCGAGAAGGTCGGTATCGAAGGCCGCTGGGGCTATTTCGACAAGGCTGGCCAACTGCGGGACATGATCCAGAACCACCTGTTGCAGTTGCTGTGCCTGATCGCCATGGACCCACCGGCCGACTTGTCCGCCGACAGCATCCGTGACGAGAAGGTCAAGGTGCTCAAGGCACTGGCGCCCATCAGCCCGGAAGGCCTGACCACCCAGGTGGTGCGCGGCCAGTACATCGCCGGCCACAGCGAGGGCAAGTCGGTGCCTGGCTACCTCGAAGAACCCAACTCCAACACCCAGAGCGACACCGAGACGTTCGTCGCCCTGCGCGCCGACATCCGCAACTGGCGCTGGGCCGGGGTGCCATTTTACCTGCGTACCGGCAAGCGCATGCCGCAAAAGCTGTCGCAGATCGTCATTCACTTCAAGGAACCGTCCCACTACATCTTCGCGCCCGAGCAGCGCTTGCAGATCAGCAACAAGCTGATCATCCGCCTGCAACCGGACGAAGGGATTTCCTTGCGAGTGATGACCAAGGAGCAAGGCCTGGACAAGGGCATGCAATTGCGCAGCGGTCCGCTGCAACTCAACTTCTCCGATACCTATCGCAGCGCACGTATTCCCGATGCCTACGAGCGGTTGTTACTGGAAGTCATGAACGGCAATCAGAACCTGTTTGTCCGTAAAGATGAAATTGAAGCCGCGTGGACGTGGTGTGACCAGTTGATCGCCGGATGGAAGAAATCCGGCGATGCGCCCAAGCCGTATGCGGCTGGGTCCTGGGGGCCGATGAGCTCCATTGCACTGATCACGCGGGATGGGAGGTCATGGTATGGCGATATCTGAAGTGAAACTGCCGCAGGGCGTTAGCGCCCATGAGTTCAAGAACCCGGTGGTGCTGGCCGAAGGCCTGGCGCTGAACGTGGCCGAGCAATTGCGCAATGCAATCGACGCACGCGGTACGGCGACCCTGGTGGTCTCCGGTGGCCGTAGCCCGGTGGCGTTTTTCCAGCACCTGGCCAAGCAGGCGCTGGACTGGTCCAAAGTGGTGGTCAGCCTGGCCGATGAGCGCTGGGTTCCGGTTGAACACGCCGACAGCAACGCAGGCCTGCTCAAGCGTTACCTGCTGCAAGGCGCGGCGGCCAAGGCCCAGTTCCTGAGCCTCTACAGCGCCAGCAGCAACCTGGAAGCGGCTGCCGAACAGGCGGATCGCTTGTTGGCCGAGCTGCCGCCCATCGACGTGCTGGTCTTGGGCATGGGCGATGACGGACACACCGCCTCGCTGTTCCCTGGCAGCCCGAACCTGGCCCAGGCACTGGACGCCAATGGCACACGTCGCTGCTGGCCGATGCTGGCGCCGACCGTGCCGCACCAGCGCTTGACCATGAGCCGCGCCTTGCTGGCTTCGGCGCAACACAAAGTGTTGTCGATTTCCGGTCAGTCGAAATTGACCACCTTGAACGCTGCGGTGGCAGGTGACGATGTCGCCAAAATGCCGATCCGCGCGTTCTTGCAACCTACGTTAGAGATTTACTGGTGCCCATGAACCAAGGATCAGCCGCTATGACAAACCCATCCCCGACCGTTTCCATGGCGGACAAAGTTGCCCTGATCGACAGCCTCTGCGCCAAGGCGCGGATCCTGCCGGTGATCACCATCGCCCGTGAACAGGACATCCTGCCACTGGCCGATGCCCTGGCTGCCGGTGGCCTGACGGCGCTGGAAGTGACACTGCGTTCCCAATACGGCCTCAAGGCCATCCAGGTGCTGCGTGAGCAGCGTCCGGAACTGGTGACCGGTGCCGGCACGGTGCTCGACCGTCACATGCTGGACGCCGCCGAGGCCGCCGGTTCGCAGTTCATCGTCACTCCGGGCATCACCCGTGATCTGCTCGAGGCCAGCGTCTACAGCCCTATCCCGCTGCTGCCCGGCATCAGCAACGCCTCGGGCATCATGGAAGGCTACAGCCTGGGTTATCGTCGCTTCAAACTGTTCCCGGCCGAAGTCAGCGGCGGCGTCGCGGCCATCAAGGCCTTGGGTGGCCCGTTTGGCGAAGTGAAATTCTGCCCGACCGGCGGCGTGAGCCCGGCCAACATCAAGAGCTACATGGCGTTGAAAAACGTGATGTGCGTGGGCGGAAGCTGGATGCTTGATCCTGAATGGATCAAGAACGGCGACTGGGCCCGCATTCAGGAATGCACCGCCGAGGCCTTGGCACTGCTGGACTGATTGTTTTACCGAACCTCGTTGGGTGTTCTACGGTTTTACGGTGCGCTTGGTCGGCGCGCCGTTTTTTTTTGCCCAGGTTTTTATGGCAGCACAAAATTCCGGTGGCGAGGGAGCTTGCTCCCGCTGGGGCGCGCAGCGGCCCCAAAAAGCACAATGAGATTGACCTGGCGGACCGCAGTGACAGGTTTCAGGACTGCTTCGCAGCCCAGCGGGAGCAAGCTCCCTCGCCACAACTATGTTCGGCTCAGATGGATCAGTGCCTGGGTCAACCGCTCGATATCAGTCGCCAAGGTCATCAATCCTGGGGTAATGCGAATGCACGGCCCGACGCTGGTGTTGCGTACCACGGTGAAGATCCCATGGTCGTTGAGCAATCGATGGGCCATCGCCCTTTGATCGGCCTGGGCGGTGAAGCGCATCGCGGTGATCCCGCAATAGAGACGCCGGTCATCCGGGGTCATGACTTCGATGCCTGGCACATCGCGCACGGCGCTCACCCACAGGTCACGCAGATAACAGAGGCGCGCGCCTTTGGCCGAAGCGCCACCCAGGGCCTGGTGTTCTTCGAAGACCAGCGGCAGGGTGAGCAAGGCAGGGATGTTGGGTGTGCTGTGGGGCGTGCGCGAGCGGACGTCGGTAGCGGGGTAGCTGTCTTCGTCCATGTCCGGGTCGATGTCGGCCAAGCGCTGCGGGGCGATGTACAGAAAGCCTTGGGAGAGGGGCCCGCCGATCCACTTCTGCAGGTTGAAACCGGCGAATTCGATCCCGAGTTTCTTCAGGTCGAAATCGATCTGGCCCAGGGCATGGGCACCGTCGAGGATGATATCGACGGCGAACTCGCGGGCACTCTCGGCAATGGCCTGGACCGGCATCACCAGTCCGGTGAGGTGGTTGACGTAAGTCAGCGCCATCAACTTGATGCGAGGGTAGCGAATGAACGCTTCGCGATAAGTGCCCACCAGGCTTTCGAAACTGGCAGGGTGCTGGTGGACGATCTCGATCACCTCCACGCCACGCTGGCGGGCCAGCCAGCGCACTGCACTCTTGACCGAGGCATATTCCAGGTCACAGATCAGCACTTGATCGCCTGGTTTGAGGCCGTTGTAGTTGCGAATCAGCGTCTGCAAGGCATCCACCGCGCTACCGGCCAATGCCACGCTCTGGGGGGATGCGTGGATCAGCCGGGCCACCTGTCGACGAATGGCTTCGCCGTGTTCACGGTCGAAATGCTGGCGCACGTACACCGAGTTGCCCCGGTTGATGAACTCGATGTTGCGCTGGTACTCCTCCACCACTGTGCGGGACATACGCCCGAAGTAACCGTTTTCCAGGTTGAGCGGCCCGGCGGGATCGACGTCGTAGCGGCCGACAAACGTCTGCCAGAAAGCTTCATCATGGGCGCGTAGCGTGTTTTCGGGCATGACAGGGGCTCAACTGGTCAGGGGCGAGGCTTGGGTTTGCCGTGTTTGGCACGCAAGGGATCGAGCAGGTCCGACAGCCCGTTGTGATCGATTTCCTGCATCAGTGCCAGCAACCCCCCCAGTTCACCGTGAGGAAAACCCTCGCGGGCGAACCAGTTCAGGTATTGACCGGGCAGGTCAGCCAGGATTCGACCTTTGTATTTGCCGAACGGCATTTGACGCGTGATGAGCAATTCGAGCTTTTCCGGGTTCATGGCAATCGTCTGATTCAAATCTGCCTCGAAAATACAGGCATTCTGCATGCAGGCCAAATGACAGATCATGCAAATAACGCGGATACAGTTTTCTTGTTTTTTGTTAACTGACTGATTTTAAAGAAAATTAACGAGGTTCTTTGACTGGCATGGCCGATGCAACATCCCTTGCAGGTTTTTTATTCACCAAGCAAAGGAACTGAAAAATGACTGACATCAACAAAGAATCCATCTCCGTCTTGAACGACCTGATCGAGACCAGCAAAGATGGCCAGGAAGGCTTCAAGACCTGCGCTGAAGACATCAAGCATCCAGAACTCAAGGATCTGTTCGTCAAGCGTGCCGCCGATTGCGCCACTGCGGCAGCTGAGTTGCAAGCGGCCGTACGTTCCTTGGGCGGTGATCCGGAAACCTCCACCAGCGTTGCCGGTGACCTGCACCGTCGCTGGGTCGACGTGAAATCCATGTTCACTGGCAAGGATGAAGAAGCGGTGCTCAACGAAGCCGAGCGTGGTGAAGACCATGCGCTCAAGGCTTACAAAGAGGCGCTGGAAAAAATCACCAAGCACAACCTGGTCGGTATTCGTGACCTGGTCGAGCGTCAGTACCATGGCGTTCAACGCAACCATGACCAGGTCAAGGCCCTGCGTAACCAGGCGCGCGCCAGCTAAACACCGGCCCTGACATGAAAAAACGCCAGCTTGCCTGGCGTTTTTTTATGGCAAGGATTTTATCCCGTGGCGAGGGAGCTTGCTCCCGCTGGACTGCGGAGCAGGCCCAAAAAGAGGGTCGCTTCGCAACCCAGCGGGAGCAAGCTCCCTCGCCACAAAAGCGCTTAGGTTTATGTCTTGGCAAACAGCTCTGGACTCGCATAGTTAGCTAGCTAATAATTGGCGCCTGCCAACCACCCCATATTGCATCTATCGTTATTGCGTCCCCCCAGAAGAGCCTCTTACGTGCCCATTACCTTCCAGGCCTTGTTTGCCCCCGACCGTCTCGCTTTGCAGTTCGCTATCAAGACGGTGCTGGGCGCTGGGCTGGCGTTGTGGCTGGCGCTGCGCTGGGGGCTGGAGCAGCCGTCATGGGCGCTGATGACCGCGATCATCGTCGCCCAGCCACTGTCCGGGATGGTGGTGCAGAAGGGGTTGGCACGATTGGTCGGCACGCTGGTAGGCACCGTCATGTCGGTGGTGTTCATGGGCCTGTTTGCCCAGGCGCCCTGGTTGTTCCTGCTGGCCTTGGCGCTCTGGCTGGGGTTGTGCACAGCCTGTTCGACGTTGCTGCGCAGTGCCTGGTCGTATTCGTTCGTGCTGGCCGGTTACACGGTGGCGATCATTGCCTTGCCGGCCATTTCCCATCCGCTGGGTGTGTTCGACCAGGCGGTGGCGCGTTGCACCGAGATCAGCCTGGGCATTGTCTGCGCCACGGCGGCCAGTGCCTTGCTCTGGCCGTTGCGGGTCGAGCGGCAACTGGCCGGTCAGGCCCTTGCTGCCTGGCAGAGCGGCATGCAGGCCGCCCGTGCGACCCTGGCTGGTGATGTCCAGGCGCGAAAAGGGTTGTTGGAAATTCTGGGCAGGATCGTCGCGGTGGATGCCCAGCGCGAACATGCCTGGTTCGAAGGCAGCCGTGGCCGACAGCGAGCCCGGGCCATCAGCGGCTTGAGCCAGAAATTGCTGATGTTGCTGCGCCTTTCGCGCTCGGTGCGGCGGCAGTGGAAACAGCTCGATCCCGAGGAGGCCGAGGCTCTCCAGCCATGGATGAACGAGGTACAGCAGGCCCTCGACGCCGACAGTGCGACCCTGCAAGCCTTGCGCCCCCGGGTATGGGATGCGTCTCACGACCCGCAGATCAGCTCGGCGCAAAGTTACTGCCTGGCGCGGTTCGCCTTGTTGCTCGATACCGCCCTGGCTGCCTGCGCAGCCCTGACGGCGGTGCAGGAGGGCAGGGAGGCGGCGGATCCACCGCGAACCCTGGCGCCTCATCGTGATCTGTCCCTGGCCATGGTCTTTGGTGCTCGCAGCGCGCTGGCGTTCCTGGCGGTGGCCTGTTTCTGGCTGGCGACAGCGTGGCCCGCCGCTTCGGGCGCGTTGGTGCTCACGTGCGTGGTGTGCAGCCTGTTTGCCAGTCGCGAGAACGGCGCGCAGATCGGCATGAGTTTTCTACGGGGCATTTTGTTGGCCGTGCCGACGGCGTTCGTGCTCGGTGAGCTCCTACTCCCGCAATGGAGCAGTTTCGCGATGCTCTGCATGGCCATGGGCGTGCCGTTGTTTTTCGGCGCGCTGGGTATGGCCAAGCCGCAGATATTCGCCACGGCGACGTCGTTCTGCCTGCATTTCGTGGTGCTGATTTCACCGCTCAATGCCATGAAGTACGACGTCGCGGCGTTCTTCAACAACGCCCAGGCCATGATGATTGGCGTGGGCGCTGCGGTGCTGGCCTTCAATGTGCTGATTTTGCGCAACCCGGCCTGGCACAGCCGCCGCCTGCTGGCCGCGACCCTCCACGATCTGGTGCGCCTGACCCATCGCAGCCTGCGTGGCGCCGAGAGTTGGTTCGGCGGGCGCATGGCCGACCGGCTGCTGCAACTGGCGCGGCATTACCCTGAATTGCCGGTGCAGGCGCGCAGCCGCTGGGATGATGGTTTGCTTGGCCTGGACATTGGCGATGAACTGTTGCATTTGCGCCTGAGCCTGGCCGTCGCCCAAGTGCCTGATACACGGGCTCAGCGTCGTTATTTCGAAGCGCTGGAGCAGGTGCTCGAACACGGCCCGACCGGTGACCAGGCCGATGCGTTGGCCCCAGCGAGCGCCGAGTTCCTGAAAGTCTTGTCGACCCAGCCGCCCGGTGACGCATTGAAGCTGGCCCAGGGCGCGGTGGTGCAATTGCAAAACAGCTGGCGCGCCTGGTGCCACCAGCACGAACCTGAACGACGGGAGCACAGCCATGGGCTTGCGTGAGTGGTCGATTGGCGGGGTGTTGCTCAGCCCATTCCTGATTTATGTGGTGCTGGCGTTGCTGGTGACCGGTGCGTTGCGCCTGTTGCTCAGCCTGATGCCGGCCGGGCGCTGGATCTGGCATGAAGCCTTGTTCGACTGCGCCCTGTATGTCTGTGTCCTGACCGTTATTACCGTGGTCCTCGGGCCGCTATAGGAGTTGAACATGCGTACATCCGTACGTGTCGCCGTCACGCTGTGCATGGTGGCCGTGGCAATCTTCGCCGGGTTTCACTTGTGGCAGTACTACATGCTCACACCCTGGACCCGCGATGCGCGGATCCGCGCCGACGTGGTGGTGATTGCACCCGACGTGTCGGGCTGGGTGCGCGAGCTCAAGGCGGTGGATAACCAGCAGGTCAAGGCCGGCGATGTGTTGCTGAATATCGACCGTGAGCGTTTCGAGGCGGCCCTGGAGAAGGCTCGGGCGGTGGTGCAGACGCGCCAGCAGCAACTGGGCTTGCGCGAACACGAAGCCAGCCGCCGCGCCGCCCTTGGGCCTCAGGCCATCAGCGCCGAGCTGCGGGAAAACGCCCAGATCAACGCCGGCATCGCCCGAGGCGAACTGCGCGAAGCCCAGGCCGAGGCCAAGGTCGCCGAACTGAACCTGGCGCGCAGCCAGGTCCTGGCCCCACGCAACGGCCACATCACCAACCTGCGCCTGGCCGAAGGCAACTACGTGAATGCCGGGCAGCCGGTGATGGCGCTGATCGACGACTCGACGTTCTATGTGCAGGCCTATTTCGAAGAAACCAAGCTGCCGAGGATCCGCGTAGGCGATCCGGTCAAGATCTGGCTGATGAGCGCCGGCCATGCGCTGGAGGGCCATGTCGAAAGCATCAGCCGTGGCATTACCGACCGCAACACCAATCCCGATGCGCAGTTGCTGGCGGAGGTTGAGCCGACCTTCAACTGGGTGCGCCTGGCCCAGCGGATACCGGTGCGGATCAAGTTGGACAAGGTGCCGGAGGGGGTGAACCTGAGCGCCGGGATGACGGCGAGCGTGCAGGTGCGTGAAGACCGTCAGTAATTGCCGCGCCGCGTTCCCTGTGGCGAGGGAGCTTGCTCCCGCTGGGGGCGAAGCCCCCCAAAAAAGCCACCGCATTTGAACTGCTCAAACGCGGTCGCTTTTTTTACGACGGCTTCGCCGCCGAGCGGGAGCAAGCTCCCTCGCCACATGTGAGTTTGAATCAACCGACGGTGATCGCCGGCAACGTCGGCAAGGTCACGGTCTGCTGCTTGCGCGGTGCGAGGATTTCGGCCTCGCCGTCCACCACCAGCTCGTCGCGCTGGTTGAACACACGTGTGGCGATGCGCACACGGAATTTCGGCAGTTTTTCCAGGATCTCCAGGCGCACGGTCAGGGTGTCGCCGATTTTCACCGGTTTCTGGAAGCTCATCTGCTGGCCGATGTAGATAGTGCCCGGCCCAGGCAACTCGCAGGCTACCGCCGCGCTGATCAGCGCACCGCTGAACATGCCATGGGCGATGCGCTCCTTGAACATGCTCGCGGCGGCGAACTCGGCGTCCAGGTGCACCGGGTTGTGATCGCCCGACATCGCGGCGAACAGCTGGATGTCACGCTCTTCGACAGTCTTGCTGTAGCTGGCGGTCTGGCCGATTTCGAGGGCTTCGTAAGGGGTGTTGGTAACCTGGGTCATCTGTTTCAAATCCTGTGAAGGA